>DASZLV010000128.1:0-1667 GCA_035552215.1 Solirubrobacteraceae bacterium | reverse complement strand
GTCGGGTAGCGCTCGACGTCGAACAGGGCGGGGACGGTCACCGATCCGGACGCGGCCACGCGTCCGAGGTCGTTGCGCATGACGTCGACGATCATCACGTTCTCCGCGCGCTCCTTGCTCGAGGTTCGCAGCGCCTCGGCGTGGGCGCGGTCCTCCTCCGGCCACCGCCCTCGGCGCGCCGTTCCCTTCATCGGCCGGGTCACCACCTCGTCGCCGGAGCGGGTGAAGAAGAGCTCGGGCGACGCCGAGACGACGGTGTGCTCGCCGGTGGCGATGAGCGAGCTGTAGGCGCCGGGCTGCACGGTGGCGAGCCGGGCGTAGAGGGCCAGGGGGTCGTCGATCTCGGTGGTGAGGCGGGCGCTGAGGTTGAGTTCGTAGTAGTCCCCGGCGGCGATCGCCTCCCTGACCGTGTCGACCGCCTCGCGGTGCCAGATCCGGTCTCGGTCGAGCGACCACGGAGGGCTGTCGCCGCCGCTCGCGGGCCGCCGCACGGGCGCGACGACCTCGCGGCGCGCGAAGGCAGCGAACCACGCCACGGGCAGTCCGGAGAGCGGATGGCCCGGTGGCCACTCGAGACCGGGCAGCGCGGGGTCGAGTCCCGGGGCGGCCTCGTAGGTGACAAAGCCGGCCACCCAGCTACCGGCGCGGGCCGCCGCCTCGGCGGCGCGCAACACGTCCGCGACCTGTGCGGGCTCGCGAGCCACGAACTCGCGCTCGGGCTCGGAGAGCAGCATGCTCTCTCCCCCGTCGGAGAGGTCGTCGAAACGCGCCCACACCCCAGTTACCGTAGTACGCCGGTGGGGCCCAGACCAAGGGTCCGAGAGCGGCTCCATGCCGCGGCGAGAGGGAGGCGTGTTCGGATATGGCGCCCCGGACATACCTGGTTCCGCCTTCTAGCCGACAGCCCGCCCGAGACGCATCTCGGGCGGGCTGCGGTGCGAAGGCCCAGCTTCAGCGCTCGACGCCGTGGTGGAAGGCGTGGTCGAGGACGAAGTTCGCGACCTGCGAACCCTGCGCCTGACCGGCGTTCTCGTCGAACTGGAAGTGCTGGCCGGCGAAGATGCGACTCGCGTTCGCCTCATTCGAGGCTGCCGAGAAGGTCGTGAACGACCTCGTGATGGTTGCCGCCGGGTTGATCAGCGAGAACGAGAAGGCGTCGGTGCCGAAGAAGTCCCGGAGGACCGACGACGCGGCAGCGCTGAACTCGGCGTGGGCCCCGGGGTAGCCGGGATCGTTCGCCGTGTTGGAGAGCGGGAGCCAGTTCGGATCGGCAACCGTGTTCGCGTTGCCCTGATCGGCCGCGGTGATCGCGGTGATGGGACGCCAGCGGTGGTAGGAGTACTTGGAGTCGTACAGCGCGATGGCGCTGTCCGCCAGGGTGGTGTCGAGGCTGGCGAAGAGCCGCGCGTTCTCAGCGAGGCTGTTACCGAAGGCCACGCCCGCCTGGTCGGCGACCTGGTTCCACACCACCCACACGGGAGCGGCACCCCAGAAGGTGGCCAGGGCCGTCTCGTCGGCGGTCCGAGCGGCGCTCGTCTTCTCGCCGAACAGCTTCGTCTCGTTGAAGTCGTTGGCGTACTCGGTGCTGTTGAGCGCCGGCGGCGCCGCGGCGCGGAACTGGCTCGCGTCGCGGAGCACGAAGGGCCTCACATTGGCGGTCTGGGTGA
>DASZLV010000127.1:0-14229 GCA_035552215.1 Solirubrobacteraceae bacterium | reverse complement strand
TGCGGGCGTTCACCGTCAGAGTGGCCTTGAACCGCCCCTTGTTCGTGTTCCTGCACACGGTCGACGAGTCGAACCCGTCGGTGATGACGATGCGAGCGGGCAAGGCGGGGGACACGGTGCACGTGACCGACCTGGTCGAGCTGTCGGTGCAGGTGAAGTTGGCCTGCTGGCCATTGCTCAGCCGGGCATAGGCGTAGGGCACCATCAGCCCGAACTTGTCGGGCCCCTCAGGAGGCGCTTGTTCGTCCGCACGCTGAAGCGCTTGAGCGCGAACGGGCAGCTGAAGCTGACGTTGTAGGACCACCCGCCGAGCGCGACAGAGGTGGGAATCCCGCCCGCGTTGCGAACGGTGCACTTGGGCGCGCTCCTTCCTGTCGCCGTTCCGGCCAGGAAGACCGTCCCGGCGACAAGGCCCCGCCATCAGCGGCACGACAAGCCGTCTCATCGGTAGCTCCTTGTTTCTCGTGGCACAGCACGGGAGATCGTAGCCTAAATCGGCCTAACCCGATCGAATTTGTGTAGTATGGGCCGCGCCGGCTCCGGCAGGGACTGGACAAGCGCTCATCCCGAGTTGCGAGAAGTGGTGGTGCGTCGCGCCGCCAGGTCAAGAGGAGGCAGTCATCTCGTCAGCAGCGAACATCCGATCGCTGGCGCTCGCGGCGCATGGTCGCCCGCATCCGTCGGCCCCGCTTCTGGCCGTCGACCGACGTCCGCTCGTCCGGGCCGGATTGGCCAGGCTCGCCGGCAACGCGCTCGCCTGTCGCGTCGATGCCGTCACCGATCTCGCCGAGGCGGCGGTGGTGCTCAGGGCAAGCGCCACGGCGCCCCGCGCCCTGTTGCTCGGGATGCCGCGATACGAGGATCCCCGACCGCTGGTCACCGCGGCGATGAGGTTCGGCGTCCCCGTGATCTGCGCGGTGGACAACGAGCAGGACGATGTCGTGCCCGCCGCGATCGCCGCCGGGGCCGGCGGCTACCTGGTGATCGAGCAGGCCTCGGCTGAGTCGCTGTGCGCCACGCTGCGCGGGATCGAGGCCGGCGAGCCTGCGACGGCGTCCGGCGCCGCCGCCTCGAGCCACCCACGGGCCGGCCGCACCGCTCCCGTCACCGAGCGGTCGCTCGAGGTGCTGGGCTCGCTGGCGGACGGACTGCACGACCACGAGATCGGCGTGCGGCTGGGCATCAGCACGAGCTCGGTGCGCAAGCACATCGCCAGCGCCCAGACGCGCCTGCGGGCGCGCACGCGCACGCAGGCGGTGGCGATGGCGGCCAGGGAAGGACTGCTGTGAGGTTGCACGCGAGCCTCGCCGCGGCCGCGGCCCTGCTCGTGATCGGAGTGGTGGTCCCGGGCCCAGCGGGCGCCTCCGCCACGGCGAGGACCAAGCCGGCCGCGCTACCGAGAGCGGGCGACTGGGAGGGCACCGCCGCCGGGGGAACCACGGCGAGTTTCGAGGTCGCGCAGGTCAGCGCGCCGTCACACGTGAAGCAGTCCCGCGGGACGAGACCGGCCACCCACAGGGTGGTCGAGAACCTCGCGGTCGACGCGCCGATCAGCTGCGCCAACGCGTCGCAGCCGGCCATTCCCTTCGACGTCGAGGTGATTGACGGGCCGTTGCGCGTGAGCGACAACGGGAGCTTCAGCACCGTCACGAGCGGTCAGGGTGTCAGCACCAAGCTCAGCGGTCGCTTCAGCGCAGCGGGGTTCACGCTCTCCTACCGTCACCAGTCTCAGACGCCTAATCAGTTCGCCGGTGGCACCGAGGTATGCGACACGGGAACAGTCCACATCACCGCCGCGCCTGGGCGCCGCAAACAGGTCAAGGACGGCATCTGGCACGGGGAGACCCAGACTCACGAGCCGGTCGCTTTCTACGTGGCGGCCGGGGGGCGGGCGCTCGAAGCACCAGCGCGGCCTCCGACGGACGGGTCGCCGCAGTCGGCCTTCGCCTTCGGCACCTTCACCCAGACCTGCTTCCAGAATGGGTGCAGCACCTCTTCTAACGATATCTGCGCGTATTACTCCGCCACCTCCCTGTTCGTCGCCCCTGGCGGATCGTTCAACGACAGTCAATGGCTCGAGGGCGACGATCCCATCGTCACCGGCGTCTTCACCAGCGCCAAGCAGGCGAACGGGCAATTTGCCAATGGGCCAGAGGGGTGCGCGCAGACGGACTGGAGCGCCGAGGCAGGATGACCCCAGCGTGCCTGCGCCGCCGATGGGCAGGCGCTCGGTCGTGAAGACGACGGGCGGGGAAGGCAGGCTGACGGCCGTCGAACCCGGCGCCGGCCCCGCGCCTGCGGAGGCCGGGACGGGGCCACGAGTGGTGGTCTTCTCGAGTCGCGAGGTGATCGCCCAGGGACTCGTCGGGCTGCTGCCCGACGACTGGCGGGCTCGCGCCGAGATCGCCATCGACATGCCCGCCCTCGAGCGAACTGCGTTTCCCCTGCACTCGGCCACGATCGTCGATGCCGGGCATCCCGAGGTGCACGAGGCGGCCCGATTCACCCGCTCCCGGGGAGGTTCGGTGATCGTCCTGCTGGGCTCGGTCGAGGAGAACCTGAGCCCGGCGCTGCGTGAGGACGCGGACGCCATCCTCGTCCGCGACGACGTCGAGGCCGTGACCGTTCGCGTCGCGCTCGCTGCCGGTCGACTGGGCATGCGGCTAACCCCACGACGGCTGCCGCCCACCGCGGCGACCGAGGGTATCGAGCGGGCCCGGCTCGACGAGCCGGCGAAGCGCGCGCTGGCCCTGCTCGCGGACGGACTGCGCGACGCAGAGATCGCGCTGGAGCTCAATCTCTCAGAAAGCGCGGTGCGCAAGCTCATTCAGCGCACCGTTCGGCGGGCCGGGGCACGAACACGGTGTCAGGCCATCGCCGCCGCCGTACGGGACGGCGAGCTGAGCTGAGCTCCGCTCCGACCGTGCTCCTACTTGGCGCGCAGCTGACCCTTGGCCTTGGCCTGCGCGAGAAGCTGTGGAAGCGTCTCACCGAGCTTCTTGGAGCCCTCGATCAGCCACCGGCTGTTGACGCGCACGAGCATGAAGAGCTTCGGCTTGATGAACTCCGGCACGCCCTCCGGCGCCTGCGCGGTGGCCGTCGCTCCGTGCACGGCGATGTGCTGAACGCCCACGTTGTCGAGGACGTTGCCGCTGACGTTGACGCCCGCCTGCTGCAGGGTGTTGACGGAGTCGGCGAGCGTCGCGTGGAAGTAGGCCATGGCCTGGGGGCACGTGAACTTGCCGTTCAGCGTGTCGGGGAAGGCGACCTGCGCCGCCTTCATGAAGCCGGTAACGCCTGCCGGTGAGAAGAGCGAGCATGCCAAGGACCCGTTGGCCTGCCACGTGGCCCGATAGAACGTGACGATGGCTGAGGTGATCTGATGTGCCGCGCTGCCCGTCTCGAGATTCCGCACGTCGATCGTCGCGGGCTGCTGGGTGACCTGGATAGACGTCGGCGACGCATGGGACGCCGACGCCGAAGGCTGCGGCGTGCTGCTCGCGCCGCAGCCCGTCACGGCTGTGGCGAGCGCGAGCACGGTTGCCGTTAGCGCGACTCCGCGGAGCATGCGGGGAGAGTAACGAGGAGCGCCGCGGCTGTGCGAGGGAAGTGCCACTTCGGGACAAGCACGGGACTTAACTGACAGTGTCATATGGAGCTTCCGCAGACGACTCCTTGTGCCACTAGGCAATGCCCTCCTCGACACTTACTCTTACGCGCCACTTAGAAATCGGTCGCTCACTCGGAGAGCGTCCCCCGAGGAGGATCGAACCGAAATGGCACAGGACTCAGAACCGCGCGGTGCCCGGCCGCAGGGCCGGTGGAAGTGGCGGATCGCGGCGGTCATCGCCGTCGCTACAGCTCTCACGGGAAGTCTGACCTCGCTCGCGAGCGCGGACTTGGTGCTGCCGACCCTTCCCCAGCTCGAGCAGCTGCTGGGTCTGACGAACGATCCAGGGGCGACGCAGCAGTCAGGTACTTCAGATCTGCCCATCGATCCGCAGTGGCTGGTCAACACCGTTCAATCCGCCACCAACCTCGGACAGTGGACCAATCACACGGTCCCGGCGGCGATCACGGCTCGAGACGCCAATGACCATGCGTGCCCGCGCACGATGCCCAATAACTCCCAGGCGACGTACTGCCGCCAGGAGTACATCGTGGTGTGGGCCGGCAAGCAGAACGCGGCCGACCTCGATGCCAGCGACATCAGCCAGTTCATCCAGAACCTGACCATCAACCCGGAGGGGCTGTCGGAGCTCGCGGTGCCACAGTTCACGCCCGGCCTCGACGCCCTGGCGATCATCGACGGCCGGAAGTACAACGCCAATCACACGCTCAACCCGCTCTATGGGCATGTGGTCAACCTCGCCACTCTGAACATTGATGGCGGCATCGAGTGCGAGCCCCATCACACCCAGTACGACTGGATCAACGGTGAGAACCTGATCCTTGGCTGCCTGTTCTCATCGTGGACGTTCGGCGTCTCGGTGCATGACATTCCCAACGTCAACGCGCTGGTGACCAATACGCCTCTGTCGGTGATTCAGGGGTCGATTCCCGACGCCTTCGATGCCGTCAAGTACGACAACTCGAACCACGCCAACGACCAGTACATCGGCACCTGGATGGGCGGGCCGCTCTACAATTTCGGTGGTTCCCCGGGGGCTCTGGCCACGCTCGACGGCTCCGGTCACATCCTCTCCGTGACCCCGGCCGGCAGTGCCGGACAGATCCTCACCGACCCGCGCGAAGCGGCCGTGTGCAACGTCCTCGAGGCCGAGCCCGTGGGCACGTGCGCGAACCCGCACGGGATCCAGGCGCGGCCGGATCTGAACACCTTGGTCACCGACGACTACGCCGAGCCGCGGGAGATCGTCCTCGATCCCGTCAAGCCGGTCAACATCTATGCGTTCCGCCCGACGGTGCGCACCTGGAATATCTCCGACCCGCTGCATCCGGTGGAGACCTCGGTGGCGCACATGCCGATCACGTGGCGCGATCCCGCCAACCCGGCGCACACCAACATCGGGATCATGGAGGGCGCGAAGACCCACGCCGCGCCCGACGGCACGTACGGGACCACGAGCGCCTACAACGGATACTTCCTGCCGTCGAAGGGCTTCTTCGCGGAGTCGATGTGCGGTGGCGGGGTGTTCTGGAATTCCGACGTGACGGCGCCGGCGCCGAACGGCGTCTCGACGAGCCAGTGGCACCAGGTATGGGACGACGGCTTCTCGCAGCTCGCCACCAATTCCACGGGCGACAACGGCGGGGCCAACGGCGTCAATGGCGGGTTCGCGGATGAACCCGGCGGATGCTCGGGCGGTGCCTGGGTACAGACGAGCCCGAACAACCGCTGGCTCTTCCACACCGTGCAAGGTCGCGTGCCTCTGGCCGACAACTACTTCGACCAGGGCGAGCAGAAGATGGTGTACGCACTCGACATCTCCCACCTCGTCGCCGACGGCGAGAAGGGCGTCGTGAACTGCGACATGAACGCGATCGACCCGCACACCGGCATCAAGGTTGGCCTCGAGGAGGCGCAGATCGCCAACAACGTCGTACCGACGGGGAACCCGAACAACGACACGGCGCAGTACCAGGAGAGCCCGTCAACCGCGATCGGCGACTGCCCGGTGCTGCTCGATGTCCTGATCGTGCACGACCCGACGACCGGTGGCCCGCACTGGGGCGCGCTCGACAACCACTCGATCGATGCCGATGGGTTCCCGACCCGGATGACGTTCGACGACTACTTCGTCGCCCGCACCGGGGTCGACGGCGACCACCGCCTGTACGTGGTGAACATCTCGAGAAGCGGCAACCTCACCTATGACAAGAATTTCATAGACGAGCAGAACGCCAGTCTCGGCGTGGACTTCAACCGACGTGACTGGTACGGGTATCCCGAAGCCGGGTTCTACAGGCCGCACGCGATGACATGGGTCTGCCCGCCCACCGACTGCGCGGACGACATACCCAGCGCGGCAGGGTGATGGGAGCCTTGGCCAGGCGGCGGCGGCGAGGATTCCTCGCCGCCGCCGCGGTCTTGATCGCGCTCGCGGCCGCGGCCGCGCCCGCGGCCGGCGCCCATCCCTACCTCATTGCCGCCACGCCCCAGGGCGGCGTGGTCGCCCAGACGGCGCCGACGAAGATCCAGCTCGCCTTCACCGAAGCGCTGGTGATCAAGGGATGCTCGATCACCGTCAGGGGCTCGGGCGGCAAGGTGGTCGCGGTCGGCAAGATCACCCGGACGCTCGGTGGCTACGCGATGTCGGCGTCGGTGCCGAAGCTCGACGAGGGGATCTACAGGGTGAACTGGGTTGCGTACGGTAACGACGGCCATACCGTCGAAGGAGCGTTCCAGTTCGGCGTTCCCAGCCGTAGCGGCCAAGCCCCACCGGGCGCGGCCCGGCTCCTGGCGACGACGGTGTCAAGCGCCGAATCGGCGCCGGCGGAAAGCCTCATCTCGGTCGCGGGCCGCTCGCTCGCGGCGCTCGCCGCCTTCGCCATGCTCGGGGCTGCGGTGCTGTTCTGGCGTCTTGGCGGGCGTGTGGACGACGAGCTGCGGACGGCAGCCCAGCGCCGATGGGCCAAGCTCGCGCCTGCCGCCCTGGGGCTGGCGCTGATCGGGACTGTGCTCGAGGCGTTCAAGCGTGCCCAGGGGCCGCATGGCCTCGACCTCACCCTGCTGACGGGGGCCGCCACGGGAGTGTCGATCATCGTCCGGCTCGTCGTGCTCCTGCTGGGTGGGACAGCCGCGACGATCATCGCCCGCCGCGGCCAGAGCGCCAGGAGCACGGCGCTGTTCGGCCTCACGGGCGCATTCATGCTCAGCGCACTCGCGATCGACGGGCACGTGGCGAGCGTGCATGACACGCCGGTGCTCGCCGCGATCGGTCAGATTCTCCACTTGCTCTCCGGCGGCGTGTGGATGGGCGCGGTGATCGTCCTCGCGCTCGCCCTGGTCCCGGCCGCGCTGGCCGCGTCGCGCGCCGATGCCCTGCTCACGGCTGTGCGGGCATACGCGCCGATTGCCATCGTGGCGGCGGCGGTGACGATCGCCACCGGTCTGATCGCGGCCGTGCGCGAGGTGGGCCACTGGTACTTCCTGCGCTGGTCCTCCTACGGTCACCTGTTGATCATCAAGGTCGTGGTGGTGGGAGCGGCCCTCGTCGTCGGCGGCGTGACCACTCTGCTCGCCCGCCGTGCGCTCGCCCGGGACACCTCGACGTCGAGCAGGCGACGTGGGGCTGGCTGGTTCATGCGCTCCGAGGCGGTGATGGCCGTAGTGACGATCGCCATTGCCGCGCTCCTGGCCGGCACGCTCCAGGGCCGTGGCCAGGCGCTGCCCTCGCAGCGGGGCGCTCTGCTCCCCGGCGCCGGCTTCGCCGACGTCGCGCTGCGGAACGCCACCGGTGAGATGGTGCTCGCTCCCTCGGAAGTCGGCGTGAACCGGATCACCGTCACCAACGCGCAGCCCAATGAGAGCAACAGCCTCCCGCCGCCGCCGCCGAAGTCGATGTCAGTGGCGTTCGCGTGTGGCTGCCGGCAAGGGAACCTCTCCTCTCACGTCACCTTGCATCCTGGGAGTGCGGGTCCCAGTGGTGCCTGGTCGGCTGAGGTGGCCCTACCACGAGACGGCACCTATAGCGCGGAGCTAACGGAGAACGGGGCCCCCACGGTGGGCAGTCCCACCTTCACGGTTGGAGATGTCTCCTCGCCCGGGTCGACGCCGGTGACTGTCGCATCGGTCGCCGATCTCTCGGGGCCGGACGCGATCGATTGCCGGTCGCAGGAGCTCGGGGCGCTGATCGCGATCGAGCTGATGAACGCCGCGGGGGGAGACAACGGGAACAAGATCCATCAGGTGCTGCTCGACGACCAGGGGAGCGCGTCCCTGGCTCGGACCGAGGCGCTCCAGCTTGCCGCCCGGCATCCTGTCGCCTTCCTGGCGCCGTGCGGGCAAGGTGCACAGGGGGCGATCAGCGCCATCGGCAACTCCATCCCCACGATCGTCGCTGACGACAACGTGCCCGTCACCGCAGGTAAGCGAGTGTTCCGGATGGCGCCGAATCCTTACGCCGAGGGTTACGCGGCGGGTCAATACGTCGTCAGGGTGGGATTGCCCTCGATGTCGCACGGACCGCGTCGGGTAGCCGCGCTGGTCGCAGACAACGCCGATTCACAGGCACGGTTCGTCGGTCTCAGGACGGCGTTGGCGAGCGCGCACATCGAGGCCGTCCGCTTCCCCGCGGGCGGATCGCGGCTGGAGGCCGAGCTACGCTCGGCGCTCCCCGCGAAGTCATGGCTGGGGATCTACGCCGACGGCAACTTCGGTCAGCTCTCGGCCGCGATGCGGGTGGTCGGGGCCGGCACGGCCCACACAGTCAATCCGACGCCGTTCATCGTTTCCCAGCGCCTGGCGAGTGAGCGATTCGTCATCGACAGCGGCGACCTCGGGGTGGAGGGCCAGGTGCGGGCGATCACCGACGTGGATCCCACCAGTGCCGACGCGGGTCTGTACTCGGAGCTCACGCCGCAGGTCGTCGGCGAGCTCGCGACCGTGCCCGGGCTCAGCGGCTTCGTGGCCGGCCAGGCGCTCGCCTATGGGCTGATCGGGGGTGATTCCCCCACGGCGATCTCGGACCGGCTGCGGGCGCCAGGCGTATTCAGCAAGATCGCCACCTCGCCATGGGACGACCGGGACCCCGCGCAGGGCACGCTGATCTTCCGCATGGTCCTGGCTCAGTTCCTCCCCGACAACCTGATCCCGAGCGGCAACGGCGCTCCCTCGGAGCCATACTCGGGCAACTTCTTCGTCAACGGTGCATGGGAGCCGGCCTCGCCCGAGCTCTTCTCACCGCTACCGATCAATCTCACGGGATCCAAGGCCGGCAGCGCCAAGCCCGGAGTAGCCGGCGGATGAAGGCACCCGCAGGGCGGTCGTCCGTGCTCGCCGGAGTCGTCGCGACCGTGCTGGCGGCCATCGGCGGCTGTGGCAGCTCCGGCTCGCAGCATCGCCCGAGACACGCCGTGTTCGTGCCGCCGGGGCTGGCGGCCCGGCCGGGGAACTCCACCGGATCGCAAACCACCAGCTCGACCGCCGCGAGTTCCCACCCGGTGACCGGCTCGGCACGGAGCTCGGCGGCTCCGACGGGCGCGGTGTCGACAGTGAGCTCGGCGGGCGCGGTCTCGGTCGGCGCGACGGGAGCGGCGGGCACAAGCGCGGCCTCGGCTCCGGTGGCCAAGGTCACCTTCGCCGCCCCCGGGGGGGAGTCCCACGCAGGATTCGTCGCATCGGCCGACGGAATCTGCCGGAGCTTCCGCGCACGGGCGCGGGCGATCGGGGCGAGGGCCACGACGCTCTCGACGCAGGAGACCGAGCTCGGTCAGCTGGTGACGGCGACCGAGCGATCAGTCAAGGCGCTGACGGAGCTCTCGCCGCCGACCGCCGACGCTGCCGGTCTGCGAGTGTTCGCCAACATGACCGTTGCCTCGGTGATTGCCTTCGCCGAGGCGCAGTCGCGGACGAGCTCAACCAGCGAAGCGGTCGGCTCTCGAGTCGAGGCCCGGGACCTGGCTGACTCGAGCCGCTCCTCGCGGGATGCCGCCGCCGCCCAAGCTGCCGCGCGAAGGCTGCGCTTGCGCGTCTGCGGGTCATCTGGTTCGGCATGGCTGTGATCTCGTCGGCGCGACGGCGGCGGGCGCTCCTCGTCGTCCTCCCCGTCCTCCTCGTCCTCCTCGTCCTCCTCGGTTCGCTCCCGGCCGCGGCGGCCAGCGCCGACGCTGACCCCGCGAGTGACGTGCTGCTCGTCGAGAATGCCTTCTTCCCCTACCAACCGAGCGTCCCTCCGGCACTGACCAAGGCGGTCGATCAGGGGCTCACCGAGATCCACGCCACCGGTCTGCAGCAGCTGCAATCGCCACCACATGCTGGTGGGCGAACACCTCGAGGTGGGCGCCGAAGCGCATCCCGAACGGCCGGACGCACCGCAGACCGTCGACGGGAGCCCCAACGCGAGCACACGCCGAGGTGGGGAGGGGCCGGTAGCGCGTCCCGGAGCCGAGCGTCAGCGGCATGTAGTCCCGGGGAAGTTTCCGTGCTGTCAAGGGGCGAACGGGCGCGGGCGTAGCGCCGCACGCGGAGGCGAGCATTGCCGCCCCTGCGCACATCAGGCCGATACAGCGCGCGGCGAGGGAAACTTCAGCCGCCGGCCGGGGTCATCGCCGCGCTCGGGCTCGACTTGATGTCAACCGCCGGCTCGGTCTCGGGCAGCGATCGGCGCAGGAAGAGATAAACCCCTGCGACCGCACCCACCAAGGTGAACGCCGCCCACCCGACGCCCTGTCCGATCTGGGTGGCGATCGGCCCCGGGCACGCATCCGCGACTCCCCAGCCGATGCCGAACAGCAGGCTTCCGATGATGTGGCGGCGTGCGGGCGAGTCACGCGTCCACGCCAGCGGCGTGTCGACGAGCAGCGCCCGCCGCTCCCCCCTGCGCAGGAGCGCAACCCCGAGCGCGGCAGTGCCAACGGCCGAGGCGAAGAACAGGAACAGGTAGCTGTGCTCGAACTGCAGTGCGCCACGGATGACGTCCGGGCTGCTCATCCCGCTCCAGCAGAGCGTGAGCCCGAATACGAGGCCGATCACGGCGGCGGCGATGCGTGAGCACATCTAGATCACCGCCCTGATGACGAAGGTGACGACGATCGCGGTCGCGAAGAAGGTTGCCGTCGCCGCGAGGCTCGCGGGGGAGAGCGCCGCCGTGCCGCTGAGGCCGTTACCGGACGTGCAGCCACCCGCCAGTTTGGCCCCGAAGCCGATCAAGCCACCAGCACCGAGGAGCAGGATCGGGATCCAGATCCGGCCCGAGCCGTGGAAGGTCCGGGTCAGCCAACCGTAGCCGTGGAAGTCGGGGCCGCCCCAGATCACCAGGAAGAGGGCTCCGCTGGCGGAGAGCCCGATCGCGAACCAGCCCCGCCAATCGAAGCTGAAGCTTCCTCGGCTGAGCTTGCTCACCAGCTCGGAGAACCCGCCGGTGACACCGAGCCGGCCGTTGAACAACGCCCGACAGGCGATGACACACAGCCCCATTACCGGCCCGGCGACGAACCACGGCAGCTGATGATGCAACATGGAGAGCCTCCTGACCTTACCTAGGGAGACACGGTGCCCTGCAGGTGCCAGTGGCCGGTGTATCCGTCAAACGGGCCGCCGTGCACCTTGGTCTGCCAGGTCAGAGTGTACTGGTGGGTCGCGCTGTTGTAGGTGCCGGAGACGATCCCGCCCTGCCGAAATGTTTGCTTGTTCCACTCGGCGTAGAGGTTCCGGAGGTGGCCGCTGAGCCGGTTGCCCGAGAGGTAGAAGGTCGGCGGAACGGTGGTGATGACGCCGAACCGTATCCCGGTGAAGCTGGTCGGGGTGATGATCGAGTTCGCCAGCGAGTTTCCGTGCCTGTCGAACGCCGGTGACGGCGCGTTCTGGGCGACACCGGCGCGGATGCCGCCGCCGACACCGGAGGAGATCGGCGTGTAGGTCTTGTCGGAAGACTTCGAGTATGGGTTGGAGAAGTAACCCCCATTCGGCAGGCCCATGCGGATGTACGAACCTGAGCCGATGTGAAAGACGCCGCGCACTTGCTGTGCGGCGAGGGCGGGGCCGGTGGCCACCACCGGCACAGCTATGGCTGTCACCGCCGCGGCGATCAGCCGCAGCTTGAGGCGATTGGTCATGTGACTCCTTGGTTGACGGGGTTGAAGAGGCGCGGGCGCTCGCGCTCAGCGGCGCCGCGCCCGCGGCGGCGATCGCCGAGGAGGGCGATGACGATCACGATCACGCCCGGAAGCACGAAGAACCACGGGAAGAGCTGGAACGACGGCAGGGAGGAGATCGCCTGGTAGTTGTCGATGTTGTTGCTCATGGCGGCGATCATCGGAGTCATGTCGTTGAGGATGGGAACCCAGTTGGCGTCGAGGGCGCGCAGCGCCGGGTAGCGGGCCCGGATCTGGGCGGCGCTCAGGCCGGCGTGGCGCAAGGCGGGGACCAGCTGCAGTTGCACGAGGCCCTGGCCGACGGCCATTTCGCTGAAGTAGCTCTGGATGCGGCGCAGGTGATGACGCGTCTCGATCGTCTTGAAGGTGCTCATCATCTGCGCACCCTTGGGGGCACGCGAGAACATCTGAAAGCCCACCGGGGCGAGCACCAGGGCGATCCCCAGCGCGACGGCGATCCAGCGCAGCGCCCTCCAGTTGGCCGCTCGAGCCAGCCCTGCCGCGCCCAGGAGGAGCAGGATCGCCCCCGGAATCACGAAGAACCACGGGAACAGGCGGAAGCTCGGTAGCGCCGCCACCGCTTGGTAGTTCGGGAGGTTCGCCTTGATCGTCACGAGCATGCCCCCCATGTCGGCGTCGACTGCTCGCCATTGACGCGCGAAGGTGTGGAACTGGGGCGCGACGCGGGCGAGGTTCCGGTCACCGCCGGGGGCCCGGCCCGTGTCGCTGATGGCTTGCTGACCCTGGTTGACCGCGTTGCCGACGTACCGCAGGTCGGTCTGGAAGCCGTCGAGCCGCTCCCGGGTCATGAACGGCGAGAAGCTCGTCATCATCGAGGCGCCGCGCGGAGCCTTCGAGAACATGCCGAACGCGACCGGGGCAAGAATCAGCCCGAGGCCGATCACCGCCAGCACGGCCGGCGGCCAGCGCTTGGGCGGGACTCCTTGCCGACGCATCATGGGCTGGCGGGGACGAACGTACCGGCCAGGTGCCAGGAGCCGCTGAAGCCGTCGAACGGACCGCCGACGATCTGGCTGCGCCAGCTCAGGGTGAACGCCCCTGTGGCTGCGTCATAGGTGCCGGACAGTGCCGTCGTCGCCGCGGGAGTGGTCCCGTCGGGCTTCGGTGTGCCCTGGTTGAACGACTGGCCGTTCCATTGCGCATCCCAAGCCGTGATCTGGCCGCTGAGCGTGCCGTTGTTGTTGTAGATCTGGGGGATCGGATCCGCCTGGCCGGTCTGGACGTCGGTCGGATTGGTGTCGACGCTGAAGTTCGTGCCCTCGAACCCCACCGGCTGCACGATGTCGTCGGCCAGCGCGTTCCCCGAGGTGCCCTGCGCGAAGGCCGGCGACGGCGCCGGCTCGTAGGCGACGGTGCTGAGGCCCCCGTCAACCCCGGGCGCGAAGGTTGTGTAGTCCTTGTTCGCCGACGGGGAGGAGAGATTTGGCAGCGTCCCGCCCGAGCCGTTCAACATCTGCACGTACGACCCACTCGGGCTCTGTCCGAGCGGCGCCGAGCCCGCGGTGAGCTTGAACAGCCCCAGCATCGGCTGACCGGTGGGCGTCGTGGTCGGGGTCGGGGCGGCGACCCTGGGGGTGACGACCACGGTCCGGCTTATCTGGCGGCCCGACGCAGTGCCGGAAACCGACGCCCGAGCGGTCACCCTCAGCCGCCCGGTGAGCAGGGTCTTCCAATGCGCGCTGTAGGTGTCCTTGGCGGTGACGGAGACGACCCGCCGCTCCCAAGCGTGGTCGATGCCGTCGAGCCGCACCACGACGCGCACGCGACGCCGAGCCGCCGCCGTCGCCGGCGACAGCGAGACCGCCCCGGTCACCGTCACGGTGCTTGCGGCGACCGTGACCGCGAGGCGACGGACACCAGCCCCGGGCGAGGAGGCCTTCGACGCGTGGGCAGACGGCCCCGCGGCGCGCGAGCTGGCGCCTGGGCCGCTCAGCGCCAACGCCGTCGCCGGCGGCGCCGCTACGACCACGGCGGTCGCGATCAGCGCTCGTACGCTCCCGCGAAGTCTGTCTGCCATGTACGCCAAGTCTTTGTTCGCCTTCCCGTTCGCCGGTTTCGTCGCCGGGGAGACAATACCAAAGAAATTCAATCAAGTTAGTCGAGATACAGGCCCGAGCGACGCTCCCGCTTGGTTAGACCGCGGGGGCCGCCGGGCGCGGACGCACCCGTGCGAACAGGGAGACCGAGCTGGTCAGGGCCGGCAGCCGACGGCTATAGGGCGAGACGGAGTCTGTCGAGGCCGATGCGGATGCGGCTCTTGATCGTGCCGAGCGGCACACCAAGGCTCTCGGTGATCTCGGCGTGGGTGAGGCCTGCGAAGAAGGCGAGTTCGATCGCTGCGCGCTGCTCGGAGGGGAGGTGCTCAACCAGCGCGGCGAGCTCGCGCCGCCTTTCCGCAGCGAGCACTTCTTCCTCGGTCGAGTCGGGCGC
>DASZLV010000126.1:0-2407 GCA_035552215.1 Solirubrobacteraceae bacterium | reverse complement strand
AAGGCGCTGGTGATCGGCGGGTTCGTCCGCGGCCTGTCGATGCGCGACGTCGAGTCGCTGTGCGAAGAGGCCGGGCTCGGGAAGACGTCGAAGTCGACGGTGGCGACGATCTGCGCGGAGCTGCACGAGCGGTTCGAAGCGTTCTGTCGCCGCTCGCTCTACGACATCAACCTGGTCGTGTTGTTCCTCGATGCGATCTATCTCCCGGTCCGCCCGAGCGGCCCGAAGGAAGGCGTGATGTGCGCCTGGGGAATCGACGAAAACGGCCACAGAGCGCTTGGTTTCCGTGCGCCTGGGCGCGCGGGAGGCGAAAGAGGACTGGGTCGAGCTCGGCCGCGATCTCATCGGCCGCGGACTCGCCGCGCCACGTCTGGTCGTCGCCGACGGTGCGCCCGGGTTGATCTCGGCGATCGAGGAGATCTGGCCGCGCGCCGACCGTCAGCATTGCGCCGTGCACCGGTTGCGGAACCTGCTCGCAAAGCTGCCGAAGGCAGAGCAGGATCGGATCCGCTTCAACTACTGGTCAGCGCTCACCGACGCCACTTCGGTCAAGGACGGCAAGCTCCGCCTCCAGGTCCTGATCGGAGAGCTCGAGCACCGCGGCTACGAGTCGGCCGCCCGCTGCCTTGCCGCGGACCTCGACGCGCTCGTGGTGCACCTGCGCTACCCGCTCCGCCACCGCGAACGGTGGCGGTCGACCAACCTCCTCGAACGATCGCTGGGCGAGGTCCGCCGGCGCACCAAGGTGATGGGCCGGTTCCCTGGCGAGACGAGTTGCCTGTCACTCGTTTGGGCGGTACTCGACCTGTTCTTCAGCCACGCCAGCAACGGCGCAACATTCACCGACGTCGACCGCCAACACCTCTACCGAAATCAAGTACCGACAAGCCGACCCCGACACCCTCGACGAGGAGGTGACCGCCGCTTAGACTCACCAGCGGGAACCTGAACCGCGCGCGAATTTACAGCGGCAAATGGACGCGACCCAAGGACGGAGGTCCTCCTCTTATCCCGAATTCGGGATAACCGCTTCGCGCGGACAGCAGGCCTGTCGCAGCCACTGCTGCGCGACGGCTCAGCGCTCGTCGGACGTCTCGCGACGTCTCGGCAGAGACCTCCCGCACCAATTCCAGCGCTGACCAGTCCGGCCCTGGATCACCCGCACCTCCGAGGCTCGCCGCTGTCGATGACATGTCGTCGACGGACGCAGCCCGATTACTTGCCTGCGACGAAGCCAGCCGTCTAGATAACCGCCGATCGTCGCGCCTGCGCTAGTGCCGAACTTCCTCCGGCAGGTCGTACCAGCGCTTGCGCTCGCCGATCTTGGCTCGGAGCTTCCATCCGCGGCTCTTCGGCCCATCCTCGATCCGCTGAAGCACCGCGCCAAAGCGGTCGGCGATCCGGCGGCGGTCCTCATCGGACAGGTCATAGCCACCGAGCATCTCACGGCACCTCTGCAAGTTCGTGGTGATCGTCCGCCACAGTCCCCAGTCGCCTGCGCACAGCTCGGCGATCCGCCTGCCGTTGACGGCGTCGTCGTCGTGGTCGGCCACCTCATGGCCGTGGAACAGGAGCAGGGTGTCCCGCACGTCCTTCTCGTTGAGCTCCACGATCTGCAGCTTGGTCAACAGCAGCTCGGCCAGCGGGACCGTGGGTTGCTCCGCGGTCAGCCGCTTGGTGAGGGGGATGACGTGGCACATGCGAAACGACCCGACGAAGACGTCGATCTGACGCCCGTGCTCCAGATCATGGAACAGCAGGCGCTCGTTGCCGTTCATCGCGTTGAACGACGTCTCCGGTTCGTAACCACTCGCCCGCAGCAGCCTGTCGGCGTTCGCGCTCCTGCCCTTGGGCACGGCGAAGTCAAGGTCCTTGTACTCGCGGTCCAGCGCAGCCGGTACGTCGGCGGCGTGCAGCCGCACCGCCACACCCCCCAGCAGCGCCAATGCCGTGCCCTCGATCTGGGCCGCCTCCAGAAGACGCCGACCCTCGGCGACGATGCTGGGGAGGATCGCGGTCATGACCATGACGGAGGTTAATGGGATCTGACCCGGGTGGGCTCGGATCGGACGGTCAGCTCGCCACGCGCGGCCGCTCGAGACCCTGCAGGTACGGCAGGCCGGCTGCCATGAAGCCGCCGTCGACGTAGATGACCTGGCCCGTCAGCCACCGGGCGTCGCTGAGGAGCCATGCGACGGCTTCGGCGATGTCCTCCGGCTGCCCGAAGCGGCCGAGCGGGGTGCGGCTCAGCTCATGCTCGGCGATAGGGCCGCCGGCCAGGTAGTCGGCGCCCATCTCGGTCTGGATCGTGCCTGGAGCCACGCCGTTGACCACGATGCCGTCGGGCGCGAGCTCGATGGCCAGCGTCCGTGTCAGCAGCAGCGCCGCGCCCTTGGACGCGCAGTAG
>DASZLV010000125.1:0-2800 GCA_035552215.1 Solirubrobacteraceae bacterium | reverse complement strand
GCACCGTACCCCACGCCCGCTCGGCCAAGTAGGGCCCCCACTTCCGCCAGGCGGGGTCATCGCGGCGCTGGCGCTCGGGATCTCGAGTGCTCACGGTGTCGAGGATAGGTGCGCCGGCGGTGGCGAGTGAGACCGTGGTGGGAACGGCGGTATCGGTTGTGGTGATGGGGCGCTTGGGGCGGCGCGGGCCGCGCGGCGGGCGAGGCGGGCTGGGGCGAGCGGGTGCGGGCGGGCGAGCGGGCGAGTGGGCGGGCGGGCGGGCTGGGGCGAGCGGGTGCGGGCGGGCGGGCGGGCGAGTGGGCGGGCGGGCGGGGCGGGCGGGGCGGGCGAGCGTTGTACGCAAAGTTCTTTCCGTAACCGGACGAAAAGTTGCGTTCAATCGCACCGCACGACCAATGGTTCCGCCTCGTCGCGTGGGGGCGCTGCGTTTTTTATCGGATGGAGGGTGTCGCAAAACCCGGGGGGCGTGGACGGTTTCCGGAATCTGGCCGGTCGGGGTGGTGTGTGTGGCCGTCCGGCGTGTCCATGAGCGTGGTGAAGAACGCAGCGCGCGCGCACAGGCGGACCCGTGCTGCGAAAGCCTTGAAATGCAAGGCAAACGCAACGCGGGGCCGACGGCCGGCCCGACACCCGCTCGCTCGCGGGCGACCAACCACCCCACCCCACCACTCCCCACCACCAACCGCCGCCACAATCCATCCCCGCGAGAGGTCGCGGCGCTACAGGCCCCATAGCCACACAGCGCACGGCCAGGGGGCGGTGCCCCTCGACCCGCCACCTGGGCCGCCCGCCCACCATCACGCCTCGGGCAGCGGCTCCTCCAGGTGCGGACGCTCGAGCAGGAACGCCACGCCGCCGAGCACGAGCGGCACTAGGAGCCAGATTGCGTGGTAGACGAGCACGGCCGCGGTGGCCGTGGTCGCGCCCGCGCCGTAGAGGACGAGCGCGCCGATCAGGCCGCCGTCGAGGGCTCCGATCCCGCCTGGGATCGGGATGGCGTTGGCCATCGATCCGACGAGGTAGCCGAGCACAATGGTCGCCGCGCCCGGGGCGTGGCCGAAGGCGAGGAAGCCGACCCAGAGGACCATGATGTCGAAGGCGAGGTAGCCGACCGTTCCCACCAGCTTCCAGTTATGGTCGAGGAGGAACCGCTCGGTGTCGGTGACAGACTGGGCCAGACCTTCGAACATGGCCTTGAGGCGCGTGTGCTTCCACTCCCGCTTCGCGATCGAGGAGCGCACCAGGCGCGGCGACGCGATCGCGAGGAGCACGACCGCGGTCCCGGCCGCGGCCGGGACCGCGCCCAGGAGGAGATGGTGCGGCCCCGACAGCACCCCGACTGCGAGCAGAAGCCCGAAGATGATGACCGCGAAGAAGCTCATCGCGCTCGTGAGCAGGAAGAGCACGGCGGAGCGCTCGGCGATCCGTCCCCACGGCGCGCCCTTCTCGTGCAGCATCCATCCTCCGAGCGCCGATCCGCCCGCGCCGCCGGCCGGAAACACGGTCTGGAAGGCCATTTCCGACCATGCCACGAGACTGGCCGTCCGCCTCGGGACGGCGGGGAACACCTGCTCGAAGGCGATTACGTACCCGAGGCACGAAAGCACCTCGAAGGCGACGGCGAGCACGATCCAGCCTGGGCTCGCGTGCCGGAGCAAGCGCGCCACGCCGTGCAGACCGGGGACGGCGGCGAGCACGCCGGCGGCGAGAACGACGAGGACGACCAGCGTCACCAGGTGCAGCAGGAGCTGGTGAAGGCTCGCGGGCTTGGCGCTCATGCCCGAGCCTTCCGCGCCGACGCTCGAGGGCTCCCCGCTCATGCCGCCTCGCGCATCTTGCGCAGCGCGGCGCGCTCGATCTGCCGCACCCGCTCGGCGCTCACCCCGAGCGACCTCGCGATCTCGCGCAGGGGCCGGGCCGGCCCGTCGAACCCATAGCGACCGCGGACCACGAGGTCTTCGCGATCGCTGAGAACGGCGCGCAGGCGCGGTACGTCGCTGCTCGCGACCGCGTCCAGCACGTCGTCGAAGGCCTCGTGGGCGGTCGGATCGGCGAGTACGTCGGCGAAGTTGGCCAAGTCTCCGTCGCGGGAGGAAATCGGCTCATCGAGGCCGCGGGCCGGACCGGTGGCCGCGCGCAGGCTCCAGACGTCTTCCTCGCTGACGTCCGCCGCGAGAGCGAGCTCGGCCGCTGTCGCCTCGCGTCCGGAGAGGCGCAGGTTCTCGTGACGCGCTCGGTCGATCCTTGCCTGCCGCCGCGCGGCCCGATCGGAGAGGACGACGGGTCCCCTGAGCTCGGACACAACCCCCTGCATCGCCCCGCGCACCCACCACGACGCGTAGGTCCAGAAGCAGTTCTCGCGCTGCTCGTCGTAGCGCTGGAGGGCGGTCAGGAGGCCGGCGATGCCCTCCTGCATGAGCTCGTCGTGGTGGACCCCGGGGACGTTGCGATAACGACGCGCGTGAAAGCGTATCTGCGGGAGGAAAGCCTCGATCAGCTGCTCCCGCGCCCGCCCGGGACCGGCCTTGGCGGCCAGCACCAGGTCGCGGCCGTGATCGTCGCTCTCCAGCATGGCGCGATCCTGACCACGGCGTCGCCGCGTCGCAAGACGTGTCGGCGTGATGGCCAGAAGCGTTGGCGATAGATAGCCGGGTAGTGAGCCACGGTCGCCATATCGGGCCCGTCGCGCGCGCACCCGGATCTCGCCTTCCGCGCCGCGTGAGCCGGCCTAGGTGTCTTGTCCGTGAGCACGCCATCGATGCCGAGGAACGAGATCGGCCAGAATAACGGGATGCCCGAC
>DASZLV010000124.1:0-46348 GCA_035552215.1 Solirubrobacteraceae bacterium | reverse complement strand
CTTCGCATACGGGCGCAGGGAGAGACGCTTGGGGTCCAGCGCAGCAACGATCTTCTTCTTGAGGATCTTCTCGTCGAGCAGGTCCTGGACGCGAATTCCCAGGCGAGCCGCCTTGTCGGCATAACACGGGCCGATGCCGCGGCGCGTGGTTCCGATCTCGAGCTTGCCGAGCTTCGCCTCGCCGGCGTGGTCGAGCATCATGTGATACGGCATGATCAGGTGCGCGTTGGCGGAGATGCGCAGCGCCCGGATCTCCACGCCCTGGCGGCGGAGCTCGTCGAGCTCGTCGGTCAATACCTTCGGATCGACGACCACGCCGTTGCCGATCACGCACAGCTTGCCCGGGTGGAGGATCCCCGAGGGCATGAGATGGAGCTTGTAGGTCTGGCCCTCGCGGACGATGGTGTGACCGGCGTTGTTGCCGCCCTGGAAGCGCACGACGGCGTCGGCCTGCTCGGCGAGCAGGTCGGTGATCTTCCCTTTACCCTCGTCGCCCCATTGGGCGCCGACAATGACGATTCCAGGCATGAAGGCGTCCAGTGTAGGGGGCGCCGCAGCGGTAGGTCCCTCGCGAAAAAGCGCCAGCGCCTAGGTAGGGGCGATGTCGAGCACGACCTTGCCCGTCGCCTCCCGGCGCTCGATCACCCCGAGCGCCTCGGAGGCGCGGGCCAGGGGGAAACGCTGACCGACGATCGGGCGCACGAAGCCGGCGTCGATGAGCTCGCCCACGGCCCGGCCGATCGTCCGGATGCGCTCGGGATGACCGAGCACGTAGGCGCCCCAGCCCGCGCCGACCACCTCGACGTTGTTGAGGAGCAGGCGGTTGACCTTCACCTCGGGGATCCCCCCGCCGGTGAAGCCGACGACCACGAGCCTTCCCTCCTCCCGGAGAGAGCGCAGGCTGTCGGTGAACCGGTTTCCGCCCACCGGGTCAAGGAGGACATCGACGCCCCCTCCTGTGAGCTCCTTGGCCTGATCCTTCCACGGTCCGTCCGAGCGCAGGACCTCATCGGCGCCCGCCTCCCGCGCGACCGCCTCCTTCTCCTCGCTCGAGACGACAGCGAGGGTCCGCGCGCCGAGTCCCTTGGCGACCTGGAGCGCCGCCGACCCCACCCCTCCGGCGGCGCCGTGGACGAGCACGGTCTCCCCCTCCTGCAGGCGCCCGCGGAGGGCGAGGGCGAAGTAGGCGGTGTGGTAATTGAGGATGAGCCCGGCACCCTGGCCGAAGTCGAGACTGTCGGGGAGGGCGAAGGTGAAGAACTCGGGCGCCACCGCGACCTCGGCGAAGCCGCCGAGCATGGAGAAGGCGGCAACGCGGTCGCCGGGGCCCACCGCGGACTCGGGCGGGCCGCTGCGCACGATTCCCGCCACCTCGGAGCCGGGCACGAACGGCAACGGCGGCTTGAACTGGTACTCGCCGCGGGTCTGGAGCAGTTCGGGGAAGGAGACGCCGGCAGCCTCGACGTCGATGAGCACCCCGGCGCCCGGGGTCATCGTGTGCGAGGGCTCGGGCTCGGGCAGCTCGACGAGGGACAGCGCCGTCTCCGGGCCGGTGAGGTCAACGATCTGGATCGCGCGCATCGAGGTGGGAACTCTACGTGTCGCGGTGTGGGCCGCTGATCCACGGGTACTACGCTTAGGGAGTGAGTAAGCGCGGAAGGTTCATCACCTATGGCCCGGCGGTCGCCCTGGTGCTGGCCGGGGCCGCGTGCGGCGTCTTCGTGGCCGGGGTGGTGGGCGAGGTGCTGGCGATGGCGCTGCTCGGCTCGGGGCTCGTGATCCTCACCGGGCTCGTGTTCATGGAGGTCGGTCTGAGCGAGGATCGAGAGCGGGACGAGGAGCTCGCCCGCCGCGCACCCTCACCGCCTCGGCGCCGGCTCGAGCCCACGCTCCCACCGCGCCTGCGCGGACACCGGCACGAGCGCTGAGGGCCGCCGCGGCGCGGCGCTAACCGGCGCGCGTCTCCAGGTGCGCCCGCACCCGACGCTCGAGGTTGGCGCGGGCGTCCGGCCACTCGGTCAGGCCGAGCGCCGCTCCATGCGGTGGTCGTGTCCCATCAAAGGGATCTCGTCGCACATCTCGGTCAGGCGCGACACCGTGCGCTCGGTGATCTGCTCGCACAGAGCGGCGCGGTCGAGGATGTTGGTGGTGATGACGATCGAGCGGGAGTCCTCGTAGCGGGCGTTGACGATCGAGTAGAGCTCCTCGAGGACCCAGTCGGTCGTCCGCTCTGCGCCGACGTCGTCGATGTGCAGGAGGTCGACGGCGGTGAGGCGGTCGATGAGATCCAGATGTGAGCGCTTCATGGTGTGCGTCTCGCGGATCTCGTTGAGCAGGCGCGGGAGCGAGTAGATCGCCACCGAGCGGCCGGCCTTGATCGCCGCCTTGGAGACGAGCATGGCCAGCGTGGTCTTGCCCGTCCCCACCGGCCCCATGAACCACAGGCCGCGGCCGGCGTCGAGCCGGTCGTCGATCGACTCGGAGAAGCGCCTGACCGCGGTGACCACGCCCGGGTCGATGTCGGTCACGGGCGGGCGCTCGAAGGCCACATCGCGGTAGAGCTTGGGGATCACCGCCGACAGGCTGCGGGCCTTGGCCCGGGCCACGAGCTGCGGGCGGCACCGGCACGCGTAGGCGGTATTCGTGTCCTCCTCGACGACGAAACCGCTCCCGTCGCAGATGCCGAGCGCGCAGGGATAGCTTGACTGCGGCCGAGCCATCAGGCCGCCGCGAAGCGGTCGCCCGCGTAGTTCATGAACTTCGGGTACTCCTTCTGGAAGGTGAGAATGACGTCACCGACCGGGCCGTTGCGGTGCTTGGCGATGATGATGTCGGCCTCGCCGGGGCGCTCGGAGTCCCGGTCGTAGTACTCCTCGCGGTAGATGAACATCACCAGGTCGGCGTCCTGCTCCAAGTTCCCGCTTTCTCGTAGATCGGAGAGGATCGGCCGCTTCTCCCCGCCGCGCTGCTCGACGGCGCGACTGAGCTGGGAGAGGGCGATCACCGGCACATCCAGTTCGCGCGCCAGGCCCTTGAGCCCACGGCTGATCTGCCCCACCTGCTCGACGCGGTTCTCCACGCGGCCCTCGTGGCGCATGAGCTGGAGATAGTCGACGATCACGAGCCCGAGGCCGCCCTCGAGCTCGTGGTGTAGGCGCCGCGACTTCGCGCGCACCTCGAGCACGCCGATGTCGCTGGAGTCATCGACGCGCAGGGGGGCGTCGGCGAGCCGCTGGCAGGCGGCGAGGATCTTCCCCCACCGCTCCTCGGCCACGCGGCCCTTGCGGAGCTCCTCGCCCCGGATCCGCGCCTGCGAGGCGACGAAGCGCTGGGCGAGCTCGGACTCGGACATCTCCAGTGAGAACAGGGCCACCGCATGGCCGTCGAGCACGGCGTTCTCGGCGATGTTGGTGACCAGGGCCGACTTCCCCATCGAGGGACGCGCGGCGATGATGATCAGGTTGCCGGGCTGGAACCCGCCGGTGAGCTCGTCGAGATCCTTGAAACCCGACGGCGTCCCCGTGAGCGCGGTCTTGGACACCGAGAGGCGGTGGAGCTTGTCGGTCTCGGTCTCGAGGATGTCCCCGATCGAGCGGAACTTCTTCTGGCGGTCGTCGTGGGCGACCTCGAGCACCGACTGCTCGGCGCGCTCCACGAGCTCGCGCGCCGGGGCCTCCCGGCCGACGACGCTGGCCTGGATCTCATAGGTCGTGGAGAGGAGCGAACGAAGCTGGGCGTTGTCGCGCACGATCCGCCCGTACTCGCGTGCGTGCCCCGCGGCCGGCACCCATCCGGCGAGCTCGTCGATCGCTTCCGGTCCGCCGATTTCCGCCAGCTTGCCCGACTGCCTGAGCGCTTCGGAGACCGTCAGATGGTCGATCTTCCGGCTCTCGTTGTGGAGGTCGAGCATGGCCGAGAACACCGCCCCGTGCTGCTCGCGGTAGAAGTGCTCGGGTCGCAGCCCCTCCTCCACGAGCAGGCCGTAGAGATGGCGCTCCTCGAGGAGCACGGCGCCAAGGACCGATTTCTCGGCCTCGAGATTGTGCGGCGGTACGGCGAGCTGCGTGGTGGTGCTCATAAGGGCCATCGAGTCTAAATCCGGGCCAGGTCGCCACGCCGGGCGCGGTCCCGCAACGAGCGAGGAGTTCGCGGCCTTCGGCCGCGGGTCTCAGCGCAGCGCGCTGTCTCTAGCGCTGCTCGACGACCATGGTCTTGACCGCCGCCGTCACGTCGTCGGCGATCTCGACCACCACCATGTACGTACCGATGTTGCGGATCGGCTCGTCGAGGTGGATCTTCCTGCGGTCGACCTTGATCCCCCGTGCCTCCCGGATGGCATCGGAGATGTCCTGGGTCGTGACCGAGCCGAATAGGCGCCCGTCGTCCCCGGCCTGCTGGGGAATGGTGAGCACTGTCCGGCCGAGCAGCGCCGCGCTCTCCTCCGAGCGCTGCACCGCCTCGCGCTTGGCGCGGTCGGCGGCGTCCTGGCGACGCTTCGCCGCCTCGACCGATCCTTTCGTCGCGGGCTCGGCGAGCTTGCGCGGCAGCAGGTAGTTGCGCAGATAGCCGGGCGAGACCTCGACGACCTTGCCGCGTTCGCCGAGCTGATCGACATCTTGGAGGAGGATGGCCTGGGGCACGACTGAGTCCTCAGCTACCGGTCGCGATCGCGGTCACGGTCGCCCCGGAAGCCGCGCTCGCCCCGGTCGCCACCAGCGGTCTCGGCGACATAGGGCAGGAGCGCGAGCTCGCGAGCACGCTTGACGGCGCGCGCGACCTGACTCTGATGACGGCGGCAGGCGCCGGTAATCCGGCGGGAGCGAATCTTGCCCCGTTCGGAAATGAACCGGCGGAGTGCGCCGACGTCCTTGTAGTCGACCCGGTCGATCTTGTCGCGACAGTACGGGCATGGCTTGCGCCGGCCCGAGGTCGGGCCGCCTTTCCTATCGCGCCGGCGTACCGGCCGTCGTCGTTGCTTTGCCAATGGAAAACCTCTTAGAAGGGAATGTCGTCGTCGCTGGCTCCGGCTCCCACGGGAGCGGTCTCGAAGTCGCCGGAGTGGATCGGAACGTCGCTCTCGCTCGCCTGGCGGCTAGCGGAGAACCCGTTCCCGCTCGCACCGCCGGCGTCATCGCGCCCGCCGAGGAACTGCACGGAATCAGCGATGATATCGACTGCCTGGCGCTTTTGCCCTTCCTGCTCCCACTCGCGCCATTCCAGCCGGCCGTCGATGGCCACCGGACGCCCCTTCGCCAGGTACCGAGAGCAGTTCTCGCCCTGGGGGCCCCACACGGTGACGTCGAAGAAGTTGGGCTTCTCCTCCCACTCTCCCGTCTGGCCATTCTTGCGCCGCGTGTTGCACGCGATCCGCAGCTTGCACACCGATGACCCACCGGGAGTCGAGCGCAGCTCCGGGTCGCGCGTCAGATTTCCCGTCATCACGACTCGGTTGATATTCGTTCCTGCCATCTCCTGCTCCTTTCGAGAGGGACCATCGAAGTTCGTAGGAACGAGTCTAGGCGCGCCGCGGTCGGCAACCTGCTCGGTCCCCGGAAAGTGGCGAAGAATTGAGGGTCACGACGCTGGGACGTGACCGCCGTTGCCGTGTTGTCACAGACGGGCGGCGCGGCGCCGACGCCGCCGACCCCTATTCGTCGCCAGGCGTGCCGGCGGTGGCCGCGGACGGCACGGCGCGAGGCTCGGGCGGCGGCGGCGTGCCCGGGAGGACCTTGATGATCCGGAAGCGCACGACGCCATCGTGGATCTTGAGGTTGTAGGACATCGGCTCCATGAGCGTGGCGGGAGCCGTGAACTGGAGCAGGTGGTACTCCGCGTCGGTCTGATGACCGATCTCGTAGGCGAGCGTGCGCATACCCCAGTCGTCGTTGCGCTCGATCTGCCCGCCCCCACCGGTGATCATCTCCTCGACTTCGGCGAGGATCGCCGCGCGCCGTTCATCGTCGGCACTCGAGGAGAGCAGGAGCATGAGGTCGTAGAGGATCGGCTCAGACATGGGAAGTCGCCTGCGGGGGGCGGCGGCCGAGTATAGAGAGACAGTCCCCACGGGCGCCCGTGGGGCGCCGCGTGATGAAAAGGCGGTGCATATGACCACTTTCTCAGCGCCGGGGGCAACCCGGTCGCGGCCCCGCTGCCGTCGAAAGCCCCCCGCGACGCGCGATACTCCCACCCGTCGTGGCCGACCGCCGCCAGGATCTCCCCGTCGTCTTCTTTGCCTCCGCCTCGGAGTGGGAGCGGTGGCTCGACGAGCATCACGGCACCGCCGCCGGCGCGTGGCTGAAGTTCGCCAAGAAGGGCTCGCCGACGCCCAGCCTGTCGCAGGCCGAGGCGGTCGAGACAGCGCTGTGCTTTGGCTGGATCGACGGTCAGGCGGCGCCGCACGACGACAGCGCCTGGCTGCAGCGCTTCACGCCGCGCCGAAAGCGCAGCAAGTGGTCGCAGATCAACACCGTGAAGGCCCTACGCCTGATCGAGGAGGGGCGGATGCGCCCGGCCGGCCTCGAGCAGGTCGAGCTGGCCCAGGGCGATGGCCGCTGGGATGCCGCCTACGAGCCGCAGAGCACGGCGACGGTGCCCGAGGACCTAGCGGTGGAGCTGGAGCGCAGTCCGAAGGCGGCGGCGTTCTTCGCCACCCTCAACCGGGTCAACCGCTACGCGATCCTCTACCGGATCCAAGAGGCCAAGCGTCCGGAAACCCGGGCCCGGCGCATCCGCAAGTTCGTCGAGATGCTCGAGCGGGGCGAGAAGATTCATCCCTGAGCCTGGGAACGTCGGTGATCCCCGGCGGCCTTCTTGCGGATGTCGGCCAGCTGATCGTCCACCCAGTCGCCCGGGTCGCGGGCGGTGACGATCGCCGTCAGGCCCCGGTGGCGGCGCTCGCGCTCCTCCCTGGGCATGGTCAGGGCGGCGTGGATCGAGTCCGCGAGCTCCTGGATGTCGAAGGGATTCACCGACAGGGCGTACTCGCCGAGCTCCTCGTGGGCGCCGGTGTTCTCGGAGAGGATCGACACGCCGGCGCGCTCGTTGACCAGCGGTCCCTCCTTGGCCACCAGGTTCATCCCGTCGAACATGGCGTTGACGATGAGGACGTCGTAGTGCTTGTAGGCGGCGACGGCCTCCTCGAGGTCGTCGCGGAGCTTGAGCTGGATCGGCATCCAGTCGGGTGAGCCGTGGCGGTGGTTGACGACGGCGACGACCGCCTCGATGCGCTCGAGGTACTCGGCGTACTCGGGGACGTCGGTTCGCGAGGGCATGAGCTGGGCGATGAAGCTCACGTTCTCCCGGAACTCCGGGTGCTGCTCGAGGAAGACGTCGAAGGCGCTGAATCCGCGCAGGACGTTCTTCGACAGGTCGGCGCGGTCGACGCGGAGGATCAGGTGGTCGCGCCGGCGGCGCAGGAGCTCCTCCTCGAAGGCCTGGGTGCGCGGCCGTCTCACCACCGCCCGCACCCCGTTGGCATCGATCGGGAGGGGATAGGCGCGGACCCACACCTCGCGATCTGAGAGCTGCACGAGCCCGCGCTCGAAGTCGACGTCGCAGTCGAGCAGGTCGCGGCAGCACTGCAGGAAGTTGCGGCGATAGGACCGGGTGTGGAAGCCGATGATGTCGTTGGCGAGGATCCCGTTGTAGATCTCGTTGCGGATCACCGAGGGGAGGACCCGCCACGCGTCGGACTGGGTCCACGGGATGTGGACGAAGTGATGGAGGAAGGCGTCGGGGCGCTCGCGCCGGATCATCGCCGGCAGCGTGTAGAGGTGGTAGTCGTGGACCATGACCACCGGCTCGGAGACGCCCTCGATCTCCTCGAGGACGGCGCGGGCGAGGTCCTCGTTGACGACGTTGTAGCCGTACTCGAAGGCCTCTATCTCGTTGCGGCGGATGTCGGGCGCGTTCGAGAGGTCCCACAGGTAATGCTGGATGAACCACAGCATCGGGTTGGCGGTGATGTTGTAGAAGCGATCGTAGGCCTCGGCGTCGGAGGCCACGAGCTTGACGTTGTACTCGCCGCCATCCGGGGCGTGGACGGGGAAAGGCCGGCCGTGGTGGCGCTCGGCCACCGCCACGTCCTCGTCGGTCATCGCCGAGGCGATCCACGTGACCTCGCGGTGCGAGGCCAGCCCGGTGAGCGCCGTGACCAGTCCACCCGTCCCGCGCTTTACCTCGCCGCCGGCCTCGAAGGTCACGGGGCCGCGGTTGGAAACGAGGACGAGTGGGGTGGGGGACGTCGACATTCGCTCAGGCGATCGCGAGCTCGGTGAACAGTGAGAGCCAGCCCCGCAACAGGCGCGGAGTGAGGAAGCGTGCCCGTGCCGCCTCTTTGCCGTGGCGCCCGAGCTGCTTCCGAAGCGACGGGTCGGCGAGGATCTCGATCGACCGCCGAGCGCACTCCTCGACGTTCGAGACCAGGAACCCCGACTCGCCGTCGGTGATCTGCAGGGGTATGCCGCCCACGTCGCCGCCGATGGTCGGACGCGCCTTCCACAGCGATTCGGTGACGGTGAGCCCGAACCCTTCGCGGATCGACTTCTGGATCACCACGTTGAAGATGTGGATATCGGGATCGCCGTCGGCGTGGGCGATGGTGGCGTTGAAGTAATCCCATCCCTCGGGATCGTCGGTGGCCATCGATCCCAGCAGCGCCAGCTGAACGTCGTCGCGCGTCGCTTTGACGATGCGGTAGGCGTCGATCACGCCGAAGGGGTCCTTCCAGGGATCAAAGCGCGATACCTGACAGAGGAGCGGGCGATCGACGTCGATTCCGAACTGGCCACAGAGTAAACGGCATCGTCGGTCGAGAACGCCATGTTCTTCGGGGCCAGTGGGTCGATCGCCGGCGGGATCACCTTGAAACGCGCATCGAGACCCTTCGGAACATACTGCTCCGTGTGGAATACGGCCGCCGGGTACTCGTTGAGGTAGGGCAGCAGACGTTCGAGGGTTGCCGGGTTGGGTTCGGAGAGGTCGATGTTGCAGCGCCAGACCCAGTTGCGGGCCTTGTCGGGCACGAGCGCCCTGATGGCGGCGGGCTGCGGATCGTGGATGATGCACACGTCCCAGCCCTCGGAGAGCTCCTCGGCGTTGAGCTGGTTGTAGCGGTGCCACGTGGCCCACTCGTCGTCTGAAAGCTCGTGCGGGCTGCCCTGAAGGGCGTTGGGCATGACCTTCGTGGCATTGAAGAACTCCTCACGCCCGTAGATCACCTGCCATTCACAGTCAAGCCCGGCATCGACCATCAGGGGCACGAGGGTGTAGAGGATCTCGGACACGCCGCCGCCGAAGGCGGTCGCCGACACGTGGAGGATGCGCTTGCCGCGCAGCGGCTCGGCGAGCGCGCGGATTTCCTCGACCAGGAAGCGACCGGAAATGCTGGCGTAGTCGGAGAGGAACTTGGTTCCCACGGGGACGGGCTGCAGCATGGTTGGCGTGGGGAAGATATCGGTCGCGCCCGGCTCGCCGCCCGTGGGCAACGAGTCATGCCAAACCCCCCGGGGCGCGGCGAGTCGCGCTCAGCGCCGCGAGGCGATGAGCCGCGCCACCCCCTGATCGATCGCGGTCACGAGCTCGGCGTGGAGCTCGGTATTGGCGGCGGAGATCGACGAGATCTGGAACTCGTGTCCCGAGCCCAGCAGAGGGCGGTCGTCGAGCGGGCGGCCCCACCCGTCGCTCGCCGCGCCACCCGCTTCGAGCAGGCAAAGGGCGGGAGCCGCGAGGTCATAGGGTGAGTTGTTGAGCACGTGGCCGTGCCCTACCCGCTCGAACTCCTCCCGTATCCCCGGGACCTCATCGATCAGGCGCGAGCCGACCTCGATCACGGCGTCGAGCTGGCCGGTGACGATTCGCGTCATCGCGAAGGCCTGGGAGCCGAGCTCGAAGGTCCCGCCCAGGACCGAGGAGGCGTCGATGAGGTCGCCGAGCACCTCGACGGTGGGTCGCACCGGGCGCCCGCGGAACCCGTAGCCCCAGAACATGCTCTCCACGTCGGTGTTCGGGCTCAGGCGGGTGGGCAGGGCGGACTGCACGCCCCCACCCTTGACGGCGAGAAACGAGGCTCCCGACTTGATCTCCACCACGCAGCCGATCTCGACGTCGCCCATCGTCGGCGCGCCGTCGCCCAGCGGTGCGAGCGCGACGGCGACGCAGCAGGACTCGAGGCCGGCCATCGCCGGCCGGGTCCCGTCGATCGGATCGACGAGGAGGACGTGCGTGGCATCGGGCGGCGCGACCAGCCCCCGGTCCTCGGAGTAGAAGGCGAGCCGCGGGGCGCGCTCTGAGACGAACGCCTCGAGCTCTCGCTCGGCGATGTCGTCGATCGCGAAGGTGACGTCCCCGCCCACGCCGGCGGCGCCCTGGGCGCGGCCGGCATGCGAGCCGAGCTCAGGAACGACGCGCTCGCGCAGGCGCAGCGCCAGCTCGAGCACCAGGTCCTGCATGGCTAGGGCCACACGACCCGGGGACGCACTATCCCTCGCCCCCCGCGGGCCGGGTGCCGAGCGTGACCTTGACCTGCCGGGGAACGCGACCCCGCCATACCTCGAGCGTCACCGCCTGCCCGGGCGAGAGGAGGGCGACGGCGTCAGAGATGTTGTAGCCGAGGGTGAGCGTGCGGCCGTTCAGCTTGGTGATGACGTCGCCGCCGGTGGCGTACTGGGCGGCGTCGAACTGGAACTTGGCGCTGCCGCCGCGCAGGCCGGCCCGGGCCGCGGGGCCACCCGGCGCGACGCTCTGGATGAACGCCCCGTGGGTGACGCCGAGGCGCAGGCGACGCCCAAGCTGCGGAAAGAGGTCGATCGAGCGCACTCCGATGTAGGCGTAGGCCTGAGCTGCGCCACCGAGCGCTTGACGGTGTCGACCGGGACGGCGAAGCCGACGCCCTGGCCGCCCCCGGTCGAGGAGGCGATCTGCGAGTTGATCCCGATCACGGCGCCGCTCGCGTTGACGAGCGGGCCGCCCGAGTTCCCGTGGTTGATGGCGGCGTCGGTCTGAATCGCGCCCGGGATCGAGAACGAGTTCTGCGCGCTGGTCCCGTTGAGCGACTGGATCGAGCGGTTGGTCGCCGAGATCACCCCAACCGACATCGATCCCGCCTGGCCGAACGGGCTCCCGAGCGCCGCCACGGGCGCGCCGACGGCCAGGGACGCGCTCGTCCCCAGGGCCAGCGGCGTCAGCCGGAGCCCCGTGGAATCGATCGCGAGCAGGGCGACGTCGGCGTTGGGGTCCGCTCCGACGATTCTCGCCGGAACCTGGTTGCCGTCGGAGAACTGGACGTAGACGGCGCTGGCCCGGCGCGTGATGGCCCCGCCGGTGACGGTGACGACGTGCGCGTTGGTGACGATCTGACCGCCGGGCGAGATCACGAAACCCGATCCCTGCAGGGTCTCGCCGGCAGTCCCTCCCGCGCTGCGGAACACGCTGATCACCGTGACCACGCCGCCGGCGTCGCGGCCGTACACGGCGCTGGCGTTGAAAGCGCCCGCAACGACGGTCGGGCCCGAGGCGGCGACGGTGCGGGCCGAGGGCCCATGCCCGGAGGAACCGCACGCTGCCACGGACGCCGCGGCGGCGATGGCCGCGACCAGCCTTCTCATCGAGGACGCATGAGTCATCCGCCGGCCGGGATCTCGAGCGTCAGCGTCGTGCTCTGGGGCCGCGAATCTACTGACAGACGGCCCGCCATGTGCTCGGCGAGCTCGCTGGCGATGGCGAGACCGAGGCCCGAGCCCTGGCCGTCGTCGGCGGTGTAGAAGGGCTCGAAGATCCGCGGGAGCGCGTGCGCGGGAATGCCCACCCCGTTGTCGTGGACGGCGACGCGGACGCGACCGTTCTCGCGGGCTGCCGTGACGACGATGCGCGTGCCGGGAGGGTTGTGGGTGAGGGCGTTGTCGAGCAGGATCCGCATGATCTGGGCCACGCGCACAGGATCGCAAAGGGCCTCGATGGCCCGCGTCGCCAGTCGGAGCTCGAGGTGGGCGTCGTGGTGGGCGAGGGCGGGCTCGAACTCACCGCTGACCGACCGGGTCAGCTCCCCGATATCCACGAGCTCGGGTCGGAGCTCGAGCGAGCCCGAGTCGAGCCGCGAGATCTCGAGCAGGTCGACCGAGAGCTTGCGCAGACGCTCGACCTGGTCGCGGACCTGATCGAGGAAGCGCCGGCGGTCGTCGGCGTCGAGATCCTCGTCCTCGAGCAGCTCGACGAACCCGCCGAGTGAGAACACGGGCGTGCGGAGCTCATGCGACGCGGTGGCGATGAACCGCTTGCGGGCAAGGTCGAGCTGCGCGAGCTGGCGCTGCATATCGTTGAAGGCGACGGCGAGCTGCCCGAGCTCGTCGTTCGAGTCCACGGGGATGGGGTGGGCGAAGTCGCCGCTCGCGACCTGCTCGACGGCACGCTCGAGGCGCTTGACGCGTTGAGCCAAGGCGCGCGCGACCAGATAGCCGCCGACGAGCGCGAGGAGGAGGGCGAGACCGCCGGCAACGAGGATCTCGTGGCGGACGATCGTGCTCGAGCGGAAGATGTCAGTGACCGGAGCGGAGTACACGACGACCCGGGCGAGCTGGCCGCCGTGGTAGAGGGGCAGGGCCGCCTCGGCGACCGTCCCCGTTCTCGCCGGCTCGATTCCGGTGGCCAGCCTTCCCGTGGCGGCGGCCTGGTGCGCGGGGCCGAAGCGTAGGTCTTCGGTGGTCACATGGGAGAGGTTCGAGTCCGCGAACGGTGAGAGCTGAGGCCGCCTGCCCGCGAAGGAGACCGAAAGCAGGGTCACGCGGTCGCCCGAGGTGAGTCCGGCCTTCTCGACGATCGACTGGACCTCGGGGCCTCCGATGCTGCTCCCGATCGTCTGCCCGATCGCCCCCGAGTCCTGGCGGGCCGTGCTGGCCAGCGATGCCACCCGATCGTCGAGGAGCCGCGAGCGCAGGCCGGGGGCCACGTACATGTAGAGCACGGCGATGGCCAGCAGGGTGATGGCGAAGAACACCAGCGCCAGCCGGTTGCGCAGCGAGTTCATGCTCGTCGCCCGCATCAGGCGGTTGCGCAGCACCCGCGGCGCTCGGCGCAGCCACATCGAGGGATCTAGGGGTCGGTGTCGCGGAATCGGTATCCCACCCCCCGGACCGTGAACAGGTACTCCGGGTCCTTGGGATCGCGCTCGATCTTCTCGCGCAGGTGGCGAATGTGAACATCTACGGTCCGGGGATCACGGTACGCGGAGTCGCCCCACACGCGCGCCAGCAGCATGTCCCTGGTGAACACGCGCCCGGGGGCGCGGGCCAGGGCGGAGACGATCTCGAACTCGACGAAGGTGAGCGGGGCCTCCTCGCCGCGGACGCGGACCGAGCGCTTGGGAAAGTCGATCCTCAGCTCCCGGACGAAGAGCGGGGCCTCGTCGGGCGCCGTCTCGTCGGGGCGGCTCATCTCCGCGCGACGGAGGACCGCCTTGATGCGGCTGCGGAACTCCCGCATCGAGAACGGCTTGGTGATGTAGTCGTCGGCCCCGAGCTCGAGCCCGACGACCTTGTCGATCTCCTCAGACCTGGCCGTGAGCATGATGATCGGCACCGAGCTGTGGCTGCGCAGGCGGCGGCAGACCTCGAGACCGTCGACCCCCGGCAGCATCAGATCGAGGACGACGAGGTCGAACGGCTGCTCGCCGAAGCGCAGAAGGGCCTGGCGCCCGTCGGTCGCCTGCACCACCTCGTAGCCATCCTTGCGTAGGGGATACGACAGGAGCGTCTGGATTGACTGCTCGTCGTCCACGAGCAGGATGCGGGCTGAGCGATCGGCCACCGTGCTTCTCTCTTCTAACTACACAGGGTAGAGCGCGCGATTCTCCGGGGGCGGGTCGCATGCGCGGGCGGTCCCCCACTGCGGCTACCCTAGGGCCGCATGCTCAACCCGCGGATCTACCGGGCGGCTTTCTTGCCCGTCTTCGTGGCGGTGGTGGCGCTGGCGTTCTCGTTCCACAACCAGCCGGGAGCGCTGGGAACGAACCTCGCCCCGGCGGCGTTCAACGGTCAGGCGGCATTCACCCGGCTCACCAGCCTGGCCCAGCACTACCCGAGTCGCCGGCCGGGGTCGCCGGGCGATAACGGCGTCGCGGACCAGGTCGCAACCGGCCTCCACACCTACAACTTCAGCGTTCACCGGAGCACTTTCGAGGCGCAGACGGTCGACGGCGCGCGCCCGGTCGAGACCGTGATCGGCGAGCACCCGGGATCCTCGACGGGTCGCATCGTGGTCCTCGCCCACCGTGACGCGCTCGGCCGCGGGGCCACCGCCGAGCTGTCCGGGACCGCCACCCTGATCGAGCTCGCCCGCGTGCTCTCGGGACGGACGCTCAACCGGACGGTCGATCTCGTCTCCACCAGCAGCTCGACCGGACTCGCCGGGGCGACCCAGCTGGCGGCCTCGCTCGGGGGCCAGATCGATGCCGTCATCGTGCTCGGCGACGTCGCGGGCACTCGGGTGCGCGAGCCCGTGGTGGTGCCGTGGTCATCGGGCGAGAACCTCGCTCCGACGCTCCTGCGCAACACGGCCGCCGCCGCCGTCCGCGGCCAGGCGCGGATCGCCCCGGGCGGGACCAGTCTCGCCGCTCAGCTCGCGCGGCTCGCGTTCCCGATGACGCTCTCCGAACAGGGCCCGTTCGACGCCGTGGGGATTCCCGCCGTGCTCCTCTCCCGTTCCGGGGAGCGCAGTCCGGCCGCCAACGCGCCGGTGAGCGAGGCGGCGCTGGCCGGACTCGGGGGTGCGGCGCTGCAGACGATCAGCGCCCTCGACGGTGGCCCGACCATCGCGCCGCCGGCGACCTATCTCCTCTACAAGCAGATGACCGTGCCCGTGTGGCCGATCCGCCTGCTTGTGCTCGTGCTCATTCTCCCCGTGCTGTGCGCAGCCATCGACGGCTTCGCCCGCGCCCGGCGCCGCGGCCACGCGGTCGGGAGGTGGGCGGCCTGGGTGCTGGCCACCGCCCTCCCGTTCGCTCTCGCCTCGCTCTTCATCGTTGCTCTGGGGGCGCTCAAGCTCGTCCCGGCGGCCCCTCCGGGCCCGGTGATGGCGGGCGCCGTGCCCGTTCATGTCGGCGCCATCGTGGAGATCGCCGCGGCCGCGGCGGTCCTTCTCCTCGCCATGTTCCCGATTCGGTCCTACATCGTGCGCCGGGTCGATCTCCACGGCGACCCCAACGAGGCGGGCGGGGCGGCGGCGGTGCTGCTGGTGATGTGCGCCGTCGCGCTCGTGCTCTGGGTAGCCAACCCATTCGCCGCCGCGCTCATCGTGCCGGCGCTGCACCTGTGGATGTGGATCGTGGCGCCCGAGGTGCGCCTGCGCGCCCCTGTCGCCCTGGTCATGCTCCTCGTCGGCCTCGCTCCGGTGGCGCTGGTGATCCTCTATTACGCGACCCAGTTCAACCTCGGCCCCCTCGCCGTGGCCTGGACCGGCTTGCTGCTCGTCGCGGGAGGGGGCTTGGGGATCGCCACGCTCCTCGAATGGAGCATCGTCGCCGGCTGTGCGGTCAGCGTGGCCCTGATCGCCACGCGAGCGGCGCGGGCGGGCGCGCCCGAGCCCGCACCGGTGACGGTTCGGGGACCGATCACCTACGCGGGCCCGGGATCGCTCGGGGGGACCAAGTCGGCCCTGAGGCGGTGAGCGGACGGTGAGGCGGCTGATTCGGGCGATCTCCTCGGTGCTGATCGTTTCGGGCCTGCTCCTGGTGGCGGACGCCGGAGCGACGCTGCTGTGGCAGGAGCCGGTCACGGCGGTGATCGCCATGGTCAAGCGTGGTGAGATCAACAAGCAGCTGGTGGACCGGCCCCTGACCCTGAGCGCCCTCGACAACCGGGTTCTCGCCGGGATCACCAATACCACCGGTCGCATCGCCTTCTACGCCCGCCTGTATGAGCGCCGGGCCGCGACCGGCCAGCAGATCGGGACGATCGAGTTTCCCAAGCTCCATGCCAGCTATGGCGTCATCCAGGGCACCGACACCGCGAGCCTCGAGGCGGGGCCCGGTCACTACCCGGCCACCGCTTTCCCCGGCGTGCCCGGCGACACCGTCGCCATCGCCGGGCACCGGACCACCTACCTGGCTCCGTTCCGCTACCTCAACGAACTGCACGCGGGCGACATGATCGTGGTGAGGATGCCGTACGCGAAGCTCACCTACCGGGTCGAGCGCCAGCAGATCGTCACCCCCACCTCGCTGTGGATCACCGCCAACAAGGGCTACGAACGCCTCGTGCTCTCCGCCTGCAACCCTCTCTACAGCGCCTCCCAGCGAATCGCCGTCTTCGCGCGCCTGTTCGAGCAGGAGCCGCTGGGGGCCGCCACGCGTGCTTAAGTGGGGTCACGACCCCATCTAGTGTCGAGAGTCGCAGGCCGATGTTTCTCTCGGGAGTCGAGAGTGACGACAGGGACACATAGTCGACGGAGGGGGCGCGGTTATCCGGCAACGGTGGCCGCGCCGGGGATACTGGTCGGGAGGCCAAACCGCATGCACACCGAACGAGAGGCAAGGAAGTCAATGCTCAGGGCACAGATCGCGCAGGGCGTTTACCGCGTCGATCCGCATGCCGTTGCGGATGCCATTTTGCGCCGCGTGCGCCTGGTGGAGCTGGACGAGGCTCGAACCGGTCAGAACGAGTGCTCGTACCCGACGAGCTTCCCGTCGACGTCGCCGAAGGACACCCCGGGCGGCCCTTCGATGATGCGGCCGATCCAGGTCAGTCCGACGCTCTCGACGGCGCGCTCGGCGTCGCTGCGCGCCGTCGGCGGGATGCACACGCACAGCTCGTAGTCCTCGCCGGCGGTAGCGGCGAAGGTCCGCGGCTCGGAGCCGAGCTGCGCGGCCACCTCTTCGAGCCCGTCAGCGAGGGGAAGCGCGGCCAGTGTGAGCTCGACGTGCACGCCGCTGCGGCGCGCGAGATGACCAGCGTCGCTGGCCAGCCCGTCCGAGATGTCGATCATCGCGTGGGCGCCCGCGGCGGCGAGGGCAATGCCCTCGGCGAGTCGGGGCTCGGGGCGGGCATAACGGGCGGTGAGCGCCTCGGATCCTCGGGCGCGGCCGTCGAGCACCGCGAGTCCCGCTCCGGAACCCCCGAGCGTTCCCGTGCACGCCACCAGGTCGCCGAGCTGGGCGCCGTCGCGACCGACGAGCGCGCCCGGGTCCGGCGACCACCCGACGACGGTGAACGAGACCGTGACGACCGGCGCTCGCGTGATATCACCGCCGGCGATGGTCACCCCGGCGCTGCGGGCGAGCGCCTGGGCGCCACCCGCCAGCTCGGTGACGTAGGGAATCTCGGTCTGCTCCGGGAGTCCGAGCGCCAGGTAGGCCTCGCCGGGCGCGGCCCCCATCGCGGCGAGGTCCGACAGGGCCGCCGCGAGGGCGCGGTGCCCGATCTCCTCGGCCGACAGCTGTGAGCTGCGGAAATGGACGTCCTCGACCATCGTGTCCACCGAGGTGACCGCGTAGCCGCGGCCGCGCACAACGGCGGCGTCATCGCCGAGCCACCGCACCACCGGTGGCCCACTCGGTGCGAACGTCGTCTCGAGGGCGGCGATGAGATCGAGCTCGCGCACGACTGGGGCCGCGGCGATGCTCAGCGGTGGCGGTAGACGATGCGCGCGCGGTCGAGGTCGTAGGGCGAGAGCTCTACGCGGACGCGGTCGCCGGGCAAGATACGGATGCGGAAGCGGCGCATCTTCCCGGCTACGTGCCCGAGGACGACGTGGTCGTTATCGAGCTTGACGCGGAACATGGCGTTCGGGAGGGCCTCGATGACCTCTCCCTCCAGTTCTACCTTTTCCTCTTTGGGCACCCGGTGGATGCTATCGGGCTACGGGGCAGGGGACGCTCCGCCTGATCCGGGATGGGCCGCGGGAGGCAGGCCGGTCGTGCCCGTGCCGTTGCCCCCGCCGGTCTGCGGAGCGGGGTTGTAGAGCTGCGGATTGGTGTACTGGCCACCCGTGGTCGGGGTGGTCGGAGTGCTGGACGTGGGAGCGGCGCCGGTGTTTCCCGTGCTCCCGGTGGCGCTTGTCGACTGCGGGCTCGACCCGCCGAGGGCGAAGTGCGCGTAGGTGCTGCCCGTGAACGGCTTGCCCTGCCACGGGGTGGCCGGCGCGGTGAAGTCGCCGCAATAGCCGGCCGCCGCCTGGCTCATGAACGTTTTCCAGATCGGCGCCGCCAGCGTGCCGCCGAAGCCGGGCCCGAGGCCATTGACGTCGTTCATCGACGTCGTCGCGGAGGGGTAGCCGACCCACACCGCGGTCGAGAGCTTGGGCGTGAAGCCGACGAACCAGGCATCGGTGTAATTGCTCGTGGTACCCGTCTTGCCGGCGGCGGGACAGCCGTAGTTCGCGCTCGTGCCCGTTCCTGAGGTGATCACTCCCTTGAGGACCTGGGTCGCCGCGTACGCCTGGGCGTCGCTGAAGACCTGCTGGCGAGGCGGGTTGCCTAAGTCGACGACCTTTCCGTTGGGATAGACGACCTTGGAGATCACGGTGGGAGGTATGTGCCAGCCGCCGTTGTCGATCGTGGCGTAGGCGTCGGCCATCTGCAACGCCGAGACACCGACCTTGAGGCCGCCGATCACCTCGGAGGGATTGCCCTGGAGCGGCGACGTGATCCCCATCGCGTGGGCCATGGCGTCGAGTTTCTTGAAACCGATGTCGGCGGCGAGCTGGGCGAACACGGTGTTGTCCGAGAGGACCGTCGCCTTGGTGATGTTGATGCGTCCCTGGTAGGTGTGCTCGGAGGTCTGGACGTGGTAAGTCGGGTAGCCGGGCAACCAGCCGGGGAGAAGCTCCTTGGAGTCGTAGTAGGTGGTGTTCGGATCGCCGTTGTAGTCGTGAATCAGGGTCATGAGCGCGAAGACCTTGAAGGCCGACCCTGTCTGCCGGTTGGCCTGCGTCGCGTAGTCGAACTGCGACTGCTGGTAGGTGGTCGAGTTGGCCATCGCGAGGATGTTGCCGTTGGCGGGATCGATGGTCACGAGCGCCGAGGCAGGGTCGCCGGGCTGACCGAGCTCGTTGAGGATCGCCGTCCGCGCCTGGTCCTGATAGGCAAGGTTGATCGTCGTGTAGACCTTGAGGCCACCCTGGTCGACCGCCTTGGTCCCGAGCTTCTGGTCGAGGACCTGCTGGACGTAGTCGAGCACGTAGGGCTGCTGACGCGCCGTGTAGTAGTTGTTGGGCTGGACCTCGAGCGGCAGGGCGTCGGCGGCATCAGCCTGAGCTTGGGAGATGTAGCGCGAGGTGACCATCGACTGCAGGACCTCGTGGCGGCGGGACTTCGCGAGCGCGGGATGGAGAAACGGGTTGTACGAGGTCGGAGCCTGAGGCAGTCCCGCGAGGAGGGCCACTTGGGCCAGGTTGAGCTTGGCCACGGGCTTGTTGAAGAACAGCTGCGAGGCCGCCCCGACGCCGTAGGCGTTCTGCCCGTTGACGGTGCCGTAGGGCACGTCGTTGAGGTAGTTGTCGAGGATCCACGCCCTGGTATGGCGCTTCTCGAGCTGCTCGGCGAGCTTGGCCTCGATGATCTTGTACTTCAGGTCGCGACTCTTGAGGTAGCGCTCGGGGAGATAGGTGTTACGTACGAGCTGCATGGTCAGCGTCGACCCGCCCTGGATCGACCCGCCCCCGTTGAAGACGTCCCGAACCCCGGCGCGAAGGATCGCGTAGTAGTCGACCCCACCGTGCTGGTAGAAGCGGCGATCCTCGATCGCCACCGTCGCCTGCTTGAGGGTCTTCGGAATCTGGCTGCTCGGCACCACCGTGCGCAGGACGTGGGACTTCAGGTAGCCGAGCCGCTGACCATCGGCCGTGAACACCTCGGAGATCTGACCCGGGTCGCGCGGGTGAAGCTGATTGATGTTCGGGGCCGAGTTGGCCACCGACACGACCCATCCGACGGCGCTCAGCGCTCCCAGCGCGATGCCCACGATGACCAGCGTCGCCACCATGAGCATGGCTCGCTTTATCGAGCTGCCACCATGTCGCCGGCGCCGCCGCTGTCGTTCGAGTCTGCTCATGAACTACGGATTCGGTGCGAAGGGGAGGATGGCGCCGAACGTCGTGGTTTCAGTGAGTTTAGCCGCATGGGTGGGTTCTCCTGCCGGTGGTTTGGGGCTTGCTTCTGGGGCGCGGGCCGGCGCCCTCGGCGGGGGTCGCTCGGCGGGGGGTTCTGGCGGGGGCTCTGGGCTCTGCGCGGCTCGCGCGGCGAACTGAGGCGGGGGACGCACGCCTCGGGCCCACGACGCCAAAGTTCGTGCTCGCCCGCCACCGGCGCCACCCATCGCCCCGCCGTGGTATCCCCTGTGGGTGTCCGAGAAGCTCACCCGTCGGGGCCTGCTGGGCAGCCTCGCCGGCGCCGGCGCCGGCGCTGTCGGTGTCGGTGTCCTCGGGCGGGCCGGCGTGGCCGCGGCGCTGGACTCGGAGCCGTCGGTGTTCAGTCACTGGGTGGGGGCGGTGGCGGGGCGGACGGGGGCGATCCTCCTGCCGCAGCCCTTCACGCTCGCCGGGGTGCAGTGGGAGGGGCCGCGCGCGGCGCGGATCGAGCTTCGGGTCCGGGCGCGGGGAGGAGCGTGGAGCCGGTGGGGGGTGGCCTCGACGCTTGGCCACGGTCCCGACCAGCCGGTATCGAACACGCTCATCGGCGAGCCGGTGTGGACCGGGCCGGCCGACTCGGTCGAGCTTCGATCCTCGCTTGCGCTCGCAGCGGTGCGCCTGCATCTGGTCCACGTCACCGAGCCGGCCGGCGCCACCATGGCGGCGGCGCCGATGGCCCAGCCCGTGCTCGACTCCGGGCCGGGCCAGCCGCCGATCATCGCCCGCTCGGGGTGGGCGGGGGCGGGGTCGCCGCCCGCTGTGGATCCGGGTTACGGGGAGGTGAAGATGGCCTTTGTGCACCACACCGACTCGCTCAACGGCTACGCGAGCGGCGAGGTCGCATCGATCATCAAGGGCATGTACGTGTTCCACCGCTTCGTCCACGGCTGGCACGACATTGGCTACAACTTCGTCATCGATCTCTACGGGCGCGTCTGGGAGGCGCGCCTGGGCGGGATCGACCAGGCCGTGGTGGGCGCCCAGGCTGGCGGCTACAACCTCGAATCGACCGGCGTGGCGATGATCGGGACGTTCACCGGCGTGGTGCCGTCCTCGGTCGCCCTCGACGCGCTGCAGCGGCTCATCGCCTGGAAGCTCTCGCTCCACGGGGTGCCGACCCTCGGCCAGGTCACGGTCGTGGTCGACCCGGCGAGCTACTTCTATACGCCCTTCCGGCCCGGCCAGCACGTCTCACTCCCGCGGGTCGCCGGACATCGCCAGGGGTGCACGACCGACTGTCCCGGGAACGCCTTCTATGCCCGGCTGCCGATGCTGCGCCCGCGGATCCACGCCCTCGCGGGCAGGCCGGCCCGGATCGAGCTGTTCGCGCCCGCGCAGCCGGGGAGCGCCTCGGTGCCCGTCGAGGTCTCGGGACGGCTGACCGACCTGGGCGGCTCGGCGATCCCCGCAGCGCAGGTCGAGGTCGAGAGCTTCTCCGCGAGTCGCCACGGGACGACGGCAGTGTCGCTCGGGACCGCGACCTCGAGGCCCGACGGAAGCTTCACCGCCGCCGTCCCGCTCAGGCGCTTTACCCTCCTGCGCGCGGTGCGCCGCGACGCGCCCGCCGCCGTCTCCACCCTCGTCGGAGTCGAGGTGTCCCCGGCGATCACCCTAACCGTCGAGTCCACGGCGCCGCTCACCGTCTCGGGCACGATCGACCCGCCGACCAAGCGGGCGACCATCGCCCTCTTCGCCGTCCAGCCCGACGGGCACTGGCAGCCGCTCGCACGCAAGGGCCTAGCGGTCAAGCGCGGAGCGTTCACCGCGACCCTGGCCACCCCGGGGCCCGGGGCCTACGGACTCTCGGTGCACACCTCCGCCGACGCGGTCAGCGCCGTCGGGGTCTCGGCGCCCGTGCCCGTCACCGTGGCGTAGGGCTGAGAGCGGAAGTTCGGCGCCAGCCGAACTTCCAATGGAGTCGGCGCTAGCCGAGTCCACCTCATACGCGCCCGGTGTCCCGCCGGTACGCCCAGGCGGCGCCCAGCGAGAGGATCGCCGTCCACGCCGCGACGGTGACCCAGCCGCGGGTACTCCATCCGTGACCATTGAGCACGACGTCGCGGGACTGGACGAGCCACCACGAGGGAAGGAACTGCCCGAAGTCGTAGAGGAAGCCACTGGTGATCGGGAACCAGGCCCCGCTGACGAAGGCGAGGATGGAGACCAGGCCGCCCATGAGCGGGCCTACGGCGTCGGTGTTGACGAGATGACCGATGAAAATCCCGAGGGCGGCAAAGGGCAGCACCCCGACGATGATCAGGCCGGTCAACCCGAGCCACCGCGCGGCGGGGAGATGGACGCCGAGCAGGGCGCCCGATATGTAGAGCAGGAGCACGCTGAGCAGCGCCATCACGTAGCCGGTCAGCACCTTGGCGCGGAAGTACGCCCGCACCGAGAGCGGGCTGATGCGGAGCTGGCGCGTCCACCCGACCTGGCGCTCGCCGGCGATCCGGGCTCCGGTCGAGATCATCGACATCATCGTCCCGAACGAGGCGAGCGAGATCATGTAGTACGCCGCGTAGGTGATCCCGATGCGCGGGACGATCTTGTGAGCCTGAGGCGACACGATGAGCCAGAAGAAGACCACCGGGAAGGCGAGGGAGAAGAACCAGAAGCGGCGGTTGCGGAAGGTGCGCAGCAGCTCGAAGCGGGCGTAGACGAGCCCGCTCACGTGGCCAGGACCCGCGGCGCGTCGACATCCGGTTCGCCGGTGAGCTCCAGGAAGGCCGCCTCGAGGCCGGCGCCGACGATCTCGATGTCCTTGGCTTGCGGGTAGCGCTCGAGCAGGTGCGAACCGTCTGATCGGAATCCGAGCAGCTGAGGTTGATCGCATCGCCGTGGCGGTCGGCTGCGGCGACGCCGGGAAGCTCGGCGAGCTCGGAGAGATCGACGGCCGGGAGGGTGGCGCGCGGGGTCCGCCTGCCCACCCGCGCCTTGATCTCGGTGGTCGGGCCGTCGGCGACGATCCGACCGTGGGCCATGAGGATGGCGCGGTCGGCGTTGGCGTCGGCCTCCTCGAGATAGTGGGTGGCGAAAAGGACCGTCTTACCGCGGGAGGCGAACTCGCGCATGATCATCCATAACTCGCGGCGGCCCTCGACGTCCATGGCCACGGTCGGCTCATCGAGAATGAGGAGGTCGGGGTTGCAGACGATGGCGATGGCGAAGCGGACGCGTTGGGTCTGGCCGCCGGAGAGCTTCTGGGTGCGCCGGCCGGCGATGTCCTCGAGTCCCGTCAGCGCGAGCGCCTCGTCGACATCCATGGGGTCGGGATACAAGGCCGCCATCATCGCCACGAGCTCGCGCACCGAGAGATCACGAATGAGCTCGCCGGTCTGCAGCATGGCACCGACCAGGCCGGCGTCGACCGCCTCGCGGGGCGATCGTCCGAAGACCGACGCGGTGCCGCTGTCGGGCCTGGCGAGGCCGAGCATCATGTCGATGGTCGTCGACTTGCCTGCCCCGTTGGGACCGAGGAGCGCTGCGGTCTCGCCCGCGGCGACCCACAGGTCAATTCCTCGCACCGCGTGGACAGGTCCCTGCGGCGAGGAGAACGTCTTGGTCAGGGCCTGGAGGCGGATGCCGGCATCAGTCGGAGTCCGTTCGACCACGGGGGACAGTGTCCCCTGCCGGCGCGATGTGTCAAACCGAGAATCCGGCATCTTCCCCCAAGGGCGGGAGGATACGGCGGCCCTCGGGGCCGTGGTCGGTAGGGTCGCGTCCTTGGACAGCACATCGCAGGCCAGCGAGGTGTCGGCCGACCCGCGAGCAGGGGTTCGCGTCGCATGGCGCGCCCTGTGGACGTCGCGCCTCGTGGTCATGGCCACCGGCATCCTCGCGGTGCTGGAGATCGGCCGCGCTGCTGGTACCACCGGCTTCGACCCCGACAACCTGACCGCACCCTTCGGTTACTTCGGGAATCTCCTGGCGGCACCGTTCGCCCGCTGGGATTCGTGGTGGTACCTGTCCATCGCCCACCAGGGCTACGACCACAATCTCATGCGGACCGCCTTCTTCCCGCTCTACCCGATGCTCATCAGGGGCGTAGGGCTGATCGTCCGTTCTGACCTCATCGCCGGCGTGCTCGTCTCCGTGGCCTCGTTCGGGGTCGCGCTCGCCCTCCTCTACCGGCTGGCGTCGATCGAGCTCGGCAGCGCCTCGCGAGCGCGACTTGCCGTGATGCTCACGGCGTTCTGCCCGCTCGCCTTCTTCTTCTCGGCCGTGTACAGCGAGTCGCTGTTCCTGGCGCTGTCAGTGGGCGCGTTCTTCGAGGCGCGGATGGGGCGATGGGCCACCGCGGGACTGCTCGGCGTCCTCGGGGCGGCCGAGCGCAACAGCGGCGTCATCCTCGTCGTGCCTCTCGCGCTCCTGTTCCTGTACGGCCCCCGCGGGGACCGGCCGCAGCCGTCGCCACGGGGGCCGGGGGCCGGCTGGCAGCGCCTACTCCCCCGCCACCCGATCGAGCCCCAGATTGCCTGGATCGCGCTCATCCCCGTCGGCCTGCTCGCCTATCTCGGTTACCTGGCCTTGTCGTTCGGGGACGGGCTCGCACCCTTCCACGCCCAGACCCTGTGGTTCCATCATTTCGCGGGACCCTTCGGAGGCGTGTGGAACGGCGCCGTGGCCGCGTGGGACGGGCTGCGCCAGCTCGTTCACGGGTCCCGCACGCCGGTGTATTTCACCCCTGCGGGGGGCGACCCGTTCACCGTCGCCGGTGTCAACCTGATGCTCTTCGCCTTCCTGGTCCTCGGCGTCTTCGCGATCATCGGTACGCTGCGGCGATTCCCGATCGCCTACGGTGCCTATGTTCTGGCGGCGCTCGCCCTGCCCCTCTCCGACCCAGTGAAGCCACAGCCCCTCGCCTCTCTGCCCCGCTATGAAATCGTTCTCTTTCCTCTCTTCCTATGGGGCGCGGCGTGGCTCGATGAGCGGGGCTGGGGAGACAGCGGTCTCGCCGCCTCGGCGGTTCTCCTCGGGCTCTTCACGGCGATGTTCGCGACTTGGCGGTTTGTGTCATGATCGGTCGTAGGCGCCGGGCCGGGCCCAAGCTGCCGCGCGCGGTCCTTCTCGACGCGCTCGGGACGCTGATCGAGCTTCAGCCGCCCGCGCCGATGCTCGCCAACGAGCTCGAGCGACGCTTCGGGCTCCACATCGGCATCGGGCAGGCCGAGCGGGCGATCGCGACCGAGATCAGCTACTACCGCGAGCACTTCGATGACGGCGCCAACCCCGAGGAGCTGATCGAGCTCCGCCGCCGCTGCGTGGTAGCGATGCGCGACGAACTGCCCGAGGACGCCGAGCGGGTACCCATCGACGAGCTGACCGAGGCCCTGCTCGCCTCGATCACCTTTCGAGTCTTCCCGGATGTCGGTTTTGCCCTCGGCTCGGCGCGGACGCGCGGCGTGCGCCTGATCGTGGTCAGCAACTGGGATGTGTCGCTCCACGACGTCCTCGGACGGATCGGGCTGACTCCGCTCCTGCACGGGATCGTGACCTCGGCCGAGGCCGGCGCGCGCAAGCCGGATCCCTCGATCTTCGCCGAGGCCCTCAACCTCGCCGGCGTGCCCGCCGCCAAGGCGATCCACGTCGGCGACAGCCTCGAAGATGACGTCGAGGGCGCTCGCGCCGCCGGGATCGAGCCGGTGCTCCTCCGCCGGGACGGTAGTCCAGGCCCCGAGGGCACGCGAACCGTCGCGAACCTGGTCGAGCTGTTCAGTTCGTAACCGGTGTCGTGATTCGGCAATGGGGATCCAGACGCACGCAGACCGCAGGCGCATTTCCGGGTCACGACACTAAGCGGTAGTGCCGAGCGTGCCGCCACCGCTGATCAGGCCCGAGCTGCCCGAGGGGGCGGGGGCCGGCGACCGTCGCACCCCGCCTTCGGTCGACGGTCGCCCGCCGTGGAGATGGTGGACCGTCCCCGCGGCCATCGGGCTCGGACTGACGCTCGGCGCGGTCGGAGATCTCGTGGTCACGATCATCGGCGCTGCCACCGGGTCGAGCACGAGCCACCCTCCGCCCGCGGTCAACATCGCCGGCGACATCGTCTTCGACCTCGGATTCGTGGCGGGAGCGATCTACGTCGCAACGGTTATCGGCTGGAGGTCACCGAGCGAGTTCGGCTTTCGCCGCGCCTCGCTCGCGCGCGTGCTGTGGATGCTCCCGCTCGCCGCAGCCGTGTACTTCGCCGCCACCGCCGCCTACGCGAGCCTGCTCGGCCTCCACGGCTCCGAACAGCTCCCCAAGGGTCTCGGCAGCCCCAGCGATACCGCGGCGATGATCGGGGTCGGCGTGTTCGTCACCGTGATCGCGCCGATCTGCGAGGAGTTCTTCTTCCGCGGCTTCATCTTCGGCCAGCTGAGGAGCTGGCTGAACTCGCGGACGTGGGGTCCGTGGGTCGCCGCGATCGTGACCGGGTTCCTGTTCGGCGCCGCCCACACCGGGTCGGCGGCGGCCAAGTACCTGCTCCCGCTCGCCTTCCTGGGCTTCCTCCTGTGCCTGCTGCGGTGGAAGACGGGCTCGCTCTACCCCGGGATGGCGCTGCACTCGATCAACAATTCGCTGGCCTTCGGGATCGACCAGCTCCACTGGAACGCCGCCAAGCTCGGCGCGATGGCGCTTCTCGCCCTCGTCGCGATCGCCGGGATCGCCGGTCCGCTGGGATGGGACAAGCCACCCGCGCCCAGGGGGCAAGGCGACGCCAGCGGTCCCTCTCCGGCCCCAGCCCCGGCCGCGGGAAGTGCCGGCCGGTCTCGGCGGTAATCGTCACACCGTGACCAGAGCTTGGCTCCGCTCCGCTGGTTCGTCTACATTTCCGAGCATGCAAAGGATCGCTCGGGGCGTCTTCGTGCTGCTGCTGCTTGCCATGGTGCTGCCTTGGAGCGCGTCGGCCGCAGCCACGCCGACGACGCCGACCACGCCCCCGCCCGTCGCTCCTCCCGCCGCCGGCACCCTGCGGCTCGCGGTCGCAGGCGTGTTCCGAGTGAGTCACAAGAACGTGACGGTGAGCGGCCGGTCGATGACGGTGACCGGGGTGGCCAAGCCGTTCGTCGCCGGGCAGGTCGTGGCGGTCAAGATCCGCAACGGACGCCACCTCGTAAAGTCGGGCCGGTTCAGGCTCAAGCAGTCGCGTAACGGCACCTACGGCTCCTTCACCGTCCACTTCTCGAGCAGGCCTGCGGGCCAGCTGAGCATCAGCGCCGTCCACTCGGCCACCCCCCAGCTCGTCCACATGGCCGCCGTGCCTCAGAAGGTGGATGTCATCGTCCCGGCGGCGGGCCCGGGATCCACCGGCACCTTCGTGTCGCTGATCCAGTCGCGCCTCTCGGCCTTGCACTTCGCGGTACCCCAGGACGGCGTCTACGACCAGCTGACCCAGAACGCCGTCCTCGCCTATCGCAAGCTTCGGGGCTTCGCTCGTATCTACACCCTCGATGGCGGAGTGATCGCGGGACTGCTCGACGGCGTCGGCAGCTTCCATGTGCGCTTCCCCGGCCAGGGCAGCCATGTCGAGGCCAACCTGACAAGTCAGACGCTCGCTCTCATCAACGGCTCGAAGGTCTTCCAGATCTACCCGACGAGCTCGGGCAAGCCCTCGACGCCCACCGTCCTCGGGACCTACCACGTATACCGGCGCACGCCGGGATACCTTCCCGACGGCATGTACTTCTCGAGCTTCTTCACCGGCGGATACGCGATCCACGGGTACAACCCCGCACCGGTGTATCCCGCCAGCCACGGCTGCCTGCGCCTCCCCATCGACGACGCCATCGCCGTCTACGGCTGGGTCAAGATGGGGATGGCGGTCGACGTGTACTACGGCGCGAACTAGCCGGCTCAGGCGAAGCCGCGTGAAAAGCGCGCGAGGTACCCGAGCCCGACCCCGTACACGAGCAGGCCCAAGATCGTCGGTACGCCGTGGTCGACCCAGGCGCTGCTCGACTGGACGATCGAGCGGAAGGGCGAGGTCAGGTCGCGGGCGGCCCCGTCGATGAAGCGACCCGGCTGCCCCTGCTGCTTAGGCTGCGGGGGGACGGCCGGCGCGGCCGTCGTGCCCAGGGTCGCGGCCGCCTGCTGCTTGGAGGCGCCGGCCATCTGAGCCGTCGCGAACATCACGAAGGACGCGAACACGAGACCGCTGCAGGCGAGCGCGACCAGGACCAGGACGCGGTGGATCACCCGTCCTGCATCGGCCGGGGGCGCGGTTAGCATGAGCATCGTCATGACGCAGATCGGCTATTCGGCCACCCGGGAGCGACTGCTCAGCGAGCTCCGCGCCCACGCGCTCGTGATCGGCGAGGTCGTGCTCACGAGCGGGGCCCGCGCGCAATACCTGGTCGATGCCAAGCGCGCGATCCTCCTGCCGGCAGGATTTCACGCGCTCGCCGAGCTCGTGGCCGACCAGGCCCGGGCCTGGGACGCCACCGCCGTGGGCGGGATGACCATGGGCGCCGACCCGATCGCGTGCGCCGCCCTCGCCGGTGGCGCCGACGTCAAGGCCTTCTTCGTGCGCAAGGAGGCCAAGACCCACGGCCTCGCCCGCCGCATCGAGGGTCCCATGCTCGAACCGGGCGACCGCTGCATGCTCGTGGAGGACGTCGTCACCACGGGGGGCTCGACCATCCGCGCCCTCGAGGCGCTCCAGGAGGAAGGCCACGAGGTGTGCGGCGTCCTCGCCATCTGCGACCGGCTCGCGGGTGGCGCCGAGCGGATCGAACAGGCCGGCGGCGCCCCCTTCGTCGCCCTGACCACGATCGACGAGGTGTATCCGGAGCGCCCCGACCGCGTGGAATCAGCAAGCTGATTCCATTGGAAGTTCGCCGGCCGGCGAACTTCCGGCGCGCGGCGTTCGGACCCGTCACGTGGTCGGGACTTTGGCCCTGCCGAATTCCACATACCCCCGGCAGGAATCGAACCTGCATCCCGCGCTTAGGAGGCGCGTGCTCTATCCATTGAGCTACGAGGGCGTTCGGGCGGGAGGGTAGCCAGCATCAGTGCCTCCAGTGGCGCCGCCGTCGCAGCTGGAGGGGGCTCATCGTTCGGGCCTGATTTCCGGCACGTTAGCGCTGGGCGATGGGGTTTGACTTCGAAGATCGCGGGTGTGAACATGCCGCGACTCGGGTACATCGCGGCTGGATGGAGGTAAAACCTATGTCTATGACCAGGCGTGCTGCGAGCGTGCCAGCAGGGCGGATGGCACGGTGGGCAACCACCTCGGCGCTGATCGTGGGGGCCGCGCTGGCGCTCGCCGCCTGCGGCGGCAGCAGCAGCACCAACGGCGTGAACAAGGCCTCCGCGAGCCTCGGCACGGTCATCTACGGCAACCTGCCCCCGGTCGGTACTCCCACCAAGGGCGGCACCATCGTCCAGGGACAGCTGACGGGCCAGACGCCGACCTACATCTTCCCGATCGCCCCGGGGGCCAACACCTCGACGGGCACGATCTCCTTCCTCACCGAGCTCTTCATGCCCCTGTACGCCGGGCCCACCGGCGCGGAGCCCAAGGTCGATTACGCGCTGAGCGCCGCTTCGGGCCCGCCCGTGCCGAGCAACGGAGACAAGACGTACACGGTTCCCCTAAAGACGGGCCTGAAGTGGTCAAACGGCAAGCCGATGGTCGCCAATGACTTCCTCTTCGAGTACTACGAGCTGAAGGCGGCGATCAAGGAGAGCCCGTCCAACTGGGGGCAGTACGTCCCCGGCGAGTTCCCCAACAACGTCACGAGCATCACGGCACCGAACACGCACACGGTCGTGATCAACCTCAACAAGGCCTACAACCCCGGCTTCTTCCTCAACAACCAGCTCCAGGACACGGACAACGTGTACCCGATCCCGAGTACGGACTGGAACGTCGCCTCGGCGGGCGGCCCTCACCTGGACTTCACGAATCCGGCCAACGCCAAGAAGATCTACGACTACCTGAACAAGGCCGGCGGCTCGGTCGCCTCCTTCGGCACCAACCCGCTGTGGCAGGTGGTCAGCGGCCCCTTCAAGCTCAAGAGCTTCAGCGCGACCAACAGCTCCTACACGCTGGTTCCCAACCCGAGCTACGGCGGCGCGCCCAAGCCGGCCTTCTCCGAGCTCCAGACCCAGACGTACACGGGCTTCACCTCGGAACTCAACGCCATGAAGAGCGGCAGCGTCGACGTCGGGGTGGGCATCGACCCGTCGCAGCTCGCCGAGGTTCCCTCCCTGAAGAGCCAGGGCATCACCGTCTTCGGCGGCCCTAGCTGGGGCTGGTTCGGCGGGATCATCAACTTCAAGGACACGACCAATCACTTCGACAAAGTGATCTCGCAGCTCTATATCCGCCAGGCGATCGCTCACCTCACCGATCAGCCGGGGATCATCAAGGGCGTCTACAAGGGCGCCGCGGTGGCGGCCTACGGACCGGTGCCTTCAGCACCGACCTCGCCCTACACCCCCGGCAACGCGGTCTCCGCGCCGTACCCCTATGACCCGGCGGCGGCAGTGACCCTGCTCAAGTCCCACGGCTGGAAGGTCATCCCCAACGGGCAGACCACGTGCGCCTCGCCGGGAACGGCCGCCAGTCAGTGCGGCGCCGGCATCCCCAAGGGGACGCCGATCAAGTTCGTGTGGGCCAACCAGCCACTGGCCACCGCGACCACCGGCGTCCTCGAGTCAGAGGCCCTGGCCTCCGAGGCCAAGCAGGCGGCGGGCATCAACATCGTCCTGCAGACGAAGTCCTTCAACTTCCTCACCGCCAACTACAACAACCAGAACCCGGCGGCCGTGAAGTACACCAACGACTGGGGCGTCAACAACTACGGCGGCCTGTTCGAGAACTACTACCCCACCCAGGACGGGGTGGACAATCCCGGCGGCGGCTTCAACCTCGGCTCCTACAACGATCCGACGGCCAACAAGCTGATCCAGGCCTCGGTGTTCGGCGGGGACCCCAACGCGGTCAAGACCGAGGCGACGTATCTGACCGCACACCTGCCCGTGTTCTACCTGCCTGACCTCGACTACCTGGTTGCCGTCAACCAGAAGCGGGTCGGCGGACCGGCGCCCGGATGGACGGCGATGACGCAGCAGCAGTGGTATCCGCAGTACTGGTATGTCGTCAAGTCCCACTAGGTAGGCCGTACGGACCGGTGAGCGATATCGCCCCGCGGACGGGGTTCGTGCGCATAGGCGAAGGGATGCGCCCAGGGATCGGTGAGCGCAGGGAGCCGCGCGGATGATCGGATATATCAGCCGCCGGCTCGTCATCGCGGTCATCGTCACGATCGGGATCGCGCTGATCACGTTCCTGATCCTCCACCTGCTGGCTCCGAGCCCGGTGTACGCCGTGCTCGGAGGCAAGGCGCAGCCCGCGGCGGTCATCTCGTGGAACCGCCTGCACGGCTACGACCGGCCCGAGATCATCCAGTTCTTCAGCTACCTGGGCAACCTCGCGCACCTGAACTTCGGCTACTCGTACAAGCTGAGCCAGAGTGTCGACGCCCTGTTCAAGGAGAACGCGGGCCGCAGCGCCTATCTCTCGCTGGCCGCCCTGGTCCTGGCCCTGGTCATCGCCATACCCCTCGGCATCGTGCAGGCGGTGAAGCGCAACAGCATCGGCGACTACACCGTGACCTCGCTGAACTTCATCCTCTATTCGATGCCGTCGTTCTTCCTCGGGCTCATTCTCATCCAGTTCCTGGCGCTCGACTGGCACATCTTCCCCCCCACGGTCAGCGACTCGATCACCACCACCTGGCAGGCGTTTACCCATCCGCTGCAAATGACCCTGCCGATCGTCACCCTGGCCGCGATCAACGTGGCGTCCTTCAGTCGCTACATGCGCTCCTCCGCCCTGGACAACCTGGCTCAGGACTACATCCGCCTGGCCCGGGCGAAGGGCCTGTCCGAACGCTCGGTCCTCTTCCGTCATCTCCTGCGCAACGCGTGCCTGCCCATGATCACCCTCGTCGGCCTGTCGATCCCCACGCTGCTCGCCGGCAATCTCCTCGTCGAGGTCCTCTTCAACATCCAGGGTCTGGGGTTGCTCTTCTTCAATGCCCTCCAGAATCTTGACTACAACATCCTCCTCGCCTACACGATCCTCGGCGGCATCCTCACCGTGCTCGGCAACCTGATCGCTGACGTCGCCCTCACCGTGGCCGACCCGCGCGTGCGCATATGACGACCCAGCTTCCCGTCCCCCCGATTGGGTCTGCGGGCGACCTCGCGACCGCGCCGGAAGGCGGCGACGTCCAGGTCATCTCCAGCGGCTGGCGGCTGGCGCTGCGCGAGTTCCGCTCCAACCGCCTCGCCGTGATCGGCCTGGGGGTGATCGTGTTCTTCGTGCTCTTCTCGTTCGTCGGGCCGCTCGTCTACCACACCAATCAGTCGCTCACCAACCCGCTCGTCACCGACCTCTCGCCCGGAAGCGGGCATCCCCTCGGCACCGACGAGAACGGCTTCGACGAGCTGGGGCGGATGATGGCCGGCGGACAGACGGCACTGGAGATCGGGTTCTTCGCATCCTTGATCGCCACGGTGATCGGCACGCTGTTCGGCGCCATCTCCGGTCTCGCCGGCGGGATCCTCGACGGGATCATGATGCGCTTCGTCGACATCCTCCTCTCGATCCCCTTCCTGTTCATCGTCCTCGTCCTCTCCACCAAGTACAGCGCCACGGTCCTGGAGGAGAGTCTGGTCATCGGCCTCTTCTCGTGGCTGGTGCCGGCGCGTCTGGTACGTGGGGAGGTGCTGACGCTCCGCGAGCGCGACTTCGTCTCCGCCGCTCGTGTCATGGGGAGCACGCGTACGCGCCTGATGCTCAGACACCTGATCCCCAATGCCCTTTCGGTGGTGATCGTCAACGTCACCTTCCAGGTCGCCGACGCCATCCTCGCGCTCGCCTATCTGGGCTTCCTCGGCTTCGGCCTGTCCTATCCGTCGACCTCGTGGGGAGACATGCTCGGCAACGCCCAGAACTACGTCTCCTCCGGGTACTGGTGGCTGGTCTATCCGGTCGGCGCATGCCTCGTCCTCGTCGTGCTTGCTTGTAACCTGGTCGGCGACGCCCTGCGTGACTCACTCGACGTGCGACTGCGCCGCCGCTAGGAGGAACCGCGGTTGCCCGCTCTCGAAGTCGCCGATCTCAGCACCCACATCCAGCTCTCACGCTCCGTCGTGCAGCCGGTGGGCAACGTCTCGCTCGCCATCGAGAGCGGCGAGGCGCTCGGGCTGGTAGGAGAGTCGGGCAGCGGAAAGTCGATGCTCGGCCTCTCGATCCTCGGGCTCCTGCCGCCCGGGGGAAAGATCGTCGGAGGATCGATCAAGGCGGTGGGACGCGAACTCGTCGGTCTCCCCGAGTCGGAGCTGCGGCGGATCCGCGGGAACGACGTGGCCATGATCTTCCAGGACAGCCAGTCATCGCTGAACCCGACGAAGACGATCGGGGAGCAGGTGGCCGAGCCGGTCCGCCTGCACCGCGGGGGTAGCCGCAAGGAGGCCACCGACCGGGCGCTCGAGGTCCTCGACCTGGTCGGCCTTCCGCAGCCCAAGGAGCGCCTCGGCGACTACCCCCACCAGCTCTCCGGCGGTCTGCGCCAGCGCGTGATGATCGCCATCGCGCTGGCCTGTGAACCCAAGGTGCTGATCGCCGATGAGCCGACCACCGCCCTCGACGTCACCATCCAGGCCCAGATCCTCTCGCTTCTGGACAACCTCCGCGACCGCCTGGGCATGGCCATGCTCCTCGTCACCCACGACATGGGGGTGGTGGCCGGGCGCACGAGCCGGATCAACGTCATGTACGCCGGACGGATCGTCGAGACGGCTCCCACCGCGACCTTGTTCAGGGCCATGCGCCATCCCTACACGCAGGCCCTCCTGGGCTCGATCCCTCGTCTCGAGCAGGACAACACCAAGGCGCTGGTGACGATTCCGGGCATCCCCCCGGATCTCACCGACCCGCCCCCGGGCTGCCGCTTCGCGCCGCGGTGCCCCCGGGCGACCGCCGAGTGCATCGAGAACGAGCCGCCGCTCACCGGCAAGGGGAACCACCTGTTCGCATGCTGGCATCCCGTCGAAGGGCCGATCACTCGCCGGCCCGAGATCGTCTCGCGTGCGCCCGCCGCCCGCGCCGAGAGCAAGGAGCGCCTGCTCGAGGTGGTCGACATCGTGCGCGAGTACCCGGTGACGGTGGGCGCGGTGCTGCAGCGCAAGGTCGCCTCGGTCAAGGCCGTCTCCGGCGTGACCATGTACCTCGACGTCGGTGAGACGCTCGGGCTCGTGGGCGAGTCCGGCTGCGGCAAGACCACGCTCGGGAAGATGATCGTCGGGGTAGAGAAGCCTGACTCGGGGCGGATCGCGCTCGAGGGTGAGGAGGTGTTCCGGCTCCGTGGCCGGGCGCTGCGGCGAGCGCGGCGGGACCTGCAGATGATGTTCCAGGATCCCTTTGCCTCGCTCGATCCGCGCATGCGCGTCGCGGCCATCCTGCGGGAGCCGCTGGTCATCCAGAAGGTCGAGAACCGCAAGGGACAGGACAGGCGCGTTTCCCGTCTCCTCGACGAGGTCGGCCTTCCCAACAATGCCCTCGAGCGCTATCCGCACGAGTTCTCCGGCGGTCAGCGTCAGCGCATCGCGCTGGCCCGTGCGCTCATGCTCGAGCCCAAGGTGATGGTCGCCGACGAACCGGTCAGCGCCCTCGACGTGTCGATCAGATCGCAGGTCCTCAATCTCATGAAGCGCCTGCAGGCCGAGCACGGGATGGCTTCGGTGGTCATCTCCCATGACCTCGCCGTGGTCAAGTATCTCGCCGACCGGATCGGGGTGATGTACCTGGGCAAGCTGGTGGAGACCGGCTCGGGCGATGACATCTACAGGCGTCCGGCTCACCCTTACACCAACGCGCTGATCAAGACGATTCCGCTCCCCGATCCCGAGGCCGAGCGCAACAAGGAGGACACGGGCATCCGGGGAGAGCTCCCGAGCCCGGTCAACCCGCCCTCGGGCTGTCGATTCAGGACCCGCTGCCCACGCGCCGAGCAGAAGTGCGCCGACGAGGTCCCCGAGCTTCGGCGCTTCGGCCCCGGCCACCGCGCGGCCTGCCACTTCCCGCTCCAGCCGCCGCAGGGCCAGGACGAGCCCGAAGTCGCGGTCGCCGATCAGAACCGCTGAAGGGAACCGGCGGCGCGTACGGAAGTTAGGCTTTCGCGATGAGCTTCGCCTACCCCCAGATCCTCCTCGACGACGAGGCCCACGCGGGGGTCCTCGAGCCTGCCCGCGGCGACACTCCGGGCCTCTCTCCTGATCGTCTCCTGTGGCACCGAGTGCGCTCGAGCCGGGTCGCCAGGACGTCCGCCGGGGTGATTGTCGCGCTCGTGCTCATCGCGCTCCTGGCGCCACTCATCGTCGCCATCTTTGGGGTCGCCGGCCCGAACGTCCGCAACCCGAGCACTCTCAATGCCTTCGGCCTGCCCACGGGGCCGAGCTTCGGGCACCCCTTCGGCGTCGACGACCGGGGTAGGGACGTCTTCGCGCGCGTGCTCTACGGAGCCCGCACCCCGCTGGAGGTCGGCATCCTGGGCACGGCGCTGGCGGCGGTGATCGGCACCGCGGTGGGTATGGTGGCGGGGTTCTACGGCCGCTGGGTCGAGACGGTGCTGATGGTCATCGTCGACGCGCTCCTGGCCTTCCCGGTGGTCTTGCTCGGACTGGGGATCGGCGGCGCCATTGGCCCCGGCCTCGGCACGGTGATCCTCATCGTCGCCCTGACCGGCTTCCCCTACATCGCGCGGATCGTCCGGCGCCGGGTCTCGTTGCTGCGGGAAGGCGAGCTCATCCTCGCCGCTCGCGCCCTGGGCGCCGGCGATCGGCGAATCCTGTGGCGGGAGATCCTCCCCAGCCTCCGCGCGCCGCTCATCGCCTACTCGGTCCTGCTCATCCCCACGAGCATCCTCCTCGAGGCGGCTCTGTCCTTTCTCGGAGCGGGCATCCGTGCTCCCACCCCCGATTGGGGTCAGATGATCTCGGCGGCCGGCCACGACATCCTGTCCGGGAACTCGGCGTGGTGGTACCTGTTGTTCCCGGGCCTCGCTCTGCTCCTGACCATGCTCGCCTTCAACCTGGCCGGGGAGGCGCTGGTCGACGCCCTGGGCGAGCTCGGGTGGCGCAGGAGCGAGACGTGAGCACGTACATCGCCCGCCGCGTGCTGCGGGCGATCGTCCTCATCGTCCTCATCATCGTCCTCGGCTTCTTGCTCTTCACCGTGCTCGCGGGCGCGGGCGGTTCGTTCCCCAGCTACCTGAAGTCGATCTTCCTCCACTTCAATTTCGGCTACAGCGCTCGCGATCATCAGTCGGTGGTGAGCCTGGTCGTCAGCCGCCTGCCCGCCACTCTGTCGCTGCTCGTGGGCGCGGGGCTCCTGGCGGTGGCCTTGGGCGTCCCGATCGGGATCCTCGCCGCCCTACGCCGCAGCACGCGCTTCGATCGCGTCGCCATGGGCACGGCTCTCGCCCTCGTCTCGATGCCGGTTTTCTGGCTCGGGCTGATCCTCCTCTACCTGTTCGCCTCGGACGTCGGCAAGATCCCCATCTTCCCCGGAGGCAACTCTTACGTTGGGCTCACCGCGAATCCCGGGAAGTGGTTCACCTCGCTGATCCTGCCCTGGCTCGTGCTCGGCGCCGTCGAGGCGGCTATCTACTCGCGCCTGCTCCGGGGCCGGATGACGGCGGCGATGAAGGAGGACTACGTCCTCGGCGCGCGGGCCAGAGGGCTCTCGGAGGAGCGCGTGATCTGGGGCCACGGGGCCGTTGCCGCCGTCGCCGGCATGGTGGCGGTGGTCGGACTGGACATCGGCGGCCTCCTCGGCGGGGCCGTGCTCACGGAGACGGCGTTCAGGATCCACGGGATCGGATTCCTGAGCTACGACGCGCTCGCGCATTCGGACCTTCCGGTCGTCCAGGGCACGGTTCTCCTCGCCGCGATGATGATCGTCGTGGTCAGCCTGATCGTCGATATCGGCTTCGCGTGGCTCGACCCGCGGGTGACCGTCGCGTGAGCGAGCCGCTGCTCAGCGTCGAGGGGCTGCGAGTGGCCTTTGAGAGCGACCGCGGGGTCGTCCGCGCCGTCGACGGCATCTCCTACACGGTTGCCGCGGGCCAGACGCTCGCCATCGTCGGCGAGTCGGGCGCCGGAAAGACGGTTTCCGCGCGCACCCTGCTCGGCCTCACGCGGGGACCCGAGACGCGGACGAGCGGGCGGATCATGTTCGGGGGAGGGGACCTGGCGACGCTCGGGGAGGCCGGGCTGCGGAGCCTGATGGGCGACGTCGTCGCGATGACCAGCCACGACCCCCTCTCGGTGCTCCATCCGCTCTACCGAGTGGGCGCGCAGATCGACGAAGCGATCCGCGCGCATCGCCGCGTGTCGGCAGCCGCGGCCCGCGACCGCACCATCGACATGCTCGAGCTGGTGGGGATCCCCGATCCCCATCGCCGCGTCGACGCCTATCCGCACGAGCTGCCACCCGGCATGCGCCAGCGGGCCATGCTCGCGGTGGCGCTCGCCAACGGGCCGAAGCTGTTGATCGCCGACGATCCCACCAGAGGGCTCGACGTCACCCTCCAGGCCCAGATCCTCGCACTCCTCGAGGATCTCAGGGAGCGACTGGGGATGGCCATCATCTTCCTCACCCGTGACCTCGGCATGGTGGCGGAGATCGCCGACAACGTGGCGGTGATGTACGCCGGGCGGATCGTCGAGCTCGCCACCACCGAGCAGATCTTCCTCGCCCCCCAGCATCCGTACACGTGGGGACTACTTCGCTCGCTCCCGCGCCTCCTCGAGGTCGCAGGGGAGCGGCGGGTGCCGATCTCGGGGCCGCCGCCGAGCCTGATCGATCGGCCGTCCGGTTGCCACTTTCATCCCCGCTGTCCCTACGCCCAGGACTCGCACAGGCGCATCGACCCGCAGCTGCGCCCAGTCGAGGGCGAGGACGGACACGGCGTCGCTTGCCTGCTCCCAACCTCGGTTCGCCGGCAGATCTGGCAGGGGCTCGAGTCCGGGCAGGATCTGCCGTCCCTCCAGCATCTCGCCGGGTCGCTCATGCGTGAGCAGGGATCGTGAGCACCACGGCCGTGCGGGTGATCGAGGTCCGCAACCTCGTCAAGCACTTCCCCATCGCGGGCGGGGTCCTCGGGCGCCCGGTCGCGGTCGCGAGGGCCGTCGATGACGTCTCCTTCGATGTCATGAGCGGCGAGACCCTGGGGATCGTGGGCGAGACCGGCGCCGGCAAGAGCACGATCGCCCGTCTCCTCGGGCGTGTCCTCGAGCCGAGCTCGGGGGAGATTCGCTTGTACGGCAGGGACATCGCCGCCAGCTCAGGCCCTGAGCTCCGGCAGCTGCGCACGGAGGTGCAGATGCTCTTCCACGACCCCTACACCTCGCTGAACCCGCACCGCCCGGTCGGCGCGATCATCGGCGAGGGTTATGAGATCCACGGGATGCACCCCGCTGAGGGCGAGCACAAGCGGCGGGTCCGGGACCTCCTGCGGCGCGTCGGGCTCGATGCCCAGGACGAGAACCGCTATCCACACGAGTTCTCGGCCGGGGAGCGCCAGCGGATCGGGATCGCCCGGGCCATCGCGCTGGGGCCAAAGGTCCTCATCGCCGACGAGCCCGTTTCGGCGCTCGACCTCTCGATCCAGGCCCAGGTCCTGAACCTCCTGCGCGAGCTTCAGCGCGAGCTCGGGCTGACGCTCATCTACATCACCCGAGACCTGGCCGTGGCCCGCCACATGTGTGACCGCGTGGCGGTCATGTACCTGGGCAAGATCGTCGAGCTCGCCCCCGGCGAGTCGCTCTACCGCTTCCCTCGCCACCCCTACACGGGCGCGCTCCTGTCCGCGCTTCCGGTGCTGAGATCACTGCGAGGCCAGGGCAAGCGCGAGCTCGTCATCGGTGAGGTGCCGAGCGCCACCGCCGTTCCCGCCGGCTGCCGTTTTCACCCGCGTTGCCCGAAGGCCCAGCACCTGTGCTCCCAGCACGACCCCCCGCTCGCGGACAAGGGCGAAGGAACGGTGGCGGCCTGCCACTACCCGCTCACCCCGGAAGAGGCCGACCGCCGGCTGACCGCCGGCGCCACCTAGGCCTCTGCTTCCTCGTTCGCTTCCTCTTCTTCGTCCTCGTCCTCGTCCTCGACGTAGAGCGATTCGCCGGCGAGCTCGTCGCCGCGCTTGGAGAAGAGCTTGACCTCGAGGTAATCGCCGCGGAAGTTGTCCGGAGCGATGAGGGTGAAGCGCTCCTCGAGAAGATCGCACTGGTCGACTGCGAGGTTGGCGAGCTCGGCCGTGACCACCGCTCCGCCGGGGATCAGGGGGATGCCCCAGACCAGGGTCATGTCCGCGACCTTGCCGGGGGCGCCGCGCCAGGTCCCGATGACCTCGTCGTTGAGGTCGAGCTTCCAGTCAGGGTTTGCTTCGTGAAGCTCCGCGGTGAAGTCGGCGTGGGCTTCGAAGTCGCTCGGGCCACCCGCTCCCTCGCTGAAGGAGACGTAGCCGAAGATCTCGTACGCCTCGGTCGTCCGTGCCACGGCGGGGACGTAGGTGCGCCCGGCGTAGGTGCGGTCCGGGAACCATGAGACCTCTCCGGGCTCGCCGATCTCCTCACCCTCGGTGTCGATGGCGCGGCAGGCCGCGATGAAGTGCTCGCGCAGCGTGTCGGCCCAGCGCCCATAGGGAAGCGACTCCTGGGGCGGCTCGGCGGCGAAGCTGATTACGAATCGGTCGGTCGGGGGCATCAATGCGCCCGAGAGCATAGGCGCTCGGGCCGGTGAGCGCCCATCGGTGCCACTAGTCTGGTGTGATGGCGGAGAGCCGCGCCCAGAGTCGTGTCTATGGCCGCGCGCGCGGACCCCTGGGCCCGTTCGCGGAACCCTTCGCGGCGCGAGCCCGGCGCCGGCGCCTCGAGCAGTTCCTGGACCTGGCCACCGTCAGACCCGAGACGAGCATCCTCGACGTCGGCTGCGGCGGCTTCGGGCTGCGCGCGCTACTGCCCGAACACAGCATCACCGGCGTCGACCTCGTCGAGCGTCCCGAGTACACGGGTCCATTCGTGCGCGCCGACGCGACCGAGCACCTGCCCTTCGACGATCTGCAGTTCGAGATCGCCTATGCCAACAGCGTCATCGAGCACATCGCACCCGAGCGCCGCGCCGCCTTCGCGAGCGAGCTCACGCGGGTGGCGCGAGGCTGGTACGTGCAGACGCCGGCGTTGAGCTTCCCGATCGAGCCCCACGCGCTCCTGCCCGCCGCTCATTGGCTTCCTCGTTCGCTGCGCCGCCACTACTGGCGCCTGGGCGCGGGTGGAGATCCCGACGAGGTCCAGCTTCTGCGCCGCCGCGAGCTCGAGCGCCTGTTCGGACCTGCCATCCCCGAGCGGTTCGGGCCCTTGACCAAGAGCTGGGTGTGCGTGCGAGCGCCGACGGCCTGACTAGAACGCCCCGCGCCGGGAGAATACGGCGGGAATCGTCTTGAGCATGATCGCGAGGTCGAGGAACACCGACCAGCGCTCGAGATAGAGGAAGTCGAGGCGGACGAGGTCGTCGAAGTCGAGCTCGGAGCGCCCGGAGACCTGCCACAGCCCGGTAATCCCGGGCAGGACGAGGTAGCGCTTCTTGTGCCAGTCCTCGAGGCGCTCGAAGTCACGGAGAGGCAGCGGGCGGGGGCCGACAAGGGACATCTCGCCGCGGATCACGTTGACGAGCTGGGGCAGCTCGTCGAGTGAGAAGCGGCGCAGCAGACGGCCCACCGAGGTGAGCCGGGGATCCCGGCGGATCTTGAACAGGGCGCCCGAGGCCTCGTTGAGGGACTCGAGGTCGTCCTGGACCTGCTCGGCGTGCACGCGCATGGTCCTGAACTTGAGGCAGTGGAACGGCCTTCCGGCCATGCCCGGTCGGGTCGAGTGGTAGATCACGGGGCCGCGCGAGCTCAGCTTCACGGCGATCGCGCTGGCGAGGAGTACGGGCGAGAGGAGGATCAGGAGGATCGTCGAGATGACGAGGTCGAAGGTGCGCTTGATCGCGAAGTCGATGCCCTCGAACACCGGCGGGCGCAGCGTGAACAGCGGCACTGACTCGCCGGGTACGAATTCGGCGCGCTTGAAGAGGATCTCCATCGTCGAAGGCGCGATGTGCACGCTGACGCCGCGCTGATGGCACTGATCGACGAGCTCGACGGCCTGCTCCTGGGGGAAGTCGGGGTCGGCGATGATCACCTCCTGGATGCGCTCGCGGGCGAGGACATCCGGTAGTTCGCCGAGCTGGCCGAGCGAGCGCAGACCGTTCTGCGGCCTGGGCTTGAGAGAGATGTAGCCGACGAGGTCGACCGGGGTGTGGGCGCGCCCGGCCAGGGCATGGGCCACCGCCTCGATGTGCTTGCCCGAGCCGACGAGGAGCGCGCGCCGGCGGTAGCCGGCCTTCTCGAGGAGCTTGCCGGTGAGCAACGTGTGCGCGTAACGAAGTGTGGTGATGTAGACGATCCCGAAGAACAGGGATCCGTAGAACAGGAAGTAGCTGTTGAAGTGCTGCCCACTGGCCAGGGCGAAGACCAAGGCGATGACCGTGGCCTGGAACAGCGCCGTGGCGATGGCCGCGAGACCGGGCCGGCGCGGGCGATCGGCGTAGAGATCGGCCCGGGCGAACATGAGCACCGTCACCAGATAGGCGAAAGCGAGCCATTGCTGCGTTTCGTGCCAGCCGGCCGCGACGCTGAAGTCCTGGCCGAGCGCAAGCTTGATGAGCAAGGCCGTGAACAGGCTCCCGACCACGCCCACGAAGTCGAGCGCGAGCAGCGAGGCGACGCGAGCCACGCGCCGCAGGGTCTCGAGGCGCAGGACGAACGAGAGCGCCGGCGGGCGCTTACGGCGCACGTCGCGAAGCTGCGGCGGCGGAGCGACCATGCCGTCGGCGGCGCCGTTCGTCGTCTTGGGCATGGCTTCTTTCTGCTCGATCGTCAAGCCGCCTTCAGATGATTCGGGGTCCCCCTGCAAGTAGAACGGTACCGGGGCATCGAAGTTACGCGGAACTGGACGACTCGCCTCCGGTCGCTAACGGGCTGCTAACGGGTTCCCTCGACCAGGGCATCGGGCCCTGAGAGGTCGATGGTGCGCTGAAGGCCCTCGCGCAGGTTGATCGTGGGCTCCCATTTGAGGATCTTCCGCGCCAGCGAGATGTCGGGCTGGCGCACCTGTGGATCGTCGGTGGGCAGGGCCGCAAAGACGACCTCCGAACTCGAGCCGGTGACGTCGAGCACGGCGTGCGCGAGCTCGAGGAGCGTGAACTCATTCGGGTTGCCGATGTTGACCGGGTTGTGGTACCCGGACTCGGCGAGCGCGATGATCCCCCTGATGAGATCATCGACATAGGTGAACGAGCGCGTCTGCGAGCCGTCGCCGAAGACGGTTATCGGCAGGTTCTGGAGCCCCTGGCGCAAAAAGGTGGGGATGGCCCGGCCGTCGTGCGGGCGCATGCGGCTGCCATAGGTGTTGAAGATGCGGACGATCGCCGTGTCCACCCCCTGCTGGCGGTGGTAGGCCATGGTCAGCGCCTCGGCGTAGCGCTTGGCCTCGTCGTAGACGCCGCGGGGGCCGATCGGGTTGACATGACCCCAGTAGGACTCGGGCTGGGGATGGACCTGCGGGTCGCCGTAGACCTCGCTGGTCGAGGCGATGAGGAAGCGCGCGCGGTGGTTCTTGGCCAGGCCGAGCGTGTGATGAGTGCCGTAGGAGCCGACCTTGAGCGTGTGCAGGGGCAGGCGCAGGTAATCGATCGGCGACGCCGGCGAGGCAAGGTGATAGACGAAGTCGATGGGCTCCTCGACGAAGTAGGGCTCGATGATGTCGAGGTTGAGATTGACGAAGGCGTCGGTGCGGATGTGCTCGATGTTGCCCAGCGAGCCCGTCTCGAAATTGTCGACGCAGATCACGCGATGGCCGCGGCGCAGCAGCTCATCGCACAGGTGCGAGCCGAGAAAGCCGGCGCCTCCGGTCACCAGGCAGGTGGGCATACCCGGGCAATCTATCTGTAGTCCCAGCCGAGCGTGCGGTGGGACGCCGTCTACGATCCGTGTCCATGAGCCTCGGACCCGCCACCGGTCGCTATTCCGACGAACTGCGCTCGCTCGCCGCGGGGATCTGGGAGGCGCAGCACGCGCACCCATTCGTCGAGGGGATCGGCGACGGGACCCTCTCGGGCGAGCGCTTCCGGCACTTCGTCCGCCAGGACTACCTGTATCTGATCGAGTACGCGCGACTCCTCTCCCTGGCCTGTGCCCGGGCCCCCCGCCCCGAGTGGATGCGCCACTTCGCCGAGCTCGCCAGCTCGACCCTGGGAACCGAGATGGACATGCACCGCGAGTTCGCCGCCGACTGGGAGGTCACCGCCGAGGAGCTCGAATACGAGCGCGCCACCCCCACCACCCGCGCCTACACCGAGTTCCTCCTCCGCACCGCCACCCTCGGAGACTTCTCAGAACTCGTCGCCGCGCTTCTCCCTTGTATGTGGGGCTATGCCGAGGTAGGTCAGGTCCTCTCGACGGCCCCCCGCACCGAGGACAACCCCTATCGCGCCTGGATCGAGACCTACGCAAGTCCCGAGTTCGCGGCTCAGGCGGAATGGTGCCGGGCGATCACCGATGAAGTCGCCGAGGGCCTCGACGATTTTGGACGAGCACGGATGCTCGAGGCCTTTCTGCAGTCGAGCAGGCATGAGCTGGCGTTCTGGGACATGGCTTGGCAGCTGGAAGGGCAGGCCTAGCTTGGCTGGGTCGTAGCGGACGCCCGAGCCGCCTCACAGCGCCTTCGGGCCGGACGGTGGCGTCGGCCTTAGACCGACGGGGTGCTGCCCTTGACCCAGTCCCCCGACTCTTTTTTCCAGATCGGGGCTTGGGCCTTTATCCGGTCGATGATCTCTCTCGCCCCGGCGAAGGCCTCGCCGCGGTGGGGGGCCGACACGGCAACGACCACCGAGGGCTCTGAGAGCGCCACGGTGCCCGTGCGATGCTCGGCGGCGGCCGCGCACAACCCGTGGCGCGCGACGGCTTCGGTGACGATCTCGGCGATCTGGCGCTCGGCCATCTCGGCGTAGGCCTCATATTCGAGCTCGTCGACGTCCCGGGTGACGCCGTGGAAGGTGACGACGGCGCCCGCGGCCGGGTCGCGGACGAACTCGAGCAAGGGGTCGACGGCGATCGTGTGATCGATCACGCGGGCGTGGACCTGAGCGCCCCCGGAGACGGGGGGGATGAGGGCGAGCTCGTCGCCCGCCTGGAGCACCGCTTCCTCGTCGGCGTACTCCTGGTTGATGGCCATGACCACCGGCACGTCGCTGGTGATGGCGGTGAGCTGGTCAAGCGCGTCGCGCACGCGGGCCCGCTCGGGGAGGTCGAGCTCGACCTGGTCTGAGCCGGCGCGTTCGCGCAGTCCGGCGAAGAGTCGTATCCGCACCTTCACAGGGACAAGGCTATCCAGCGCGGGTAATCTTGTGCTCGATGGCGACCACTCCCGAGCACCGGACCGTCGCGCCGATCACCGGGCCCGACGACGAGCACCGCTACACCGACTCGGGAATCGAGATCGCTCCCCTGTACACCGAGCAGGACCTTCCCGATCCGCTCGAACTAGGCGAGCCCGGCGAGTATCCGTATACCCGCGGCGCGCACCGCGACATGTACCGCAAGCAGCTGTGGACGATGCGCCAGTACGCCGGGTACGCGAGCGCGAAGGAGTCCAACGAGCGCTACCGCTACCTGCTCGAGCACGGCTCGACGGGCCTGTCCATGGCCTTCGATCTCCCCACCCAGCTCGGCCTCGACTCCGACCACCCTCGGTGCCTGGGAGAGGTGGGGCGCACCGGCGTCGCCATCGACACCATCGACGACATGCGCACGGCTTTTGAGGGGATCCCCCTCGACAAGGTCTCGACCTCGATGACCATCAACGCCCCCGCGGCGGTGCTCCTCCTCCTCTACGAGCTCGTGGGCGAGGAGCAGGGCGTGTCATCAGAGCAGCTCCGGGGCACGACCCAGAACGACATCCTCAAGGAGTACATCGCCCGCGGGAACTTCATCTACCCGCCCGAGGGCGCGATCAGGCTCACCACCGATCTCTTCGCCTACTGCCACGAGCGGGTGCCCAAGTGGAACACGATCTCCATCTCGGGCTATCACTTCCGCGAGAAGGGATGCTCGGCGGTGCAGGAGGTCGCCTTCACGCTCGCGAACGGAATCGCCTACGTGCAGGCCGCCCTCGACGCCGGCCTCGCGGTCGACGAGTTCGCGCCGCGGCTCGCCTTCTTCTTCAATGGGCACAACAACGTCTTTCAGGAGATCGCCAAGTTCCGCGCGGCCCGCCGGATGTGGGCGAAGATCATGCGCGAGCGCTTCGGCGCCAAGGACGAGCGCTCGTGCCGGCTGCGCTTCCACACCCAGACCGGCGGCGTGACCCTCACCGCTCAGCAGGCCTACAACAACATCGTCCGCGTCGCCCTCCAGGGCTTCGCCGCGGTGTGCGGCGGGACCCAGTCACTGCACACCAACGGCTTCGACGAGGCCCTGGCGCTCCCCACCGAGCGCGCCGCCAAGATCGCCCTGCGCACCCAGCAGATCCTCGCCCACGAGTCGGGCGCGGCCGACACCGTCGATCCCTTTGCCGGCTCGTACTTCGTCGAGGCGCTGACCGACGAGATAGAGCGCCGCGCTCAGGAGCTCATCGACAAGGTCGACGAGCTCGGTGGCTCGGTCCACGCGATCGATTTCATGAAGAACGAGATCGAAGAGTCGGCGTTCGGCTACCACGAGCGCTACCGCACCGGGCAGGACATCGTCGTCGGCGTCAACATGTTCGTCGAGGACACGCCTGAGGTGCCGGACATCCTGCGAGTCGATCCGGAGTCAGAGCGCGAGCAGGTCCAGCGCCTGAAGGCCTTCAAGGCCGACCGCGAGGCGTCGCTGGTGGAGCGGCGGCTGGAGGAGGTCCGCCAGTGCGCCCGCGGGACCGACAACATGTTGCCCGTCCTGCGCGCCGCGCTCAAGGACCGCTGCTCGATCGGCGAGGTCTGCGGGGCGATGCGCGACGTGTTCGGCGACTACAAGCCCACGTACTAACCCTGCGCGCATGCTGGCGCCGGGGGTCACGTTCGCGAGCTTCATCCTGGCCGTCCACATCCTCGGCGCGATCGTCGGCTTTGGGATCACGTTCGGCTACCCGCTGCTCCTCG
>DASZLV010000123.1:0-3365 GCA_035552215.1 Solirubrobacteraceae bacterium | reverse complement strand
CCGCTACGACGCCCACCCGATGGGGATGCTCGTGGCCTCGGTCGGCGCCCTCTCCACCTTCTACCCCGACGCGAACAAGATCAAGGACGCCGAATGCCGGTACATCCAGATCATCCGGCTGATCGCCAAGATGCCGACGCTGGCCGCCTTCGCCTACCGCCACAACCGCGGGATGCCCTACGTCTATCCCGACAACGATCTCGCCTACTCCGGCAACTTCCTCTCGATGATCTACAAGATGACCGAGCTCAAGTACCGCCCGGATCCTCGCCTCGAGCGCGCCCTCGACGTCCTCTTCATCCTCCACGCCGATCACGAGCAGAACTGCTCGACGAGCGCGGTGCGCAGCGTCGGCTCCTCAGAGGTCGATCCGTACTCGTCCGTGGCGGCGGGGGTAGCGGCGCTCTATGGACCGCTGCACGGCGGGGCCAACGAGGCCGTCCTGCGCATGCTCCGCCGAATCGGGGCGATCGAGAACATCCCCGGCTTCATCCAGGGCGTCAAGGAGGGCAATGAACGCCTGATGGGCTTCGGGCACCGTGTGTACAAGAACTTCGACCCGCGGGCGAAGATCATCAAGAAGGCGACCGAGGACGTGTTCGAGGTCACCGGGCGCAATCCGCTCCTCGACATCGCCATGGAGCTCGAGAAGATCGCCCTCGAGGACGAGTACTTCATCTCCCGCAAGCTCTACCCCAACGTCGACTTCTACTCGGGCCTCATTTACGAGGCGCTGGGGATGCCCGTCGACATGTTCCCCGTCCTCTTCGCCATCGGCCGGACGAGCGGCTGGATCGCCCAGTGGCTCGAGATGATCCAGGACCCCGAGCAGAAGATCGCCCGCCCCCGCCAGATCTACACCGGCGAGCGCTCGCTCGACTACGTCCCCATCACCGAGCGCGCGTAGGCCTCCCCGGCCTGTGTGACGCCGCCCACACTCCTCCCAGCTTACGAGTCGTAAGCTGGGAGGATGGATCGGGCCCGACTACGAAGCGGACGCGAGGTGGCGTTCCGTCACATTCGTGGCGACGACGCCGGGCGCCTCGCGGCCTCCCACGCTCTCCTCTCCCCCGACACGCGCTACCGGCGCTTCCTCGCGTCGAAGCCGAGACTGACCGAAGAGGAGCTCCGCTACCTGACCGTGGTCGACGGTCGCGACCACGTCGCGTTGATCGCCACCCCGCCCGAGGATCCGGAGCGGATCCTCGCCGTCGGTCGCTTCATCCGCGACCCTGACGATCCCTCGGCGGCCGAGTTCGCCATCGTCGTCGGCGACCCCTATCAGGGCGAGGGCCTGGGCACCGAGCTCCTGAGGCGGCTCGCCGACGCGGCCATCGAGCGCGACATCTCCCGCTTCACGGCGACGGTCCTCGCCGACAACGAGCCCATCCATCGGCTCCTGCGCAGGCTCGCGGGCCAGTTCGCCGAGCGCCGGCGCACCGGCTCGGTCGAAGAGCTCACCGTCGACCTCGCCGCCTGAGGCCGCGCCGGCGCCGACATATCATCCGCAGCGTGGCGTGGAAGCTCATCGTGCGCGCCGGGCCGAAGGTGGAGCGGTCGCGCTATGACCGGCTCGAGGATGCCCTCGACGTCCTCGAGGAGCGTGGACGAGCGCTCGCCGACGACGCCTCGGGGCACCCCGTGGATGTCAAGTTCCGGCGCTTTGAGCCCGCCGAGCAGGTGGTCGCCCGTATCGAGCTCTCGGGTCCCGGGCGGGTGCTGCCCAAGGTCAGAGCCGGGGTCGACGTCCACGGCGACGGGTCGACGGAGGCCTACCTGGGACGGGTCACCCGCGACGTGGTCAAGGAGCGCAGGGGCGACTCCACCTACCGAGCGCTGCGCCGGGCACTGGCCAATCCAGGTCAGACCGGCGTCGTGTAGGCGCCCGAGAGCCCGCCATCGACGAGGAAGGTCGTGGCGTTGACGTAGGTCGACTCGTCGCTGGCGAGGAACAGGGCGGCACTGGCGATCTCGCGCGCCTCGGCGAAGCGGCCGATGGGCACGTGGACGAGCCGCCGGGCGGCCTGTTCCGGGTCCTTGGCAAAGAGCTCCTGGAGCAGCGGGGTGTTGACCGGGCCGGGACACAGCGCGTTGACCCGCACCCCCCGGCGCGCGAACTCGACGCCGAGCTCGCGCGACAGGGAGAGCACCCCGCCCTTGGAGGCGGTGTAGGAGATCTGGGAGGTTGCCGCGCCCATGACGGCGACGAAGGAGGCGGTGTTGATGACCGAGCCGCCGCCCGCGGCGAGGAGGTGCGGCACCCCGTGCTTGCAGCACAAAAAGACGCTCTTGAGGTTGACGTCCTGGACGCGCTGCCAGGCCTCGAGCCCGGTGTCGAGGACCGACGCGTCGTCGGGCGGCGAGATACCGGCGTTGTTGAAGAGGACGTCGATCCGTCCGTAGCGCTCGGCAACCTCCTGATAGAGGTCGCGGACGCCGTCCTCGTCGGTCACGTCGAGGACGCGGGCGAGCTGGCCCGGCGCGTCCGCGACGGTGTCGACGCCGACCACGGTCGCGCCCTCGTCCATGAACAGCTTTGCGCTCGCGGCCCCGATGCCGCCGGCCGCACCGGTGATCACGCATACCTTGCCATCGAGCCGTCCCGCCATCACGTCGCCTCCGTCGCGTAGTAGACGTTCTTGACCTCGGTGTAGTGCTCGAGCGCGTGGGGTCCGAGCTCGCGCCCCACGCCGGACTGCTTGAAGCCGCCGAACGGCGTCGCTACGCGCACCGAGGCGTTCGAGTTGATCGAGAGCACGCCGGTGTCGAGCAGGCGCGCGACGCGAAGGGCGCGGGCGCCGTCGACGGTCCAGATCGAGCCCGACAGTCCGTACATGGTGTCGTTGGCGAGGCGGATCGCCTCCTCCTCGCCGTCGAAGGGGACGACGCAGGCGATGGGGCCGAAGATCTCCTCGCGGGCTGCGCGATCATGGTTGTCGACCGGGCCGAGGACGGTCGGGGGGAACCAGTAACCGGCGCCCTTGGGCGCGCTGCCCCGGAAGGCGACGGGAGCGCCGTCGGCGAGGAACGAGGCGACCCTGTCGCGATGGCTGCTCGAGATCAGGGGGCCGATCTCCGTCGCCTCGTCGAGCGGGTCTCCGACGCGAAGGGCAAGCACGTGGCGCTCGAGCTCTGACATGAAGGCGTCGAAGACCGGGCGCTCGACGAGGATCCGCGACCGCGCGCAGCAGTCCTGGCCGGCGTTGCCGAACACGGCCATCGGAGCGGCAGCGGCGGCCCGCTCGATGTCGGCGTCGGCGAAGACGATGTTCGCCGACTTACCGCCGAGCTCGAGGGTGACGCGCTTGATCGTCCCCGCCGCCACCTCGGCGATGCGCCGGCCGACCTCGGTCGAGCCGGTGAAT
>DASZLV010000122.1:0-12766 GCA_035552215.1 Solirubrobacteraceae bacterium | reverse complement strand
CGTCGGCGGATGCGCCGCTTCCCTTGGCGATCGCCCGCTCGATGTTGTCCTTCGGCATCGATGCGTCCCGGGCCTTCTGGACGGCGAGCGCGAGCGACGGATTGCCATCCGGGTCCCCCCCGCCTTCCCGCGCCGCGACCGTGATCGCCCGCGCGAGCTTCGTGAACTGCTGACCGCGCCGCGCGTCGACGACGGCCTTCTTGTGCTTGATCGAATGCCATTTGCTGTGTCCGGACACGAAAATCAAGTCTAGGGACGACCGTCAGACATTCCGGTTCGGGCCCTAATACGCTGCCGCCGATGGCCGCGATCGCGAATCCCCAGATCTTCAAGGCCTATGACATCCGCGGCGTCTACGGCGAGGACATCGACGCAGCCACCGCGCACGCGATCGGGCGGGCGTTTGCCCGCGTGATCGCCGAGCTGGAGGGCAAGTCCACCGCAGAGCTGCGGCTCGGGCTCGGCCGCGACATGCGCCTGACCGCACCCGAGCTCGCGATCGCCTACCGCGACGGGATCTGCTCGGAAGGCGCGACCGTCCTCGACGTCGGCCAGGTGGCGACCGAGATGCTCTACTACCTGGTCGGCTCACGCGATCTCGACGGCGGTCTGATGTGCACCGCTTCGCACAACCCGAAGCGCTACACCGGCGCGAAGATGGTTGGAAGAGGCGCGCTCGCACTGTCCGGCGACGCGGGGATCGGCCAGGTCAGGGCCGCGATCGAGGATGGCCTCGGCGACGAGCCTGGCGGCGGCACCGTCGAGGACGTGTCGGTCTATGAGGAGTTCCACCGGGCCGCGCTCGGATTCGTCGATCCGGGCTCCATCAGGCCGCTGCGAGTGGTCGTTGACGGCGGCAACGGGATGGCCGGGCCGATGGTCGGGCCCCTGCTGCGCCGGTTCGGGCTCGATCTCGTCGAAACCTCGTGGACGCCCGACGGCAATTTCCCCGACCACGAGCCCAACCCCCTCCTTCCCGAGAACCGCGAGCTCATCATGCACCGCGTCCTCGACGAGAAGGCCGACCTCGGGATCGCCTGGGACGGCGACGCCGACCGCTGCTTCTTCATCGATGATGGCGGGAACTTCGTCGACGGGGACTTCCTCACCGCCCTGCTGGCGGACTCGATGCTCCGCAAGGAGCCTGGCGCGACCGTGCTCTACGACGTCCGGGCAAGCCGGGCAGTACCGGACACCGTGCACCGCGCGGGAGGTAAGGCGCTGCGCAACCGGGTGGGCCACGCCTTCTTCAAGACCCGTATGCGTGACGAGCACGCCGTGTTCGGGGGCGAGGTCTCGGGTCACTACTACTTCCGCGACTTCTACTGCGCCGACTCGGGAACCCTTCCCGCCCTGCTCATGCTCGAGCTCCTCTCGGTCGAGGGCAAGCAGCTGTCAGAGCTCCTTGAGCCCTACCGCTCGCACTACTTCATCTCGGGTGAGATCAACTCCGAAGTCGCCGATCCCGAGGCAAAGATGGAGGAGATCGCCGAACACCACGCGGACGCCCAGCAGGACCGCCTCGACGGGATCTCGATCGACTACGACGACTGGCACTTCAACGTCCGCCCCTCCAACACCGAGCCGCTGCTCCGTCTCTGCCTCGAATCACTGGTCTCGCACGAGGACATGGAGCTCCGCCGGGACGAGGTCCTCGCTCTCATCCGTTCCCCGTAGATGCTCGGCCTCGACCATGATCTCGACCGGCTCCTGCGTACCCGGGCGTCGGTCGGGCGCCGGCTGCGCCGGCGCCTCGGGGCCGCAGTCCCGCCGCCCCCGCCGCTCGATGCGCTGAAGCTCGAAGCCCTCGATCTCGCGCATCGGCGCTTCCGGGTCCGCCGCGCCGCGGATCTCGGTGCCGTGTGGGCCGTCGATGCCGGCTACAGCTTCCATCTCGCCGACCTCCCCGGCGTCGAGTCGGTGAGCGTGGTCGACGATGACTTCACCCCGACGGCGACCAGGGCCGCCGCCCGTCGCGAGAACGTCAGACTCCTGCGGGGGAACTTCGGCGACCCAGCGGTCGCCGCCGACGTGGGCAAGGTCGACGCGATCGTCATGTTCGACGTCCTCCTTCACCAGGTCGCGCCCGACTGGAACGAGGTGCTCGACCTCTACGCCCCGAACACCGGCGTCTTCGTCCTTGCCGGCCCGTGGTACCGCGAGGGCGAGAGCAGCATCAGGCTCCTCGATCTCGGAGAGGAGCGCTATCGGGCGACCGTCCCCGCCCAGGACACGCACGAGGGTCTGTTCGCGCGCCTGGAGGAGATCAACCCGCGGCGCGGACGCCGGTGGCGCGATGTCCACGACATCTGGCAATGGGGGATCACCGACGAGGACCTGCGCGGGCACATGCGCGCCCTGGGGTTCGCGCTCGTGCACTACGAGAACGTCGGTTCCTGGCGATCGCTCCCATCCTTTGACAACGCCGCCTATGTGTTCGCCCGTCCCGAGCTCATGGTCGGCCGTTAGTGTCGTGAGCGCGCTTGCCGAGCAGGTAACGGGCCGGGACTGGTACCACACGCTCGAGCTCGGGGAGGGCGTGGTCACGCCGGGCTGGTTCGATACCCGCACGCTCGCGCCCAGGCTCCCGATGCCCGATGAGCTGCGCGGCAAGCGGTGCCTGGACATCGGTACCTACGATGGCTTCTGGGCCTTCGAGATGGAGCGCCGGGGGGGTGACGTCACCGCCATCGACATCCTCGATGACACGCGCTGGGACTGGCCCGCGAACGCCAGCGAGGGCCATCGCGAGGCGATCGAGCAGCGCAAGGGCCGCGGCGACGGCTTCCTCATCGCCAAGCAGGCCCTGAACTCCGCCGTGGAGCGGCTCGACTGCTCGATCTACGAGCTCGATCCCGAAATACAGGGCCGCTTCGACTTCGTCTACCTCGGGTCGCTGCTCCTGCACCTGCGCGACCCGGTGCTCGCGCTCGAGCGCGTGCGGGCGATCACCCGCGGGCAGCTCCTGATCGTCGACGCCATCGCCCTCGGCCTGACCCTCCTCGGTCCCCGCTCGCCCTGGATCTCGTTCTACGGTGATGGCCGGCCATACTGGTGCAAGCCGAACCGCGTCGCGCTCGTCCGCATGGCGCAAGCGGCCGGGTGGCGGGCGGTATCACCGCCGCGGCTCATCCGTATGCCCGCCGGGGCCGGGTTTCACCGCCCCTCGGCTCTATGGCCGGCGTGCCTGAGCGCCCGGGGCCGAGAGGCGCTCTTCGTCTCGCGCATCGGCGACCCGCACGCGGCCCTCCTCCTCGAGCCCGCGGTCTGACGCCGTTGCCGTCCGACGCCGCACCTCCCGAGGGCCTCGCGGCCGCCGAGCGCGCCGGCATCCACCGGCTGGCGCTCCCCACGCCGTTCCTGGTGGGCCGGATCAACTGCTACCTGATCGACGATGACCCGCTCACCCTCATCGATACGGGCCCGAACTCAGGCCTCGCGCTCGACGAGCTCGAGCGCGGTCTCGCCGCGCACGGGAAGCGCATCGAGGACCTCGAGCTCATCGTCATCACCCATCAGCACCTCGATCACATCGGCCTTCTCGAGATCCTCGTCCGGCGCTCGGGCGCGGAGGTCGCCGCGCTCGATCTCCTCGCTCCCTACCTCGCCACGTTCAGCGAGAGCATGGACGGCGACGATCGCTTCGCCGAGTCGTTGATGCGCAGCCATGGCGTCCCCGAAGACATGGTGATCGCCCTGCGCGCCGTCTCGAGCGCATTTCGCGCCTGGGGGAGCAGCGCCGAGGTCACCCGCCCCCTGGCTCACGGTGCCACGCTCGAGCTCCGCGACCGGACGCTGCGCGTGCTCCACCGCCCCGGCCACAGCCCCTCGGACACCGTGTTCTTCGATGAGCGCCGCTCGCTCCTGCTCGCCGGCGACCACCTGATCGCCCATATTTCCTCCAACCCCTTCGTCTCCCGGCCGCTCGGCGCCGACCCGGACGTCGAGCGCCCGCACGCGCTCCTCGCCTACATCGATTCGATGTGGGCCACCCGAGAGCTCGAGGCAGAACTCACTCTCCCCGGCCACGGCGACCCCATCCTCGACCACCGCACGTTGATCGACCAGCGCTTCACCATGCACGAGCGCCGCGCCCGCAAGATCCTCGCGATGATCCGCGATCATCCCCTCACCGCCTACGAGATCGCCCGCGCCATGTGGGGCACCGCGGCGGTGACGCAGGCCTATCTGACCCTGTCGGAGGTCCTCGGCCACGTCGACATGCTCGTTCGCGATGGCTTGGCGCGCGAGCGCGAGAGCGACGGCATCGTGCGCTTCGAGGCCGTGTAAGGCATTACGCCGATTGAAGAACCGGCTCGCAGCACTCAGCCTCGCCATCATCGTGCTCATGGTGTCTGGAGTGATGGGAGCGGCCGCGGACACCGAGGACGGCCTAAGCACGATCGCCACCACGCCCTACATGGGCTGGAACACCTACTACGGGGTGGGCGGGGTGTTCGATGAGGACACGGTCCTCTCGGTGGCGCAGGCACTCATCGACCGGGGGCTGGCGCGCGCCGGGTACCGGATCGTGTGGCTCGACTTCGGCTGGGCGACCGGCGCGCGCGACCGCCGCGGCGAGCTCGTCGTCGACCGCCGGCAATGGCCCCACGGCCTGGCGTGGCTGACCGCCTGGCTCCACGCCCGGGGCCTGCTCGCCGGGATCTACACCGACGCGGGCGCGAGCGGCTGCGGAGGTAAGGGAGTGGGATCGCTGGGGCATTACCAAGAGGATGCCAACGCCTTCGCCGCCTGGGGGTTCGACGCCGTCAAGGTCGACTTCTGCGGCGCCGGCCAGGCGGGACTGCATCCCCGGCCGGCCTACTCCGAGTTCGCCCGCGCCCTCGCCCACAATTCCAGTCGCCGCTTCCTCCTCCTCAACGCCTGCAACTTCTGGGCGCCCGGGCAGATCGATGGCGCCCGCCCCACCGTCGCCGACTCCTCACACGCCAACTACCAGTGGGCCCCCGCGCTCGCGCAGAGCTGGCGCACCGACACCGACATCGGCTTCAGCCGGGACATCCAGTTCGTCAATGTCCTGCGGAACCTGGACGCCGACGCCGCTCATCCCGGCGCTGCCGGTCCGGGGCAGTGGAACGATCCCGACTACCTCGGTCCCGAGCTGGGGATGACCGCCGCCGAGGCGCAGGCGCAGATGTCGATGTGGGCGATGGTGGCGGCACCGCTGATCCTCGGCAGCGACCCACGCGCCCTCTCCCCCGCGAGCATCGCCATGCTCGAGAACCCGCAGGTGATCGCCGTCGACCAGGACCCGCTCGGCAACCAGGGAGCCCCGATCGCGCGCCAGGGCGACGGGCAGGTGTGGGTCAAGCCGCTCCTCGGCGGTGGCCGCGCCGTCGCGCTCCTGAACCGCGGGCCGCGTTCGCTGCGCATCACCACCACGACGCAGGCCATCGGTCTGGCGGGGGGCCGGCGCTACGCGACCGAGAACCTGTGGACCCACGCCCCGGCCACCACCCACGGCGCCATCGGCGCCCGGGTGCCGGGGCATAGCGCGGTGCTGTACCGCGTGGGGTGACCCGCAGTCAGCCGGTCTCAGTGCGAGAACGCCAGCGTGTCGGCCTGGAGCGGCGACACGGTGACCTGCCCGCCGCACTCGGACGCTCCCTGCGGGATCGTGGTGCGCGCGGTGTGGGTGTCATCCGGAGCGATGATCTGGAGCCCGTAGGCGGTGGTGCATCCGGTGGAGCTCCCGGCGCCGTGGTTGACCCCGAGCCGGAAGGAGACGCTGGCCCCGGGGAGGACCACGAGCTCGGTCTTCGAGGTGGTACCGAAGAAGTCGACGGTCGTGCGAGTGGGCTTGGTGGGGAGCGGACTCCCCGCCTTGTCGAGGAAGAGGACGCCGGGATAGCCGAAGGTGCGGCACTGGTAGGGGGTGACGTTTCGGAGCGAGAATCCGAGCTCGCCGTGGCCGGTGGCGCCCGCCTGACCCAGGAAATGCAGCGCGAAGTCCGCGGTCACGCACGGCGGCGGCCCGCTGGCGTTGGTGTTCGTCGGCGTGGTCCCCGTTTGCGTGGTGTTCGGCGGCGTGGTCGTCGTCGAGGACGAGGTGGTGTTCGCGGGGACGGCGGGGATGGTGGCGGACTGCTGATTGCTCGACCCGCCGCAGGCGGCGAGCAGAAGCGCACCGGTCATCGCGGCGATCGCTGCGCGCGGACCCATGCCGACGTGCTTTGTCATCTCCTGCTCAATTCCTCCTGGGAGGCGCTGATCACGTGCCGGTAGATCTCGTCCTCGTCATCGGCGAGCGCGAGCAGGTCGAAGTCGCCCGGGGAGATCTTGCCCTCCGCCATGACCGTGCCTCGCAGCCACGCGACCATGGGCTCCCAGTACGAGCGCCGCACGAGGACCACGGGTGGGGCGTGCACCTTGGCCGTCTGGACCAAGGTGAGGAGCTCGAAGAGCTCGTCGAGCGTCCCAAAGCCGCCCGGGAAGATCACGTACGCCGACGCGTAGCGGACGAACATGACCTTGCGGGTGAAGAAGTAGTGGAACACGAGCGAGATATCCAGGTGCTCGTTGATGCCCTCCTCGAAGGGCAGCTCGATCGCCAGCCCAATCGACAGCGCGCCGGCATCCCGAGCCCCCCGGTTGGCCGCTTCCATGATCCCCGGGCCGCCGCCGGTGATGATCGCGAACCCTTCCTGACCGAGCCGCCGGGCGACGGTCCGGGCGAGCTCGTAGTCGGGATCCCCGGGGGGCGTGCGCGCCGAGCCGAAGATGGTGACGCCACGCTCCACACGGGCCAGCGCCGCGAAGCCGTCCTCGAGCTCCCCGCGCATCCGGGCCACGCGAATCTCATCACCCTCCCGCGACGCGGGGCGAGAGAGGAGCTCCTCGTCGGTGGTGCGGGGCTCGTCAGGAGTCACCCGGTCCAGTAAACCAGGCAGCCGCGATGATCCCGCAAAGCCACTGTGGCTCGTATCCGGCAGCCGTCCGCGCCATCATCCACGGAAGCTCATGGGCGACGATGACGAAGTCCACCCGAAATCCCGCTCCAAGCGTGATGCCGAAGCGGTCCTTCGCGACGCCGCAGCGGTCCGCCGGGATGCGGACGCCGTGCGCTCGTTCGCCAACCGCCGCAACCCTTTCTGGCCGGCTCAGGCCGCTGTCCTCACCGCCCTTGTTCTCGACCTCGGCCTCCCCAACCAGCTGACCATCGGCCCTCGCTGGGTCCTTCCCACCGTCGAGGCGCTGCTCGTGGTCGGGCTCCTCATCGCCTCGCCTCGACCCAAGGTCAGGCACTCGACCCTGCGCCGCCAGGTGGCGATGGGCCTGATCGGGCTGGTCAGCGCCGTCAACCTGTACTCCCTCGCCGAGCTCGTCCGCTTCCTCCTGCGCCACGGCACCAACAACGGGCGCGCCCTCATCCTCGCGGGGGCGGTGCTGTGGGGGACGAACGTGATCCTCTTCGGCCTCTGGTACTGGGAGCTCGACCGCGGCGGCCCCGCGCGGCGCGTGCTCGTGCCCGAAGCCCAGCCCGACTTCCTCTTCCCGCAGATGAGCCAGCCCGGGATTGCCAAACCGGGGTGGATCCCCGGCCTCGCCGACTACCTCTACGTCTCGTTCACCAACGCCACCGCGTTCAGCCCCACCGACACCATGCCGCTGACCGCGATGGCCAAGGGCCTCATGTCCGTCCAGGCGCTCGCCTCCCTCGTCACCGTCGGGCTCGTGGTCGCGCGGGCGGTGAACATCCTCAGCACGTGAAATCTGGCAGAGCCAAATTCCATCGGCCGATTTGGCCGAGCCAGATCCGCAGGCCGCCGTGACCGACCCGCTCGAGCCCGAGATCCGCCGCGTGGGGGCCGAGCTCGCCGAGGCGTTTCCCTCCTCCGCCAGGCACCCCGTGAAGGCCCTCGACGCGCGGGCCATGGACCTGGCCGCGGGCGACCTCGAGGTCCGGGCGGCGCTCTTCCGCTTCGTCGACGTCGTGCCCGCCTGCCGCGGAGTCGAGGATCTCGCGCGCCACCTGACGGGCTTCCTCGACGAGGTCCCCGAGAGCCCGCCGCCGATCGCCGCGGCCCTGAAGATGGGCGACACCCGCGCCGGGCGGGTTGCCCTCGGCGCCGCGGCCGCGGCAGGCGTGAAGCACATGGCGCACCGCTTCATCGTCGGGGAGAGCCCGGACGCCGCTGTGGGGGTCCTGCGCCGCCTGTGGGGGCGCGGGATCGCCAGCTCGGTCGACCTCCTGGGCGAAGCCACCGTGACCGAGGCCGAGGCCGACCGCTACGCCGAGCGCTGCCGGGATGCGCTGCGTTCACTGGCGGCGGCGGCCGCGGGATGGCCCGAGCACCCGGCCCTCGAGGGTGACTCGAGCGGCGCCTTGCCGAGGGCCAACGTCTCGGTCAAGGTGTCCGCGCTCACGCCGCTCCTGCGCCCCGATGCCCCCGAGCTCGGCGAGCGCGACGCCGCCCGCCGCCTGCGACCGCTGCTCCGCGAGGCCAGGGAGCTCGGCGCGCACGTGCACATCGACATGGAGTCGCTCGACTCCCGCGAGGCGGTGCTCGAGCTCGTGCTCGCCCTGCTCGCCGAGGAGGAGTTCTGCGACGGGCCCTCGACAGGCACGGTGCTCCAGGCCTACATGCGCGACTCCCCCGACCAGCTCGATCAGATCCTCGCGTGGGCCGCAGCCCACGAGCGCACGCCTCCCCTGGTCATCCGCCTGGTCAAGGGCGCCTACCACGATCACGAGGTCGCCGAGGCCGGCCAGCACGGCTGGCCCGTCCCCGTGTTCGAGGACAAGGCCGACAGTGACCGTAATTTCGAGGCCTTGACCCGGCGCCTGCTTGCGGCGCGGCCCACCGTGCGCGTGGCCATCGCCTCACACAATCTCCGCTCGGTCTCCCACGCCATCGCCGCCAACCGCCTGAGCGGCTCAGGCGACGGCGACCTCGAGCTCCAGGTGCTCCGAGGACTCGGCGACGACCTCCAGGACGCGCTCGCCGCCCGCGGCTTCCGCGTGCGCACCTACTGCCCGGTCGGCGACCTGGTGGCCGGCATGGCCTACCTGGTCCGTCGGCTGCTCGAGAACACGAGCAACGACTCCTTTCTCCACGCGCAGGCGAGCGGGGTGCCGCTCGAGGAGCTGCTGGCGGCGCCGTAGGCGCCGGCGTTACGCCCCGGCGCGCGGCAGCCCGGGCTGGGAGAGCAGGGTCGCCGCCGCGTCCCAGCCGAGGCGGACGCTGTAGTTGGTGCCGCGGTCCTCCGGGTAGATCTGGGTGGTGTTGGCGAGCACGAGGCCCGGGATCCCGGTGTCGATGGCGGGCATCCGGTCGCGGTAGCCGATGGTGACGATGGGCTGGGCGTGCGGCTCGCGGAACAACCAGCGCTCGCGCACCCACTCGCGGGAGAAGCCCGGGTTCAGGCGCCGCAGGCCCGGCTCGTAGGCGGTGAGGAGCTCGTCGGGCGAGAGCTCGAGGAGCTCGTCGTCGGAGGCCACGTAGTTGGCCACGTAGGCGAAGCGGCGCCCACCGTAGCGCTCGGGCTCGATGAAGTTGGTGTGCTCGACAAGGCCGCAGAACGGGAGCCCGGGATCGATCACGTTCGTCCAGTAGAAGCGCGTCATCGTGCGCTCGAGCTCGAGCACCAGGCACAGCGCCGTGTGGTACTCGCTGGCCCGGACCCGACGCTTGTAGTCCGAGCGCATGCGCGCGGTGAGGCGCTCGTCGAGCATCTGCACGAAGACCTCGGAGGGGACGGTGGCGACGACGGCGTCGTAGCGAGCAGGCTCGCCGTGTGTCTCGTAGGCGCGGGGATCGTGACCGCGGCGAAACGACCCGGGCGCGCCGGCGTGCACGGCGAAGCCATCGGCGTCGCGCTCGATGCGCGCGACGGGACGGTCGATGAGGACCCGCCCCCCGGCGTCCTCGATCGCGCGAGCGAGCGCGGCCCAGATCGTCTCGAAGCTCGTCCGCGGGTAGCCGAGGAGCTCTCGGCGCGCGTCCGAGCCCTTGAGCTCGCGCCGCAAGGTCAGCTTGCTCCATAGCCACGCCATGGCGATGGCGTCCGCCCGCTCTCCGAACTTCGCTCGCAGCAGCGGTCCCCACACCTTCTCCCATACCTCCTGGCCCATGTAGCGCTGGATCCACGCCCGCGCGGTGATGAGCTCGAACGGCTCCACCCGGTGACGGCGCTGGAGGAGCAGTACCGCCGCCCCCATGCGCAGCCGCGACCCCGGCGAGAGGGGCGGATAGCGAAGCAGGTCGAGCGGGGTCGTGAAGGGGTGCGTGCGCCCCTCGCTGAACATCGCCACCGATGACGGCCGCCATTCGAGCTCGTCCGGCAACCCGAGCTCTCGACACAGCGCCTGGATGTGGCGGTCGGTCATGAACAGGTGGTGGTAGTAGCGCTCGATGCGCACTCCGCCGCCGGCGTCGACCGTGGCCGCCTGGCCCCCGAGCCCCGGCCAGCGCTCGTATACGTCGCAGGCATGGCCGATGTTCGACAGCCGGTGCGCAGCCGTAAGACCCGCTACCCCCGCTCCGATCACCGCGACCCTCATGGCGCCCAGGCTACCCGGGCGACGCCACCGCTGGGCGACCGGTCCGTGCGCGCTGGCAGACTGCGCGCGTGAGCGTCGGCGTCATCGTCCCCGTCTACGGCGCCGCGCCCTACCTCTGCGAAGCGCTGGAATCCGTTCTCGACCAGGACCCGCCCCCCGACGAGGTGATCGTCGTCGACGACGGTTCCCCCGAGGCGGTCTCCCTGGATCCCGTGCATGCGACGGAGTGCCGGCTCGTGCGGCGGGAACGGCGGGGAGGTCCCGGCGCGGCGCGTGACACCGCGCTCGCGCTCCTCACCACCGACCTGGTGGCCTGCGCGGATGCCGACGACCTCTGGCTCCCCGGCAAGCTGGCCGCTCAGCTCGACGCCCTCGCGCGCCACCCCGAGGTCGCGCTGTGCTTCGGGACCGCGGAGATCGTCGGCCCCGACGGGACCCCGACCGGGGAGCGCTGGGAGACCCTCCCCACCGGCGTGCTCACCCGTGACCTCCTGGCACCACTGCTCTATGAGCGCAATCCCATCCCCACCTCGAGCGTCGTCGTGCGCCGTCAGGCGCTGCGCGCCGCCCGCGGATTCGCGGGGCCGCCGCTGGGCGAGGACTGGGCGCTGTGGCTACGGCTCGTGACCCGAGACGAGCGCTTCCTCTTCGAGCCCCGAGCCCGGATCCGGTACCGCCGCCACCCGGGTGGCGCCACCGCCGATATCGCGGCCCTGGCCGAGTCCTCCCTGTTCATCCATGAGACCCACCGTGACCTCGTCGACGACACCGCCCGCCGTCGGGTCAAGGCCGCTGACCTCACCGCCCTGGCCCGCGGCCGCGTACGCGAGCGCCGCTACGGCGCCGCCCGGGCGGCCCTGGTCAAGGCCGCGAAGCTCGCCGCTCCGCAGCCGCGCGAGCTCATCCTGCGCGGGCTGCTGACGGTGCCACTGCTGCGAGGAATTCTCGGGCGGCGCGATCCGTATCGGCGCTAGCGTCGCTAGAGCACCGGGGTGCGGTAGCGAACGGCTCCGCGCGCCACGGCCCCGGTCTCGATCGCGTCATAGAGGAGGAGAAAGGGCACAGCCCACGGCCCGGCGCCGGCGCTACGGGCCCGCGCCGCCAGCTGCAGCGCGTGACGAGTGAGAAGGAAGCGGCGCACCGGGCGCGGGAGGGCGAGCGCGATGAGCGAGCGGATGACCAGGTAGTGCCAGCCGCTCCAGAACAGACGCCGGTTGAGCATCGCCCGGGTCTGTGGGTGACGCGCGAAGACGAGCGCGGTATGGCTCAGGCGCGTCGCCTCCCGCAGCGTGCGCAGCGGGCCGAGTTCGTGGACGGCGTGGAATACGACGGCGTCGGGGGCGAACGCGCTCGCGCCCCCGGCGGCCAGCGCCCGCCACGCGAGGTCGGTGTCCTCGCCCGCCGAGAACAGCCCGAAGATCTCGTCGAATCCGCCCACGCGTTCCAGGAGCGCGCGGGGATAGAAGATGTTGCAGGCTTCGTATTGGGGCCCGAGGGAGTCGACGGTGATGGTCCGCGAGAACACCCCCCGGTGCCCGAGCTCGGAGGGGTCGGGCTCGGTCCGGCCCTGGATGATCGCCCCGGGATGCCGGCCGCTCACGGCCAGTGCCTCGGACAGCCAGCTCGGATCCGGCACGCAGTCGTCGTCGGTGAAACCCACCAGCGATGCCCGCGCCATGCGCCAGCCGCTGTTGCGCCCCGCCGAGGTCCCGCGCGGGGTGTCGTGGCGGACGGTGCGCAGCTGCAGGGCGCCGCGATTGAGCTCGGCAGCAAGGACTTCCTGGGTGCCCGGGGTTCCCGATCCGTCGTCGACGACGATGACCTCGAAGGCCTCGGGGGCGAGCGTCTGCGCTCGCAGGCCGGCGAGCACCGCGGCTAGGCGCTGCGGGCGGTCGTGGGTGGGCACCACCACCGAGACCTGCGGGAGGGCTTCGCTCACGCGGTGAGCGTACTTGCGTTCTCGGGTGGCTCCGCCGGCCCGGCCGGGTCCGAGCTCCTCACGCGGGCGATCACTCCCATCCGGTCTCGGAAGTCAGGCGCCCACATGCGCTCGGCGATCCCGGCAGCGCGAGCGGCGCGGGCGAGGGCGCGCCCAGCCGTGGGCGAGTAGCCGCCGATCCGCTCGAGGTAGTAGCCGACGGTGAACGCCTTCGGTGCGGTGACCACCTCGAGCTCGTGGAACCCGCACCGCTCGAGGAGCGTGGCGAGCGACCCGCGCGTGAAGTACTGGACGTGGGTGGG
>DASZLV010000121.1:0-4118 GCA_035552215.1 Solirubrobacteraceae bacterium | reverse complement strand
AAGAGCACCATGCTCGCCCTCGCCGCCGCGCTCGATTCGCCCTCCGCCGGCGAGGTGCGGGTGGGCCGGCGATCCTTGGGGATGCTCGACGAAGCGGAGCTTGCGAGCTACCGCGCCCGCGAGGTCGCGCTCGTGCTCCAGCGCGACAATCTCTGGCCCGGGCTCTCGGCGCGCGAGAACGTGACGGTGTCGCTCTCGCTCGCCGGCCACCGAGCGCCGGGACCGGCGGCCGACGCAGCGCTCGCCGCCTTCGGGCTCGAGCGACGGGGCCGCCAGCGCGCGGGTTCGCTCTCCGGTGGCGAGCAGCAGCGGGTGGCGATCGCCGCCGCAGCGGCGCGGCGCGCGCCGCTCGTGCTCGCCGACGAGCCGACGGGCGAGCTCGACGCCGCCAACGAGCGCCTCGTTCTCGACGCGCTCGCGCAGCTGCGGGAGTCGTTCTCGAGCACCGTCGTCGTGGTCACCCACGGCACGCGGGTCGCCCGGGCCGCCGACCGGGTGGTCGAGCTGCGCGACGGAGCCGTGGTGTCGTGAGCAGCGCCACAGCACAGCTCGAGCTCGCGGTATGCCGCTCGGTAACCGTGGTCCACGGGCACGGCGACGCCGCGGTTACCGCGCTGCGCGATGTCGACCTGACCATCGTCCCGGGCGAGCGCGCGGGGCTGGTCGGGCGCTCGGGATCGGGGAAGACGACCCTGCTCCACGCGCTCGGGGGGCTCCTCACGCCCACGAGCGGAGAGGTGCTGCTCGGCGGATCGCCGCTCTCCTCGCTCGACGCCGCCGCCCGCGGACGCGCTCGCGCGCGGTCGATCGCCTACGTGTTCCAGGGCGCCAAGCTCCTGCCCACCTTCACGGCCTTCGAGAACGTCGCCTTCGCCGACCGCCTGAGCGCCTCGGAGAGCAAGCACGAGCCCACCGAGCTGCTCGAGCTCGTCGGCCTCGCCGCCAAGCTCGACGCCCTCCCCGCCGAGCTCTCCGGCGGCGAGGCTCAGCGCGTGGCCATCGCCCGCGCTCTCGCCCAGCGGCCCGACCTCCTGCTGTGCGACGAACCGACCGGGCAGCTCGACTCCGATGCCGGGACCCGCGTCCTCGACCTGATCGACGCCCTCCAGGCCCGGATGCACTTCGCGCTCGTCATCGCCACCCACGATCCCGACGTCGCGGCGCGCACCGACCGGATCGTAACCCTCGACGACGGGCGCGTGGTGGCCGACGAGAGGCTCGAATGAGGGCCGCCGCGACCCTCGCCCTCGCCGGGCTCGTCCGCTCCCCAGGGCGCACGCTCACCCGCGTCCTCGTGCTCGCGGCGGCCGTCGGGCTGCTCGGGGCGATGCTCCTGTTCATCGGCAGCTCGCTGCGCTCGATGACCGGCGGGGCGATCCGCAGCGTCCCCCTCGACTGGCAGGGCCCGGTCCCGTCGTACTCGGCCGCGCGCAGCATCGGCGCCGTCGTCGCCCGCCAGCCCGGGGTGCTCGAGGCCACCCCCGCGGCCACCGCTCCCTTCGCCGGCATCAGCCACGCCGGCCCGGCAGGGCTGTCCAACGCGGGCGCCGGGTCGCTGCTCGCCGTGCCCCCGGGCTACGAGCAGAACTTCCACGTCTACCGCATGCTCCAGGGACGGCTCGCACCCGGCCACATCGTGCTCGACCAGCAGCTCGCCGCGACGCTGCAGGCGCACGTCGGAGACCGGGTGACGGTCACCCCCCGCCCCGGCGCGCGGCCGCGTTCCTTCCGGGTCTCTGGCGTCGCCCTGATCACCGCCCCCGATGTGGTCTTCCAGCCCCTGAACCCCCAGCTCGGCCCCGCCCCGGCGCAGCCGCCCTCCAATGCCGCGATCCTCCCCCTCGACACCTTCGCGCGCACCCTGGCGCCCGAGATGTCAGCCATCGTCCCCGCCAGCCTGGGCTCCTCCGCGGTCCCTGGCGCCCAGCGCGGGGTCCGGTGGCAGGTCCAGGCCCAGGCCGATCCCTCCCAGCTCGGGCACACACCCGGGCAGGCGTACACGCGTTCGGTGCAGACGGTCAACCGGATCGAGCGCTCGCTCCCCGGCCAGGTGCAGTTCGTCGACAATCTCTCCGACCGGCTCAACACCGCCGCCGGCGACGCCCTCTACGCCGAGACCCTCTATATCATGCTCGCGCTCCCGGGGGCGCTGGTGGGTCTCGGTCTCGCGTACCTGGCGGCGCTGGGGACGGTGGAGCGCGACCGCCGGGAGCTCGCGCTGCTGCGCGCGCGGGGGGCGACCCGAGCGCATTTGCTCGCCCTCGCGGGGACCGAGAGCGTCGTCGTCGGCGTGCTCGCCGGGCTCAACGGCACCGGCGCCGCGCTCGCCTCGGTCGAGCTCCTGATCACCGGCGGGGTGGCGTTGACCCCGGCCCGGGGCCTGATCACCGGCGCGGTGTGCGTGGCGCTGGCCATCGTCGGGGCGATGGCCGCCCGGGTCGGGGCGAGCGCGAGCGTATGGCGGGCGAGCGTGAGCGCGAGCCGCCGCACCGTGCGCCGCGAGGGCCGGCCGCTGTGGCAGCGGCTCTATCTCGACGTGCTCGCACTCGCCCTCAGCGGGCTCATCTACTGGCTGACCGCGAGCACGGGCTTCTCGGCGGTGGTCAACCCCGACTCGAACCCGACCCTGTCGCTGTCCATCTACATGTTCTTCGCCCCCGCCCTGCTGTGGATCGGAGCCACGCTCCTGCTCGTCAGGCTGCGCGGGCGCGCGCTCGCCTGGGCGGCCCGGCGGGTGGCGGGGGGCCGGGCACACACCGGGCGCGGGTTCCTCCTCGTCAGCGCCGGCCGGCGCGGGTCGGCCATCAACCGCGGCCTGATCGTCATCGGCCTGCTCCTCGCCTTCGGCGTCAACCTCGGCATCTTCACCGCCACCTACGACCAGCAGGCCCAGGTCGACGCCCAGCTCACGCTCGGCGCCGACATCACCGCCTCGGCTCCGCCCGGCGTCGCCGGCCAGCGAGATCTGGCGGGCAAGATCGCCCGCGTCCACGGGGTCAGCGCCGCGACGGCGGTCGACCACTCCTACGCCTACGTGGGGCCCGACCTCCAGGACACCTTCGGGATCAATCCGAGGACGTTCACCCAGGCGACGACCCTGCGCGATTCCTACTTCCTCGGCGGGACGGCCGCGCAGATGCTCTCACGCCTGCGGGCGCGCCCCGACGGCATCCTCGTCTCCAAGGAGACGATCAGCGACTATTCGCTGAAGCTCGGCGATCTGCTCCGCCTGCTCGTGCTCGACCACAGCAGCGGCCGCTTCCACGTCGTGCCCTTCCACGTGGTCGGCGTCGTCCAGGAGTTCCCGTCGGCCCCGCGCGACTCGTTCATGGTCGCCAACCTGTCCTACCTGTCGGCCGCCGACCACGCCGGCGGCCCGAACATCGTTTTCGCCTCGGCGCGCGATCCGGCGGGCACCGCCGCCCGCGTCGCCGCCGCCACCCGTGGCGACGGGACCATCGTCAAGGACATCACCCAGCAGTCCCAGAGCACCGTGAGCTCGATCACCACAGTCGACCTGCGCGGCATCAGCAAGATACTCGAGGCCTTCACCGTCATTCTCGCGGCCGCCGCCATGGGCCTGTTCATCGCGCTCGGGCACGTCGAGCGCCGCCAGGAGTTCGCCACCATGGCCGCCCTCGGCGCCCGCACGCGCATCATCCAGGCGTTCGCGTGGAGCGAGGCCGGGCTCGTGCTCGCGGCCGGGGTGCTCCTCGCCGGCGTCCTCGGATGGCTGCTCTCGGAGATGCTCATCGCCATGCTCCAGCACGTCTTCGACCCGCCCCCGGACTCGCTCGCCGTTCCGGGTGCCTACCTGGCCGAGCTCGTGGGGGCCGCCGTCAGCGGGACGCTGATCGCCGCGGCCCTGGCGGCGCGAGGCCTGGCGCGGATGAACCTGGGAGCGGCGCTGCGCGAGGAGTGAGCCACCGAGCTCAGCGGACGACCGCCCGCTCAGTGCACCCGTCAGCCACGGCCGGGCGGGAAGCCGACCTGGACCTTCTCGCGATCGCTGCGGATGATGACGGGGACGATGCCGCGGTTGTTGGTGTAGCCCATGACGTCGTCGCGCCATTCCCGCCTGGTGGTGGCGTCGCGCTCCTCGACGGACGCTCCCTCGG
>DASZLV010000120.1:0-7319 GCA_035552215.1 Solirubrobacteraceae bacterium | reverse complement strand
GAGGCAACCACAGCTTGCCCTATCAGCGATCGCCGAGACGTTCTGACGCACCGCGGCGTCCGCCGCAGATCCGGCGCGACCAGGAGCTCTGTCAGCGGCCGCGCACAGAGCGCCTGATGTCTGCTTCTTTTCCCGGCGTCTCTCGGCATACCGCGTCGCGGAGCCCGATGAGTGTGGCGTTCCGCTCAGAGCTGGGACGCCGGATCGACCCCCGGCCTCGGAGAGCTCGGCGGGCAAACCCGAAATCGGCCTTGACATCCCCCGGTTGGAGGAGTAGCTTGCCGGCCCTAAACGTTTAGGCTAAACGTTTAGGTCACATTCGACCAGCGGAACAATGACAAGCAAGCGAGATTCAGGCCGACCCACCCTCCGTGACGTCGGCCGTCGTGCGGGCGTTTCGACATACAGCGTGTCGCGAGCCTTGGCAGGGGAGAACGGTGTTTCCGAAGAAACCCGGGAACGCATCCTGGCCGCGGCGCGTGAGGTCGGGTATGTGGCCAATCAGCTGGCGCGCAGCCTGAAGGGGAACTCTAGTCGGACGATCGGCATCCTCGCCGGCGGCACCGCGAATGAGTATTACGCGACGCTCATTGGCGCGTTCGACCAGGCCCTGCGTACTGCGAATTTCCAAAGCATTCTCGCCGACACGATGGCCGACGGGGCGCATGACCGGACGCGTGAGTCGCATCTGGTCAGCGCGTTGCTCGAGCAGCGCGTGGCGGCAATCGTTGTCACGTATTCCATCGCTGCTAGCAACCTTAAGCTCATAAGCGAGTGGGATGTTCCTCTGATCTTCGTCGATTCCGTGCCGCCGAAGCAGTACGCGGAGTACCGGGCTGTCAGGTGCGACAACGAGCAGGCAGGTGGTTTGGTTGCTGATCATTTCGCATCGCATAGGTACCGCCGGTGGGCGTTCGTGGGCTATCCAAAGCTCTGGAGCAGCCGGTTACCGCGCGAGCGTGGCTTTCTAAGGGGAGCAAAGCGGCACGGGGCGATGGTCGACGTGGTCGAGGCGGGTAATGACTCGCTCGCGCCATATGAGGCGATGTCGCAGTATCTGGCTGAGCATCCGGTTGGAACCGTGGATGCCGTGTACTGCGCCAACACTCCGCTGCTGCAAGGCACGCTTCGAGCCATCCGCGATGACGGTCGTCGCGTCGGCACCGACATCGGCGTGATTGGCTTTGACGAGTTTCAATGGTCCGAGCTCGTGCAGCCTGCGATTACTGTCGTCGATCAGCACACGGCCGAGATCGGGCGTGCCGCGGCCGCGATGCTGCTCGAGGAGTTGCAGGCTGGTCACGGCACCGAAAGCGCCAGGGAGCATTTAGTCACTCCAACCCTGGTCGTGAGGCAGTCGTGCGGCTGCAATCTGCCGGTTGGCCAGACCAGTCCGGCGCTGCGTCAGCAGCGACAGTAACATCCACCGAGGAGAGGCAGTTCAATGGCAGTTCCCACAGACCCAATCCTATTGGGTCGCAACCTGGGCAAGCGCTACGGCGCGATCGAAGCCCTAGCCGGCGTTGACATAGCGCTGCGGTCGGGTGAGGTTACGTCGCTGTGCGGGGACAACGGGGCGGGGAAATCGACCCTGGTCAAGATCTTGTCTGGAGCGGCGACACCCACGACCGGGAAGTTGCAGATCAACGGTGAGGCAGTTCGGCTGCGCTCGCCGCGCGACGCCCAACAGGTGGGCGTTGAGACGGTGTTCCAGGATCTCGGGATCGCTCCGCATCTGACGGTGACCGAGAACGTCTTTCTCGGCCGGGAGATCCCTCTCCCTGGGCTGCTCGGCAAGCTCGGAATGATGGACCGCAAAGCGATGCATGGCGCCACAGGAGACGCCGTCTCACGCGTCAAGATCAACCTTCCAGGCCTGGACTACATCGTCGAATCAATGTCGGGCGGACAGCGCCAGGCCGTTGCGGTATCGCGGACGATCATCGGTCGAGCATCGATCGTCCTTCTCGACGAGCCCACTGCAGCGCTTGGGGTCCAGGAAACCAGCCGGGTCGCAGACCTTATCGGCCGGCTACGTGACGCCCGAGTTGCGGTTCTGATGATCAGCCACGACCTGCCAATGGTGATGGAGCTTTCCGACCGGGTGGTGATCCTGCGCCACGGCCGCAAGGTTGGCGACATCGACGCGGCCGAGCATACGGTCGACGACGTCATCGCATACATCACGGGACACAAAGTCCAAGATCAGCCGCGCCACCGCGCAGCCCAGGAGATCTCATGAGCACTGTCCCTACCGTTTCGACCAGCCCGGAAGTCGAGTCGGGCGCGCTGCCAGCCCCTCCCACGCCTCGGGCCACCCGCACTGTGAGCCTCGCTCGGCAGCTGTCACTGGCCGGCGTTCTCGCGGCGTTTGTTGTGGTGTTCGCGATCACCGGAACCGGCTTCTTGTCACAAGAGACGTGGAATAGCACGACGCAGTATGCCAGCGAGTTCCTGATCCTCGGGGTAGCGGAGACGTTCGTCATCTTGTCCGGCGGCATCGACCTGTCGGTCGGCTCGGTCGTCGCGCTGTCGGGGGTGTGCGGCGCGTGGATTATGTCGCACACGCACTCGCTGGGGACGGGCCCCGAGATCATCGTCGGCGTTGCCGGCGCGCTTGCCGTGGGGGTTCTCGTAGGAGCGGTCAACGGTTTTCTCATCGCGGTCGGCCGAATCACGCCGTTTATCGCGACGCTTGGCACTCTCGGCATTGCAGCCGGTCTGGCCAACGTGATCTCCGGCGGGTCGCCGATCACCGATGTTCCGGGGCAGATCGGCAACATCGCAAACCAGAGCTTCGGGGGGTGGCTGCCTGCACTGTTCGTCGCCGCGCTAGTCGTCCTGGCTTTCGGCGGTTGGCTGTTGCGTGGCACGCGGTTCGGTATACATGTCCGCGCTGTCGGCAGCAGCCTCTCGTCGGCCCGCGAAGCGGGTGTTGCTTACCGGTCGGTCCTCCTCAGGAACTACATCCTGTCCGGCGGCTTGGCTGCCGTGGCCGGGGTGCTCCTGCTCGGACAGTTCGTCATCGGGTCCCCGCTGACCGGCGCCAATGACGAGCTCAACGCGATTGCGGCCGTTGTCATCGGCGGAGCCAGCCTAGCTGGCGGACGCGGTTCCCTCCTCGGCACCGTCTTCGGCGCCTTCATCATCTCCATCCTCGTCACCGGCCTGATCGCCTCCCACGTGCCCGCGTTCTGGCAGGAGGTGGCCGTCGGCGTCGTGATCGTCGTGGCGGTCTTCATCGACCAGCTCAAGGACCGAGCCGGCCGCGAAATCTGACGGGCGCCGTGGGCCGCCTCGCGCCCCACTCGCAAAGACACAGGAATCCCACCCATTCATACCCAGAACCATAGAGGCAAGTCATGAACATGAAGAAACCCGCAGCCGCGCTCGTCACGCTTCTAGCTGCCGCGCTCGCGCTCACCGCATGTGGAAGCACCAGCAATACCGCGAGCGGAGGCTCGGGCACGAAGAAATCGGGCACGCTCAACATCGCATTCATCCCAGGCATCACCACCGACGGGTTCTTCATCGCGATGCAACACGCGGCGGCGAAGACCGCGCCCGGCCTGAAGATCAACCTCGACTACACCGGACCGACCCAGTACAGCTACTCAGCACAGACCCAGGTATTCAACTCGGTGCTCGCCCAGCACCCGGACGGCATCATCTTTGCGTCGACCGATGCCAAGGCGATGGAGGCACCGGTTCGCCAAGCAGCCGCCGCCGGCATCCCGGTAATGACGGTCGACTCTACGGTCGCTGACCAGTCGCTGCTCAAGAGCAACGTGGCGACGAGCGACGAGGTGGGCGGTAAGCTCGCCGCCGACGAGATGGCGAAGCTCGTCGGTACGAGTGGTGCTGTGGCCGTCGTCGGCTACATCCCCGGCATCACGACCACCGACGCTCGCACGAAGGCGTTCCTGGCCGAGATGAAGGCGAAGGATCCGGGAGTCAAGCTGCTGGGTACGCAGTACTCCAATGCCTCACTGACGAAGGCGGCGAGCATCGCCACCGGGCTGGTCTCGTCGAACCCCAACCTGCGCGGCATCTTCGTGGTCAACGACCTCAACGCGGCTGGCGTCATCAACGGACTGAAGTCGATCAACAAGATCGGTGCCATCAAGGTCGTGGCGTATGACGCCGAGCCGGACGAGATTGGCTTCCTGAAGTCCGGCGCGATCCAAGCCACGATCGTCCAGAAGCCGTCCGAAGAGGCATCAATCTCACTGCAGCGGATGGCGGCGCTGCTCCACAACGGCACGAAGCCGAACCCGATGAAGCTTCAGCTCAACCCGATCGTGGCGACGCTGGCCAACATGAACCAACCGTCCGTCAGCCAGTACTTCTACCGCTGATTCGGACACTGACACGTTAGGCAAGGAGCGAGTTACAACATGGCTCTAGTGATGGGACTCAACAGCGGGTCCTCGTTCGATGGCCTGGACGCCGTCCTGATCGATGTTGACATTGCCGAGGACGGCCATCCAGCCCGCCCACGGTTCGTCGCTGGCCTGTCCTACGATTGGCCGGCGCACGTAGCCGAGCGAGTTCTCGCGGCTTTCGAGAACAAGGTCGACGTCTTCGAGATGACGCGTCTCAACTATGAGGCGGGCGCGGTGTATGCGCAAGCCGCGCTTGAACTGCTAGCGCAGGAGGACCTGTCGGGAGAGGACCTGTTCGTGGTCGGCTATGACGGCCAAACCATCTACCAAGAGCCGCCCAACCACGACCAGATGTCCGCGCTCGCCCCAGACGCCTCGCTGGTCGAACGCTGGACCCACGGCGGCTACGGCTGCGGCTTTCAGATCGGAGAGTCCGCAGTCGTCGCCGCCGCCACACTCGCCCCCACGGTCACTCACTTTCGGCCAATGGATCACGCGCTCGGTGGCACCGGTGCACCGTTGATGCAGTATCTGGACTTCGTCTCCTTCCGCGATATTGGCCCGGTGCTGACGTTGAACATCGGCGGCATCGCCAACTGCCAACTGGCTGACGCGGACCGCAACCGGATGATGGCGTTCGACACCGGCCCGGGGAACGTGATGATCGACCACGCCGCCCGGCAGCTGCTCGGGGTCCCCTACGACGCGAACGGCGCAGCGGCCGCCAGAGGCACCGTCAACCAGGAGATGCTGAGCCGCCTGACCCAGCATCCATACTTCGGGAGGCACCCGCCGCGCAGTGCGTGGCGGCTGGACTTCGGAGCCGGGTACGCCGACCGGGCGTTGGCTGACGCCGCCGGCCTGGCTGCAGACGACGTGCTCGCCACACTCACCGCGTTCACCGCCTGGGCCATCGACCGATCGATCCGAGACCACGTCAGCAAGCTCAATGACATCCCGACCCTCGTTGCCAGTGGCGGCGGGGTGCGAAACGAAACGCTGATGCGCATGCTGGCCGAGCGACTCCCGGACAGCCTGCGCCTGACGACCTCCGACGAGTTCGGCCTGCCTCCGCAGTACAAGGAGGCAATCAAGTTCGGCGTCCTCGCGTTCGCGCACCAGCACGGACTGGCCAACAACGTTCCGGCGGCCAGCGGCGCCAGCGGCTTCGCGATCCTCGGCCGGGCCGTTCAGCCACCAAGACTTGCGGTCGTCGACCCCCAACGAGGCGAGGCCGCCGAGCCGACAGCGCTCGCCACCGTCGAGCCGCGCTAGCCGCTCCCCAGGCGGTCTGGCACGGCCACCACCGTCGCCGCGCCGCCTGGCCCCCGGGCTCGCAACCGCACTGTAGGCGTCTCGCCGATGCCTAACCGTCCACCAACCCGCCCACCAGAGCCGTCGCGCCGACGCCGAGCCGCTCGCCGGCCACAGCTGTAAAGGAAGCCAATGCGCCTCTACCTCGACACCGCCGACCGCGCAGCCGCGGAACCACTCCTTGCAACCGGACTGTTCGTCGGGTTGACCACCAACCCGACGATCCTCCAGCGCGCGTCCCTCGGCGTCGCGGACATCCCCGATATCTACAGGTGGGCGATCGACGCCGGGGCCCGCGAAGTCTTCTTCCAAAGCTGGGGCGAGGACACTGCCACGCTCACCGATCGGGGATTGCGGCTGCGCGATCTCGGCAACGAGATCGTCGTCAAAGTCGTTGCCTCACAGGCCGGGTCGGCGGCGTGCGCAAAGCTCGCCACCCAGGACGTACCGACGCTGCTGACCGCCGTGTACAACCCCAGCCAAGCGATCGTGGCAGCCTCAGCAGGCGCCACCTACATCGCCCCGTACCTCGGGAAGCTGCAGGACGCCGGGCGCGATGCGACCGCCGACGTAATCGCGATGCACGAAATCCTGATCAATACCGGCAGCCCAACCAAGGTCCTGCTCGCCAGCATCCGGGACGTCTCGGCCATCGTCACCCTCGCCCGTCACGGTGTCGAGCACTTCACGATGGCACCACCCGTCGCCGAACAACTCTTTGCTGACGAACTGACCGAAGACGCCGCACGCACGTTCGACCAAGCCGTCCTGGAGACGTCGGCCCCCGGCGAACCGGCCTGCGGCTGATCGCGCCGAGGCCTCGCCGCGTGCGCGACTTGGCCCGAAGTCCCGTGGTGCCAGGCGGGCCTGCTCTTCGCGCGCGGAAACCTTGGTTGTACTCGGCGCTCCGGGGCCAGTCACGGATTACCCATGATCGGTGCGCGCGACGACTCTCGGCAGGCACGGATGGCGGGGCCGATCTCCGTGCGCCGGTTCCCGTGTCGCCTGTAGGCCACCGCGTCCCCCTTTGCTGGCCTCGATCACCGAGACCATTGAGAGGATGCCGCGGGATGAGCTTGAGTTGACGGGCGACGACCGGACCCATCGTTGCTGGTCACGTCACCCACGCCGGTTCGCACACGCGGCTATCGTGACCAGGACGTTCACTGCGTCGCCAAAGCAGGTGTGCGGGGGTCAAGCGGTGCGGACACCTTCGTGCCGGGCGAATCCCTGAGCGCGCTTATGGGAGGCGAGCCTGCGCGTCGGACCCGATTTGTGCTGCCTAGGCGCTGGGGCGCCCCGACCCATCGCGGTCGTGCCGTGACCCGGTGGCGTCCTGTGTGTCCAGCGCTCCGAGCGGCCGGGGCGCTTACGGAGAACTGGCGCGGCATTTTGGTGCGGGTAATGTGGGTCTGTCAGCATCGAGGGGCTTTGCCGCTATTCGGAAAACGCGCGACATCGCTCAGCGAAGAGGAACGTCAGGCGGCTGCCGTGGACCTCGAGCGCATCGGACGCGGTGGTATCCCGCTCGGTGCCGAGCAGCGTCTGAAGCGGATCGCCGCGGGAGAGTCGACGGTGTTCACCAGCGATCTGAGCGCCAAGGAGTATGCCGTGGCGCAC
>DASZLV010000119.1:0-2206 GCA_035552215.1 Solirubrobacteraceae bacterium | reverse complement strand
CCGCCCTCGCCCGGCGCAAAGGTCGAGTAGTGGCAGGGACAGGTGAAGGCCGGGGTGCGGCTGGTGGGCGCGTAGGTCGGGTAGCGGTAGAGGGAGATCGCGCACCCCGCGTGCGGGCAGATCTTCGAGAAGGCGACGATGCCGTCGACCGCCCACGTGCTCCGCGCCGGGGGCAGGTGGAGGAACTCGGGAGCGAGACGGACGACGAGCAGGCCGGCGCCGAAGCCTTCCTTGTCCCCGCCCTCGGGCAGCGCCGTGTAGAACGAGCCGATCTGGATGTCGGCGGCGAGGTAGGGGTTGCCGAGCTCGTCGACGAGACCCACCCCGCGCCGCCACGGAGTCTGGTGCAGACCGCTGAGGGTGGGGCCGAGCGAGGCCAGCGGCGTCGCTGCCGCAGTGAGCATCGCCGCTCCCGCGAGCCCCCCGGCGCCGGTGAGGAGGACGCGACGGGAGATGCCCTCGCCCCCGGCCTCGATCATCTCGACCACCTCCTCGGTCTCCTCTTCGTCGAAGAGCTTCCCGCGCTCCTCGACGGTGGTCTCCTGAGGCACGACGAACTTGCCGGCGATGATCGCCGCCGCCGCCAGCAGCAGGAGCATCCCGCCGATGGCGATGCCGAGCAGCTGGGTGTTGTCGGCCACCAGGGCGTAGATCAAGGTGAAGGCGAAGCCGAAGAGCGCCGCCAGCGCCAGCAGCGCCGCTACCAGGGTCTCCGCTCGGCGGTTGGCGGGGACGACCCGCCGCGCGGGGTCGAAGTCCGACTCGGGCGGAGGAGGCGGTGGTGGCCGCAGCGACCCTCTCCTGCGGCCGAGCGTCCGCCAAAACATGACCCCGGCGAGGAGAGCCGCCGCGAGCCGACCGAGGCGCGAGCCGCGGGTAGGTGGCTCGGGCGTCATGCTCCCCCGCGCTCCGGCGGCGGCGTGCTCGTGTCATCGGCGCGCTCGCCGATGAGCCGGGCGATGAGGACGAGGGCGGCGAGGCCGATGAACCACGCGACCATGCCCTCGGGGATGGGCCCGAGGTTGTAAATCCCCCACCCGCCGGCATCGTCGGGGTGGCGGGTGTAGATGACGAAGCGCGCGAGCGAGTCGAGCTCGTGCTGGTCGATCTGCCGAGCGTCGAAATGGGGCATCACGTAGGGGCCCATGCGCACCGCCTCGGCGACCTGCTGCGCGGTCACATGCTCGAGGTTGGGAACCTGAGCGCCGATCGTCAGGCCGCCGCGGGCGACGATCTGATGGCAGCCCGCGCAGTCGGAGGTGAACACCTGCATCCCCAGCGCGAGGCTCCCGTCGGCGGGACGCGCGGTGGGGGCGGGCGGGCCGCCGAAGGCGCTGATAAAGGCGATCAGCGCGTGGATCTGCGTCGGATCGAACACCGGCTTGGTGCGCTGGGGCTCGAGGGTCGGGTCAGCGAGCGGCATCCGTCCCGTCGAGAGGTAGAAGTCGACCGGCCCGGGACCGACGTCGGCGAGCGACGGCGCCGTGTCCCGGATCCCCTGGAGCGCCACTCCATGACAGGACGAGCAGCTCTCCTCGTAGAGGTCAAAACCCTCCCCGACGAGCGCCGGGGAACTCGGGAAGGTCGCGGTCGGGTTCCCCGGCCCCGGTGGCTCGGGCGCCTTGCTCGGGGCGTTCGGCGTCGAGGTCGGAGGCCCCCCGAGCGCGGCGAGGGGGCCCTTGGCCGCGGCGGCGGCTCGCGCGGTGGCGAGAACCTGGGCCGCCGTCGGCGGTGGGCCCGCGGCGGCCGACGAGGCCGGGGATGGCGGCGCCGTCAGCCCGGCGAGCGACGCCGACCCGAGGACGACGGCGAGGGTCCAGCGCAGCGAGCGCGGCACCCGCGAGGGGCGGGTCAGCCAGCGACGGGCGCGAGCCCTCACCTCACCGCTCCCGTGCGTGCCTCGCGCGCCCGCTGGCGGCGCTCCTCCTCGACCAGCGCCGTCATCGCCGCCCACAATCCGACGGCGACCATCACGGTCCCTCCGACCACCCACATGATGGCCCCCGCCTGGGCCTGATCGGCGAGGGCCGAGATCCCCAGCGCGTGCGCGGGGGCGGCGTAGAGCGGATACACCAGCGAGCTGTGGCGGTCGAGATAGGCACCCACCACGGTCATCGGGAGCATCGCGGCGAGGACGTACACGAGCCGCCCGAGGCCGCCGAGGCGGTGCGCGGGAACGGGGTCACCGTCGAGTACCGGCCACCAC
>DASZLV010000118.1:0-38504 GCA_035552215.1 Solirubrobacteraceae bacterium | reverse complement strand
GAGCTCGATGACGCGGATATCGCGGATGTGCTGCTGCAGCGCGGCGTTGAGACGCGCTCGTCCTCGTGTTGGGTAGTTCCAGACCCAGCGCAGAAACTCGATGTCGATCCGTTCTGGGCAACCAGGTGCCTGGATATCGTGGCCGTGATGGTTTTTCCAGCGGCGCCAGACCCCGAGCAGGCAGCGCCATCGCGGGAGAGCGAGAATGATCACCGCTTCTGCTCTGGCGAGTCGCAGGTCCAGCGTCGAGCTGTAGTTGCCGTCCACGATCCACTGCTCACCGGCGATCAGCTCGCGCTGGCAGGCGCGCCACTCGGCGTCGGGTGTCGCGATCCAGCCCGGATGCCAGTAATGCTCATCAAGGTGGATCACGGGCAGCCCGAGACGGTCACCGAGCAGCGTCGCGAACGTCGTCTTGCCAGCCCCGCCGGATCCGACTACGGCTATGCGTCGCATCGGCTTTGAGTCTGTCGAAACCGTCGGCCACGTTGCGTCTGGCGAGCAGTCCGGCTGGGCCTCTGACCGCTTGGACACTCGGCGTCGGTCGAAGCGGGCACCAGCGCTCGCGACCCCGTGAGCGGCTCACCGCCACGACGACGACATTTGTCTGCCCCTTGGCGCTAGCGATTAGGCCCTACGCGCGCTCCGGCGAAGAGCTCGAGCTGACTCCTACCGCACGAACCAGCTATCTGCGGCCGGCCACCGACATCGCCGCTCCGCCGCTCCAGCGGTCCTGACGGCAGATCGCTGCTTCGGGGCCGGCGCCGGCCAGAGCGGCCACGTCATCGGGCGGCTGAGCGAGCAGCAGACCAGCGACTCTTACGACGTCGAGCCGATGCTCCTCTAGCTTTCAAATGCGGCACCATTAGCGCTCGCACCGTCCCGGCCAGGTCTTTGCGACACCAAGCCAGTCGTGCCATTTCGTCGGGTCGGCCGTCAGTTTGCCGGCGTCTCATTTGACTCCAAGACATCCCTAATGTCAGGAGCTTGTCGCTGATACATTTGGCGGTGCGGCAACTGGACGTGCACAAACGAGGCGTCGGGCTGATCCCAGGCTTCGACCGTTGGCTACGGTTCGGCGCGTGGAGCTGCAGCAGCGCATCGCGGATCGGATGGGGGAGCAGAAAATGATCCGAAGCAGCTGGCGAGGTGAGGAGCGTCTCATGCGCGGGCTGGTGGGGACGGGTTCGCGCAAGGGTAAGTCGGCGGCGAGCCGAGCGGGTGATGTTCTAAGTCGACCCGGGGTATGGATGGTGTTCGCTGGGGCACTGTCGCTCAGCGGCCCGCGCGGGCGGCGTGCCGCGCTCGGGGGAACGACATGCTCGACGGCCGCGAGTCTGATTCATCTGCCGCTGAAACGTGCTTTCAAGCGGCCCCGCCCGCGGGGGGCGGGCATTGGGTCGATTGGCCCGGTGACGTCGTCGTTTCCCTCAGGTCATACGGCGAGTGATTTGGGATTCATGTTCGGGGCCGCGCAGGAGATCCCCGTGTTGCTGATACCGCTCTCGTTCGCGACGCTGGGGTCGCATTGGTCGCTGCTTCGCAGCCGAAAGCACTATCCGAGCGACATCGTCGCCGGCGGGGCGATCGCCCTTCTCGTCAACGTTCTCGCGTGGAAGCTCCGTCCGCCACAGAAGCCGCGCTCGTCAGAAGTCGCGATGCATCCAGCCGATCGGGGACGGCAGTGCCGGCCTCCGCATCCCCGGAAGCGTGCGGCGATGAGGTTCGTGGCTAATCGGCTGGTGAACCCGATCACGCGTCCCCTGCTCGTCCATGGACTATGGCCCCGTACGCACGCGCTGATTGAGACGACGGGACGAATCAGTGGCGAGCCGCGTAGAACACCCGTCGGCAACGGGCTGCGCGGCAATACCTTCTGGATCGTCACCGAGCACGGGTACGGCGCCGACTACGTCAAAAATATCCTGCAACGACCGCGGATCCGCGTCAAAGTCGGCAGACACTGGCATACCGGAACCGCGCACATCCTCCCCGACGACGACCCCATTGAGCGTCTGCGCTGGCTGCGGCGCCCGGTCAACGATGCGCTCTTGCTGCTGGTAGGAACCCAGCAACTTACGATCCGCGTCGATCTCGAGTCCTAAGACTCTTCTAGCTATCCAGCCCCCTAGGCCGCTTTTCCCAGAGACGACCACAGACGAGCCACCACGGCCACTGCGGCTCCGGTTCGAGGCTAGCGATCAATCGGGTGTTCAAGCAGCGACTTCACACCAATCGGTCCGCTACGTCGGTGGCGGCCCGGCAACGCGCGGGAACCCGCGATCGAACTATGGGCACCCCGCCATCGAGGGGCCAGGCCACACCCGATCTTAGACAGCGGCTCGCCACGACGAACATGGTTCTGGGCACCCCCCCAAACCCGCGTCTGTCAGTCTGACCGCGCGCCGCGCGCAGCCAATGTCGGACCGCCACCCGCCCAGCCGACCCCACCGAACAACCCCCAACGCGAGTTGGCGAATGTCCAGAATTGGATGTTCGTAACGTCCAGGACTGGGTAGTGCGCGCGGGGCACGGGCCGTAGCTTTGCCTGTGAGCCTCCGAAGGGAGGATCACCAACGGGGGGCACGAGATGGCCGGCACGACGATGGCAGCGCCGATGGCGGTTGGGGGCGTGCGCGGCGCAACGCGTGGGCTGGACCATCGACCGCGGGCGAGACGCCCGCGGTTGATGGTCTTGTGGCTCGACGCGATGCCGACGTTCGGCTTCGCCTCGACGGAGCCCGGTTCGACGTTCGCATGCCGTATCGACGGCAACCCGCTCACGGCCTGCAGCTCACCGCACCCGACATCGCCGCTGGCCGGCGGCGGACGCATCGCGCTCGACAGGCGAGCCGCGCGCCGGCCCACCGCCACCCGACACCACAGATAAGGAGCCACACCCTCATGACCATCGAGAGCCCCGCGCCGAGCCAGACGAACGGAGCGCCGTCGTCCCAGATACAGCCCGACCCGTCCCACATCATGCAGGTCGGGATGGGCTTCTTTGCCTCCAAGACCGTGCTCTCAGCGGTGGAGCTCGAGCTGTTCACCCATCTCGCCGGCAAGGAGATGAGCGCCGCGGAGATCGGTCGTGGGCTCAGCCTGCACCCGCGGGGTATCGACGATTTCCTCGACGCGCTCGTCGCGCTTGGCTTCCTCGAGCGCGACGGCGACGGCGGCGGCGCCCGCTACCGCAACACCGCAGAGACGGAGGTGTTCCTCGACAAGGCCAGCCCGGCATACGTCGGCGGGATCCTCGAGATGGCCAACGCGCGGCTGTACGGGTTCTGGGGCGATCTCACCGAGGCGCTCCAGACCGGCAAGCCGCAGAACGAGGTCAAGCACAGCGGCACGCCGATGTTCGAGGAGCTCTACAGCGATCCCGCGCGCCTGGAGCAGTTCATGCAGGCGATGGCCGGCATCTCGGGCGGCAACTTCCACGCCCTGGCGGAGAAGTTTGACTTCTCAAACTACCTCTCGGTCTGCGACGTCGGCGGGGCCACGGGCCAGCTGTCAATGATCCTCGCCGCACGTCACGAGCATCTCCAGTGCACAAGCTACGACCTTCCGCCGGTGGCCCCGATCTGCGAGCGCATCGTCGCCGCCGCGGGTCTCAGCGACCGAGTGCGGGTGGCGGCGGGCGACTTCCTCTCCGAGCCGTTGCCGCCGGCCGATGTCATCACGATGGGCTTGATCCTCCACGACTGGAACCTCGAGGGGAAGATGCACCTGATCCGGTCGGCCTACGACGCGCTGCCCGAAGGCGGTGCGTTCATCGTGATCGAGAACCTCATCGACGACGCCCGGCGCGAGAACGCGTTTGGGCTGATGATGTCGCTGAACATGCTCATCGAGTTCGGCGACGCCTTTGACTACACGGGTGCCGACTTCGCTGGCTGGTGCAAGGAGGTCGGCTTCCGCGAGGTCGAGATCCTGCCGCTGGCGGGCCCTGCGAGCGCGGGGATCGCGTACAAGTGAGGAGCTGACCGCGACGAGGTTGCTCAGATGGAGCAAGATCGCCGAGGTCAGTGCCGGGTGTGCGGACAGGCGTCGTCTGAGGCTGCGCGTTTCTGCCGGCGCTGTGGAGCCCGGCTCCCGAGTCCGCCGGTCCCTGCTGTGAAGTCCGCCGAGCCCGAGACGGGCGAAAAACAGGCACCGCCGGGATAGCATCGGCGTGTGCCGGTCGAGCGGGTTGAGCCCGGAACCTTCATCGCACTGCTGTCCGACGATGATCGCGAATCGCTTCTCGAGCTTGGCGGCCCCCGTAGCTTTGGGCGGGGCGAGCGCCTGATGCGCCAGGGGGAACCGGGCGATGGCGTCCTGATCCTGCTCGAGGGGCACGTGAAGGCCAGCGACATCGATGTGCATGGCCGCGAGATGGTGCTGAGCTTTCGGGGGCCGGGCGATGTTCTGGGCGAGCTGACCTTCATGCATGCCGGCCCGCGCTCGAGCAATGTCACGGCAATCGAGCCGGTCGCCGCGAGGGCGGTCGCGGCTTCGGCGTTCCGCGCTTATCTCTTGGCGTATCCGACGGCGGCGTTGACGCTGATTGAGGTGATCAGCGGACGCTTTCGCGATGCCAACCGTAAGCGTGTTCAGTTCGGGGATCTAGACACGATCGGTCGCGTCGCCGCGCGGCTCATTGAGCTCGGTGAGCGCTATGGCGATCGCACCGGTGCTGGGATCGAGATCAGGCTTCCGGTCACGCAGGAGGACCTCGGGAGCTGGTCCGCATCCTCGCGGGCGGGTGTCGCGGGGGCGCTGCGGACGCTGCGCGAGCTGGGCTGGATCGCCACCGACCGCCGGCGGATCACCGTGCTCGACCTCGAGGCGCTCGAGCGAACGGCTACTTGATCTCGGCAGCCTCGCGTGACAACCGTCGCGCGGCGCCGTAGGCTCCGGTCGGGGATGCGACGACGATGAGGTCGCGACAATGCGTCGACTGCGGCTTCCGCCCGTCTGAGCGCGCCCGGTTCTGCGAGCGGTGTGGCGCGGCGCTGACGCCGAACGCCGCACCTTTGCGTGCTCCGACCGCGCTCGAGGCCAGGATCCTTGAGGAGCGGGGAGGGATCGAAGGTGAGCACAAGCAGGTGACGGTGATGTACGCCGACATCGCCGGTTCGATGGCGCTGACCCACGCCCTGGATGCCGAGCGCTGGGGCTTCGTCCTCGATCGTTTCCTGGCGATCGCCGCGGGCGCCGTCCATGCCTACGAGGGAACGGTCAACCAGTTCACCGGGGACGGCCTGCTGGCCGTCTTCGGCGCACCGCTCGCCCACGAGGACCATGCACGGCGCGCATGCCTAGCGGTTCTCGAGCTGCAACGTCAGACGGTGGAGTTGGCCGCGGACGTGGCGCAGCGCGACGGGCTCACGTTCGCGGTTCGCTGCGGTCTGAACTCGGGCGGGGTGATCGTCGGCGCGATCGGCGACGACGTGCACATGGACTTCGTGCCGATCGGCACCACGACCGCGATGGGCAAGCGGATCGAGTCGCTGGCCCCGGCGGGGTCGATTGCCATCAGCGCGTCGACCGCTGCGCTCGTCGAAGGCGAGTTCGTGCTCCGCGAGCTGGGCGAGTTCGAGGTCAAGGGCGCGGAGGGTCGCCATCGTGTGCTCGAGCTGATCGGGCCCGGGCCTGCACAGACCCGCTTCGCGGCGCTGGCCGCCACCCGCGGGCTGTCGCGGTTCGTCGGTCGCGAGGCCGAACGTGCGGAGCTCGAGGTCGCGCTCGAGCAGGCGCTGATCGGGAACGGTCGGGCGGTGGGGATCGTCGGCGAGCCGGGCGTCGGCAAGAGCCGGCTGGTCCACGAGTTCGTCGCCGATTGCGTCGCCCGCGGCGTGACGGTCAATTCCACCGCCGGAGTCGCCCACGGCCGCTACCTCCCCTTCCTGCCGATGCTCGCCCTGTATCGCGACTACTTCGGTATCGATGAGCGCGACGCTCCGCGGATCGCGCGGGAGCGGATCGAGGCGACGATGCTCGCTCTCGATCACTCGTTTGCCGGGGACCTGCCCGTGCTCTTCGACTTCCTTGGCGTTCCGGACCCCGCGCGGCCGCTCGCGCTGCGCGATCGTGCGGCCGGTCCCGGCCGGCTTCTGGCGTTGGCGGCGCGGACCGTCGAGGCGCGCAGCCGGCGTGAGCCGGCGGTGCTGGTGATTGAGGACCTGCATTGGCTGGACGACGGGAGCATCGCGCTGTTCGAGAATCTCGTCGCGGCGGCGATCGGCACGCGAACGGTCGTGGTGAGCACGTACCGGCCGGAGTACGAGGCCGCCTGGACGCGGAACGAGCCGCACGTCCAGCTGGACCTGGGTCCGCTCGATGCGGACGCGACCGACGACCTGCTCGGTGAGCTCCTTGGCCGCCAGCATCCTCCCGCGGGTCTTGCGGACCTGATCAAGGCGCGCACGGCCGGCAACCCGTTCTTCATCGAGGAGATCGTCCAGACGCTCGCCGAGGACGGCCAGCTCGCGGACGTCCTCGAGCGCAAGCTCGCCGCGGGCTTGGGGGGCATCGCGCTGCCGCCGACCGTGCAAGCGGGGCTGGCGGCACGGATCGACCGGTTGCCCGATCGCGAGAAGGCACTTGTGCAGACGATGTCGGTGATCGGCGCCGAGATCCCGGCGGCGCTGCTCAGCGAGGTCTCCATGCTCGACGAGATGGAGTTGGCCCGAGCGGTCCAGATGCTCGCCGACGCCCGGATGGTGATCGCGCACAGCCTGAGCGGCAGCGACGAATACGTGTTCAAGCACCCGTTGACGCAAGAGGTCGCGTACGGATCCCAGCTCTCGGAAACCCGAGCGCGCGCCCATCACACGGTGGCCGCCGCGATCGAGCGCATGTACCCCGACGGGCTGGACGAGCGCGCGGCACTCCTCGCGCACCATCGCGAGGCGGCGGGTGACGAGCTCAGCGGGGCCCGGTGGCACGCGCGCGCCGCGGCCTGGGCGGAGATCACGGCCCCGGTCATCGGCATGGCTCACTGGCGCCGTGTCCGCCATCTTGTCAGCAGGCTCGAGGTCTCTCCGGAACGCGATGAGCTCGCGACCAAGGCCCGGATCGGCGTTCTCAGCCTGGCCTGGCGACTTGGACTCTCGCCCGAGGAGACGGTGGCGATCCGGGCCGAGGTGCAGGCGGACGGGGAGGAGTTCCCCGCCGATCTCTTCTATGCCGGGTCGCTCATGCACGGCGGCCGGGAACGGGAGGGGCTCGACGGGTTCCGGGCAGCCAGCCAATCGGCGGTAGTGAGCGGTGATCCCGGGCACGTCCTCACCGCATCGATAGGCGTCGCCTATGCGAGCTGGGTCGCCGGCACCTTGAGCGAAGGGGTGGAGACGATCGACCACGCACTCGCCTTCGCCGCCGGCGACCCGCTGACAGGCTCCGGGTCGGTCTTCGTGTGCCCACTCGCTCACGCCTATGGCCATCGCGGCCAATGCGGGGGGTACATGGGTGAGCTTGAACAGGCGCGCGACGATTTCCACCGTGCGATCGCGCTCGCCCGCGAACACGACGACCGCGAGACGGAGAGCGCCAGCCACGCGAACCTCGCGCAACTCGAAGCCGACGCCGGCGACTATGCGGCAGCCCTCCGCAACGCCGCGCTGGGCCTCGAGATCATCGAGCGGTCGGGCAACCTGGTCCACATCATCGCCTGCACCGTCCCCGCCGTCGCGGCGAAGGCGGGTGTGGGGCGCTTCGCCGACGCGCTCGCCGAGGCTGAGTCGAGCCTCGCGACGATCCGCAAACACGGAATCGGGCGGTACTACGAGCCCACGCTGCTCGCCACCATCGCGCGATCCCAGCTCGCGCTCGGCGAGCGAGACACCGCGCTCGCCGCCGCCGAGCAGGCCGTCGCAACCATGGATGCCCGTGGCCTCGCCACCTGCGCGCTATGTGCGCCGATCACGCTCGCGCAGGTCCTGATCGCCACCCAGGGTTCCGTCGCCGCCGCCCGAGCCGACGCGGTCCTCGCGCGCGCCGGGAGCGTCGCGCGCCAGAGCGGCGCGGTCCTCTTCGAGTCGCAGATCGCGCGGCTCCGGGACCGCACATGAGTCGCGGGCGCGCCCAACAGGCGGACGGCGTCGAGGGGCCACGAAGTCACCGCACGGCGTGGACAGTCGCCAGCGCCAGCGGCGGCGGGGGTCGGGCTCGTTGTGCCCGAGAACCTCGGCGATGAGACGCTCGCGCGCTGCGGCCTGGCTGTCCCCTGCGAACGACGGCCAGGCGGTTAGGACCGGGGGCCACCCGGCGTCCCGCATTCGGTCCGTGCCCGCTTAGCTGCCGGCGACTGGGGCGACAGCGCACAGCTAATGGCCACGGCTGCGGTAACGAGATTCCGCACGGTCGCCGAACGTACCGACGTCCTGGTAACACGACGGGTACGCTCACGAACCCAATCAGCGGCCGAGACATCGCTGACCACGTTCAGCCGCGAGACGGAACCGTTCATGTCGCGTGTGTTACCCGCGAGTCGAGTGCTTCACCCTCGGTGCAGGTGCTGCGTGCTCAGAACTTCCAGAACGGCTTGTGCACGAGTTCCAGCTCTGGCGGATGGTTCTTCAAGTGCCGAGCGCGCACTACCACTAGCAGCACGAGGGCGATGCCGGCGACGACAGGCGAGATCGCGACGAGGATCACCGCGACCACGAGACCCATGGGAACCACCCACGGAAGCAGCCACTCCGGCATGCCCATAATCGTACTCGTCGATCACATCACAGGCAACCCCGGACCAGCGCTTCCAAGCACCCCATCGGCCGAACGCCCGTCGCGCTGCGGCAATCGCCGGGGTGAGTAGTTCCAGCCTCGCCCGCGACGGGTAGGGTATGTGGGGAACGGTCAAGCCACATCATCGGGAGGTGATCCAGTAGGTATGCCATCGCTGACCTTATTGGGATTGGCAGTAGGGGTCGTCGTCTTCGTCGTCCTCGTCCTTGCCGTCGCGGAATGGTGGGTCGCGGCGATCATCGGGCTCGGCATCATCCTCGTCCTTGCCATGATCGACGGTCTCAGAATGACGGGCGGCATGTCGCGGGGGCAGTCCACCTAGTCGACGCCGTCGAGACGGGCAATTCGTCGCGCCGCAGCGGCGGGGCGGGCAACTCAGGGCCCGCCCCGTCTGCTCCTGAGGTCCCGGCGGGCGCCCCAGTCCTCGAGAATCTCTCCATGGAGTCCACGGTCTTCGAGGCGGCGGGTGGCGGCAAGGCCTTTCGTGATTTGGCTCGCGCCTGGCACCGCCGATGCTTGCAGGATCCGGTGGTCAGTCATGCGTTTGCGCACCCGGGCCAGAATCCGGACCACGTGGAGAGGTTGGCGGCCTACTGGGCCGAAGCACTGGGCGGCCCGAGGCTGTACTCCGACACCATGGGTGATCACAGCCATGTGTTGCGAATACATTCCGGCAACGGTGAGCACGAGGACATGGACACGAGGGCGCAGCGATGCTTCGCGCTGGCGCTCGACGACGCCGAGCTCCCGAGCGACGAACGGCTGCGCTCAACCCTCAAGGATTGGTTCCGATGGGCGACCACGGGCATGGCCACGTATCCACGATCCGCCAACGATGTGCCGGCAGCGTTGAGCCTCCCTCGCTGGTCGTGGGACGGCCCGGTCGCGGCATCCTGACCGGACAGGCGAGATGGCAACTATCGTGGCGCTCCGGGGGATGGCCAAGCCTGGCGCTGCTCCTCGGGCGCTGGACCTACGACGGCTTGTACGAGCCCGTCTCCGGAACTGGGCTAACGGCTAGCGCCGGGGCCGGCGCCGGAGCAGCGCCGCGAGGTTGAGGCCATAGCCCCAGCCATAGTTCTTGGGTGTGATGACGCGGGGGTCGTCCGGGTCCCAGATGCCCTTACCGACGTCCTCGCGATTCAGCGGGCGCCAGTTGTACGGTAAGCCCCAGCGGCGGCCCTGCGGTTCGCGTGCCATAACCTGAGGGTAACAAGCCACTGCTCTCATTCACGCTCTCGGGGCATGGAGCGGGGCAACGCGAAGTGGGGAAACACGCTCTACTCGCCGCGGGCGCGCTCCCGCATCCAGGCGCGCAGGTCCGCGGGCAGTTCGGGAGCCAGCAGTGCGCTCGGCAAAAGCTTCGTCTCACCGAGCAGGGCCCGGGACACAAGTGCGCTGGTGATTCCGTGCGCGGGACGGTCCATCACGTCGATCCGGTCGCCCGCGCCGATCTCGCCCTCACGCAGGACGCGATGGTAGACGCCCGGCCGGCCGGCTCGCGCGAAGCGCTTGAGAAAGCGCGGATCGCCCATGCGGAGCCCAAGCTTGAAACACGGGAGCCGTGGTTGGGCCACCTGCAGCAGGGCGGTGCCGACCGCCCAGTGTTCGCCGATCACCGCCTCCGAGACCGGAACGCCGCGCACGCTCAAGTTCTCGCCGAAAGCTCCCGGTCCGAGCGGCCGCTGGAGTTCGCTCTCCCACCATTCTGTGTCCTCGAGCGCGTACGCGTACACCGCCTTGTCGGCTCCACCGTGCACGGTCCGGTCGGCCTGATCATCTCCGAGCAAGTTGACCCCGAGGAGCGGGACGCGGCTCTGCACCGGGTATTTCCAGATCGCGGTGAGGACGCTGTGGCCGTTCGCGGGCACGAGCTGTGGCGTGCCGAGGTTGAGAGCTTCGACCGTGCCGCTGGCGTGAACGTTGAGGTCGTGCAAGGACGGAGGGCAGTCTTATCCCGCTACATCCGGTCCAGGAGCCACGTGTGGACCGCGTCCAGGTGATGCTCGGTCAGGGTCAGGTGCCCATCCTCATCGGTCAACCTCGCCTCGATGCCCGGAATCGCCTGCGCGAGCCATTCACCGTGGGCGAAGGGCACGAACCGGTCCTGGCGGCCGTGAAGCAACAGGACCGGGGTTCGGATCGCGCTGAGCTCGAAGCCCCACGGCTCGAGCATCGCCACCCCGTCATCCCACCAGCCGTCCGAGCCCGTTCCCAGGCCCGACCGAAACGAGTCGATCAGATACCGACCCAGCTCGGGGGTGACCGCAGCCGCGTCGACAGGCGCCAGGAGCGAGTCGAGGAACTCCATGAGCTCGGGGACCGTCTGGGTGAGCATGAGCACCCGATCTTGTTCGCACTTGGCTCGAGCCGCCACGGGATCCTCGAGCATCAGCGAGAGGTCTTCCACGTTGAGCTCGCCCATGCCCGCGAAGTAGTCAAGCGCCTCTCCGCCCCAGGGCGCGAGCGACGCCAACCCGCCCACGGCCACGACGAGGTCCGGCAACAGTGCCGCGCAGGCAATGGCGTGCGGACCCCCACCGGAGATGCCCCAGACCGCCATTCGCTCGATGCCCAGGACGCCTGCGATTGTCCGTACGTCATTGGCACAATCACCAACCGTGCGCCCCGAATGCCGGGTCGAGCCACCATAACCCGGGCGGTCGTACGAGATCAGGCGGATGCCGTGACGGCGCGCACTGCTTACATCGTGCTCGAACAAGAGCCGAGAGTTCGGGGTGCCGTTGTGCACGAGAACGGGTCGCCCCGCGGGATCGCCGTCCTCGAGCACCTTCAAGGTCCGTCCGTCCTCGGTGACGACATCGTGTTCGCGCATCTCGCCATCATCTCTGCGATGCGATGGCCGGTCAACTGTCCGAGACCGGGTCAATCGCCGAGGGAGCGCTCCATGTCTTCGGCGAGGCCCGGGTTCTCGTACGGGCCGGGGGCGCGCAGCGCGGCGATCACCCGGTGTTGATTCTCGAGACTCTTGTCGTGGCTCAGCTTCGCCTTGCAGATGAAACGCGTGATCGGGATCCGCAATCCCACGGTTCCCTTGGCCAGCTGGGCGCCCCACTCCGGGTCAAGGAGCTGGGGCTGGGCGACATGTCGCTCGAAGTGCTCGACGAGTCGCGTCAGCACGCGCAGATTCGCCTCGCCGTCGAGGATCTCGGGCACGCCGTAGCAGTGCGCGATGGTGAAGTTCCAGGTGGGGGCCGGCGTCGTCCCCGGTACGTACCAGCTCGGGCTGACGTAGCCATGCCGGCCCTGGACGATGAGCAGGATCTCCTGCTCGCCGAAGCCGTGCAGGCGATCGTCGGGGCGCCCGACGTGGGTGAGCGCCGCCAGCTCGGGCGCCTCCTCGTCCAAGAGGACCGGATAGTGCGAAGCGACGAGCTCGCCTGCGTTGCTGCTGACCAGCGTGCACCACGGGTTCTCACGGAGCAGGCGCCGCACCACCTCAGGGTCCTCGCTGGCATGCGTCGGATTGGGTCGCACACCGTGAGTTTGACGCACGACGTGGCGCGGGGCGCGAACTACAGCGTTCGCTGAGCTACGGTGGCGGAATGCGTTTGGCGTCGATCTCGTGCGTAGCCGTCTCGGTGCTGGCTCTCGCCGTGGGCGCCGGGGGCGCAGCTGCCACCGGCCCGTTCACAGGCACGGCCGGGCAGCAGACGCATCCGTACGTCAGCCCCCGCGCCGGCGGGCCGCACGCTCACTTCTATCTCCATCTGACCCTTGCTGTCGCTCCCGGTCATGCCGGCGTGGTGGCCACCGATTATCAGCTTCAGGTGAAGGTCCCGCCGGCGCAGCCAGTGGCACGATGCTCGCCGCGCGCCCCGGCGATCATCGACACCGGCATCGCCCATCAGTCGATCCGCATCGGGCTCATCGCTCCCGCGGCGGGGTGGTGCCGGGGGCGGTACACGGTGACCGTGTTCCTGCAGCGCGGGCCCTACTGCCCCAAGCCGGCGCCTGGGCAGCCGCCCGCTGCATGCCCGGAGTTCGCCACTCAGGAACTCGGCGTCGGCAGCACCCATTTCACCGTCACCGGCGGGCATTGACAGGCGGCGCCTACCAGTTCCCCTCGCCTTCACGATCGCGCGAGGATGACCTCGAGCGGTTGCGTGTTCAGTACGTGCTCGGCCGTCGCCCACCCGCGCCGCGCCGTCGCGACCGAGAGCTGCATGTTCCCCAGCCCGCGCACCGAGTGTGCGTCGGTGGAGCACACGATGTTCACGCCGCCTCGGATTGCCTCGCGCACGTGCTCGCCGCGGAGGTCGAGACGGTCCGGTAGGCCGTTGACCTCGAGCGCGACGTTCTCTTGGACGGCGAGGTCGAACACTCGCTCCAGGTCGAGCGCATTCTCGGGCCGCCGGTTGATGAGCCGGCCCGTGGGATGGCTGAGGCATCGGACGTAGGGGTTTCCAAGCGCTGACTCGACGCGCTTGGTCATCTCCAACTTCGGCATGCGCTGCCCACCGTGGACGCTTGCCTGCACCCAGTCGAGCTCCTCGAGGACGTCGTCGGGGAGATCGAGTCGTCCATCGGGAAGGATGTCGCACTCGATTCCGCGCAGAACGCGGAACGGCGCCAGCACCTCGTTGGCGGCCGCGATCTCCTCGCCTTGGCGGCGCACGTCGTCGGGTGTGAGCCCGCGGACGGCACCGACCGCGGGCGTGTGATCACACATCGCCAGGTACTCGTAGCCGCGCTCGCGCGCGGCGCGGCCCATCTCCTCGATGCTTGCCCTTCCGTCGGACCAGGTCGAATGGCTGTGCAGGTCTCCCCGAATCTGAGCCAGCTCGACGAGCGCAGGGGGGCCGCCGCGAAACGGCTCCTCGCGTAGCTCGGGCGGACACCACGGGAGCTCGAGGGCCCTGTAGACGGTCTCCTCGTCGGGGCCGTCCGGGAGCGGCTCGAGGGCAGCGACATAGGCGCAGGCGCCCGTCGCCCGGAGCAGCGCCGTCCCGAACCGCTCCGGCTCGGCGACGACGAGCTCGACGGGAACGCCCTCGATCGTGACTCCAACCGCCCGCCGCTCGCCCTGCTCGATCACCGCGACGACCTGCGGCAGGGCGAGGAAGCGGGTGAGGAGCGAACGTGGATCGGGTGCAGAACACACGATCGCCAATAGCTCGCAGGAGTCACGCCACCGGCGCACGTCGCCGGCCACCTCGCCGTCGAGGGCGGCGGCGATGGTGCCGAGGAGCTCCGACGCGCGACTCAGGGTGAGTCCACGCGCCGCTCGCAGCTCGGTCTCGCGGGTGAGCGCCTCGAGCAGCCGGGCCTCGGTCTTCGGCCCGATACCCGGGACGGCCCGCAGCCTGCCGGCCGCCGCCGCCTCACGAAGTTCCTCGGCGGTGTGCACACCGAGCGATCGCGCCAGTTCGATCGAGCGGCCCGCGCCGAGACCGAGGTAGCGGCCCAGGCCGACGAGATCCGGCGCGAGATCGCGCTCGAGCTCTGCCAGCTCAGCGATCTCACCGGTATCGACAAGCTCCCGCAGCCGAGCCTCGATCCCCGGCCCGATCCCCCGCAGTTCCTGCACGCGCCCAGCCTGCACGAGCTCGTCGACCGGAAGCGCTGCGCCCCGGATCGCTTCGGCAGCCCGATGGTAGGCGCGCGCCGTATAGGGGTTCGCGTCGCCGAGCTCGAGCACCATCGCAAATGCTTCCAAGCGGTCGGCGATGTGAGGATTGTCCACGAGGACGTGATCCCTCAAGGACCCGGGTCGTCCGCGAGTCCGAGCATCGATATGAGCTCCGCCGGCGATCGGACGAGCGCCTCAGCGCCGGCCTGGCGGAGCTCCTTGGCAGTGCCGATCCCCCAGAGCACGCCAAAGGTGGGGATCCCATGCTCACTGGCCGCTTCCACGTCATAGTGGCGGTCGCCGACCATCACCGCCCGGGAGTCTGCGCTCACATTGGAGAGCGCCCGCTCGATGGTCACCGCCTTGGGTTCGTTCTTGGCCTCAAGGCTCGGGCCGACCACGGCGTCGAAGAGGTCACGGAGCCCGAGCGCGACCAGCAGGGGGTCGGCGAGCGCGGCGGCCTTGGAGGTCGCCACCACGAGCGGCAACCTCGATGATGCCAGCTCGAGAGCTTCCCGCATGCCGGGAAACACGGTTGTCTCCGTGGCGGCGAGCGCCGCGTAGCGCTGCCGATAGGCATCGACGCAGGAATCAGCGATCGGGCCCCTGCCCGCCAGGAGCTCGAAGGTGCCGTGCAGCGGTGGCCCGAGATACTGATAGAGCTCGTGCTGGGGCCGGGGCGGGAGCTCATGGGCGACGAGGGCGGCGTTGACGCTGCGCGCAAAGGGCACGCGAGAGTCGACGATCACCCCGTCGAGGTCGAAGAGAACGATGTCGGGCCGCTCCATGCCAGGTCATTGTGCCTGGGCTCCCGCCGCCGCGCTAAGCCCGGTGCGTGACCCCGCCGGTGGCGAGCGGGGCGAGCGTCTGGCCTTTGACCGGCACTTCACCGAGCGCCGTGTCGATGGCGTCGAGCACGTCGGGCGAGAGCTCGATACCCGACGACGCGGCGTTGGCGTGAACCTGTTCGGGACGCGACGCGCCGACGATCGCTGACGCCAATTCGGGGCGCCGTAGCACCCAGGCAAGGGCCATCTCGGGGAGGGTCAGGCCGGCGTCTTCGGCGATGGGAACGAGTCGCTGCGCGGCCTCGAGGACGTCGTCGCTGAGCAGTCGGTTCATGGCGAAGTTCATCGCTTCGCTGGCGGCGCGCGAGTCGCTGGGCGGGTCCTGGCCGGGCTTGTACTTGCCGGTCAAGACGCCCTGGGCAAGGGGCGACCAGACGATCTGGGAGATGCCGTTGGCCTTGGACAGCGCGAAGACCTCGGCCTCGGGTGCCTGCCAGAGCATCGAATATTGGGGCTGGGAGGAGACGAACAGGTCGGGACCGGCGATGTCGAGGGCGGCCTGGATCTGCTCGGGGGTCCACTCGCTGAAGCCCAGGTACCGGGCCTTGCCGTCCCTGACGACCTGCTGCAGCGCTTCGATGGTCTCCTCGATCGGGGTCGGAGTGTCGAAACGGTGGGCCTGATAGAGGTCGACGTGATCGGTCTGCAGGCGGGCCAGCGACGCGTCGATCTGCTTGGCGATCTGGCCGGCGGAGAGGCCCCGGTCGGCGGGATCGTCGGACATCTGGCCCCACACCTTGGTGGCCAGGATGTAGGAGTCGCGAGGGTGGGTGGAAAGGATCTCTCCCCAGGCGGCTTCGGCGGCGCCGCGGCCGTAGACGTTGGCGGTGTCGAAGAAATTGATGCCCGCGTCGAAGGCGGCTTCGGTGCACGCGCGTGTCCGCTCGGCCTCGATCCCGCCCGAGTAGGTCAACCAGGACCCGAGCGAGACCTCTGAGACTTCCAGGTCTGAACTGCCGAGCTTGCGGTAGCGCATTGCTAGCGGGTCTCCACGATTACCGTGGTCGATTTGACGACGGCAGTGGCCTGGTCGCCCGGTTTGAAGTCGAGCTTGTCGGCGGCCTCGCGGGACATGAGGGAGACGATACGGTAAGGCCCGCACGACATCTCGATCTGGGCCATGACGCCGTCTTTCTTGACCGCGAGGATGGTGCCCTGCATGCGGTTGCGCGCGCTCATGTGCCCGTTGGTGGTGCGCTCTCGGAGCAGGGTCGAGAGGTCGCGCGAGGACAGGTAGCGCTGGTTGCCGCGGCGCTGGCAGGTGATCCGGCCCGCGCGCTCCCAGCGGCGCATGGTGTCGAGACTCACGCCCAGAGCGGACGCGGCCGCGCCGATCTTGACGAGGTCGTCGATCGAGTGTTGGTGCGTTGTCATGATGCTCTCGCGGCGTGCGAGGTCAGATCGTCGTGCCCGCGGTTCGGCCCTGCCTCCGGTCCGCAGCGGCTGAAATCCTCTGCCGCGTCTCTCCTGTTCTGGGCGCTGCTGTGGTGGTGGACGGCGCCCATGATCCTCTGGTTGGAGCCGGGGGTCAACGGCCAGGGTGTGCTCAGGCGGCGAACCGGTTCAGCTGGACCACCGACCAATGCACGACGGGGGCGACCTTGGCTTCCCCGCGCCGGATCCCTTCGGCGATGGCGAGACCGACGAGCGCGTCGATCAGGTAGTGCTCCCCGAGGTAGACGACCGAGAAGGTGGCGAGCCCGACGTAGGCCCAGCCGAGGGTGCCGTAGATGGGTCCGATCTCGGACAGGCCCATGGCCGTGATCGCCGCCGAGGCGACATGGTCAGAGGGCATCGACGCCCACGGGTTGCCCTGCGACCGATCGTGGGTCTGCCGCGGCTTGCCGGTGAGGTCACTGAGGACGTGGCGCCGGACGCGCTCGACCTGACCGCCCATGAGCCCCGCTTCCTCCGATGCCCACCACGGCGGAGCGGTGGGGACCAGGTAGTAGAAGGGGGTGGTCAGGTGATATGCCGCCGCGAGCCGGCCGGCGGCCCGGGGCACATACCGGTCGTGGCGGAAGACGAGCCAGCCGAGCACCAGGTGGGGGACGAACCACGAGGCGTAGGCCAGGGTTACCGCGCGATCGATCCAACTCACGCGCGGCGGGTCGCGCAACACGCGCTGGAGGCGCAGAGTCGGCGGCTCGCCGAGCCCGAGGATGCTGTCGATGCGCACCGGGTAGCGGACACGCAGGCGCCTGCGGAGCTTCTCGGGCTCCTCATAGGGAAGCGTCCAGGTGACGGCGAAAGCCCACATATAGACGGCCCCGACCGCGGCGTAGCGCCAGGGGCGGCGCGGGGTCGCCGCCGCCACCACCAATGGGGCAGCGGAGATCACCACGAGGGTCACGGGCGACGGGACGCGAAGCTTGCGTCGTGCCGCCACCACCGTGAGCGCCGGCGCCAGTGCGGCGAGCAGCGCCCACTGCGACGCCGAGGGCCAACGGGGGCCATGGACCGCCCGTGCGCGGAGGACCCCCGAGACCAGGCGCACCGTGAGCGGCTTTCGCCCCGGTCCGCGCTGTCGATATCTGGGCGAACGGCGTGAAGAGCCCTTCCGGAAGGTTCGGAGCACCGTGCCTCGCTACCCAGCTTTCACGACGGATACTCGTGCCCGAGGCGCAGGACGCCAGCGAGGGGGCGTGGGCTCGAGGACTACGGCGCCCCGCGCATCTCCTCGAGGGTGCGACCGGTGATCACCGACTGAGGTCGCTCGGTGGCGATGTCCGACCCGGGTCGCGCTTCGTCGTCGCGCCGCTTGATGAGCAGCCACTGCGCCTTGGCTCCTGGCCTCGTGCGCTGCAGCGCGAAGCCGCCGCGTAGCTTCTCGCCGTGGAGGACGAAGACGGCGTGACCGCGGTGGAGCGCCTCGGGCCACGCGACCCGTCCTCCCTGCTCGTAGGTGCCGCGATCCCACACGATCACCGCGCCGTCGCCGAGCGCGCCCTCGAAGGTGTTGTGCTCGAGGTCGTGATCGTCGACCTCGACAGCGAGGCGCTTGACCGCCGGGTCCAGCGAGGGGCCCTTGGGGACGGCCCAGGAGCGCATCACCCCGTCGACCTCGAGACGCAGGTCGAAGTGGTGGGCGGTGGCCCAGTGCTCCTGGACGACGAAGTCCCCCGCGCTCACCCCGCGGACCGCGAACTGCTCGTGGCCTTCTGGCTTGACGTGCTCGACGTCGGCAGCGGCGCCCGGCCCCTCTCGGCGCAGGAAGTCCTCGAGCTCGGCGACGGCCTGCTCATCTCCCTCGGCGTGGACGTGCATGTCGCGGTCCTCGCCCGCACGCACCCAGCCCGTCAGCGCGAGTTCGTGGGCCCGGCTGACGATGGAGTCGAGAAATCCGGCGCTGCGCGCCTCGCTGCGTACGACGGCGCGGATGGCTCTGGCGGCGGCCACGGCGCCGTGTCGATCAGCGCCGCGACCAGGGGGTGACGGGGCGCTCGACGGGCGCACCGTCGACCACGGGGTCGATGGGCACGGCGTAACTCGGCACGATGCGCTTGGGCTCCCACACGAGCATGACGCGCGAGCTGTCGAGGACAGTCTGTCCCCCCAGGGTGCCGCGGATCCGCTTATCGATCGGCTCGTAGCGAAGGTCGCCAAGGCCGCTCATGAAGAGATCCCGTACCCGCGTGCTCAAGATCGGGACTCTAGTCCGTGCGAGCAACCCGGTGTCGCTCGGGAAACCTCGTCGGGAGCCTCCGCAGGAGCCGCGCGAAAATGCCCCGCAGCGTTGCCTTCCCGTAGGCGTGCGAACCGTCGTACATCGAGAGCACGGCGACGGCGACGCGGGCGCAGCCGCGCTTGACGAGCACCACCTGATGGTCGAGGAGGCCGGTGCCGTAACCCCAGCCGCCCTTGAAGTACAGGGTCCATCCGCGGGGGTGGACCGCGCCGATGCCCCACCGCTCGGAGGGCACGACACTCGCGAGCAGGTGCATCGCGTAGCGGCGATGGCGCCGAGCGATGTAGCGGTCGATGTGGAGGAAGAACCGGGTCTGGTCACGGGCGGTGATCTGCGTCTCGCCCCAGATCGCCGCGGTGGCGAAGTGGGTCATCCCCACCCGTCCCGCCAGCGCCTGCAGGCCCCCGTTGCCGACGATGCCGCGGACCGCGGTGGCCGCGTTGTTGTCCGAGACGGTGATCATCGGGCGCAGGAGCGAGTCGTCGTAGCTATTCAGAGGTCGTCGCGCGACCCCAGGCTGGTCGAGGTAGGCGACCATGAGCATGGCCTTGACGACGCTGGCCGACCACTCGACGTGATCGGATCGGTAGCCGTAGTAACGGCGGTCGGTGCGCACGGCGAAGGCGACATCGCCGACCCGCGTCCGGGCATAGGCGAGCGCGCCTCGCATGTTCGGACGCCAGAGCTTGTCGATCGTTCTCTCGGTCCCCGGTACCGGACACGCGACGGGCCTGGCGCTTGTGCTCGCGTGGGCGGCGACCGGAGGCCCGGCCGTGGCGGTACTCGCGGGCACCGCCGCGATGGCGATCGCGGCGCTCAGGGCACAGCTGAGGAGGACGAGCGCTGGCTTGGACATCCTCACAGTCTCCGCGAGATCGGCGCCTGGCACTAGACCTGAGGCGTGTGCGAGCGCAACCCGTCGAGGTCGAGCACGGTGAGACCACGACGGTAGGTCTCGATGAGCCGGAGCGAGCGCAGTGTCCGCAGCGACCTCGCGGTCGACTCTCGCGACGACGCGCTCCAGGAGGCGAGCTCCTCCTGGGTGATGGGAAGCGCGACGTCGATGGCGCCGTCCGGTCGCTGCTCGCCGAAGCGCTGCGCAAGCTCGAGGAGCCGGCCCGCGACTCTGGCCAGGCTCTCGGAGGTCGCGAACTCCATGCGACGGGCGTCGGCGATGTAGAGCCGCGCGAGGGCGAGATCGAGTAGGGCCAGGGCGGCCCGCGGATGGTCGGCGAGGAAGGCGCGGAGGATCGGGACGGCAATGACGACGCCCTCGACGGGCTCGAGTGCCGTGGCCGTCGCTGAGCGGACGGCGGGATGGGCGGCGGCGGTCGCCTCGCCGAGGAGATCGCCCGGACCCGACAAGCTCAGGAGGACCTCGGCTCCCTGGACGCTGGTATGGATCTTGACCAGGCCGGCGAGGAGGAGGATCGCGCTGTCGGCAGGATCGCCCCGACGGACGAGTACCTCTGCCGTCTCCCAGCGCCGGGAGCTGCCGGTCGCCAGCAGGGCGGCGCGTTCGGGCTCGAGCAGCGACTGCAGGAACGTCGGGGTCGGCGACAGGTCGGAGGCCACGAGCGCACGCTACCTAGGTACGTGTCATATGACGTGGTGGACGGGCAGCGACCCGCCTACCTTGTTGCCCACAGCGGAGCGCGGGAGGGCGACCCGCAGAGACCAACTTAGGGGGACCACCCATGCACACCAACCTATCGATGGCAATGGCAAAGGAGCATCAGCACGATCTTCGCCGCGAGGCGGAGGCCGCGAAGCTGGCCACCGGTTGAGTCGTGGGTCGAAAAGCTGAAGTGGGGTGCAGTTCACACATGGTGGCGGGAGGCGCTCGGGCCGGTCAGTCGGATGCTGACATGGGCCGGGCAGTCTCCCGCCACTCCTAACGGGTTAAGCAAGCGTCCAGCTAGTGCTTCTCGGGCAGCGGCGGCCCGAGCTGATCGCTTTCCGCGTCGTCGAGCGCCCTCGCCTGCTGGTCCTGGGGGTCGTTGGACTCGAGCTTGTCGGCGTCGCCCGCGACGTCGTCCTTACGTCCCTCTTTGTAGGCGTGCTGAGACGTCTTGGGCAGCGTCTCGGTATCAGTCGTGGTGTTACCCTCGGGGTCTGGCATGGGGCCTCCTGTGAGTAGATGGTGGCGATCCACCCGGATCGACTGTGGACCTGGGCTACCCTGGGCGCCAGGGGTATAACCCGTTTGCGTCATCGCCCTGCCGGGTAGCGCAGGACATACATGGAAGAGCGCAAAGAGCACCGGGCCGACGAGGAGCCGAACGGCGAGCACAGCGACCTCGGGGCGTCCGATACCAGCCCCGCCGCGGACCGCCCGCCCGCCGCGCCCGCCGACGATGACTCGGCGCTCGGCGATACCGATCAGCACTCGGACGCTTAGCTCCGTTCGTAGCCGCTAGCGGCTTACCCGGCCGTCCCCATGGGCAAGGCGGCCCACACGCGATGGCCATCGGGAGACTCGGCGCCCCAACGATCCGCGATGTGCTGCACTACGCGCAATCCGAGGCGCGTGGTCTCGAGCTCGCGGCCGGAGTCGGCGGCGGGGCGTGCGACGCTCGGCACGTGGACCGAGATCATCAGGTATCCCGCGTCGAGGGTCACCATGACCCGCATGATGTCGTCGGCGTGGCACCCGGAATGAAGGACCGCGCTATTGACGAGCTCACTGGCCACCAGCCTGGCGTCGTCGAGGAGCGGGTCGGCCTCGAGCGCATCCTCGAGAGCACGCCGGGCCAACCGGGGCGCGCGATAATCGCAGCGCAACGATAGCCCTACCAGCGTTGGAAGTGAATCGGATACCACACTCCAATTGCTACCCGCCTATGCGATCGGAAATCATCAAGCGTTACTTGCAGACCACCGGGGCTTGTTCTAGTCTTTTAGCCGGGTCGCAGCGCTCGTTCGCCGGGCCCCGCGGCTTCTCCAACCTCTAGGGGGACGTGCCAGCTCGGCCGAGGCGCGGCACCGGACCACCGAATGTCCATCCGATGGCCAAACGATTGGGGATCGTCATGAGCGTGGAGTATTCGGAAACGGGCGCAAGTCCCGATATTCTCGCGATCGGCACGAGTCGCGATCGCGATCAGTACATCATCGAGCTGGCCGGGGAGCTCGACCTTTCCGGCGAGGCCCAGGTATCTGAGGTGTTCGCCGGTGCGTTCGATAGCGACGCCCGGGCGATCGTGCTCGATCTGCGCAGCCTCGAGTTCCTCGACTCGACCGGTGTTCACACCATCCTCAAGGCAGAGCGCCGGGCCGCCGAAGAGAACCGCTCCTTCGTGATCTTGCGCGGGCCACGACAGGTCCAGCGGATCTTCGAGATCAGCGGGATCGCCGAGAGGCTCGCCTTCAGCGACGGATAGCGGAGCTCGCGGTCGGGTTTCGGCCCCCGTGCAGCGGGCAGCATGGGGCGGTGAGCGGCCGCTCGCCCACCCAGATCTGGGAAGACGCGCTCGACGAGGGAGAGCGACGGCTCGAACGCACCCCCGTGGCGCTCGCCGTGACGGGACTGATCGGGGGCGCCGAGGTGATGTTCGGGGTAACCGCCCTAGTCGTCACCACCGCGGCGATGAGTGCGGTGATGCCAGACCAGACCGCTCATCTGCTCGGCTCGCTCACCTTCGGCCTCGCTCTCGTGTTCATCACCATCGGTCGCGCCGAGCTGTTCACCGAGAACTTCCTCATCCCCGTGGGGAGTGTTTATGCCGGGCGCAGCTCCGTCATGGCGCTGGCGCGGCTGTGGCTGTTCACACTCATGGGGAACCTCGCCGGCCTCCTGCTCATGGCGGTGATCTTCGCGCCCCACGGCGTGCTCCCGCCCGACAGCCTGAAAGCGGCCGGCAAGATAAGCGATACCTACACCTCCCGTGCCGTCATCCCCGCGCTCCTCAGCGCGGTCGCCGGCGGGGCGTTGATGACCCTGCTCACGTGGCTCGCGGCGGCGGCCGAGAACGACACGACGCGCGTACTCCTCGGCTTGCTCGTCGGCTTCGTCTTGGTGGCTCCGAGCCTCAATCATGCCGTGGTGAGCTTCGGGGAGATCGGCTTCGGCCTCATCGCCGGAACGGCATCGGGGACGGTCGGAGACCTGGCGAGGAACTTCGGCCTGGCGGTGGCGGGGAACCTCGTGGGCGGGGTCGCCTTGGTCACCGCAGCGCGGGTGGTCCAGGTCCGCGGCGAGCCCGGGTCCACCTCGGGCCGAAGCGACCGTGGACAGGACCGGTAGCCCCGGCTGACAGGACGCGAGCCGCTTGCCGCGGCTCGCGTCCCTCAGAGTCTTGCTAGGCGCGGTTTGCCCGCGCGGTGACGAGTTCCTCGGCCGCCTTGGCGGAGGCGCCGTTGGGGCTGGCGCCGTTGCCGTGCCCGAGGCCGGCGGCCACACGTGCTCCGAGCTCCGCGTCGACCTTCGTCCAATAGGCGATGACCCTGAGCTGCATGTCGTCGCTGACTTCATCGCTCGCGTGCCCGACGATGTTGGTCACCAGGTGCTCGCGATCGGTGTCGCTCATGACCTCGCGGTAGAGCGTGCCCGGCTGCCCGAAGTCGTCGTCCTCGGCATGCTTCTCGTAGGCATAGCGGCCGAGCTCGCCCGCCTCGACATTCCAGCCGAGATCCTCGCCGCGCTCGGGGTCGGCCTGGGGACCTCCGAAGCTGTTGGGGGCGTACACGGGTTGGGCGCCGGGGTGGCGATAGGCCATCGCCCCGTCCTTGTTGTAGGAGTGCACTTCGGACTTGGGGGCATTGACCGGGAGCTGCTCGTAGTTGGTGCCCACCCGGTGCAGATGAGTGTCGTGGTAGGAGAAGATCCTCGCCATGAGCATCCGGTCGGGGCTGAGGCCGGTGCCGGGCACCAGGTTCGACGGGTTGAAAGCCGCTTGCTCGACCTCGGCAAAGAAGTTCTGCGGGTTACGGTCGAGGACCAGGCGCCCGACGACGATCGGCGGATAGTCGCCGTGCGGCCACACCTTGGTCAGATCGAAGGGGTTGAAGCGGTAGTCGGCCGCCTCTTCGAAGGGCATGATCTGCATTTCGAGCTGCCACTCCGGGTACTCGCCGCGCTCGATCGAGGCGCGCAGGTCGCGACGGTGGAAGTCAGGGTCCTCGGCCGTCATCGCGGCGGCCTCCTCATCGGTGAAGTTCTCAGCGCCCTGGACCGTCTTGAAGTGGTACTTGACCCAGAAGCGCTGGCCGGCCGCGTTGACCCACGAATACGTGTGGCTGCTGTAGCCGTTCATGTGGCGATAGGTCCGGGGCGTGCCCCGGTCGGACATGAGGATCGTCACCTGATGGGCGCTTTCGGGCGAGAGGGTCCAGAAGTCCCACTGCATGTTGTTGTTGCGCATGCCGGTGTCGGGCAGGCGCTTCTGCGAATGGATGAAGTCCTGGAACTTGCTCGGATCGCGGACGAAGAAGACCGGCGTGTTGTTGCCGACGTGGTCGAAGTTGCCCTCCTCGGTGTAGAACTTGATCGCGAAGCCGCGCGGGTCGCGTACCGTGTCGGGGAAGCCCTGTTCGCCGGCAACGGTGGAGAAGCGCAGGAACACGGGGGTGCGCTTGCCCACGCTTTCGAGGAACTTCGCCTTGGTGAACTGGGTGACGTCCTCGGTCACCTCGAAGAACCCATGCGCGCCCGAGCCCTTGGCGTGCACGACGCGCTCGGGCACGCGCTCGCGGTTGAAGTGCTGCATCTTCTGGACCACGTAGTGGTCGTGGAGAACGTTCGGGCCGGCCGGTCCGACGGTCAGCGAGTACTCGTCGCTCGGGGCCGGAATCCCGGAGTCATTGGTAGTGGCCGGAGGCTTGCTGCTGTCGCTCATCGCGTTCCTCTCGCTTTCCTCGGGGTGGGTGGGCGCCCGCGGTCGCCAGTTCAGCCGGGCGCCAGCGGGCAGCCGCTACCACGATGATTTCCGCTCCGTGGATCGCGAAACGTCCCAGGTCGGCCGGCGCGCGGCCGACCTGGACGCCTGAGCTCACGCGAGGTCGAAGCGGTCGAGGTTCATGACCTTGACCCACGCCGCAGCGAAGTCGTGCACGAACTTCTCCCGCGCGTCCTCACTCGCGTAGACCTCGGCGAGCGCTCGGAGCTCGGAGTTCGAGCCGAAGACAAGGTCGACCCGGGTGCCGGTCCACCTGAGCTCACCGGTGGCGGCGTCGCGGCCCTCATACACCTCGTCGGGCGTAGCCGTCCACGCCGTGCCCAGGTCGAGCAGGTTCACGAAGAAGTCGTTGGTCAGCGACCCGGGATTCGCGGTGAAGACGCCGAGCGGGGATTGCCCCGAGTTCGCGCCCAGGACGCGCAGGCCACCCACGAGAACGGTCATCTCAGGGGCGCTCAGAGTCAGCAGGTTCGCCCGGTCGATGAGGAGGTACTCGGCCGCGAGCCGGTGCCCCGCCCGGAGGTAGTTGCGGAACCCGTCCGCGGTCGGCTCGAGCGCGGCGAAGGACTCCACATCCGTTTGGTCCTGCGACGCGTCGGCGCGTCCCGGGGTGACGGGGACCTCGATCTCATGGCCGGCGTTCTTGGCGGCGAGTTCGACGGCGGCAGAGCCACCGAGCACGATCAGGTCGGCGAGTGAGACCTGGATGCCCCCGGCGTGCGAGCGGTTGAAGGACTCCTGGATCCCCTCGAGGGTGCGCAGCACCGTCGCGAGCTCGCCGGGATCGTTGACCTCCCACCCGTTCTGGGGCTCGAGGCGGATGCGCGCCCCGTTGGCGCCGCCACGCTTGTCGCTCCCGCGGAACGTCGACGCCGACGCCCACGCGGTGGAGACGAGCTGGGCGACGGACAGCCCCGACTCGAGGATCCGGCCCCTGAGGGCGGCGATGTCGTCCGCGGCGATGAGCTCGTGCGTCACCTCGGGGATGGGGTCCTGCCACAGCAGCGTCTCGGTCGGGACCTCCGGACCGAGGTAGCGCGCCACGGGCCCCATGTCGCGGTGGGTGAGCTTGAACCACGCCCGGGCGAACGCGGCGGCGAGCTCGTCGGGATGCTCGTGGAAGCGCCGCGAGATCTTCTCGTACGCCGGGTCGAAGCGCAGCGCGAGGTCGGTGGTGAGCATCGTCGGAGGACGCATCGGCGACCCCTCGTCGGGACCGGGAACGGTGCCCACGGCGGCGCCGCCGGTGGGCTGCCACTGATTCGCGCCGGCCGGGCTCTTGGTCAGCTCCCACTCATGGCCGAACAGGTTCTCGAAGAAGCTGGCGGACCACGCCGTCGGCGTGGCCGTCCAGGTCACCTCGAGGCCGCTGGTGATCGCGTCCGCGCCCTTGCCGGAGCCATAGGCGTTCCTCCACCCGAGACCCTGCTCCTCGAGCGGAGCGCCCTCGGGCTCGGGGCCGACGTACTCATCCGGGTCGGCCGCGCCGTGGGTCTTACCGAAGGTGTGCCCGCCGGCGATGAGCGCGACCGTCTCCTCGTCGCTCATGGCCATGCGCCGGAACGTCTCGCGGATGTCCTTGGCCGCGGCAAGCGGATCCGGGTTGCCGTTCGGACCCTCCGGGTTGACGTAGATGAGGCCCATCTGGACGGCGCCCAGCGGCTCCTCGAGCTCGCGATCGCCGGCGTAGCGCTCGTCGCCCAGCCAGGTGGTCTCGGGACCCCAGTAGACGTCTTCGTCGGGCTCCCACACGTCCTCGCGGCCGCCCGCGAAGCCGAGGGTCTCAAAGCCCATCGACTCCAGAGCGACGTTGCCGGTGAGGACCATGAGGTCCGCCCACGAGAGCTTCTGGCCGTACTTCTGCTTGACCGGCCACAGCAGGCGCCGTGCCTTGTCGAGGTTTCCATTGTCGGGCCAGCTGTTGAGGGGCGCGAAGCGCTGCTGGCCGGCCCCGGCGCCCCCGCGACCGTCGCTGATGCGGTACGTGCCGGCGCTGTGCCATGCCATCCGGATCATGAACGGGCCGTAGTGGCCGAAGTCCGCCGGCCACCAGTCCTGTGAGGTCGTGAGCACGTCCTCGATGTCCTGCTTGACCTCCGCGAGGTCGAGGGACTCGAACGCCGCGGCGTAGTCGAACTCCTCGCCGAGTGGGTTGGCCACGGCGGGGTTCTTGGCGAGGATCTTCAGGTTGAGCCGGTTCGGCCACCACCCTCGGTTCCCGCCACCCTCGGTCGGATGGGGTGCCCGTCCCCCTCGCTCGTGCGCGACTGGGCAGCCGCCACCGTTCGGTTCGTTCATCTCTCCAACAACGGCGTCAGGACGATCAGACAAGGGAACCCCTTCCGGGATCAGAGGTGTATTCGTACTCAGGTACTGGACGGGGCCGAGCACGCGGGGCACAGGCCCCAGTACACGACCTCGGCCTCATCGATGGCAAAGCCGTGGCCGTCGGCTGGGGTCAGGCATGGTGCGTCACCCACCGCGCAATCCACGTCTTCGATGGCACCGCACGACCGGCACACGACGTGGTGGTGGTTGTCCCCGACCCGAGACTCGTAACGCGCCACGGAGCCTGGGGGGTGGATGCACCGCACGAGACCTGCGGCCGTGAGGGCGCGCAGGACGTCGTAGACGGCCTGCTGGGAGACCTCTCCGAGATCCGCGCGGACGCGGCCGAGGATCGAGTTCGTGTCTGCATGCGGATGCTCGTACACCGCGGCCAGCGCCGCCACCCGAGGACGCGTGACGCGCAGGGAGGCCCCGCGCAGCATGCGCTCAAGTTCCGAGGTGGCCGGCATGAGCGGAGGGTCGCAGAGAATCTGGAATCAGTCCAGATTAGCGGATCCCTCACACGGTCAGCGCGGGCGGCCGATCCGAAGGCGAGGAGGGTGAAGTCGGGGCGCGCCGCAAGAAGCGGCCCCGCATCCGGCCGCCCGAGCGCGCGGACGCTCGCGCGATGTGCTCCTCGATGACGCCGACGATCCGTGGGTCGAACTGGGTGCCGGCGCAGCGGCGGAGCTCGGTGATGGCCACCCGCGGCCCGAGCGACCGGCGGTAGGCACGGTCGCTGGTCATGGCGCTATAGGCATCGCACACGCACACGATGCGCGACTCGATGGGGATCTCATCGCCCACCAGGCCGTCGGGATATCCCGTGCCGTCGTAGCGCTCGTGCGAGGAGCGGACGTAGCGCCCGACCGTGGCCAGCACGCCCCCGACCTGCTGGAGCATTGTCTCGCCCTCGATCGTGTGGCGGCGGACGATCGCCCATTCGGCGTCGTCGAGCTTGCCGGGCTTATTGATGATCGACTTCGGCACCCGGAGCTTGCCGACGTCGTGCAGGAGCGCCGCGAACTCGACGTTTCGACGGCGGCCGGGATCGAGCCCGAGCGCGTCGGCGACGGCGAGGGCGAGGTCGACGACCTCGCGGCTGTGCTCGCCGGTGTAGTGATCGTCGGCCTCGACCACGTCCCCGAGGAGCAGGGCGGTGCCGCGGTAGGCGGTGCTCAGGGCGAGCTCTGAGTCGATGCGCTGTTGGCGCTCGCGCGCGAGCAGCCAGAGCAGGCCCACGAGCGGGAGGGCGAGAAGGACGAGACCGGGTCGCCGGGCCGACGCGTCGGCCACGAGGATGGCGACGCAGGACAGGCAGGCATCGGTGACGTAGAGCCAGAGCATCGCCCGCTGTTGGGAGGGAGCGATGCGCTCGGCGAACCACGTGCGGGCGAGGCCTGAGCTCGAGTCCGACAGCACCTGGGCGGCGAATGCGAGCACGAGCACGGGCCAGCGCTGCCAGGACAGGCGCTCCGCGCCGGCGAGCACGAGCACGAGCGCGGGGCCGAGCGCGTAGAAGCTGTCGCCGATCCGTGTGAGCACGAGGGTGAGCGAGAGCTTGCGCCGCAGCAGGCGGGGCCAGAGATCGGCGACCGCGCACGCCGCCACCACGAGCGGCACCACCGGCGTGGGGAGCAGGAAGAGCATGGGCACGAACACCAGCTGCGTGGGGACGGTGAAGCCACTGCCGACGGGGAACGTCACCCGCACGGCGACGAGATAGGCAATCACGGTGACCACGAGCGCGACCGGCGACAGCGCACGCGTCCACGGGGCGAAGGCGGCGAGCGAGGCGGCGGCGGCGATGAACGCCAGTGCGCCGACCGCCTCGGTGCGCAGGAGCCGCCGAGCCCGCTCGTGTTCGCCACCCCGCTCGCGACGCGCGATCAGGAGGGTCTCGGCACCCGGAGTCTCGTAGGAGTCAATGTCCATCATCGGGGGGATGGAGGGATGCGGGAGTGTCCTAGTCACAGGCCATGCCGGTGAAGGACGATCGTCTATGTTCAGGTTTGGGATTAGCGGTGGCTCAGCCGCCACGCATCCACGGATCGATGAACACGTCATCGACCTGGGCAGAGCCCGTCAGCCCGGTGACGAGCAGCGAGACATGCGCCGTTCCGCCCGAGAGCAATCCGAGCACCGGGGCGGTGGTGAGCATCGCCAGTGTGGGGGTCCAGCTCCCTGCCGCCACGGCGACACCGGTGGGGATCGCGAGCCCGTTGTAGACGACGCTGACCGCGACGGTACCCGTGCCGCCGACGAAGAAGCGGACGCTGGGGTAGGCGGCATTGACGCAGGTGGTCGGCGACTGGGCCGAGGATCCGGCGGGAAGCGAGAGCGAAGAGGCGCCGAGCGAGCCGGTGGCGGCGAAAGGCTCGCTCCCGGGGACGAGCTGCGCGCCGCCGCTGAGCGACCACGACGAGCTCTCGAAATCGCCGCCGGGCGCGAGCTCGTAGGAAGCGGTGTCGCCCCATGGCGCAAACGGGTGGCTGAGGGCGTTGGAGTTACACGTCTCGAGGTCGATCAGGTGCGCCTGAGCGGCCGAGACGGTGGGGACGAGCAGCAGAGCGGCGCTGAGGGCGCAACCAGCCGAGATGGTGCCGAGCAACCTACGGGCTGAGCTGAACAAGAATCGGTCCTCCGGTGTAGTGGGCGTGCGGGGGCGTCACCTGGTGCCTCTCCCGACCCCACCGGGACAGACATCACGCGCATGCAGACCCTCCATCGGCATGACCGCAGACGGCCTTGATAGCCATTTGTCGTATTACGCACAACTTTGCTTTATTGATCGGGGGCGGGGGCCGATTAGGACCGCCCCGCGGGCACCCCTGCGGGCGCTACTTGCGCGGGCGCGGGGGCCCGTCGCCGTTCAGCTTCGCCGCGAGATCATCGAGGAGGTCGGCCACCCGCTTGGTTACGGGCTCGCGGGCCTCGGAGAAGCGCTCGGAGGCCTGGGCGCGGGCGTCGGCGAGGATCTTGCCCAGGCTGTCGTCAGTCTTGATGTATCCGAGTTCGTCGTCGGAGGCGCGCTCGTAGCTCTGGGCCGCCGCCTCGCGGGCCGCTTGCCGGGCTCGCTCGCGAGCCAGGTGCGCCTCGCGGACCTCGCGCTCCATATCGGCCAGGCGCGGGTCGGGGGGCGAGCTCGGGCCGGGCCGGGGCGGAGCCGGCCGCGCTCTCGTCGTGCTCTCGCGCCCCGCGCTCGGGCTCCGCTTGCGGACCTGCGCGTAGGCCTCCTGGATCTCTTCGAAGCGACGCGTCGAGGCCGCGGAGCCACCGTTGTGGTCGGGGTGGTGGAGCTGCACGAGCCTGCGGTAGGCGCCGCGCACCTCGGCGTCCGAGGCCGTGGGACTCACGCCGAGGGTTTCGTAGGGATCAAGGCGCGGCCCGGCCATGGCAACTGAGGATGGTAGTCCGTGTTTGGTAGCCCGATCGCCGGGTACCCGTTCTCCTAGCTATGTGGCTCTACATCATTGCCTTCCCCATCGGCGTCCTCATCATCGTTGGCTCAGTGGTCGCGGGGGGCGCCTACACGCTCGTCGGCGTCCCGGTGGTCCTGCTCGCGCTCGTCTCGGGAATCGCCTTGAGAGCGATCGGCCGCGTGACCCTCGAACGCCGAGGCGGTGCGCCGGTCGGTGGCGCCGAGGGTTCCGGACACGGCCCGGTCACCCCCGGCGAGCTCACCGACGCCCGCCGAGCGCAGCAGTAAGAACCTCCGCGGGCCGCGGTTTTGCTCGACGCACGGTGGGTAGCTCGAGGACAGGACTATCTCGAGACAAAGGAGTGAGACCTATGGCTGACACACTCGCAGACCGCCGCGTCGCCTTCCTGTTCACCGAGGGCGTCGAGCATGTCGAGTTGACCGAGCCGCTCGACGCCGCGAGAAGGGCCGGCGCCGACACCGACCTGATCTCGCTCGAGCGCGGCGAGGTGCAGATGTTCAACCACCTCGACAAGGGCGACACGATTGAGGCCGATCGCGCCGTCGCCGACGCCGATCCGTCCGACTACGACGCACTCGTGCTTCCCGGCGGGGTGGCGAACCCCGACGCTCTGCGCGTCGACGAAGATGCGGTGAGCTTCATCCGCGGCTTCTTTGAGCAGGACAAGCCCGTCGCGGTGATCTGCCACGGGCCGTGGACACTGATCGAGGCTGACGTCGTGCGCGGTCGCACGCTGACCTCCTGGCCGAGTCTGAAGACCGACCTTCGCAACGCGGGCGCCAGCTGGGTCGACGAGGAGGTCCATGTCGACAACGGGCTCGTGACGAGCCGCAACCCCGATGACCTGCCCGCCTTCTGCGCAAAGCTCGTCGAGGAGTTCGCCGAGGGCCGCCACGAGCAGCACGTTGGTGCATCAGCGAGGTCGTGACCGCCCGGCGGGCGCCGCTCCGGAGCGGCGCCCGCCCCTCGGCCGGCGCCGACGGGCGGCACGGACCTGACTCATGAGCGTCCCCACTACCGCGACCCCGCCCACGAGCGATGACGGGCGGGACGAGACCCCCCTCGAGCAGCTCGACCGCAACACCATCGAGCTCCTGAACGAGCTGCGGGTGGCCGGAACCGGGATTCAGGTCCTGCTCGCCTTCCTGCTCGTGGCGCCGTTCGACACCAGGTTCACCACCCTCTCGGCGTTCGAGCGCTACGACTACTTCGTGACCCTCGTGTGCATCGCCATCGCCGCAGCGCTCCTGATCGCGCCGTCGATCCACCACCGGATCCTCTTCCGGCATCGGCAGAAGCCCTATCTCCTGCGGGTCGGCAATCAGACGATGATCGTCGGAATGGTGTTCCTCGCCGCGGGGCTGACGGGGATCCTCGTCCTCATCTCGGACCTCATGTTCGGGGGCACCGCTGCCGCCGTGGCCGGGATCATCGCCGGCGTCGCGCTCGGCGGTCTGTGGTTCGCGCTGCCGATCAGCCGGCGGTATGAGGCCGAAGAGGCGGATCCGTCGTTACAGCGGCGTGGCACCGGGTAGAGGCTCAGAGAGAGCGAATGCAAGGAGAAAGACCATGCCCCCACGCGGTGTGAAGCCCGGAACCAAGCGTGCCCGCCAATACGAGCACATCAAGGAGAGCGAGCGCGAACAGGGAACGAGCGAGAGTCGGGCCGAGGAGATTGCCGCCCGGACCGTGAACAAGGAGCGGGCCCGCTCCGGCGAGTCGCGCACGCGCTCGCGGACCTCGATCAAGGACATGTCGTCCTCGCGACGAGGTGGGCAGCGCTCCGGCCGCGACGGACCCAAGGGCCGCACCCGGGATCAGCTCTACAACGAGGCGCGCAAGCTGGGCGTCGAGGGCCGCTCGAAGATGGACAAGTCACAGCTCCAGCGTGCCGTGGACGCGCACAAGCGATGAAACTCGGCTACTTCCTATCCAGCGAGGAGTGGGGCCCCCGCGATCTCGTCGCTCAGGCGGTACGGGCGCAGGAGGCCGGGTTCGAGGCGCTGTGGATCTCAGATCACTACCACCCGTGGAACAACACCCAGGGGCACAGCCCGTTCGTGTGGTCGACGATCGGCGCCATCGCCCAGGCCACCGAGGACATGCCCGTGACCACGGCCGTGACGTGCCCGACGATGCGCATCCACCCCGCCATCATCGCCCAGGCGGCAGCGACCTCCGCCGTCCTCCTCGAGGGTCGGTTCTCCCTCGGGGTGGGTAGCGGTGAGGCGCTCAACGAACACATCCTCGGTGACCGCTGGCCCGAGGCCGAAGAGCGTCTCGAGATGCTCGAGGAGGCCGTGGAGGTGATCCGGATGCTCTGGCAGCGAGGAACGCACAGCCATCGCGGCCGTCACTACCGAGTCGAGAACGCCCGCGTGTACGACCTTCCCCAGGCCCCGCCCCCGATCGTGGTCTCCGGGTTCGGACGGCGGTCGGTCGAGCTGGCGGCCCGCATCGGCGACGGCTACTGCACCGTCGGACCCGACGCCGAAGCGGTCGACCTCTTCCGCTCGAAGTCACAGCACGCGAACCCCATCGTGCAGGGGGGCCTGAAGGTGTGCTGGGGCGAGGACGAGGCGCAGGCGCGAAAGATGGTCTGGCGGCTCTGGCCCAACGAGGGACTGCCCGGCGAGCTCGCGCAGATCCTGCCCACCCCTGCGCATTTCGAGCAGGCAGCCGAGCTCGTTACCGAGGACATGCTCTCCGACGTCCCGTGCGGACCCGACGTCGAGGAGCACGTGAAGGCGATCGAGGCTTACGCCGAGGCGGGCTTCGACGAGCTCTACGTCAACCAGATCGGCCCCGATCAGGAGGGCTTCTTCACGGCCTATCACGACGAGGTGCTTCCGCGCCTGAGCCGGTCCTACAGCAGTGCGCGCTCGTAGACGTAGTTGACCGCGCTGTCCGCCTGACGCCCGCGTCCATGCCCGCTGACTACGTCAGCGCAGCGGCGTGTGATCGAGCTTCGAGCCCAGCTCGGCGACGGACTCGAAGACGTCGAGAGCGCCCGCGTCGCGCAGCTCGGCGGCCGAAAAGCCACCGGTGAGCACGGCGAGGGTTTCGATGCCCGCCCCGTGGGCGGACTTCACATCCCAGGGCGTGTCGCCGACCATCATCCCGCCCTCTCGCCCGCCGCGCTCGAGCGCCGCCTGAACGAGGTCGGGCTCGGGCTTGGTGGCCTCGACGTCGGCAGACGTCGTCCAGCCGTCTGCGAGCTCCCGGGCGTCGAGGAGGTCAAGGTAATGCTCCACCTCGTCCTCCTTGGCGGAGCTGGCGAGGACGACGGTATGACCGCGCCCCTTGAGCTCCTCGATGAGCTCGCGCGAGCCCTCCATGGGTTCCACCTCGTCGATGAGCTCCCGATACTCCGACCCCTCGTCGGAGCGGATCTCGTCCCCCTGCTCGCGCTCGGTGCGCTCGTCGGTGAGGGCCTTGACCATCTGATCGCCGCCCATCCCGATGTGCCGGTGGATGCGCCAGATCGGGAGCACGATCCCGTGCCGGCGAAAGGCGCGGTACCACGCGACGGTGTGGTGGTAGTTGGTGTCGACGAGGGTGCCGTCGATGTCGAGGACTGCGATCCGCATCAGCGGGGTAGCTACCCGCTATGGAGGAAAACGACCCCGACAAGCTGGCCCGCAAGCGCGAGCGCGAAACCGACGAGCTCGAGCAACGCTCGGACTCGCTCGAGCGCGAGATCTCCGACGTGCGTCAGGACTGGCAGCGCAAGCGCCAGGATCCGGACATTCCCGGCGCTTTGCCCCCGGAGGACGAGCAGGGGTAAACGGCGCGCTGGGCTCCGTTCGGTAACTATGTTGCCGGGAAATGCGGAGACGACGATCGCTCATCGCCTGGGTTGTTCTGATCGCCGGCGTTCTTGTCCTCGGCGCCCTTCTCACGCGCCCGTCGACGCGCACGGGCCCGCAGACTGGGCTGGCCCGCAATCCCGTCCTCGACGCCGGCACCGCCCTCCACGGCCGCGCGGGCGGCTTCACCCTCACCGACGAGTTCGCCCGGCGGGTTTCGCTGCGCTCGTTCCACGGCAAGGTGGTGATCCTCGCCTTCAACGACTCCCAATGCACCACCGTCTGCCCCCTGACGACTACGGCGATGCTCGACGCCAAGGAGATGCTGGGCGCGGCCGGGTCTCGCGTGCAGCTCCTCGGTATCGACGCCAACCCGAACGCCACCTCGGTCAAGGACGTGCGTGCCTACTCGACGACGCACGGGATGCTCCACCAGTGGCGGTTCCTCACCGCGCCCCTCCCCGAGCTCGAGCGCGTGTGGAAGTCCTACGGCATCGCGGTGCAGATCATCCGCGGCCAGATCGATCACACCCCGGCTCTGTTCGTGATCGGGCCCGACGGGAGGCTGGCCAGGCTCTACCTGACCCAGATGTCCTACGGGAGCATCCCCCAGCTCGGACAGCTCCTGGCCCACGAGGCCTCGAGCCTCCTGCCCGGCCACCCACATGTGCGCTCCCGGCTCTCCTACGCCCAGGTCGCTTCGGTGGGCCCGAGCACGGCGGTGTCGCTGCCGCGCGCCGGTGGGGGGGAGGTGCACCTCGGACCGGGCAGCGGCCCCCGCTTGCGCATGTTCTTCGCCACCTGGGACGCTCAGGTCCTCGCGCTCCGCACCGAGCTCGAGGCGCTCAACCGCTACCGGGCCATCGCCACCGCGAAGGGCCTACCCCCGGTATCGGCCGTCGACGAGGGCAGCGTCGAACCATCTAGGAACGCGCTTCCCAAGTTCCTCGGTCGCCTGTCGCGGCCGCTGTCCTACCCGGTGGCCATCGACGAGAGCGGCCGGGTCGCGGACGGCTACCAGGTCCAGGACGAGCCGTGGTTCGTGCTCACCTCGGACTCGGGTCGCGTTCTCTGGTTCTACGACGTCGCCACCCAGGGCCCCCTCAGTCCCGCCGCCCTGATCAGGGACGTCCGCGCCGCCCTGCGCGCAGCCCCGCCGGCGGCCAAGACAAGCCCCACGACGATCCCCAGCGCCCTCGCCGGCTCGCCCGCCCCGCTGGCGGCCCTCCATGCCCAGGCGGGCAAGCTCGTCGGCTCACAGTCCGCGCTCATGGCCCGCCTGCACGCATTGCGTGGCTATCCGGTGGTGATCAACGCGTGGGCGTCGTGGTGCCCACCGTGTAAGGCCGAGTTCCCCCTCTTCGCCTCGGCCGCGGCGCGCTACGGGCGCAAGGTGGCCTTCGTCGGCGTCGACACCAACGACTCGGCAGGTGACGCGTCGTCGTTCCTGGCCAAGCACCAGATCAGCTATCCGAGCTATCAGAGCACGACCCCGCAGCTCAGCTCGCTCACGGCCATCCTCGGTCTCCCTACCACGATCTTCGTCAACCGAGCCGGGAAGATCGTCCACGTCCACAGCTACGAGTACGCCGCCCAGGGGACGCTCGACCAGGACATCGCCACCTACGCTCGCTGAGCGCTGCAGCCACAGGTCCCGGGCGGGGCATCGATCGGCCCGCAGCAGTCACCCTTGCTGGACGGCTCGCAGCACGTGGCGAGGCGGTCGGGCGAACAGCAGGCGGCGGTACCCGACTTGCGGGCGCGGATGATTGCTGCGGATGCTCGCTCGTGGACGCGGTGGGTGGGACGGATCTCGATCTCCTCAAATCCTGCCCGCTCAAGGACATCGCGGAACTCCGCCGCGGTGAGGGCGCCGGCGATGCAGCCGGTCCAGGCTGCCATGTCGGCCTTGGTGTGCTCGTCCATGCCGGGGTCGGCGATCACATCGGAGATCGCCAACCGCCCGTGCGGACGGAGCACGCGCGCCGTCTCGGCGATCGTCTTGGGCTTGTCGCCCGAGAGGTTGATCACGCAGTTGGAGATGACCACGTCGACGCTGGCGTCGGGAAGGGGCACGTCCTCGAGGAAGCCCTTGACGAACTCGACGTTCTTCACGCCCGCCTGCGCGGCGTTGGCGCGGGCCAGGGCGAGCATCTCGTCTGTCATATCGAGGCCGATGGCCTTTCCGGTGGGCGCAACCCGCCGGGCGCTGATGAGGACGTCGGCCCCGGCGCCCGATCCGAGATCGAGCACGGTCTCGCCGGGGTGGAGGTCGGCCACGGCGGTGGGCACCCCGCAGCCCAGGGATGCGTCGATCGCTACCTCTGGGGCGCCGTCGCGCTCGCTCTCGTCGTAGAGGACGGCGCCGAACACGCCGCTACATTCGTCTCCCCCGCCGGCGGCCTCGGCATACCGCCGGCGGACGCTTTCGCGAATATCGGTCAGTTCAGCCATGCTGAGAACTCCTTCAGCGAGTCGGGGATCACGTAGTAGTAGGCCCAAAGCCCTTCGCGCTCGGAGCCGACAATCCCGGCTTGGCGCAGAACCTTGAGGTGGTGGGAAACGGTGGGCTGGGAAAGCTCGAAGAGCGGGACGAGCTCGCATACGCACACCTTCCCCGCGTGCTTGCGCAGCACGTCGATGAGCTGGAGGCGGACGGGGTCGCCGAGGGCTTTGGCGACAGCCGCCATCCGCTGAGCTTCGTCGCGCTCGACGTCGGGATAGACGACTGGCTGGCAGCACGGCTCGCCCGCGGGGCGCTTGGTCTTCGGGGTCAGCTTCAGATCGACACTCATCGATATACATATACCGATTGAAGTGATAAGTGTCAATGGATAGACTCCGGCGGCGGTGCGCGTCCTCTTCGTCTGCCTCCACAACGCCGGCCGGTCGCAGATGAGCCAGGCGCTCTTCGAACGGGCCGCCGGCGCCCGCCACGAGGCTCGCTCGGCGGGCACAACCCCCGCCGAGCGAGTGCATCCAGAGGTCGTCGAGGTGATGGGCGAACTCGACTTCGACCTCTCCGCTCGCACGCCCCAACTACTCACGCGCGAGCTGGCGGGGTGGGCGGACCTGATCGTGACAATGGGCTGCGGCGACGAGTGCCCGGTCGTCCCCGGCGTGCGGTATCGCGGTTGGGAGCTGCCCGACCCGGCGGGACGCCCGCTCGAGGAGGTCCGCGCTACCCGCGAGGAGATCAGCCATCGCGTCGACGGCCTCCTGTTCGAAATCGACACCCCCGTTAGCGGTGCCACCCCCCGATGACCGATCCCGCCCTCGCTCGACGGGTGCTCGCGGAGTTCCTCGGGTCGGCGTTCCTGGCCGCCATCGTTATCGGATCGGGGATCGCGGCGCAGCAGCTCTCGCCCGGTGATGTGGGGCTCGAGCTGTTCGAGAACGCCGCCGCCACCGCGGCCGGGCTGTTCGCGATCATCCTCATGTTCGGGCCGGTGTCAGGCGCGCACTTCAATCCCGTGGTCACCCTTGTGGACGCCGGCTTCCGTGGCCTGTCTTTTCGCCATGCGCTCGCCTACATCCCCGCCCAGCTCAGCGGCTGCTGCCTCGGCGCACTCGCCGCCAACGCAATGTTCGCCCAGTCACTGGTGACGATCTCCAGCCACCACCGCGCCAGTCCCGCGCATCTGCTTGCCGAGGCGATCGCCACCCTCGGGCTCCTGCTCGTGATCTTCTCCCTTGCTCTCAGCGGACGGGGCGGGTCGGCGCCCGCGGCGGTCGGGGCGTACATCGGCGCCGCTTACTTCTTCACGAGCTCGACGAGCTTCGCGAACCCGGCGATCACCGTCGGTCGGATGTTCTCGGACACCTTCGCGGGCATCGCGCCCGCCTCGATGCCCGCCTATGTCGTCGCCCAGTTGCTCGGGGGGGCCGCGGCGATCGCCGCCCTCAGGACGCTGTATCCCGACCGAGCGCCAGGCCAGGCCGCGGCGAGCGCCCGGGCCGGCGACGTCGTGATCCCGTCCGGAGATTGACAACCCCGGCGTTTGGAACGGATCCGCAGGGGTAGGCGTCGGGTGTCGACGGGGTCGGGTGGGAGCCCGTAGACCTCGGGGTCGTCGAGGAGGAGGAAGAAGGCGCCCGCGCCCCCGATTCCGTCCTCGTCGTCGGCCAGGTAGAGCTGCGCCTTCTCCTGCCCGGCCGTCTGGAG
>DASZLV010000117.1:0-60137 GCA_035552215.1 Solirubrobacteraceae bacterium | reverse complement strand
TCCTGACCGGTGATGCCCGTGATCAGGGCGCGCCGAGCGGTCATAAGTCATAACGTATCGAGCGCGCGGCACTTTTTAATTGGGGTACATTCAGCCCCGATACCTTGGCGGTGGGGGTTGACCCTTTCCTGACGATGAACGATCAACGCTCCGGGCAACGCGATCCCGGCACACCAGGGCCGAACCGGGCGGTCGACGGGGCTCGCAAGGGCCAGCTCTTCAACCTGCGCCGGCGCATCTACCTGACCTACAAGTACCAGGGCATCGGGTCGCTGTTCTACCGCACGCTGACCTTCCCCCTGCGTTTCACGCCGCTCGGACGCTTCCTTCGCCTCGACCAGAGAGCCCACGGTGAGCGACGGAAGGCTGAGCGCTGGTACCGCCAGCACGGGCGGCCGGTCAGCGTGGTCATCCCCAGCTACCGCGACGCGCGCGAGGTCACGGCGCTCGTGGCCAGCATCCGCAGGACGACCGATCGCGCTCGAGTCCGGATCGTCGTCGCCGATGACGCGAGCGGGCCCGAGCACCTGGCGGAGCTCAGGGCCATCGGCGGTATCGACGTCGTCGCGGGAGAGGTCAACGCCGGCTTTGCCGCCAACGTCAACCGGGGCATCGAGGCCGCGAACCCGGAGCACGACGTGGTCATCCTCAACTCGGATGTCATCGCGCGCCCTGGATGGCTCGCCGGCCTTCAGTACACCACCCGGTGCGACAACGTGGGCATCGTCGGCGGGAAGCTCCTGTACCGCGACGACACCATCCAGTTCGGGGGCACGGTGCGCAATCGCGGCGCGCTCGAATGGTTCGATCATCGTTATCGCTTCCGGCCCAGCGACTGGGGCCCCGCGAACATCCGCCAGGCCGTCCTCGCGGTCACCGGCGCGTGCATGTACGTCACGCGCGAGGTCATCGACGACATCGGCGTGCTCGACCCGATCTACCCCATGGCCTACGAGGACGTCGACTACTGCCTGCGCGCCTGGGAGGCGGGCTACGGGGTCGTCTACTCGCCGACGGCGACGCTCTATCACCTCGAGTCGGCGACCCGCGGGAGCGAGGTGGGCGAGCGCGAGCGGGCCTCCCAGCGCGCATTCTGGGCGCGATGGGGCGATTTCTTCGATGCACGCGAGGTACGGAACGAGGCCGGGGCCCTGCGCGTGATCTACGTGACCGAGGACACCGGTGTCGGGGGAGGTCACCGCGACGTCTTCGAGCACCTGAACGGGTTGCTCGACCGCGGGCACGAGGTGGAGCTCTGGAGTCTCGGGGGTGAGCCCGACTGGTTCCCGCTCCGCGCCCCCGTGCGTACCTTCGAGGACTACGGCCAGCTCGTCGAGGCGCTGACCCCGATTGATGCCATCAAGGTCGCCACCTGGTGGAACACCGCCAGCCCGGTGTGGTCGGGGAGCGTGCTCCACGGCATCCCGGTGTATTTCGTGCAGGACATCGAGACGAGCTACTACCCCGACGACGAGCGCGTGCGCAACGCGGTCCTCGCCTCCTACCGGCACGAGTTCCGCTACATGACCATCTCCTCGTGGAACCGCGACCGACTGCGCGAGCTCGGTCTCGAGTCGGTGCTCATTCCCCCGGGCATCGACCTCGACAACTTCACCCCGCTGCCCGATGTCGCGCGCCGGACCGACATGGTCCTGGCGCTCGGACGCACCAATCCGCTCAAGAACCTGCCCCTGACCATCGCCGCCTGGCGGGCTCTGCCCGAGCCGAGGCCCGAGCTCGTCCTCTTCGGGACCGAGCCTCGCGTGGCCGAGGACGAGCCCGGCACCCGCTATGTCACGGCGCCCTCCGACGAGGAGGTCAACCGGCTCTTCAACGAGGCCACGGTGTTCATCCAGACCTCGGTCCACGAGGGGTTCTGCCTGCCCCCGCTGGAATCGATGGCCACCGGAGGTGCGGTGGTGTGCACCGATGCCCACGGCAACCGTGACTTCTGCGTGGACGGCGAGAACTGCCTGATGCCGGCACCCGAGCGCGAGGCGGTCACCGATGCCCTGCGCCGGCTCCTCGACGATCCCCCCCTGCGCGAGCGGCTCGGCGCGGCGGGGATGAAGGTCGCTGCCGACTATGCCTGGCTCGGGCGCATCGACGCCCTCGAGACCTACCTCGTCGAGATCGCGACGCCGCGCCGGATCGCGCCGTCGACTGCGGTCGTCCCCGAGCCTCGGGCGCCGGCCCGGCAGTCCTAGACCTGGTCCTAGAGGTTCTCGGCCACGTACGGCGCGGTGCGGTTGAACACGTAGAAGCCGAGCGCGAATATGCCCACCACGATGGCCAGCGGGATGAGCAGATACGCCTGGCCGCCGAGCACGGCCGCGGGACTGGGGGCGGCGCGGGTGACGACCGCGTGGCGGAACTGCTCGAGCACCGCCGCGAGCGGGTTTGCCATGTAGACGTGCGTGAGGAAGGGCACGTCGAAGCCATGCGGGTTGGCGGCCGTCTTGGGCGCGAAGGCGAGGACCACGGCGGGCACCGCGATGATCACCGGCGAGGAGTAGAAGAGGACCTGGTTGATGACCTCCCAGATCGGCTGGATATCCCGCACGTAGATGAAGAGCGAGGAGAGGAGCATCGACAGGCCGGCGACGAGGAAGGCCAGGACGAGAACGATGAGCGGAAGCTCGAGCCAGCTGAGCATGGGATGCACACCCTGGACGAAAGCGAAGATGAAGACGACGACGAGGTTCAGGGTCAGGTTGAACAGGGTGAGGAGGACGACCGAGAGGGGGATGACCATGCGCGGGAACTGGATCTTGCGCACCAGGGCCTCGTTGTCGAGCACGCAGCGCACCGATCCCATCGTCCCCTCGGCGAAGAAGGTGAAGAGGACGATCGAGCCGAGCAGCTGAGCGCCGTAGAAGTCATAGCTGCGGTCACCGGGGTGGGCCCCGTTGACCTTGGCGATCTTGGTGAAGAACACGTAGAGGACGCCGAAGAGGAGCAGCGGCCGCACGAGCTGCCACAGGTAGCCGAGGGCCGAGCCGAAGAAGCGGAGCTTCCATTGGTTGACGGCGATGTTGAAGGTGAGATGCCAGAAACGGGCGGGGTCGTCGTTGAGTGCCCGCGGCCCGCGGATCGGCCGGCCGAGCGCCTCGTAGGGGATCGCCTCCGCAGTCACACCGGGAGCTCAGGGGCGGGGACGGTGTCGCCGCGCTGCACCGCCACCTGGACCGGGAGGTCGACGACTCCTCCGAGCGCTTGCTGCGCGGTGACCACGAAGGAGAATGCGCCCTCGAAGCGGTCGATGACGTCGAGTCCGGAGCCGCGATGGGCGAGGTTGAACACCGGGCTGTAGCGCCCGGGGGCGAGCACGTTGTCGAAGGTGAACGAGAACACCGCCGTTTCGCCGGAGCGAAAGCGCCCGCTGCGCTCGTGCTCGAGCACGGTGCTGGCCACGAGGACAGCCTTGTGCTCCTCGTTGTGCACGTAGACGCTGGCCTGCGGATCCTCTACCTCGACCATGAACGAGACCCGGGCCCGCAGGGTGATCCGCTGGCCCTGGGGGACCGCGGGCTGGGGCTTGCCGTGCTCGTCCTCGACCCAGGCCTCGAGCACCTTGGCGTCGCCGTCGCCGCGTCCCTCGGTCATCCCCTTGGCCTCGGGGTCGCGCCCGAAGTTGAGCTCCAGGTAGCGATCGCCGACCTCCTGAGGATCGCCGATGTAGACCTGCGAGCCGCGCTCGAGCAGAAGCGCCCGGTGACAGAAGCGATTGAGCGCCCCCATGTCGTGGGTGACGAAGACGATCGTCTTGCCCTCGTCGCGCATCCGGTTGAAGACGTCGAAGCACTTCTGCTGGAAGGCGGCGTCGCCCACGGCGAGGATCTCGTCGATGAGGAGGATGTCGGCATCGACTTGGATGGCGACCGAGAAGGCCAGGCGCACGTACATCCCCGAGGAGTAGTTCTTGAGCTTGAGGTCCTCGAACTCCTTGAGCTCGGCGAACTCGATCACGCTCTCGTAGCGCTTGCGCGCCTCGCGCGGGGAGAGTCCGAGCATGATCCCGTTGAGGATCACGTTGTCGCGCGCGGCGAGATCGGCGTTGAAGCCGACACCGAGCTCGATGAAGGTCGACACGCGGCCGCGGCGCCAGATATCACCGTCGACGCCGTAGATGCCCGCGATGCACTTCAGCAACGTGCTCTTGCCACTGCCGTTACGGCCCGCGATCCCGAAGAACTCGCCCTCCTGCACGGCGAAGGAGATGCCCCTGAGGGCATGAAAGACCTGATGCCCGCTGCGCCGCCGGGGATGGAGCGCGCGCTCCTTGAGCGTGTGCGTACGCTCATGGGGCACCCGGAAGGTCTTGCTCACGCCGCGGACGGCGATGGCGGGAAGAGCGAGGTTTGCGGGCAGGATGGCAGCCTCGTCGTGAACCGAGCGTGACGAGCGTGGCATCGACCGAGAGTAGCGGGCCTACCGACTCTCAAGCGAGAGGCGGAGTGCGAGCGCGGGAGGGAGGCGGTCGGCGCGGGAGCCGAGAACGGCGCCGGTGGCACGCGCCGCGTGATGCACTGTTGACCGGGCGAGGAGCCCGGCTCCCGGGCGCGGCGCTCCCCGGACGCCGCCGGCGAAGCGCCAGTCGGCGCCCACCAGCCCCCATACTTTCAGGGGCGCCACCGGCTCCACAAACCCGTACACGGCACGCAGCGCGCGCGCCTCGTCGAAGGAGCGCCGCAGCCATTCCCATCCCGAGTACTCGTGTGAGTGGATCACCGCCGCCTCGGGCGTGTAGACCTTGGCGTACCCGGCGCGAAGCATGTCGTGGGCGAGCACGTGGTCCTCGGCGTAGGGCACGGGCTGGAAGGGCACCGTCTCCCAGGCGCTCCGCGCCACGCACCCGTTGGCGTCGGTGAAGAACCCGCGCGGACCCAGCAGGTCCCGAGCCGGGATCCCGCGCTCGCCGGGCGCCAGACGATCGAGGCGCGGGGCGCCGTCGGGCGAGAAGGAGCGAAACCAGTCGCCGAGCTCGCGCGCCACCATCGGGCTCGCCCCCGTCTGCGGGCGATAGGGCCCGAACACGAGTCCCACGTCATCGGCGAGCGCGAAGCCCGCGAGCAGACTGGCGAGCCACTGCTCATCCGCGGGCACCGCGTCCTGGGTGAGGAAGGCGACGTGGGCCCCCGCCGAGCGTTCCATCAGGAGCTGGCGCGTCCCGCCGTGCGAGAAGCGCTCGGGGGCGATCTCGATCACCCCGGCGCCGTACTGGCGTGCCACTGCCACCGAGCCGTCACGCGACCCCGAATCGCAGACGAGGAGCTCGACCTCGCGCTCGAGCCGTTGCGCGCGCACCGCGGCGAGCGTGCGCTCGAGCACGGCGCCGGCGTTGCGCACCGGGATGGCGACGGTGACGGTACTCAAGCCTGTAGCGACGCCGGAACTTGGTAGAGGAGCACGCCTCCCACGTTGACCGGCGAGAGCCCGAGCCGGCCGATGACGGCAGGCCACACCCCGGGCTGGTCGGCTTCGACCACGATCGCTCCCACATGGTGTTGGGCGAGGAACGCACGCAGGGCGGCGACGGTGGGCTTGAGCGCCGGCGTGAGGCCGAGCGCCTGCTGGACGAACAGGTTCAAGCCGTAGTTGGGCGGCACGAAGAAACCTCCGCTGGCGTAGCGGAAGTACATGTCGGTGCGGGCCTGCCAGAGGAGGCCGGGGCCCACTACACCGTAGGGGATGGGAAGCACCACCTCGTCGCGGTGCAGGTACTGGCGGTAGACGCTGGTGCGGAAGAACGCCGGGTCGGGCACCTTCTGATCGAAGTAACCCGCGTTGGCGTTGGGGAAGAGAAACACCACCGCGAGAATGGCCAAGGGCCAGCGGCGCAGGGGCGAGGAACCTGGGGAGGCGAGCCAGAGCGCGATGATGATCGCGGACACGAGGAACACGTAGAGCCCGATGCGGACGGGGATGACCTCGTTGAACCCTCGGAACTGCGAGACCCAGTGGAAGGGCATGGTGACGGTGGGGTGCCCGTCGATGTTCAGCTTGTAGCCGAGCGACCACACCACGGCGACGGCGAGGACGGTGAGCAGGACGCGTCCTGCGCCGGTCCGCCACCGTGTCACCGCGTAGGCGGCCACGATGAGGATCACCGGCAGCCCGAGATAGGTGCCGTTTTCGGCGAAGTTGCCCGCGAAGGCGTTCGCCACCGCCGCGAAGCGGTGCCCACCGAACATCTCGAAGGTGGTGGGGATGGCAAAGGAGAGGGCGTCGGCGGGGAAGTTCGCGGGCAGTCCCCCGACCACGTTGGGTCCCGTGAGCGCGTAGTACAGGAAGGGCGAGCAGATGGCCCCCACGAGCACGTAGGCTCCGGCTAGCGGCACGAGGGCGGAAACGATCCGCCGTCGCCTCTCGGGCGCGGAGAAGATCCATCCCGCGGCGAGGGCCACCACCCCGATGCAGGTCATCGTGAAGAGCATCTCCGTCCCCGTCGCGAGCTGGGCGATGAGGACGATGGCCGTGAGGATGAAATAGCGGCGGGCGCTGATCACCCCATCGATGCGCTTGAGGGTGAGGAGCACGAGCGCCGGTGGACCGAAGGTGAAGACGAGGTTCATGTGGCCGGCGAGATGGCCGATCCCGTAGGTCGAGAACCCGTACACGTAGCCGGCGAGGATCGAGGCGGCCGGCGCGCGCGTGAGATACAGGCACAGCCGGTAGGCGAACCACGCGCCGGTCACCGGCGCGATGAGCATGAGGACGTTGTAGGAGACGATCGGGCCCGCCACCGCGGTCAGCGGCCAGGCCACGAGTGCCGGGCCGGGAACGCTGGCCAGGGCGCCCAGATTGATCGAGTCGGGAACCCAGAACGCGTGGGTCACGAACGGGTTGAGCCCGTGGACGATGGCGTGGGGCCACCATACGAGCGCCCACATGTACGCGGTCGGATCCGTGCCGTCGCAGGCGCAGGTGGTACCGAGATCGGCGAGGGCGTGCCGCTGGATCACCATTGCCGCGGCCGCGTAGATAAGCAGCGCCACCACTGCGTGATGCCTGCGGAGAACGCCGAGCGGTGCGCCGAGCGGGCCTGCGACGAGCCGGGGACCGATGCCGCTGCGTGGCGGTGCTACCGCCTCTGTGCTCACGATTCCGCCATCCCCGAGCGCGTGATCGTACTAGCGTCGGGTCGCACGTCCTCCCACCAGGCCCGGTGCGGCTGACGGCGATTCTCCCTACCCTGAGACGGAACGATGATTCTCTCGGGCACGGTGCAGGTCTCCCGCAGGGGGGAGGCAGCAGGGGGTCTGCGCGCTGCTCGGCGCGCATTCGCCGCCGTCCCCTCACCCCTCGCGGCGCTGCTCGGCGTGGTGGCCATCTTCGGCGTCACCTGGGCACTCATCGTCCCTCCGGGACAGTCACCCGACTCGACCTCGCATTTCGCCTACGCCCAGACGTTGGCGGAGAACTTCGCCCTGCCCGGCAACCCGCTTCGGCCCGGGGTCTCGAGCGATCAGAGGCAGGCGATCATCGCCGACCACGTGAACGAGATCACGAGCAGCCCTCTTACCGTGAAGCCGGATTGGAGCGCCGCCGACTATCAGCGCTATCTGAACACGGTCGCCCACACGCATCTCTCGCGCTCGGACGGCGGTGGCCCCAGCTCGGCAGCCCCGAACCCTCCCCTCTACTACCTCTTCGCCGACCTCGCCTACTGGGCCGATTCCGGTGGCGACGCCTTCAGCCGCATGTACGCGATGCAGCTCTGGGGAGTGGTGCTGCTCCTCCTCACCGTCACCGGTGGCTGGCTCCTCGCCGGCGAGGTGCTCGGCCGGCGCCGCCTCCCTCAGCTGGCGTGCGCCGCCGTCGTCGGCTTCGTCCCCACGGAGACCTTCCTGGCCACGAGCATCACCCCGGACTCCCTGCTCGTGACCCTGTGGACGCTTGGGCTCTGGCTCGGGGCCCGGGTCATCAGCCGCGCGGCCCGGCCGGTGGACGCCGCCGCCCTATGCGCGGTGGCGGCCGCCGCGATCCTCACCAAGGCCACCTCCTATGCCCTCCTCCCGGCGGTTGCCTTCGCGCTCGCGATCGGGTGGTGGGCACGCCCCAAGGAGGAGCGCATCAAGGCGCTGCGGCAGCTCGCGCCCGCCCTGCTCGTGCTCGCCGCGCCCGTGCTCGCATGGGTCGCCTATTCGCGCGCGAACGGCCGCTCGCCCGTCAACGTGGTGGCCCCCGCGGTGGCCGGCAGCTCGGCCAACCCGCGCCAGTTTCTCAGCTATGTGTGGCAGTTCTATCTGCCTCGTCTCCAGTTCATGTCGCCGTCGATAGCAGAGCCCGGCGCCTACTTCTCGATCTGGATCCGCGAGGCATGGGCCACCTTCGGCTGGCTCGATGTGCCCATCGTGCAGTGGATCTACAGCGTGATCGGGTGGATCTGCGGGGCGTTCCTGGTTGCTGGCGCCGTCCTCATGACCCGCGTTCGGGGCCGGCGCAACTTGGCGCTCTTGGCCTACTTCGTGCTCGCGCTCGTGGGGCTACTCGCGCTGCTCCACGTCACCGACTACCTGACGATCCTCTCGTCGGGTTATGCGCTGCTCCAAGGGCGCTACGTGCTGCCGGTGATCGGGCTATTCGGTCTCATCGTGGCATTTGTCATCAGTCGCCTGCCCACGCCTCTGCGCGCACCCGTGTGCGGAGCCGTACTCGGCGCCCTGCTCGTCCTCCAGGTGCTCTCGCTCGGCACGGTCGCTGAGACGTACTACACATGAGCCGCGCGTCCGCTCGGTGGGGGGTCATCACCTTCGCGGTCATCGCGGTGCTAGGGCTCGTAGGGCTGCTCAGCGCGGCGGCGAACGACAAACGGACCGTTGCCTTCTCGCTCGACATTCCGCCGGTCTCAGAAGTGACCATCCTCAGCCCCCAAGAATCTGCGTGCGAGGGTCCGCTCGAGACCCAGGCGGCGTTTGGCGGCATCCAGATCTTTCTTATCCCCGGTGCCGTCCCAGGCGCCGCCTTCGAGCTGACGGTTCGCGACTCGGGGAGCGGCGCGCTGCTCGCCACGGGTCACCTGGCGCCCGGCTACACCACCAGGATCGCACCCAGAATCATCCTCGACTCCGCGGTGCCGGCAGGCCGCTCCGTCGAGGTCTGCCTGCACAACCAGGGACCGACGCGGGCGGCACCGATAGGAGGACCAGGCAACCTGGTCGAGCGCGTGCAGGGCCAGATCGTCCCGTTGGACGTGACCCTCACCTTCCTGCGCCGCCATCCGAGGTCACTGCTCTCGCTCTTGCCCACGGCGTTCGACCGTGCCGCCCTATTTCATCCGCGCTTGGTGGGAGCATGGACGTTCTGGCTACTTACCGGGGCGCTGCTCGTGGCCTTTGCCCTCGGGGTTGTCGCGCTCGCCCGGGCCGCCCACGGCGACGGGGACGACAGCGAGGAGGCAAACCAGCCTTTACGACCGTAGCCCCAATCGTGGCAACATGACGAACACAGATGGGACCTCAAGGCCATATTCGCCGCAACTCACGCTGGAAGACGACGTTTGTGCCCTACATGGAGCAACGCTCGGTCTCGTTGTGCCGCGCATGACCACCAGGGTCGGACAGGCGGCGGCCGAGGTTCGGCACCGCGAGCAAGAGGGCTCGCTGCGCCTCTCCTTCGTCATCCCCTGCCTGAACGAGGCGGGGACGATCGAGGAGTGCGTGCGCCGTGCCCAGCACGCGCTCGCGGCCAACGAGATCGAGGGCGAGGTGATCGTCGCCGACAACGGCTCCGATGACGGCAGCGGCACCCTCGCCGCGGCGGCGGGAGCACATGTCGTCTGCGAGCCCAGGCGGGGCTACGGGAGCGCCTACATGGCGGGTCTCGCCGCGGCCCGCGGCAGCTACATCCTCATGGTCGACGCGGACCTGACCTACGACTTCGACGAGGCACCGCGCTTCCTGGCCGAGCTCGAGGGCGGAGCCGACATGGTCATCGGCAACCGGATGAACAACATCCATCCGGGAGCGATGCCGTGGCATCACCGCTACATCGGCAACCCGCTGCTCTCCAACCTGCTCAACCTCCTGTTCCGGGCTGGGGTCAGGGATGCCCATTGCGGCATGCGGGCGGTGCGGCGGGACGTCCTGCCCCAGCTCGATCTGCGCACCACGGGCATGGAGTTCGCCTCCGAGATGGTCATCCGCGCCGCCAAGGAGAAGCTCGACATCCGCCAGTTCGAGATCGAGTATCACCCGCGCGGCGGCGAGTCGAAGCTCTCGAGCTTCAGGGACGGCTGGCGTCACCTGCGCTTCCTGCTCGTCCACTCTCCCAACTACCTGTTCATCCTCCCCGGTGCCGTCATGGCGTTCATCGGCGCTCTCATCGAGCTGGTGGTGATCGCCCACCTCGGCGTGTTCGGCCGCCAGTGGGACATCCACGCGCTGATTGCCGGGGCGCTGCTCGCGGTGGTGGGCAGCCAGGTGCTGGCTCTGGGGATCTGCGCCCACGCCTACGGCACGTACTTCATGGGCGAGCAGGACCGCTGGTTTGACCGAATGCGCGCCCGCTACCGGCTCGAGCACGGACTGCTGATCGGCGGTGTGGTCGTCCTGGCGGGGGTCATCGTCGGTGCTTGGATCGTGATCGACTGGATCAACCGCGGCTTCGGCGCGCTCTCCTACGACAACCTCGCGGTGCTCGCCGCCACCCTGATCATCATCGGCGTCCAGATCTTCTTCTCCTCGTTCCTGGTCTCGATCCTGGGGCTGCGCCGCCGGGACACCGGCCAGGGCGATCCCGTCGGGTCCAGCTAGCGCGCACCGGCGTTCAGCGGCCCGCCATGCGCATCTGCCTGGTCTACGACTGCCTGTTTCCGCACACCGTCGGGGGGGCCGAGCGCTGGTATCGCCACCTCGGCGAGCGCCTGGCCGCCGACGGGCACGAGGTCACCTACCTAACCCTGCGTCAGTGGGATCGGGGCGTCGATCCGGGAGTCGCGGGGGTGGACGTGCGGGCGGTAGGGCCGCGGATGCACCTGTACTCAGCGCCGGGGAGGCGACGCATCCTCCCGCCCATGGTCTTCGGTGCCGGCGTCCTCTGGCATCTGCTGCGCCACGGTGACCGCTATGACGTCGTCCACACGTGCTCGTTCCCGTACTTCTCCCTGCTCGCCGCCGCGCTGGCGCGGCTGCGCTGGCGCTACCGGCTCGTGGTCGACTGGTTCGAGGTGTGGACGCGCGCGTACTGGCGCGACTACCTGGGCAAGCTGGGCGGCGACGTCGGATGGTCGGTGCAGCGCCTGTGCGCCCACCTGCCCCAGCGTGCCTTCTGCTTCTCCCGTCTCTACGCGGCGCGCCTTCGCGAGGAGGGCCTGAGGGGCGAGATCACCATGCTCGCGGGCGCCTATGCGGGGCCGCTCGAGGCCCGTCCGGTGCGTGAGGCCGACCCTGTGGTCGCCTTCGCCGGGCGCCACATCCCTGAGAAGCAGGTGCCGGCCATCGTGCCCGCGCTCGCCCGTGCTCGGGCGCGCGTGCCGGAGCTGCGGGGCATCATTCTCGGCGATGGGCCCGAGCGCCCCGAGGTCATGCGCCTCGCCGCCGAGCTCGGCCTCGAGGACGCCGTCGAGGTTCCGGGATTCGTGGCCACTGAGACCGTCGACGCGGTGATGTCACGAGCGCTGTGCATGCTCCTTCCCTCGCGGCGCGAGGGCTACGGCCTCGTGGTCATCGAGGCCGCCTCACGCGGTACCCCGAGCATCGTCGTAGCCGACCCTGACAACGCCGCGGTCGAGCTCATCAACGAGGGCGAGAACGGCTTCATCGCGCCGTCGGCCTCACCGGAGGACCTGGCAGAGGCAATCCTCCGCGTCCACGCCGCGGGTCCTGCCCTGCGCGAGGCGACCGCGGGATGGTTCGCCCACAACGCGCGGCGCCTGTCCCTAGGCGCCTCGCTGGAGATCGCCCTGGCGGCCTACGGCGACGCGGCCTCTCCGCCTACGGCCACCCGCTGAGCGTGCGCTCGTAGCACGCGAGGGTGCCCGCCGCCGTCGCCTCCCAGCTGAACTGGGCGGCACGCTCGCGACCCGCGACGCGCAGGCGCTCGGCCTCGTGCGGGTCGCCGAGGATCCGCCTGAGCGCGGTGGCGATCGCCTGCGTGTCGTGGGGATCGAAGAGGAGCGCGGCGTCGCCCGCCACCTCGGGCAGCGAGGCCGCATTCGAGCACGCGACGGGCACGCCCCTGGCCATCGCCTCGAGCACCGGCAGACCGAAGCCCTCGTAGAGCGACGGGAACACGAAGCCCAACGCGAGCTCGTACAGGCCCTCGCGGTCGGCGTCGGAGACCCAGGGCAGTAGCCGCACGCGCTCCTCGAGACCGAGGTCGGCGATCCCCGCCCGCAGCTCGCGCTCGTAGGCGGTGACGTAGCCGGCGATGACCAGCATGTATGCGCCGTCTCGGGTCGCCTCGATCAGCCGCAGCAGGTTCTTGTGTGGCCTTCGGTCTGAGAACGTGAGCACCAGTTGGCGCGTCGGGTCGAGTCCGTAGCGGTCGCGCAGTTCGCGTTCGGGAGTAGGCGCGACGTCACGCGCCGCGCCGAGTCCCAGCGGCACGACGTCGATCCGCTCGCCCGGAACCGAGAGCAGGCGCTCGGCGTCGATGCGCGTGCTCTGCGAGCAGGTCAGGACGCGGTCAGAGCGGCGCGCCCCGAGCCGCACCAGGAGGTCGAGGCCGCGCCCGTAGAGCGGGTTGTGGGTCTCGGGGTAGAGCTTGTAGTTGAAGTCGTAGACGCTCACGACTCGGCGGAAAGGGCCCCAGAGCGGCGCGGTCGCGCCGAGCGAGTGGAGGAGCTCGACGCCCGCGGCGGCGGCGGCGCGCGGGAGCAGGGTCTGCTCGGCCCGAACCCAGTCGAGGCGGCTCGACGCGCGGACGGGAAGGGGGACCCACTCGGCCGCCTCGCGCCACGGACCCTGCTCGGAGGCGGCCTCGCGGTTGACGAACGCGGTCAGGCGCACGTCGGGCCGCGCGGCGGCCAGGGCGGGGATGAGCTCGCGCGCGACCGTCTCCATGCCGCCGGTGCGCCCGGGCATGAGGTAAATCAGGTTCAGACCGACGTGCATGGGCCGTACCCTAAGCGGCGGTGACAACCCTGCGCGCCGCCGTTTGCGGCGCGTCGCGAGGCGCTACAGTGGCGGCGATGAACGCTCCCCCACCATCGATGGAGCCGCAAGAGTCGATCAACTGGTTCCATCAGATCGAGCTTCCCGGTGGCAGCATCACTCAGGGTCAGGACCGCTCTGCCGAGAAGCTTCTCTCGCTTCGGATGCCGGATCTCGCCGGCAAGTCGGTGCTCGACGTGGGGGCCTGGGACGGGTATTTCGCGTTTGCCGCGGAGCGACTTGGGGCCACGCGGGTAGTTGCACTCGACACATTCATGTGGCAGCAGCACAACGGCAAAGCCGGCTTCGAGTACGCCCGCAGGGCTTTAGGGTCGAAGGTCGAGGACATTGAGTTAGAGGTATTGGACATCTCGCCGGAGACCGTCGGGAAATTCGACGTCGTGCTCTTCCTCGGCGTCCTCTATCACATGCGTCATCCGCTGCTGTCACTCGAACGGATAGCCAGCGTCACCAAGGAGCTGGCGATCATCGAGACCCTGACCGACCTCACGTTCATGCGCCGGCCAGCCGCGGCCTTCTACCCTGACGCGAAGCTGAACGACGACAGCAACTGGTGGGGACCCAACAACGCGGCTGTCCTTGGGATGCTCACCGCAGCCGGGTTCGCACGTTTCGACTCGTACCCGTCGAAGCGCTTCAAGCGGCTAGCGAAGAATGCGAAGACCGCCGCGGGACCGATCGTCGCTCGCGCGCCAAGGGGCTCGCGCGGCCAGATGGTTAGAGACGTCGTTGGTCACGTCCTTACGCGGAATCGTCTCGTCGTGCACGCCTGGATGTAGTCTCGCCCTGGCATCAGTTAGATCAGGTTCAGGCCGATGTCCACGGGGCCGTACCCTAGCGGCCGTGGCCACCCTTCGCATCGGCATCGACGCACGCGCCGCTGCCGAGGTGCCTGCAGGCAGCGGGCGGGTCGTGCGCGAACTTCTCCGAGCACTCGGCGAGCGCAACGATCCCCACCGTTACGTCTGCTACGCCCGCCAGCCGTGGGAGGCTGGGCTCGACGAGCGCTTCCAGTGGCGCCTGATTGGCTTGCCCGACCCGTGGTGGCACGCACGGACCGCTTGGGCCGCGCAACGGGAGTGCGACGTGTTCCTCGCCGCCAACTCGTTCCTGACCGTGCTTCTGCTCCGCCTCCCCGCAGTGCCGATCGTCTACGACCTCGTCACGTTCGACCGCGCGTTGCGGGCCAAGCGCCGGTCACTGATCGTCGAGCGGCTGACGCTTGGGCGAGCGGTCAAGCGCTCGGCAGGCATTATCGCGATCTCGCGCGCGACCGAGGAGGCGCTCGTGGCGCGCTTCCCACAAGCAGCGGGGCGCGTGACCGTGGCGCCGCTCGGCGTCTCGCCGGCGATCGCGCCCGACGGGTCAGTCGACGAACCGGAAGGCTTCGTGCTCGCCGTGGGTACGCTCGAGCCGCGCAAGAACCTGCCGCGACTGGTCGCTGCCTACGCACGGCTGCCCGAGGATCTTCAGAGACGACATCGCTTGGTCGTCGCCGGCAAGCTCGGGTGGGAGACTGGCCCTACGGTCGACGCCCTGCGCTCGCTCGGCGACCGCTGCCGGATACTCGGCTACGTCAGTGACGCCGCGCTCGCCGAGCTCTACCAGCTTTGCGCCGTGTTCTGCTTCCCGTCACTCGGCGAGGGCTTCGGCCTGCCCGTGCTCGAGGCCATGTCGCGTGGAGCCGCGGTGCTGACATCCGCTAACACATCGCTGCCCGAGGTCGGCGGCGACGCGGTGGAGTACGTCGATGCCCTCGATGTCGCGAGCATCGCGGGCGGCCTGGAGCGGTTGCTTCGCTCGCCCGAGCGACGCGCCGAGCTGGGAGCGCGTGGCCGCGAGCGCGCGCAGGCGTTCTCATGGACGCGCACGGCCGAGCTCACGCTCGGCGCTCTCGAGCAGGCGGCGCGAGGTGGCTGAGTCGCTCGTCAGTATTGGCATTCCCACCTTCAATCGCGCCGAGCGCCTCGCGCGAGCCGCCGCATCGGCACTCGCGCAGACCTATTCCAACATCGAGCTCGTTATCTCCGACAACGGGTCGACGGACGCGACCGACGAGCTGTGCCGGCGACTCGCGGCGCGGGACCCACGCGTTCGCTACCTGCGCTCGCCCGTCAACCGGGGCTTGACGGAAAACTTCAACGTGCTCTATCGCGAGATGCGCGGCGACTATGTCCTCACGCTCTCCGATGACGACTGGCTGGCCGCCGACTACATCGAGAGGTGCCTGTCCGCCGTCGGCGAGCACGTGCTCGTCTGCGGTCTCGCCCGCTACGTCGACGAGGCGGGCGATGTTGTGCGCACCGCGCGTCCGATGCGCTTCGAGCAGCGCGATCCGGCGACGCGAATACGGGCGTATCTGAGTGCTGTCGATGAGAACGCAATCCTCTACGGCGTCGTCCCTCGGGCGGTCATGACCCGGGCCGCGCCGATGCGCAACGTGCTCGCCAACGACTGGCTCGTGGTGGCCGCGATCCTTGCCCAGGGGACCGCGGTGACGCAAGTCGAGACCGCGGTCTACCGGCAGCTCGGGGGTACCAGCGCGAGCTTCCCGAAGCTCGTGGACACGCTCGGGCTGCCACGCTGGCACGCGCGGCTCCCTCATCTCGTGATCGCCCGCGAGGTGTTGGTCGAGATTGCCTGGCGTGGGCGGGCCTTTCGTGCGATACCGAATCGGCTCGCGTTGGCGGTGCGCAGCGCCGGGTCGGTGATCGACTGGGCATCGATCGCGTGGCACCTGACGCTCCCCACGTTCGCTGGACTCGGGCGACGCAAGCGCGGACGCTGGCTGTGGCTCAGCTACCAGCGCTTCACGCGGATGCTTGGCGCTGGCTGGACGAGGGACTGACACTCCCCCAGGCCATTCGCTCGAGCGTCGCACGCCATTCGGGGTCAGCTTCGTCGTACTGGCGCGTGCGATTGTCGGCCACCAGCAGGTTGGCCTGATTGCCGCTGCGAAAGGTCGCGCTCTCTCGCCACCGCTCAGGGGGGTAGCCGACACCGTCGCGCCCGATGACCAGGGCTTGAAGCCCGAGGGCCCAGACCTGGCGCGTGATGCTGCTCACGCCGCTTTCCAGCTCGAGCGCTCCGCGCTTGCGGGTTGTGGCCGGCCAGTCGAGTCCCAGCATCAGGGCACGCTCGAGCATAAAACCGTTCGTGCGCAGATGCGGGTTGGGGAACGGCGGATAGCGGCGGCGCAGCAGCGGCCGCAGTAGGTGTGGTGCCGACGACAGGGCACTCTCGTTGGACCCGGTCGCACCCACGAGCCCGACTCCCGGCTCCTGCAGCACGAGGCGCAGCGCACGTAGCCAACCGCTGGCGAGGATCTCGCTGTTGCTGTTGAGGAAGCACATGGCGGGCGCGTCGACTGCTCGCGCGGCCGCTAAATAGGCGTCAAGGTCCCGGCCGGAAGGGGTCAGCTCGACGCCCTCGGCGTCCAGCTCGTCACATAGATCCGTGCAGCGGCGAGCAACGGGGCCCGGCTCGACGCCCTTGCGCAGAAAGACGAGACGGTGGTCCAGCCCGGGTGCGTGCGCGCGATACGACGCCGCGAATCGCTCGAGCGGCTCGAGTCCGAGTGGCGCCCAGACGAGATAGAACACGCAGGTGTCGGGCATCGGATGCCGATCGCCTAACTGATCGGGGGCGCGCCGGGGCCCCATGCGTACCGCGACAGGATGGCGCGCATCGTGCCATCCGCCCGCTCGTAGTCGTCGGTCTGCTTGTCGGCGATCAGCAGGCCCTCCTGCTCGCCGGACCAGAACGTGTGACTCGCCGGCCACGCCGAAGGCTCGTGGGCGCGTCCGTCACGCCCCGCGACGACGGCCGTCAGCCCGTGAGCTTGCACCTGCGCCGTAATGCTCCTGGCCCCGCTTTCCAGCCGGTAGGCATCCGCCTTGCGCCGCGGGGAGTCGATCCGCGTCTGCTCGAGGACGTCGTGACGCACCATGAAGCCTGTCGTGCGTATGTGCGGCGCCGGGAAGGCGGGGAACCCGTGGGACTGGTCGAGGAGTGCGCGGGCGAACAGCGCGCGGTTCTGCCACCGGGTGCGCATCGGAACGGGCTCGTGGCGCGCTGCTTCCACTCCCGCCAGGGCGAGGTTCGTCGCCTTCCGATCGCTGAACACGCGCCCGTAGGGGCCGCCGAGGCCGATCATGAAGCGCGCGTACGAGCCGACGCTGGCCCAGGACCCGCTCGCGCCGGCCAGGCCGACGTTCGGCGTAGCGAGCGCCGCGGCCAGCAGCCGCAGCCAATCCGGAACGAGCAGGCGAGTGAACGAATTCAAGAAGCAGTAGCTTGTGCCGGGAAGTCGCTCAGCCACGAGGCGATACGCGGTGAGGTCCTGCACCGGCTGCTCGAACACGAGCGGCTCGTGAGGACAACCTTCGAGCGCGTCGCGGCACGCTTGCAGCCGCGGATCACGGGGGCCGTCGAAGCCGTTATAGGCGACGGTCAGCGTGTGCTCGGCCCCCGCCGGATGTAAACGATAGGAGTCGGCAAAGCGTCGTACGACCTCGGGGCCTAGCGGCGCCCAGACCAGGTGCACTACGCGCGGAGAGCTCACCGCCGCGACCGCGCGGCCGCCATTCCGGAGCGCCACCACTCGACAGTCTCGCGGACGCCGTCGGCGAGATCGTGACGCGGACGAAACCCGACCGTTTCGCGGAGCCGCCGCACGTCGGCTACCAGCCCCGCCGGCTCCCCGGCGCGTTGCGGGATCGTGCCGAACTCGATCAGCTCCGGTCGCCCGACGGCCGCCCCCGCCAACCTCACGAGCTCGCGCAGCTCAACGCCGGTGCCCGTCGCGATGTTCACCGAGCCCTGGAGCTCGCTGTCGAGCACCGCGACCAACGCCCGCGCGACATCGTCGACGTGCATGATGTCGCGGACCTGGGTACCCGCGCCTACCTTCGCCGTCTCCCCGGAGAGCAGCGCCGTCGTCACCAGCGGGAGCAGACGCTCCGGCGCCTCGCGGGGACCGTAGAGAAAGAAGATCCGGCCCCATGCCAGCTCGAAGCGGGCGACGTCGGCGAAGGCGGCGGCGATCCTGCGCGTCGCATCCTTGCTCACTCCATAGAGGCTGGCGGGTCGCAGCGGGGTCTTCTCCTCCGAACACGTTCCGCCCACGGACCAGTCGTACTCGGCGCACGTGCCCGCGAGCACGGCACGCCGGCCGCCCGCGCCGGCAAACGCTCTCAGCAGCCGTAACGTCGCCTCCACCCAGCGAACGTTCTCCGGTGAGTCCCAGAAACGACCGGGCTCCGCGTACCACGCGAGGTGCAGGAGTCGCTCCGGCCGCACCGACGCCATCAACGCCTCGGCGGTGCCCGCCTCGAGCAGGTCGCCACGGTGCCACGTCACGCCGTCGATCGCTGCCTGGGGCCGGGTCGACAGGGCGTGGACCTGGTGTCCGATGGCGAGCAGATGCTCGACGGCTGGGACGCCGATGAACCCGCTCGCCCCCGCGACAAACGTCGTCCCGGCCGTCAAGCGGGCCGCCTGAGAGTGCCATTCACGCCTGTATTGTGCCTGCTGGCATGACCGCGGTGACCGCCGATCCTTCCGTCGTCGCCGTCGTCTTGAGCTACGACGGTCGCGCTCTGCTCGAGACGATTCTCCCGTCGCTCGCCGCCCAGACTTACCCGAACCTGCGCACCCTGGTCATCGACAACGGCTCAAGCGATGATTCGCTCGTCTACCTGGCGCGGGAGTGGCCCGACGTCGAGGTGCTGGCCTTGCCAAAGAACATCGGCGTCGCTGCTGCCCTCAACCGCGGAATGGCCGCCGCGCGCGGCGACCTGATCGCTCTTCTCAACAACGACATCGAGCTTGAGCCCGGCTGCCTGGCCGAGCTCGTCGAGACGATGCGCGCGCATCCTGACGCCGCCGTCGCGTGCCCGAAGCTCGTTAACTACTATCGCCGCGATCACCTTGACGGCACCGGTGACGTCTACAGGTGGGGGGGTGAGGCCGGGCGCCGCGCCCATGGGGAGCGTGACACCGGTCAATATGACCGCGCGCAGGACGTGTTCAGCGCGTGTGGGGGCGCCGCCCTGTACCGGACCGCGGCCCTGGCGGACGTCGGCGCCTACGACGAGTCGTTCTTCGCCTATTACGAGGACGTCGATTGGTCGTTTCGGGCGCAGCTGGCCGGATGGCGCTGCCGCTATGCGCCGAGCGCGGTCGCCTATCACATCGGCGGCGCAACGCTCGGCGGTGAACTCAGTGACTTCCTCCTCTATCACAACTGGCGCAACCAGATCTGGGTGATGGCTAAGAACTGGCCATTAGCCGCCCTGATCGTCCATTCACCTCAGGTGCTATTCGTTCAGGGCCGCAACCTGCTCATCGCCCTCAGGAGTGGGCGCGTGGGACTGTGGCTGGGAGTGTGGCGCGCCGCACTCGCCGGCCTGCCCGGGGTCCTGCGTAAGCGGCGCGGGGTTCAGCGATCACGGCGAATCTCGGTCCGCGAGCTTCACCGCCGCGTTGCCTTGGGGCGGTGACGGCGTCGGCGCTCAGCGATGCACGGCCACCAGGTTGACCGATGGGCCGTGAGGGTGGTCCTCGTCGAGCTGAGTGCGAACCTCAGCCCAGCCGAAATGGTCGAGTGCGCCCATAAGGTCCTCGAGGGTGAGCCAGTTGCTATACGGCTGAGTCCCACCCCAAAAGCTTCGTAGACCGGTCATGCTGCCGTAATCGTGGCGATGCAGGCGGTGGCGGTAGCCCTTATAGATGGTTTCCGTGATCGTGCCATTGGCGAAGGCGCGACCCTTAGGCTCCCCGGGCGCCAGCTTGGCGGCGTCGTAGTAATGGGTCCACATATAGAGCCGGGACGCTCGCTGCGCAGTGAGGTCGATCAGCTGGACAGGGTTGACCATGTGGTACAGGATTCCAGCGCACCAGCAGACATCGAATTTCTCGTTTGTCGCCTTCAGGTACTCGACCGCATCCCCGGACAGGAACGAGCAGCGCTGCAGTCCGAGCAGCTCCTTCACAATCAGGCATTTGAGATAGGCATCCTTGTTCGCCTCAACCGCGGTCACCGAGCTAGCTCCAGCCTTCTCGAGCATATAACTGTGTCCACCTTCCAGCGGCCCAAGCTCAACGCACTTTGCTTCGCTCACGCCACCGAGGGCCTCAATCGCCCAGTCCACGCGAGAATCGGTGAAGAGCTCCGCCCCGCCAGAGATCACACCGGGCAGAGGAAGCCGAGAGGCCCAGGCAGCCGGCGCGGCCTCAATTGCCGTTTGAGCGGACGGGGCACGGGTCACGAAGCGACTCTGATCGACGTGAAATAGCGCTCGAAGGGAGCCGAGGAAGCGCGCGATACGCTGGGGTACAAATGACCGCACTATCGTTACCGTGGCTGAGCCACGTTACGGATTGCCGTAACCGCGCGGCTCCCGTCCGGTACTCGGGCGACGCCGATCCCCAGTGCGCCTGGCCCGACGTCGACGAAGCTGGCGACGGGCCTGAACAGGCCGGACAGGGCACCGGCCAGCCAGTGGTTTCTCACCCCTTCGCACGCGACGGTGTCGTGGTATACCAGCAGCGTTCCGGGGGTAGCGTGGCGGAGCACGAGCATGGTGTCGGCGAGCACCCCTTCATAGCTGTGGTCGCCGTCTATGAACGCGAGGCCAATCGGCCCCGCGAGGTGTGTGGCGATGAACTCGTCGGCAGCGGGCGAGTGACTGTCACCGACGTAGCGGTGGATATCGGCACTGCCGGCGATCGCGGCGAAATTGGCCTCCTGCTCTCCAGCGCGTGGGTGCCGGCCGTCGTCGAGGCTGAGTAGCTGCTCGAACCCCAGCCGCTCCTGCAGCACCCGGCACGTGCCGGCGCTCGCGGTCCCGATCTCCAGGTACGTGCCTCCTGGCCCGCAATCCTCAAGGTACAGGCAGAGTGCGGCGAACTCGTTGCTGCGCTGCTGGAGGCCGAGGCCTCCCTCGAGGCGATAATCCTCACCCAGGACGGAGAGGTTGTCGGTTCCCAGCGCCCGGATCTCTTCTCGCCGGTCGTCGAATTCGGGGTGCCTGGCGCGTACCGAGGCGATGCTCTCGCCGGGCTGTACTGCGCGCCAGCACGCCCGGCTCAAAGCGCGCTTGGCAGGGTCGAGGAGGACTTCGCCTGGCGACACGGCTCGAAGGGTAACGCGACGTCTGGCAGAATCGCCCAGACGTGACCGCCCAGCCGCCCGCCGAAGCGGTCGACGTTCTCGACACGAGCCAAGCCGGCCCGGCGGCGGTGATCGGTGGGTCGATGCGCGTGGCCGCATTTGCCATCGGGACCCTCGCCGGGGTCGCCTCGTCGGCCCTGCTGTTGCGCCACCTTGGCGTCGTCGCCTTCGGTCGCTACGGGGCCATCCTCGCGCTGGTCGCGATCGTCGCCGGACTGAGCGATCTTGGGCTCACGGTAGTCGCGGTGCGGGAAGCCTCGGCGCGACCGGCAGCCGAACGCGAGTCGATCCTCCGCAACGTGCTCGGTATCCGACTGGTGCTCACGATCATCGGCGTGTCCGCGATGACGGCTGTCGCCGCGTCAGCCTACCCGCGCGTATACCTCTACGGCGTGCCGATTGCCGGGCTCGGGCTCCTGCTGCAGACAGTGCAGGACAACTACTCGGTGCTGCTCATCGTCAGCTTGCGGATGCGCTGGGTGGCCTTGCTCGATCTCGTGCGCAGCCTGACCACCCCGATACTTATCGCGATTCTCGTGCTTTCGGGCGCCAAACTCTTGGCCTTCGTCGCGGTCGGCGTTCCCGTAGGCCTGTTGGTCCTCGTCCTCAACGTTTGGATCATCCGCGGAGAGCGGTCGCTATGGCCCGCGTTCGACTGGCAGCAGTGGCGGCGCGTGCTGCGCGAGGTACTTCCCTACTCGGCGGCGGTGGCAGCCGCGGTGTTCTATTTCCAGATGGCCATCCTGATGACCTCTTTGCTCGCCAGTGGCCATCAGCTCGGATACTTCACCGCCTCGTTTCGCGTGATCCAGCTGCTCACCGCCGTCCCCGGCCTGATCGTGGGTTCCGCCCTGCCAATCCTTTCACGCGCGGCCGGCACCGACCACAGCCGCCTCGGCTACGCCCTCGAGCGCCTGTTCGAGGTCTCGCTGATCATCGGCGCCTGGGCTGCTCTGTCGATCGCCGCGCTCGCGGGTCTGGCGATGTCGATTCTGGGAGGCCCTGCCTTCCATCCCGCCGCCCCGGTACTCGCGATCCAGGGTGTCGCCCTCGCCGGGACGTTCGTCAGTTCGGTATGGGCCAACGGCCTGCTGAGCCTCGCGCTCTACCGGCAGATCCTCCTCACCACCGGAGTCGCGCTGGCACTGTCGATCGTCCTCATGATCGTCCTGGTTAAGGCCGACGGCGCGCGGGGTGCTGCGATCGCCACCGCGATCGGCGAGGTTGGCGCGGCGATGCTCGGCGCACTGGTGCTCCTGCGCCGCCGCCCCTCCCTGCGGCCCCGCCTGCGGGTGATCCCGCGCGTGGCGCTCGCGGTCGCGATCGGCTCGGTCCCGCTTTGGGTGGGCGGTCTCCCCTCGATCGTGCGCTTCCTCCTCGCCACCATCCTCTATGGCGGCGTGCTCGCTGTGACGAGGGCCTTCCCGCGAGAGCTCGACGCCTTGATCCCGAGGCTACCTTGGAAGCATCGCGTGGATCCGAGCTGATGGGCCGATCGGCCCCGGGACGCCGGTTGGCAGTGGTTCACCTCGTGCGTGAGCACAACGGCGAGGCGCCCTTCGCCGCGTTTCTCGACTCCTATCGCGCGCACGCCGCCGGCGCCGATCACGATCTGGTCCTCTTGCTCAAGGGATTCTCCTCGGAGCGGGCGAAGCATCGATACAGAGCACTGGCCGACGATGTCCCTCATGTCACGCTGGTCGTCGGTGACGGTGGCTACGACTTGGGCAGCTATGTCGAGGCTGCCCGCCGGCTCAGCCATGAGCGCCTGTGCTTTGTCAACTCTTATTCGCGGATCCTCTGCGATGGGTGGCTCGGTCACCTGGATGCCGCGCTCAGCCTGCCCGGCACGGCGATGGTCGGCGCGACGGGCAGCTGGGAGAGCCACAGCGACTGGCGCCGCGGATCTTGGCGAGTGTGGCCGCTCCTGCTGAGGGGTATCAGGGCTGCGCGGCGCGACTTTCCCCGCTTTCCCAATCCGCACCTGCGCTCCAATGGGTTTGAGATCGAGCGCGCTCGCTGGCTCGAGCTGACGACTGGACCGGTGCTCGACAAGCGGCGGGCCTACATGCTCGAAAGCGGCTATCACAGCGTGACCCGGCGGCTGCTCGACCAGGGCTTGCGCGTGCTCATTGTCGATCGCGCGGGAACGACTTACGACGTCCCGTCGTGGCCCGCAAGTCGTACCTTCCGCGCCGGCCACCAAGAGGGCCTGATGATCGCCGACAACCAGACTGACAGTTACCTGGCCAGTCCACCCGCATCTCGCCGACTGCATTCGCGCGCGGCCTGGGGCCGAGCCGCGCGACGGCTATAGGCGGTCGCGAGTCACAGCGCGTAGTCCGGGTAGGAGCGGTCGCGCTCTGAGATCGTCCGCTCGCTCTCGATGGCCGGCCAGTCGCCGAACGCGACTCCGAGCACGAGCGTCGGGGGTAGCGCACGGCCGGGCCGAACGCCGTGATGGCGAGCCCCCGAGGATGCTCAAAAGCCGGCGCAGGCCGGGCAGGTTCTGCCAAAAGATTGCGAGGAACACGGCTCAGTGCCGACAGCTCGCGCACGCCGACCGACGTCAGACCCAGGTTGCAGAGACCGCTGGCGATCGTCGCGGGAGCGATCGCTTGAGCGTGCTGCCGCTTCTCACCAGCCCCGGATTGCGGAAGAGGAAGGCTTGAGCGATCACGCCCCTCATGCTCACGCCAGCGATGTCGCCCGCGATACGCAGTGCGCCGCCACGGACAGCCGCCGGGCCTGCTGCCGCGGTGTCGAGCGGGTCGATCAGCGGGCCGCCAGCGAACTCGTTCAATAATCGACGCCATCCGTAGGTTTCTCACAGGTAGGCTACGCTCGCATCTAGTGGTAACCGCTCCCGCTTGACGGCTATGAGATGCTGTGACGAGGGAAGGGCATGGAGGCGCAAGCTGGACTCCAGGGACACGACTGACCGGGGGTTAGCATGCCCAAGAGGCGTGGCGAAGAGGGCTGTCGCACGCGGCATTCTGTAGGGAGCGTAAGTGGAACGTCGTCGTGTTCGGCATGTAATGAGCGACGCCGCCGCTGGGGAAGTGACTGCGGTCAGGGCTCCTGGGGATGTTGTGCTGATCGGCGTCCGTCCCACCGACCTCCCAACGCTGCGTGCCTTTGGCTCTTCTTGGGCCAACGGGCGGGGTCTCGACGGCAGCTTGAGCCCGCGTGTTGGTCTGCGGCTGGAATCGATCACAGTCGCGGTGAAAGGTGGTGCTTTACTCGCGGAGGACCGAGGTGTCGCCATCCCAGGGGGAGTCACCTATTGGCGCGATGCGCCAACGCGTACCAAACCAATCGGCTGAGCCCATCCCAGTCAGGGAGGCCATGAGATGCGTTTGGACCCTGCTAAGTGGTATCGCGGCCGGCGCTACGCATTCGCGGGTTTCACGACAGCATTGGTAGCTCTCGCTGCCTCCGCGTCAACGTCCCTGGGCGCCCCCTTGTCTGCTGGCCTGAGCGGCTATCAGTGCCGATCAGCGCCGAGTCACCCAGGGCACACGCCGCCGCCGCTTCGTCGCGCGGATGGGTCGGTCGTCCAGCCGCCTGCGAGCGACAGGCTCACTGCACCATGCCCTCGGGGTCAAGTTCCGTACCCTGTGCCGACTGGCGGATTAGGCGTAAAGACTTCGCCACCGTCCCCGACCCCTGGCGGCGATCAGCTCTTGCGGGGCGGGACGCCGAGCCAAGGACTGGTCTTCCGGCCCCGTTCAAGCCGTCGCGCTTCGTCTCGAGTATTGGCGTTGGCACAGCGCGCAATCAGAGCCCGAGCGAGCGCGCTGGGACTCACCGGCATTCCGTGTGATATTCGCGGAGGTACGAAGTGCTCACCATCGGCAACCGTAGCGAGGACGGGACAGTACGGGGTCTACTATTCATGGGCTACGGCGTACCAATGGCTCAGCAGCAGTGGAGCGTGGTTTCTCGAGATGAGCCAGACTAACCAGCAGCCGAATGTATTTACTGCTGGCTCACACAGCGTCGGCCAATTGTGGGATGCCGACTACGCTACTCCGAACGGTTTGCCGTCGACTGCCGAGACCGGCTGGACCGAGGCTCCTGGTCAGTATCCCGATGTTCAGACCCACCTTTTCGCTGCCATGTCCGATTGCGGCGTCTATCCCGGAAATGGCGGCTACGTCGGGATTAATGGCATCTCTTGGGTGCAGGTCAGCCCGTCGGTGTATCCGAACATGGTTATAACCCACGACGACACGACTCACGTCTATGCCGTGGAGGCTTATCAGGGCAGCATGTGGTTCGACTACGACGGAAGTTGGTACGGGTACATCCCCGGCGGCGCTTGGGGATGTCATTTCCCGTTCGGAGACCTCATCCAGTTCGGCGGCGAGGTTGCGACGCCCGAGTATCAGACGTGCACGGATATGGGCAACGGGCTGTTCGGAACCCAGGCCAATTCGGCAACAGTCACCGACAGCAACTATTACAGCGTCAGCCCGTACCACCAAGGCCCGACTTCGATTCAGGCGGGGTACATGAGTGACCAGCCGCAGTACAACGTCGGCCAATGGGCGCCGACGCCAGGGCAGCAGGTGGATGCCTTTCACTACGGAGGGCCAGGGTGGTGCTAGGACGCTTCGGCCTGCGTCGCGCTTGAGCATCTAGTATCTCCGTTGGATAGTGGAGATGCAAACCGGCCGAGGGCTCAATGTGGTTCGTACTCAGGTGGAGATGTTGTAAGGCTCGGGAACGTCCGCCCATCGTTCGGTGTGTCGAACTCGTAGATTGCGTCTTTTGCCTTGGTTTGTGCCCTAGGTTGCAGCGGTCAACCGGGAAGAGGGTCAGACCGACGTTGGCATCCTTACTGAGTGGCTAGTTGCGGGTTGCGGCAGTGTGGGTTTGCAGCGCCAGTCCCGATGTGGATCTCAATGCCTCGAGGGCTTCCCGAGACTCATCGAGCCGGGGGTAATAGGCCGAGAGGTCGGCGGGGACGTTGGCGAGGAAGTACGTGCCGCAGGCCACGCACCGGCGGTACTCGAAGCGCTCGCGCGTCAGGGCCCGGTTGCGGTCCGTGGTGGTGAAGGCGGCCTCGGTGCTCCCACCGCACAGCGGGCACGTCATGGCCGGAAGTCCGGATACGAGCGGTCGCGCTCTGAGATCACGCGTCCGCCCGTCGCCGGGGGCCAGTCGATCGCAAAAGCGGGGTCATCCCAACGCACGCCTCGACCCGCCTCGGGAACGTAGCGCTCGCCCATCTGGTACAGGATCTCGCAGTCGTCGGCCAGGGTCTGGTAGCCGTGGGCGAAGCCGCGCGGGAGGAAGAGCATCCGGTGGTTCTCGGCACTGAGCTCGACCCCATGCCAGCGTCGGTAGCTCGCCGAGTCGGGCCGCAGATCGATTCCCACGTCGAAGATGGCACCGCGCACGCAGCGGATGAGCTTGGGCTCGCCGTGGGGCTCGGCCTGGAAGTGCATGCCACGCAGGGTTCCCGCGTGAGCGTTGTAGGACGTGTTGCACTGAACGACGGTGGAATCCATGCCGCGCTCGCGGAACTCGTCGGCGTCGAAGGTGCGGGCGAAAGAGCCGCGCCCGTCGCCGATCACCTCGAGCTCGACGACCCACGCCCCGGCGAGCGGCGTCTGCTCGAACCTCATGGCTCCAGCGTCAGCTCCGGGGTGCGCACCGCGAAGCTGCCGCCCCACTCCCGGATGAAGCTCAGCTGCTCCATGATCTCCTCGCGGAGGTTCCAGGGGAGGATGACCACGACATCCGGCCGGTCCTCGCGGATCGCCGCGGGCGCGCGGATAGGGATGTGACTGCCGGGGAGGAAGTGGCCCTGCTTGTGGGGGTTGAGGTCGCAGGTGTAATCGATGAAGTCGCGCCGGACCCCGCAGTAATTGAGCAGCGTGTTGCCCTTGGCCGGAGCACCGTAGCCGACGATCCGCTTTCCGTCCTCCTTGAGGCCGATGAGGAAGCGGAGGATCTGGCGCTTGTCGGCTTCGACGCGTTCGCCGTAGCTCGTATAGGTGCTCGGGTCCTCGTAGCAGGCCGCTCGCTCGCGAGCGCGCAGCTCGGCGGCGCGCTCGGTGTCGGGCTTGTCGGCATCCTCGTGGTGGCAGCCGAAGATGCGCAGCGAGCCACCGTGGGTGGGCAGCTCCTCGACGTCGAAGAGGCGCAGGCCGTGGGCGGCGAACACGCGACTGGCGGTGAGGAAGGAGAAATAGGAGAAGTGCTCGTGGTAGATGGTGTCCCACTGGTTCTGGTCGATCAGGCTCATCAGGTGCGGGAACTCCATGGTGATCACCCCGCCGGGCTTGAGGAGGATCTTCATGCCGGCGACGAAGTCGTTGAGGTCGGGGACGTGGGCGAGCACGTTGTTGCCGATGAGCAGATCGGCGCACGAGTCCGGCGCCAGCGACCCGGCGGTCTCGGCGCCGAAGAACTCGACGAGGGTGGGGATGCCCTTCTGGAGGGCGACCTTGGCGACATTGGCCGCGGGCTCGATCCCGAGCACCGAGATCTGGCGCTGGTGGAAGTACTGGAGCAGGTAGCCGTCGTTGGATGCGAGCTCGACCACGTGGCTCTCGGGACCGAGACCGAGGCGCTCGATCATCTCTTCGGTGTAGCGCTCCGCATGCGCGAGCCAGCTCGTCGAATACGACGAGAAGTAGGCGTAGTCGGAGAAGATGTGGTCGGGGGTCTCGAACTCCTCGAGCTGCACGAGAAAGCACTCCCCACACACCAGCGCCCGCAGTGGATAGAACGGCTCCATCGCGTTGACGTTCTCGGGCGCGACGTAGGAGTTGGCGAGCGGCGAGGTGCCGAGGTCGGCGAACACCTCGCTCAGGGGAGAGGAGCAGAAGCGGCATGTCGTCGCGGCCATGGCAGTGGGTGAGGCTAGACGATCACCGCCCCCTCTCCGGCGGCCACCGCCATAATGGCCCCGCCCATGCACGAGAACGCCAACACCATGCACGGCCGCTCGGTCTTCATCACCGGGGCCTACGGGCTCCTCGGCGGCTGGCTGGTCAAGGAGCTCCTCGCTCGGGGCGCGCGCACGACCGTGCTCAAGCGCGACAACACCGTTGGCTCGGCTCTCGAGCTCGAGGGAACCGAGCAACGTGTCAACGTCGTCCACGGCGACCTGTGCGATGCGCTGCTCATGGAGCGCTCGCTCAGCGAGTACGAGGTCGACACCGTCTTCCACCTTGCCGCCCAGACGATCGTCGGGATCGCCAACCAGTCGCCGCTCTCGACCTTCGAGACCAACATCCGCGGCACCTGGACGCTGCTTGAGGCCTGCCGCCACAACGGCATCCAGCGCGTGGTGGTGGCCGCGTCCGACAAGGCCTACGGCATCCACGACGAGCTGCCCTACCGGGAGGACTTCGCGCTCCAGCCCCGCTACCCCTACGACGTCTCCAAGGCGGCGACGGACATGATCGCCCGCTCTTACTGGCACACCTTCCAGCTCCCTGTGGCCGTCACCCGCTTCGCCAATCTCTACGGCGGGGGTGACCTCAACCTCTCGCGCCTGGTCCCCGAGTCGGCGATGGCGGTGATCGAGGGGCGGGCGCCGGTGATCCGCTCCGACGGCACGCTCGAGCGCGACTTCCTCTACGTCGAGGACGCGGTCGAGGCCTACCTCGCGATCTGCGGTCTCCTCGACGACGGACGCGGGGCGGGAGAGGCATTCAACGCCGGCGGCGATCGCCCCCGCTCGGTGCTCGAGGTCGTCGAGCTCATGTGCAAGGTGGCGGGCACGGACGTCGAGCCCGACGTTCGTGGCCGGGGCACCCCGTCGGGGGAGATCACCCGTCAATGGGTCGACTCGACGAAGCTGCGCACAATGTCGGGCTGGGCGCCGCGGGTCGATCTCGAAGAGGGTCTGCGGCGCACCGTCGAGTGGTACCGCGAGCACGTGCCGGCGAAGCGCCCGTAGGGAGCCGGGACCGTTTTCATGCGGACCTGGATCTCGGGCTGGCGGCTTCGCTTCCGGAATCGCCTCATCGCCGCGATCGGGCTTGCGCGCACGATCGAGACCTTTGATCGCCCCGCCTGGCTGTATCGGGGCCGCCGGAGGATTCCCGCGGGCGAGCGCTGCTTTCGCGAGCCCTCGCCGGTCTCCGAGCCGGATCTCGCGTTGTGCGGACGCCTCATCGTCGCCTATCGTCGGGCCCAGGTCGATGCGCGGGACGCCGGCGGCATGTGGTCGCACGAGATCTACCGGGACCGTCAGCGGGGATTGAGGTCGGCCCTCGAGCGAGAGCAGCCGGCCGCGGTGGCGGAGCTTCTCGCTTCCATGTTTCGTTCAGACTTCATCCTGGGGATGGCTCCCGGCAGCCTCGGGGTGGGACGCCAGCCGCGCGCATTGGCACGGCTCTCGTACCTGGCGACGATGAACAAGCTCGTCGCGCTCGCCGAGTCCCAGGCCACAACCCTGGTCGAGAACCCTGAGCAGGGAGTGGTCGCTGTTGGACTCCGCGACGGCATCGACAGCCTGATCGCGGGTCTCGAGGGATCGCTCGGACTTCCCCTCGACTTCCCCGCAGTGGGCGCGGCCTACGGTGTTCTCGCCGCCGGGCGCCTGATTACCCCCGATACGCCCGACCAGGTGTATGCGGCCGCCCGTATTCGCGACGTGATTCGCGACAATTTCTCCGCCCACGCCGCGGAACCGCTGCGGATCGTGGAGATCGGCGCCGGATACGGTGGCATGGCGTACTGGCTGATGAAGCTGTTGGATGAGGCGCCGCGGTACGCCGTCGTCGACTTGCCAATTGCCAACGTCCTGCAGGGGTATTTTCTCGCGCAGACTCTCGGCCACTCGCAGGTGTCCCTGTACGGCGAGGGTCCCGGCGCCGTGACGGTATTGCCCGGCCACGCCCTCTCAGTGGTCGAGACCCCGTTCGACGTGCTCCTCAACAAGGACAGCATGCCCGAGATCCCGCGCGGCGCCCTCCTCGACTATTTGCGCTGGGCTCGTGGCGCATGCACGGGCATCTTCTACAGCTACAACCAGGAGGCCGCCGCCGAGTTTGACGGGACGGCGCAGAACGTTGTCCCTCAAGTGCTCGCCGAGCTCGGAGGCTTCTCGCGCAAGCGTCGTGACGCATCGTGGCTACGGCGCGGCTACGTCGAAGAGGTGTATGCCATCGAGACCTCTGACCTCTGAGAAAGAGGCAGGGTCCGCGCCGCAACCGGGGAGGCCACGGCGCGGACCCTACCTATGAGGACGACCCTGGTAGGGCTGGGGGGTCGTCCGGGGCCCGCGAGACAGGGGGCATTGCTCGCGGACCGGGAAGACGTCCGTGTCTTGACTGGAGGATAGCGTGCGACGAGCGGGATTTCACGGCCGCTAACCGAGCTTGACTCCTCGCGTGCGAGCGTTGGCCGGGCGCAGATAGGCGTTGCCGGTGAAGCGTACGACGACCCGAAGCCGGGTCTTGCGGTGGCCGATGAGATGGCGGAAGTTGACCTGGGTCCCGTAGGTGCAGTTCGACTGCAGGGCCACCCTGCGGAAGGCGACCGCCTTCCTCCCGGAGAGATAGCGAATGTTGACGAGCCCTGTGCACGCGACGCCCGGGGGGAACGCGACCGCGGGAACCACCGTGCCGGTGGTCGTGAACAAGAAGGGCTTATGGCGCGCGCGGCCCGGCGTCGTGTGCGCAGTGACCCGGTCGTGGAAGCGCACCACCGGGATGGTCGTGAACCCCACGTCGGCGCCGACCTGAGGCGCGACGCCTGGATGCGAGGCCACCAGCCGGAAGTGGAAGGTGGTGCCCGGCGACAGTCCCGTGAGCGTGTAGGAGACGGGCTGCGGCGCGGCCGCGGCGGTCACGTTCATGGCGGTGGTCTGGATGCCGTAGGTCGGCGCCATGCCCCACTGGAAGTAGGCGCTCGTCGTCTGGCCGTTGGTGACCACGGTCCCGGTCAGCGTCGCCGTCGTGTTCGTCACGCTGACCGCGACCCCGGTGATGGCGCCGGGCGGCGGGTGGCCGGTGGTGATGAAGACGCGGTCGCGGCCGATCGTCGACCCCGCCTTGTTGGCGGCCTGGATCGCGTAGTGGTAGAGGGTGCCGGGGGTCAGGCCCGCCAGCTTTTTCGTGACCGGGACCGACTTGGTGCCCGACACCTGGGCCGTCCTGCTCACCAAGCCGTACTGGACGGTCGGCCCGTACTGGAAGCTGTAGGCGGTGGAACCGCCCCCGGGATCGACCGTGCCGCCGAGGACGGCGCCGGAGTCAGAGACCGACGTCGCGGGACCCGTGAGCACCGCGGGGGTCGTCTCCGCCCACGCGATCGACGCCACCGCGATCGACGCCACCACCGCCAACAGCACGATCTTCCGCATCAGCTCCCTCTCCCGTTCGGTACTCGGCTCCTGGCTGTCAGATACCCGGCGAGGCCTGAAAGTTGCACCGAGCCCGGACGTCTCCGCCCGAAATCTGGCATTTACCTAGCATGTTCACCCTGATCGGCGCACGATCGGGCTCGCCCGGGCCACCGCGGGCCGAGCCATCGTAGGTCAATATCCAGGTTGCTCATGAAACCGCTTCGATCATCGGTTCCGCGACCCGCCAAGCGGGTGCGTGACTATCTGCGTCTCCTCCGGCTCATGCTCGGGGAGACCCGCGACCAGGTGTACGCGACGCGGACGAGACTCGATGAGCAGTTCGACGCGCTCGTGAGGGTCGCGACCGGCCAGGGCGCCGAGATCGCCCAGCTCAAGGCCCATGTCGCCCAGCTCGACGGGCCGGGTTCAGTGCGAGCCGCCGAGCATGACCAGCTCGTGGAGATCCTCCGCGTCCTCCATGACCGGGTGGCGTGGCGCCGCGAGCGCCTGCTCGCCCTGCGCGGCGAGGCGGCTTACGAGCGGGCCTACGTCGAGACGGATCCGCTCGTCTCGGTGGTCATACCCACCTACGACAACTACAAGCTGATGCGCGAGCGCGCGATCCCCTCGGTTCTCTCGCAGACGTACCAGAACTTCGAGATCGTCGTGGTCGGCGACGCGGCTCCCGACGAGGCCCACCTCGCCGCCGAGAGCTTCGGCGACCCCCGGATCAGGTTCTCCAACCTCGATTACCGCGGGCCCTATCCGAAGGCTCCCGAGAAGCTGTGGCTGATTTCGGGGACCCGCCCGTTCAACGAGGGCGTGCGGCAGGCGCGCGGGCTGTGGATCGCTCCCCTCGATGATGACGACGCCTTCCGGCCCAACCACATCGAACGGCTGCTCACCCATGCGCGCGAGCACCGTCTGGAGCTCGCCTACGGCAACGTTGTCCTGCACTCGCCCGGGGGCGCCACCCGCACCATCGGGCGCTTCCCCCCCGAGCTCGGAGAGATCAACCTCCAGGCGACGATCTACCACGCGGCGCTTACGGAGATCTTCGAGCTCGAGGCCATCGACGCGCTCTTCAACACCCCCAACGACTGGGGATGGTGCAAGCGCCTGCTGGAAGCGGGGGCGCGCGTCGGGATGGTGTCCGAGGAGCTCACAGACCAGTACCCCTCGCGGGAATGGACCCCGAGATGGGAGACCGGACAAGGTCCCCTCCCGGAGTGGGAGTTCGTGCCCGAGGGGTGGGCCCGCGCCCGCAACGGCTCCTCGGACTCGAAGGGCTGGGACGCCGAGGCGGTCGCGCGGACCTACGTCGCCAAGTGGCCGGAGTTCGTCGAGGCCGTCACCGGCTCGGGACCGCTCGGCGTCGGTCATGAAGTCCCGGCTGGGGCGACGATCAGCCGCGAGAGCATCCCCGCTCAGAGCGCCGTCCTCGCTTTCGCCTACGCCCTCACGCGGGCCGCCGGCGGGTCGACGCGCTTGTCGGTGCTCGACTGGGGTGGGGCACTCGGCCACTACTACCTGCTCGCACGCCGCCTGTTCCCCGATCTCGAGCTCGACTATCACTGCCGCGAGCTCCCGGCGGTGTGCCGCGAGGGCCGCCGGGTTCTGCCCGAGGTCGAATTCCACGACTCCGACGAGTGCCTGGGTCGCCGCTACGACCTGGTGGTGGCGAGCAGCTCGCTGCAGTACGACGAGGATTGGCCGGCGCGCCTGCAGCAGCTTGCCGACGCGACGGCACGCAGGCTCTTCCTGACCCGGGTTCCCGTCGTACGGCGGGTGGCGAGCTTCGTCACCCTGCAGCGGGCGCACGCCTACGGCTATGGCACCGAGTATCTCGGCTGGGTGTTCAACCGCGAGGACCTCCTCGGCGCCGCCGGCGCGACAGGGCTGGCGCTCGAGCGCGAATTCATGCTCGTCTCGGATTGGCCGGTCGAGGGCACGCCGGAGCCGCCCTCGGAGGCGGGATTCCTGTTCACCCGGGCCGAGCGCCATCATCGCGTCGCGGAAGTGCGGCTGGCGGGAGAGCGCGCGTGACCTCGCACCGCCTCACGGGCGCGTCGACGGCCACAGCGTGCTCGCTGGTGGCGTTGGATCGCTTCGACGAGCCGCGCGGCTCCCTGTGCGTCGCCGAGGGCCTGGGCTTCGAGATCAAGCGCGCCTACTGGATCTTCGACCTGCCGGAGGGGGCGGAGCGTGCCAACCACGCCCACCGCGAGCAGTACGAGGTGCTGGTGGCGGTGCACGGCGCTTTCTCCGTGCACTGCGAGGACGGGTACGGGCGTGACTCCTGGACGCTCGATTCGCCCGACCGCGGACTTCTCATCCCGCCGATGGTCTTCCACCGCCTCGACGGATTCTCCCCGGAGGCGCTATGCCTCGTGTTCGCCTCCGGACCCTTCGAGTACGACGAGTACGTGCACGACTACGACGAGTTCCGTGAGCTCGTGAGCGCGCGGTGACGCGCGTCCCCTTCAACGATCTCGCCGCCGCCCACTCCGATCTCGCCGTCGAGCTGCACGCGGCGGTCCGGCGCGTTCTCGACTCCGGCCACTACGTGCTCGGTTCCGAGGTCGAGCGCTTCGAGCACGACTTCGCCCGCTACTGCGGGGTGGGCGGTGCCGTGGGGGTGGGTAATGGCCTCGACGCGCTCATGCTCACGCTCCTGGCCATGGGCATCGGTGCCGGCGACGAGGTCATCGTTTCCGCGCACACCTCGATCGCCACCTGGCTGGCGGTCACCCACGCCGGGGCCCGCCCTGTGCCCGCCGAGCCCGACCCGCGCACCATGGTCATCGATCCGGCGCGCGTCGAGAGCGCGGTCGGTCCGCAGACGACGGCGATCATCGCCGTCCACCTCTACGGGATGCCCGCCGACATGGATGCCCTCGCGGAGATCGCGGCGCGCCACCGCCTCAGGCTCATCGAGGACGCCTCGCAGGCCCACGGCGCCCGCCTGCGCGAGCGCCCGGTGGGATCGCTCTCCGATGCCGCCGCCTTCAGCCTGTACCCGACCAAGAACCTGGGCGCCATCGGCGACGGCGGGATCGTTGTCTCCGACGATGCCGAGCTTCTCGAGCAGATCCGCATGCTCGCCAACTACGGCGAGCGGGAGCGCCATCGCAGCGAGCTCCTGGGACGTAACAGTCGGCTCGACGAACTCCAGGCGGCGATCCTCAACGTCAAGCTCGGGAAGCTCGACGAGGGCAACGCCCACCGGCGGCGATGCGGCGAGCAGTACCTCTCAGAGCTGTCCGGGTGCCCGGGACTGGAGCTCCCCGCCATCGCCGAGGAGGCGCTCCCGGTATGGCATCAGTTCGTCGTTCGCGTGGGCGAGCGCGACCGGGTCCGCGCCGATCTCGCCCGGCGCGGGATTGACACCCTGATTCATTACCCGATCCCGCCCCACCGCTCACCCGCCTACACCTCCGAGTACCCGGACCCACTGCCCATCACCGAGGACCTGGCCGCCACCGTGCTAAGCCTCCCCATCTCTCCCCAACTGAGCGAGGAAGCGTGCGGACTCGTTTCGGAGGCGCTCATCGCCACCGTCGCGTCCCGCGCCTGAGTGAGATGATGGGTACGTCCCCCTGGTAGGGGCTGAGGCTGGGCAAGCGAGGAGGAGACGTGGCTGAATCTGGAGGCAGGAGGCAGGAGCTCGACGTGGCCATCGTCGGCGCCGGGGTTTCCGGCGTCTACACCGGGTGGCGCCTGCTGGGAGCCGGCAAAGCGCAGTCGGTCACCATCTTCGAACAGAGCGAGCGGATCGGCGGCCGCCTGCTCTCGCTCGAGCCGCCGGGGCTCCCCGGCGTGTGGTGCGAGCTCGGGGGCATGCGCTTCACACCCGCGCAGCCACTCGTGGGCGGCCTGATCGAAGAGCTGCACCTGGCCACCCATCCTTTCCCGGTCGGCGAGGGCGCGAACATCAATTACCTGCGCGGCGTCCACATCCGCCAGCAGGAGTTCGCCGACCCCACGAAGTCACTTCCCTACGACCTCGCCTGGGCCGAACAGGGCATGGATCCGGGGTCCCTGGTCTCGTGGGCGCTTGAGCAGGTCATCCCCGGTGCCACGACGATGCCCGCCGCGAAGCTCCGTAAGTTCCTCGAGAGTTACGAGGTGGAGGGCCGGCACGTGTACGACTGGGGGTATTGGAACCTGATCGCGCGCGGCCTCAGCCACGAGGGCTACGAGCTCTCGCGCGCGAGCGGCGGCTACGACACTCCGCTCCTCAACTGGAACGCGCTTGACACCATCAGCCTCAACGGCGACCTCGGAGGCAACACCACGTTCAGCGCCGTCGACGGCGGCTACCAGTCGCTGCCCCTCACCGTGGCCGCCAAGTTCGAGGAGCAGGGCGGGAAGATCGAGCTCGGGCAGCGCCTCGACAGCTTCGACGTCGACGCCGAGGGCAAGGTCGTCCTCCGTCTCACCGACTGCGATGACGGCACCCGGCACGAGGTTCGCGCCGGCGCGCTGGTCCTGGCCATGCCCCGCCGCTCGCTCGAGCTCATCGCTCCCACCGGACCCGTCCTCGACCCCGCCGTGCCCGGCGTGCGCAAGCTCATCGAGAGCGTGACACCGATCCCCCTCTTCAAGCTCTGCGTCGCCTACCCGTATCCCTGGTGGGAGAGCGTCGGCGTCGCCCAGGGGCGCAGCCTGACCGACCTGCCGATCCGCCAGTGCTACTACTGGGCCACCGGGAAGGCGCACGGCCAAGACCCCGCCATCCGCAAGTCCGTCCTCCTCGCCACCTACGACGACGGGGTCAACGTCGACTACTGGAACGGGTACTCCGACCCCGACCATCACCCTCCGTTCGAGACCCTCGACGGCGAGCTCACCGCTGCTCACCCGGCCAGCGACGAGTGGAAGAAGTTCAACCCCACCGCCTCGATGGTCGCCGAGGCCGACCGCCAGCTGCGGGAGATGCACGGCCTGCGTGTCGCCCCCAAGCCCTACGCCGCGGCCTATGTCGATTGGGGCGTCGACCCCTACGGCGGTGGCGTCAACTTCTGGAACGTCCACGCCCGCAGCTCACAGGTCATCCCTTCGATGATCAAGCCGGTGCCCGCCGTGCCCGTGTACGTGTGCGGGGAGGCGTATTCCAACGGCCAGGGCTGGGTCGAGGGAGCGCTCGAGACCGCGGAGCTGGTCCTCCGTGAGCACTTCGGGGTCGCCGCGCCGGAATGGGCGTCGTGATGGGAGTGGTGCCGGCCATCATCGCCACGGGGAGCGCCATGCCCGAGCAGATCCGCACCAACGACGATCCCATCTTCGATTGGCTGCGCGAGCATGAGCAGTCGGGCCAGAACCTGTTCTACGGCTACAGCGAGCGGCGCGTCCTCGGCCCCAGCGAGTCTGTGACCTCGATCATGGTCGGCGCCGCTCGCGCCGCGCTCGTCCAGGGGGCGGTGGACCCGGGGGAGATCGACATGCTCCTCGGCTACGGGTCGATCGGCGAGTATGTCACCCCCAACACGCTGGCCCAGGTCCACGCCGAGCTCGGGCTCCCCCCCGCCACCGAAGTCCTGCCCATCAACAACGACATGACGAACTGGGGCTCCGCGGTGGTCATCGCCGACGCCCTCATCAGGATCGGCCGGATCGCGCGCGCGCTCATCGTGTGCGGCTCGAACTGGACCCAATACGTCGACTACCACACGCCCCAGGCCGTCAGCGCCGGCGACGGGGCGGGGGCGAGCGTCCTCGCGCCCGTCACCTCGCCGAGCCAGTGGCGGCTCGTCGATCGCCAGCAGCTCACCGCCAGCCAGGACTACGGCGCCATGTTCATGGCCGCCGACCCGCTCCCGCCGGGCAGCTTCGGCCCCACTTACATGCATCTCACTCCCGAGGGGCTCAAGGACTACGTCGTCTTCGGCGAGAACGAGGCGTGGACTCCGGTACAGGCCCTGCTCGAGCGCCATGGGCTAACGCCCTCGGAGGTGACCCTGATCTGTCACCAGGCGTCGATGGCCCTCATCTCCCAGTGGCAGACCGCTCTGCCCGGGATCACCATCCTCGACACTCTCGAGACCTACGCCAACCTTGTCACCGCCACCGTGCCCGTGAACCTGGACCAGCTCGGAGCGCAGATCGCCACCGACCACCTCGTGACCCTGGCGCTCGGCGTGCAGCTCCATGCCGGAGCGCTGCTCTTTACGCGCGGGGTTCCGTAAGCGCTTCTTCGACGTCCGCGACCTTGGCCTGAGCGCCCCAGCGCTCGTAGGCCGCCCTGCTCTTGACGAGCATGGCCCGGCCGGCCTCGGTGTCACCCGCGTCGAGGAGCGAGCGCCCGGCGAGCTCGTAGCCGAGCGCCACGTGGTGGGTGAAGCCGATCTCCTGCGCCGCCTCGGCGGCGCCGGCGAAGAGCTCGGCGGCACCGGCGGCGTCGCCCGCGGCCCGCGCCTCGGCGCCCGCCAGGGCAAGCGTCTTATGGCTGAACACGTGGGGAGCATGCTCCTCCCAGCCGCGCACCCGCGCGGCCAGCTCCTGAGCACGCACGAGCAGGTCGGGATCGGCAGTCTCGCCGTGGCGCGCGTAGAGGGCCAGGGAGTAGAAGAAGACGAACTCGGGCTCGAAGACGTGCCCTGAGAACGAGGCCAGCACCTGCTGCGCGCGATCGCCGTAGGAGACCGCGCGCCGGTACTCGCGGTAGAGGAAGTGCAGCCGCAGCTTCGAGATCATGTAGGCGCCGATCTGGTCGTAGAGATCGGTGCGGGTGATCGACGCGAGGTCGCGCTCCTCCTCGACGTTGCCCTCCTCGGGGCGGTCGGTGAACGAGGTGCGGTCCACCGTCCGGCCGGCGAGCGCCTTGGCGAGCTGCGGCTCGTGGACGGCGTGATACCCGGCCGATACCACCCGTCCCGCGATCTCCTCGCTGGATACCTTTCCCGCGGCGATCACCTCGTCGAGGGGCGCTCCGCCGGCGGCCATGAGGACGACGTAACCGGCGCTGTTGTAGCACCCGAACATCACGTCGCCGTACTCGAACCCCAGGCTGGCGTTGACGCGCATCTCCTCGACCTGGCCGCCCGCGGGCTCGAGCCAGTGCCTGACGAAGTAGTGATGCACGAAGCCGGCGTAGGAGCGCAGCGGTTGGCTGTCGCGGTCGGCGAGGTCCTGGGCGAGACTCGAGAGGGCAAAGGCGTGACGGGGGTTGGCGTCGATCGCCCGCACGATCATCGCGTAGATCGCCACCACGCCGGGGGTGAACGGGGTGGCACCGTGCTCGAGCGTGAGCAAGAAGGCGCGCAGCCCGATGAGGACGAAGAGCTGGACCTGCTGGCTCACGAACACCGCGGGCACGACGCGCAGGAGCGCGCCGATGGCCGCCGCCTTGCGCGGATCCTCGGCGGCCGGGAGCTCGGCGATGTCCCCGACCTCGAGCTCGGCCATGCGGGCGGAGATGGCCGCGAGGGTTTCGCCGATCATCGCCCCGATGGCCTCGGGATCGCGTGGAAGCGGCATGTCGAGGAACTCGACCGCGCGCAGGCCGAGGTTGGCCGCCTCACGGCTCATGCCGTTGTTCATGGCCTGGGTGGAGGCGAGCTCGAGATACTGCGACGCCTTCGCGACGTCACCCGCTCGCGACCAGTGGTGGGCGAGCGTGGCCAGTACCGGCTCGAGGTTGGCCGCGTAGCGCGTCTCGAACCACAGCGCCAGCTCGCGGTGGAGCTCGCGACGCTGGGAGAAGAGCATCCGGTTGTAGGCGACTTCGCGCGTGAGCGCGTGGCGGAATGAGTACGAGAGGCCCGGGGGTGGGGGAACGAGGACGGTGAGGTCGCGTCGCACCAGCGTGTCGAGGCTCTGCCCGATGAGCCCGCGGTCCTCGGCAAGCGGGTACACATCGTGGACGACGTCCTGTGCGAAGGTGGGGCCGACGGCGCTGGCGACCTTGAGGACGAGCTCCGGCTGAGGGGCGAGGCGGTCGATGCGGCTGCCGATGATGCCTTCGACGGTGTCGGGAAGGGCGAGCGTGGCCAGGTCCCGCCCGGCGGCGACCGTGCAGCGTCCCGCGCCGATCTCGACCAGTCCGCTGTCACGCAGCGCATAGGCGAGCTCCTCGGCGAACAGCGGGTTGCCCGCGGCCTTCTCGACCACGAGCGCCACCACCGGCGCGGGCACCTCGCTGACTCCGAGCCGGTCGCAGGCGATCTCCACCGAGTCCTCGGCGCCCAGGGGCGCGAGCGTGATCTGCTGGGTGGTGGGCTCGGCGAGGAGCTCGTCGTACTCGGGCGCGAGGCCCGCTCGGGGCCGCGTGGCCAGGACCACGCAGATCGGCAGCTGCGCTCCCGAGAGCTCCTGGATAAGCGCCCACGACGCCGAGTCGAGCCAGTGCCCGTCGTCGATGGCGATGACGAGCGGCGCGCGCGCCGCGTCGGCGAGGACGTCGAAGAGGAGCCGGCGGGTGGCCTGGATCCGTCGCTCGCCCTGGAGCAGCTCGCTCTCGGCCGATTCGGGTAGCTCGAGGCCGAGGATCAGGTTGAGCAGCGGCGCCCGTGAGCGCAGTGACTCAGGCAGGGAGGCGATGACCACGGCGGCACGCGCCTGGGGGTCGGTGGGGGCGCCTTCGTCGATCCCCAGGAGCGCGGCGAACACGCTGCGCCAGGCGTGGTAGGGCGCGGCGCGCTCGATCGGATCCCCCGCGCCGGCGAGGCACCGGGTTCCCGCGGTCCCCGCCTCGGCGATCGCCTCGATGAGCAGCCGCGACTTGCCCATCCCCGGATCGCCCTCGAGGATCACGAGCTGCGCCGTCCCCTTGGCCGCCCGGTGCACGGCGCGGGCGAGGGCCTCGCGCTCGCGACGGCGCCCCACCGTCTCGCGCGCGTCGGCGATATTGGCGGCGCGGCGACGCACGGGGGTGAAGGCGGTCACCGGTCCCACCTTGCCCTTGAGCACGAGCTCGCGACGCTGACCCCAGTCGATCCGCTGGCGCGTGGCCCGCTCGGTGGGGGCGTCACAGAGCACGGCGACGGGGGCGCTCTCGTCGGTGAGGGCGTGGCCGGTGAGCCGCGCCGCGGTATTGACCACGTCTCCGGACATCGCGTACTCGCGGCGGCGCAGGTTGCCGACGGCGCCGCAGAAGGCGCGGCCGGTGGACACGCCGACGCCGGCCACCCAGCCGCCCTCACCGAGCGAGCGCGCCACCGACATCGCGGCGCGCACGGCGCGCACGGGATCGTCGTCGTGGGAGAGCGGAGGCAGGCCGGTGGCGGCGACGATGCCGGTGCCCTTGGCGTCGACGGTGAGATTGTTGATCGTCGCTTCGTGGCGGTCGAACTCGCGCTGGAGTGCCACCAGGGCCTGCTGGACGAGCTGGGGCTCGGCGCGGTGGTCGATCCCGGGGAGCTGCACATAGATGACGGTGACCCGGCGCAGCTCGGCGAGCCAGTCGCCCTGCCCGATCCCCTCGCGGCTCACCACCGGGGGCGGGATGAAGGGCGTCAGCTCGGTGGCGGAAACGGGTCGCGGAGGGGGCGCGCCGGGGCGCGCCGGGGCGGGCTCGAGCTCTGAGATCTTCACGTAGCCCCCGGCCACGGGCTCGCCGCGGGCCCAGCGGGCGAGCCGGGGCCAGCGTTTGCCGTCGACCCCGACCTCGCCGGGAGCGACGACCTCGCTCGCCCGCGCTGCGGCGTCGAGTGGCTCGCCCCCGAGGATGCTGAAGCGCCGGCCGTGGAGCCCGCCGAGTTCGAGCGCACGGAGCGGCCCGGCGCTGACGCCGAGCCGGACGCTCAGGCGCACGCCGCCGACCTCGGGGTCGTCGCTCTCGGTCGCTGCCAGGGCCCGCGCGCAAGCGGTGGCCACATGCAGCGTCTCGTCGAGCTCCTCCTCGGAGTTCTCCCTCCACGCCGCGATCAGGCCATCGCCGGTGAACGAGAACACGTCGCCGCCGGCGTCGTGGACGTGGTCGATGAGCCGGCCGAAGTAGACGTTGAGCAGGGACGCCAGGGTCTCGGCGCCCTCGGGTCCGCGCCGGCCCATCTGCTCGGTGATCGCGGTGAACCCGGAGATGTCGGCGATGAGCACGGCGCCCACGAACTCCTCGGCGTAGGGGAGCTCGGCGGGGCCGTCCGCGAGCCGGCGCAGCACGTTCGGGGGGACGTAGCCGGTGAGCGCTTCGAGGCTGGTCACGAGCCGACGTTCCTCAGAGTGCGGCCGGTATGTAGTACGGCGGCACGGCCGCGGGATCGACGGTGACGACCACGACCTGCGGCGCGCTCGCCGACCCCGCGAGCGCGGCGGTCAGGGCAGCGTCGAGGTCTTTGGCGTCATTCACGAGCGTGGCCTCGGCGCCCAGGGCCTTGGCCAGGCCCACGAGATCCGGTGCGCCGCTGGCGTAGTACTGCGACCAGTTCATCCCCGGATAGAACTCCCCCATCCCCTGGCTCACCATCTTCAGGTCCCCGTCGGCGAGGACCACCCAGATCGCCCCGGCGCCGTGCTGGGCCGCCGTCGCCACCTCGCCGGCGTGCATGACGAAGGCGCCGTCACCGGTGATGGCGAGGCAGACGCTGTCGGGAAGCGCGAGCTTGGCGCCGATGACCGCCCCCACCGCGAAGCCCATCGGTCCCATCGCCAGGGCTGAGTGGAGCTCGCTCGGGGGGTCGATCTCGAGGTAGGCGAGCGACCAGCCCACGCAGTTGCCGCAGTCGAAGAACACCTGCGACCCCGACGGCAGGCCGCGGTTCAGCGCCCTCATCACGGCGATCGGGTCAACGGTGTTCGGCGTCGGGTCAGGCGCCGGCGGCGGGGAGGGCGCGACGTCGCGTTTCGTGGCTGCGATGAACTTCCTGCGCTCGGCGGCCGACTTCGGCGTGGGTTTGTCCCTGGCCGCCGCGAACAGGCCGTCCAGCGTTGCCCCGGCCTCGGCGACGACGCCGACATCGACGGGGAAGGCGCGGCCGATGACCGCGGGATCGGCGTCGACATGGATGAAGGGCCCCTGGGGGAGGAGCTCCTGGGCGTAGACCTGGGGCTGGGTGACCGTGGTGGCGAGCTCGCCGAGGCTCGACCCGATGACCACGAGGGCGTCGAAGGGGGCGCCCCCCGCCGGACCGCCCATGTAGGCGGTGGTCCACCGGCACCCCGCGATCCCGTAATTGCGCAGCGACAACGGGTGGCTCTCGGGGAAGATCCCCTTGGCTCCCGGAGTGGTCATGACCGGGATCGCGAACTTCTCGACGAACGCGGCCAAGGGCTCCTGGCGGGCGCCGCGCATCGCCGTACGGGCCCCGTTGCCGAGGAGGATCAGCGGTCGTTGCGCGCCGAGGAGAGCGTCGAGGATGTTGGTGAGGGCCCCGTCGTCGGCGGGGGTTTTCGGGGCCGCGCGGTAGTTCGCCGTCGAGGCGGGGACGGTGATGGTGGGGATCGGCTGCTTGGAGATGTCGACCGGGAGGCTTACGTGGACGGCGCGCCGGGGCACCGAGCGAGCCTCGCGAAGCGCCTGCTCGAACAGCGTGCAGAAGTTCGATGCGTTGTCGACCATCGCGCTGTAGCCGCACGCGGCCGTGTAGACCTCGTTGACGTCGAGCCCGCAGTCGATGCCCTCCTGCAGGTAGGCCATCCCGAACATGGACTCGCTGACCTCCCCGGAGATCGCCAGCACGGCGGTCCCGCACTCATCCGCGTTGACAACACCGGTGAGCGCATTCGTCGCCCCCGGCCCCGAGGTCACGAGCACGACGCCAAGGCCGTCGCTGACCCGCGCGTAGCCGTCGGCGATGTAGGCGGCGCCGGTCTCCTGCCGGCAGATGACGAAGGAGAAGGTGTCGGAGTGCACCCGGAGCTCGTAGAGCAGCTGCATGACGGCGGCGCCGGGAATGCCGAAGAGCGTCGTCACCCCCTCGAGGGCCAGATAGCGCAGGAGAAGCTGTGCCGGGGTGACGTTGGCGAGGTTGACGGTGCGGCTCTGGGTTGGAGAGGTGCTCACTGCAAGCGCGCGGGCGCGCCCTCCTCGCCCAGGAGCGCCACGCACTCGATCTCCACGGGGATCCCGAAGGGGAGGGAGGCGACGCCGATGGCGCAGCGCACATGCTTGCCCGCCTCGCCGAAGACCTCGAGGAAGAGGTTCGAGCAGCCGTCGATCACCGCCGGCTGCTCGGTGAACCAGGGCACGCAGTTGACGTAGCCGCGAACGCTGAGGATGCCCTCGACGGCGTCGAGGCCGACGGCGGCGTTCATGGTCGAGAGGAGCGAGAGCCCGGTGAGCTGAGCCGCAGCCGCGGCCAGCGCCGTCGTCATGTCCTTACCCACCACCCCGGTGGTGACGCTGTCACCGTCGATCGGCCCATGGCCGGCGAGATAGAGCATCCTGCCGACCCGTTTGCTCTCGAGGTACGCGCCGCTCGGAGTCTCCGGCGGGGGCAGGACGAGCCCCAGCTCGGCGATCCGCTGGACGGGCGTGGACGCTGACTCCATTGTGGACGCAACCTTTCCTGAGAGACTCCCCGAGTTCCGCGCACCGCGCCCCCGGAGCGCCGACACCAACATTAACCGAAATCGAGTGCTGGTTGCTACCCCTGATCCAGGGCGTGCGGGATTTCCAGGGCGTCCCAGCCGTCGCGCAGGGCGGCTCGGGCGAGCTCGAGCCAATCGCCGCTCGCCCCCGTGCGGGCGATCACGCCGAAAAGCTGGCCGACGGCGCGCGCCGGCCACAGGTCCTCGGGCGCGAGCGAACCGGCGAGGATCACGCGCACGAGCGCGTCCGTCCGCTCGAGCAGGCGATCGCGCGCGTCGATCACCGCCTCGGTGTCGAGGCGCGACGAGCCCGGACCAGCAAGGTCACCGAGGGCGTGGCGCCCGAGCTCTCCGGCGCGTGCCGCCTCGCTGCCCGGAAGCGCTCCGAGCTTTTCCAGCGCCGCGCCGAGCCGGGCGTCGTCGCCGGCGGCGAACGCTTCGAGGGCCTCGTACGCATGGTCGACGCGCTCCGCGATCACCGTGCGGGTGGCGCCGAAGTCGAGGATGGCCAAGCGGCCGTCGGCGAGCACGAGCACATCGTCGGGATCGGGATCGGCGTGCATGACCCCGAAGCGCGCGGCCCCGATCACGAAGGTCACGAGCCGCGCCGCCGCGAGGTCGGGATCCGGCGCGCTCACGATCGGGACCCCGTCGATCCATGCGCTCACCAGCACCGCCTCGTGCGCCAGCCGGGTCACGGGCGCCGGCACGGTGAGGAAGGGGTGCGAGCGCAGGGCGCGATGGAAGCCCCTCAGGCTCTCCGCCTCGTGCTCGAGGTCGAGCTCGTCCTGTATCCGCTTGCGCGCCTCGCGGATCAGCGCCTGCGGGTCGAGGGCGGGAAACGCCGCGGCGAGCGGGGCCGTCAGGCCGTCGAGGAGCACGAGGTCCTGGCGCACCGTCGCAGCGATCCCCGGCCGGATCAGCTTCACCGCCACCGGCTCGCCGTCAAGGGTGCCGCGATGGACCTGCGCCGTCGGCGTGACCGCCACCGGCTCGAGCTCGAGCTCGTCGAGCTCCTCGGTCGGCTTGACTCCCCACGCGTCTTTCAGCGTCCGCTCTACCGCGCGGGCCCGCATCGGCTCGGGCGGGTGCGCCGCCGCCACCTCGAGCTCGGCCGCCAGCTCGTCCCCCCACGGCCGCGTGATCCAGTCGGGGTCGATGGCCCGAGCCACACGCGCGAGGACGATCCGGCCGCTGGGGGCGGTGCGGGCCAGGCGCAGCGCGACCCCGGAGAGAGCGTCGATCCGGCGCAGGGCGTCCTGTGATCGGGGCGGCACGGGCGGGACGGTAGCGGGGCGGGGGTGGCGGGTCGTGGGGCGGGCGGTCGGATTGCCGGGCGCGTGGGGGGTGGGATTGCCGGGCGCGTGGGGGCGCCGCCGTGGGGGGTCGCCGCGCGTGGGGGCGCCGGCGCCGGCGCCGCGTGGGCGCCCGGCGAACTGAGGCACATCAGTCCGAGGGGTCGGACGAAAGCGCCCCAGTTCGCGGCGGGCGGCCGAGATCGCCGCACGCGGCGGGATCGCCGCGCGGGTGGGGACGGATGGGGGCCGGCCGGGCGGAAATTCCCCCCCGCCGCGCCTTACCGTCTGACCGCCGCCTACGCGAGGCAATCTCGTGACGCGTGTCACGCGCCCGTGACGGCTCCCGGAGGCCGGTGGGCTTTAACCTCGCCTGAGGGCGTTTAAGCACACCGGCCCCTCGCAGCGCCAGGCCAGGCCAGGGCCGCGAGGCAATGTCGGAGCGCATGTCACTCCCCCGTGACAGTTCGCGCAGGCCGGTGCGAATTACGCCGCAGGAGGTCCGGAACTCGCACGGGCTCGGCCCACTGCCCGTGGCGACCAGGCGCGCCCGCCGCCCCAACCGCCCCGCCCCAAAGCGCCGCCCCCCGCCGCCCCAACGCCCAACCCCCCCTACGCCGCGGACTCGCGCGCCCCCTCGGCCCGCTGGCATCGGTCGCAGTCGCAGTGGCGACCGTGCACCGGGGAAACGTCGATCCGGGCCATGGCGGGATGGCGGTCAGGGTGATCGTGATCGCCGTCGGCGCTTGACGGACGGCTTGAGATGGCACCGTTCACCGCCGCGGAGCGACGCCGACGTGCGGCCCGACGAACAAGACTTGGCCAAGTCATAGTGAACGTAACCATAGAAATGCTGTCGGCAGAATCACTCTGCCTCGACCTGAATCCCTGCGACGAAAATCTCCTCCCCCTCTGCCGGAGATCTGAAACCAAACCTCTCAGACCTTGGCGCGCGCGCGGGCGCGGTTGCGCGCGGCTTTCACCGTCTCGGTGAGGGTTCCGATGTCGTAGGCGCCATAGTGGCGGCGGCCGTTGATGAAGAAGGTGGGCGTGCCCGAGACGCCGCTCTCGTCGGCGGTGGCGACGTCCTCGGCGACGCGTGGGGCGTACTCGCGGCGGCGGAGCTCATCGAGGAAGCGCTTGGTATCGAGGCCGAGCTGCTCGGCGTAGCCGGCGAGGTCACGGAGGGTGAGCTCGCCCTGGTGCTCGAGGAGGATGTCGTGCATGTCCCAGAACTTGCCCTGGGCCGCGGCGGCCTCCGAGGCTTCGGCGGCAAGCTGGCCGTTGGGATGGACGTCATTGAGCGGCAGGTGGCGCCATACGTAGCGCACGTCGTCATCGGTCGAGCTCAGGAGCTCGCGGATCGCGCCCTCGGCCTGGCCGCAATAGGTGCACTCGAAATCGCCGTACTCGACCAGGGTCACGTCGGCGTCCTCGGGTCCGCGGATGTGATCGCGCTCGGGGTCGATGTCCATCGACAGGTCGAGGATGTCCTCGGCTGTCGCCGCGAGCTGACGCGCCCGGGTCGCCGCCGGCAGCTTGCGCACGAGGCGCAGGAGGAGCCAGGCGACGATGGGGGCGATGATCACCGAGCCGAGGGCACCGAGCTTGGCTTGATCGAGGCGCTCGCCGCTGAAGGCCAGGCTCGAGATGAGCAGCGAGACGGTGAACCCGATTCCGGCCACGGCGCCGCCGGCGGCGAGGATGGGGCCGCTCACCGGCGGGCGGGGACCGTGGAGGGCGGGCCGCGAGGCGATCCACGACGCCGCGGTGATCCCCACGGGTTTGCCCACCACGTAGCCGACGAAGATGCCCATGGTGATCGGCGAGCTGAGGGCGTGCCCGAGTAGGGTGCCGGTGATATGGACCCCGCCGTTGGCGAGTGCGAACAGGGGCACGATCACGTAGCTCGTCCACGGGTGGAGGCTGTACTGAAGACGCTCGTTGGGCGAGATGGCGGAGCCGATCCCGACCTGGACTGACCTGGCGAGCTCTGGGGTGGGCTGCTCGCGGAACGAGTACGCGAGCGCGGTTGCCCGCTCGAGGTCCTCGCGCGAGGGCGGATAGGCGCTCGTGGCGAGGCCGACGGCAAGTCCCGAGATCACTGGGTCGATGCCCGACTTGAACAGCGCCACCCACATGCCCAAGGCCGCCGCCACCGACAGGGGGCGGCGCCACGAGGGGGCGTAGCGGAGTCCGAGCAGCGCCGCGAGGAACCCGAGGGCGGCGACGAGCGCGACGACCGAGACGTGGGAGGTGTAGACGATGGCGATGACCGCGAGCCCGCACAGGTCATCGACGACGGCGAGGGTGAGCAGGAACACGCGCATCCGGGTGGCGGCGCGCGGGGTCATGAGCGCGAGCGCCCCGAGGGCGAAGGCGGTATCGGTCGACATCGCTGCACCCCACCCGTGGGCCCCGGCACCGCCGGCGTTGAAGGCGAGGTAGATGGCGATGGGAACGACCATCCCGCCCACGGCGGCGAGCACGGGCACGGCGATCCGGCGGCGGTCGCGGAACTCGCCAAGGTCCATCTCGCGCTTGGCCTCGAGGCCGACGACGAGAAAGAACAAGGTCATCAGGCCCTCGTTGACCCAGTGGCGCAGGTCGGTCGAGATGGCGGCGCTGCCGACGCGGACGGCCATATTGGTCGCCCACACCGTCTGGTAGGAGTGCGACCAGGGGGAATTGGCCCACAGCAGCGCGATGACCGTCGCCGCTGCCACCACCGCGGCGCTGCCCGTCTCGGCGCCGAGGAAGTCACGGACCGGCGTCGCGAGGTTTCGCGCCCACGCCGTGCGCCCTGCATACGGGGTGGCTGTGGCCGTGGCGCTCATCCCCCTCGGGATTATCGCTGGCCGTGCCCGCCGCCGGCCGCCGCCCGTCTAGCGCCCCGGCGCGACCTGAACCGTCGAGTGGTAGATCGAGGAGATGGTCGCTGCCGCGGGCTTGAGGTTCCCCTGGAAGTCGACGACGCCCTTCTCGTTGAACGGCTGGTTGGACAGGGGGTCGCCGCCGACGTAGCCGGGATAGGCCACGTAGTTCTGGAGCGCGAAGTACATCACCCCCGAGAGCCATGGCTTGGTGGCGAAGACGCCGAGGTGATAGGCGATGGCGTCGGTTTGGAAGGCGTAGGTTCCGTACTCCTCGACGGGTCCGGTCCGGTTACCGTCGAAGCCGAACTCGGTCACCATCAGCGCCTTCGTCGGGTAACAGGCGCGGAAGCTGTCGAGGAAGGGACTGAGTTCCTGGCGGTCGGCGGTGGCGCCGTCGCCGGCGTCGAACCAGCCGAAGTAGTCGTTGAAGCCGATCAGGTCGAGCGGCGCGTAGGCGGGCTGACAGTCGACTCCCGGCCAGTCGCTCGCCGCCAGGGCGACCGGTCGCGTGGGGTCAAGCTGGCGGCTGAGGGCCGAGGCGCTGGCGATGTAGCTGGCCTCGGCCGGGGGCACCGGGGTGGGAAGCTCGTTGCCGATGCTCCAAGTCATGACCGACGGGTGGTTCTCGTTGGCGAGGATGTTCACCTTGAGCAGCGCCAGTGCTCGCGCGATCTCCCCGGGCTGGCCCAGGTACGCGCTCTTGACCTGGTAGACGGGGATCTCCGACCACACCAGGAGCCCATCCTCATCGGCCATCTGTTCCATCGCCGGGGTGATCGGGTAATGGGCGCGGATCGCGTCCGCTCCCAGCGAGCGCGCGTACCCGATGAGAGCCCGCATCTGGGGAATGGTCATGGCGCCACCCGAGGTCAGCGTCTGGTCGTGGATGTTGAAGCCCCGGAGGTTGAGCAGATGGCCGTTGAGCTCGAGGCGGCCGCTCTTGGTCACGGTGATCGAACGGATGCCGCTGTAGTCGAGGTACCCGCCGAGGCTCTGGCCTTTGTTGTTGGTCAGATTGAGGGTCGCGCGGTAGAGCGTGGGATGACCGGGCGCCCACAGGCTGGGGTGGACGATCCGCGCGGTGGCGGTGGCGGTCCAGGTGCCGTGGGGGGCGATCGTCGCCTGGCCGAAGTTGAGCGGCACGCTGCCGTAGTTGCCGCGCAGGCGCACGGGTAACGGTGCGCCTGTGAGGTTGCGGATCAGGGCCTGCTCGGCGATCGTCGAGCTGCAGGTCGGGCAGGGGAGGAGCGGTCGCACCTGGACCTGGGAGATGTCAGCGCCCGCCACGGAGCGCAGGTACACCTCGCCCAGGAGGCCGCCGTAGTTCCACCACTGCCCGCCCGGCCCCGGCGGGAAATCCGAGGGGTTGCGTCGATTGTCGACGCGGACGACCAGATGGTTGACCCCGCGGCGTAGCCCCGTGAGGTCGAACTCGAAGGGCAGGTAGGCGATCGAGTGGGTGCCGATCTGGCGTCCGTTCAGCCATACCGTCATCGAGTAGTTGACCGACTGGAAGTTGATGATCCAGTGTTGATCGGTCTTCTTCACATACTTGGGGAACGCGCTCGCGGGCATGGTGAAGTCCCGGCGATACCAGCCCACATAGCCGGTCATGCTCGGGGAGGTGAGCTGCCCGGCGTTGTAGGCGTTGGGGATTGTCACCCCGGTCCACCCGGAGGTCGAGCCCGCGTTCTGCCAACCCTGGGCCAGGCCCACGTCCCCGGGGTCAGCTTGGTAGAGCCAAGTGCCCCCGAGCAGGTAGCGGTCGGTCTGCCCATCGCTGTAGAGCGCCCCCTTGGTGGGGGGCGTGGCGGCATAGACGGGGCCCTGGGCCTCGGCGACGGCGCTCGCCGTCAGGGTGAGGGCGCAGGCCAGCAACAGGGCGCGCAACGGCGCTTTAGGAAAGGCGAACATGGGAAGTTTCCGCGCCGCACCGGCCACCGCGCTGCGCGACGATGCTAGAGGGTTGCCCGGGCGCGGCGCGTCACCACGTGTAACGTCGCGAGTCCAGTCAACGATCAGTGAGGGGGATAGGTGTCGAAGCTAAGCGGGTCATCCACGGTGGTGGTCGAAGCTCCGATCGACCAGGTGTGGGCGGTGGTGGAGGACGTCGAAACCGCGCCCCAGTGGCAGGGGGGTCTCGACGGGCTGCGCCCGCTCGAACACGACGACGAGGGCCGCCCGACCCTCTCGGAGACCGAATCCGACATCAAGGTCCGCAAGGTCAAGTCCATCGTCCGCTTCTCCTATGACGGCCCGGAGCGCCTGAGCTGGAGGCAGGAGAAGGGCGAGCTCAAGTCGGTCGACGGTCGCTGGGAGCTCGAGGATCTGGGCGAGGGCCGTACCCGCGCCACCTACGCGATCGACGTCGACCTCGGCCGGATGCTGGGGATGGTCGTGCGCGGGCCGGTCGAAGGCGTGATCCGCGCAATGCTCGTCGGCGCCCGCGCGGGTGAGCTCAAGCGCAAGGTCGAGGGCGGCTGAGCGCTATCCGTGGATCGGGTCGAGCCCGCCCGCTGCCCTTAGCGCGCGGTTCTGATGGTCGGTTACGTACCAGTAGTGAAACAACACCGGGATGACGAAAAAGCTGCCAGGAAACACGAGCAGAAACGCCAGCATCGGGCTGATCTGACGAGCGGAATCGATTCCCACGAGCCGCTGAGCGCGTTTGATGCGCTGCCCGTAGTTGTAGACCGAGAGCAGCGGCGGCACGAAGATCAAGCTGCCGAGGGTCACCGCGGTCACAGACATGGCTGGACTGGATTGCGCGAGCTTCGGGTCATTCCCGTTGATCCCGATGTCCTTGAGCTCATCGTTGACGAGGTAGTACCAGAACACGTAGTAGATCCCGAGCGTGATGATCGCTAATCCAAATCCGACCGCGAAGCTGCGGATCTTGCCGTGCCCAGCGTTGCCGAACTCCACCTCTTGCGCCATTGCTCTTCCCCTCGGTTGGCGGCGACTGCCCGCAGCGACAGTACCACTGAGCATCTCCTCAGATCGCTACGCTCACAAGCACCATGACGCCCCCCGGGACCGAAACGACCCCCCTCCGTGTCGCCATCATCGGCTCGGGCCCGTCCGGGTTCTATGCGGCGGGTCACCTCCTCACCGCCAAGGGGCGACCGGATCTCGTCGTCGAGGTCGACATGTTCGACCGGCTGCCGACGCCGTGGGGGCTCGTACGCGGCGGAGTGGCGCCCGATCATCCGAACATCAAGGCCGTGTCGCGAGTGTTCGAGAAGACCGCAGCCAAGCCCGGCTTTCGCTTCTTCGGGAACGTCGAGGTCGGCCGCGACATCTCGCATGAGGATCTCGTCTCTCGCTACCACGCGGTGATCTACGCGGTCGGCGCCGAGACCGACAAGCGGATGGGGATCCCGGGTGAGGACCTGCCCGGAAGCGTGGCGGCGACCGAGTTCGTCGCCTGGTACAACGGCCACCCCGACCACCACCACCGCGAGTTCGACCTCAGCTGCCGGCGGGCCGTGGTCGTGGGTAACGGGAACGTGGCGATGGACGTTGCCCGCATGCTCGCGATCACTCCCGCCGAGCTCGAGCGAACCGACGTCGCCGACCACGCCCTGGAGGTCCTCAGGGACCACGCGATCGAGGAGATCGTTGTGCTCGGGCGCCGCGGACCGGCGCAGGCGGCTTTCACCAATCCCGAGCTCCTCGAGCTCGGCGAGATGCTCGACGCCGACGTGGTCGTCGATCCCGAGGCGGTCGCTCTCGACGAGCACAGCGCGCGCTCGATCGAGAGCGAGGGCGACCTCACGGCGCGCAAGAACGTGGAGATCCTCACCGGTTACTCCGAGCGCGAGCCCACCGGCAAGCGGCGGCGCATCATCCTGCGCTTTCTCGTCTCGCCGGTGGCGATCCTCGGCGAGGAACGGGTGGAGGGCGTCGAGCTCGTACACAACGAGATCGGTTGGGACAAGGACGGAGTCCTGCGCCCCGTCGCGACCGAGCGCCGCGAGATCATCGAGGCGGGCATCGTCCTGCGCTCGATCGGCTACCGCGGCGTCGCGCTCCCCGGCGTTCCCTTCGACGATCGGCGCGGCACCATCCCCCACGAGCATGGCCGGGTCATCGACCCCGACACCGGAACCCCCGTGCGGGGCGAGTACACGGTGGGCTGGATCAAGCGCGGGCCGAGCGGCGTCATCGGTACCAACAAGAAGGATGCGCACGACACCGTCGACAGTCTCCTCGCCGACCTGGACGAGGGCGCCCTCCACGAGCCCTCCGACCCCTCCGCCGAAGCGGTCGAAGCGCTGGTCACCGAGCGCCGCCCCGACCACGTGACCTATGCCGGGTGGCAGGCCATTGACCGTGCTGAGCGCTCCTCGGGGGAACCCCACGAGCGCCCTCGCGTGAAGCTCTGCACCTTCGAGGCGCTGCTCGCCGCCGCCTACGACCCGGCCGCCTCTTAGCCGACCGCCCAGGACACGCGGTGGCCCGCGGTGCCACCGTCGGGCGCGAGGCGCACAGTGGTCGGGGCCTTCCCGGCCGGGATCAGGTAGGCGATGCACCCGGTACGCGACACGCTCGCCGCCAGCTGGTTCATGAAGTCCTGCACGAGGGTCTTGCACACGCCGGCGGGAGCGAATACGGGCAGCGCGCGACCGCCGGGATAGAGCAGCGAGAAGTCGCTGGTGTACGAGCTGTCGTAGGTGCTGGGGCCGGCGTTGCGCACGGTGACGAGGACGCCGATCGGGTGCATGCCCGCCGGGACCCTGGCACCCGAGCCCCGGAGGGGATCGATGACCTTGGTGACCTCGACGACGAGAGTGGTGGCGCCCGCGCCGACGCGCTGAGCGGTGCCGACGGCAATCCCCTGGGGCTTCGGGGGTTGGCCCGGGGTGGTGCTGAGGGCGGGCGATGAGCGGCTCAGGGTGCTCACTGCCGGCGCCTTGGGCGCCGAGGACCCGCAGGACGACAGCAGCACGAGCGCGGCGGCAAGGACCAGCAGCGGGCGCAGGCGCACGCGGGCAGCGTAGCCGGGGGGAGGCTCAGTGGCTGAGCGCGGGGGCGCCGCCCAGGCACAGCACGGCGTTGTGTCCGCCGAAGCCGAACGAGTTCGAGATCGCCACTCCGGGCTTGGGGCCGCTGCCGTTCTGGCGGACGCGGAGGGGACGGGGACCGTCGGGGACGTAGTCGAGGTCGAGCCCCTCCTCCTGCTCTTCGTAGCCCAGGGTGGGGGGCGCCAGGCGGTCGCCGAGGGCGAGGATGGTGGCGATGGCCTCGACGGCCCCGGCGGCGCCCAGCGAATGGCCGATCGCCGACTTGGTCGAGGACACGGGCACGCGCATGGCGTACTCGCCGAGGGCGAGCTTGAGCGCGCCGGTCTCCGAGCGGTCGTTGAGAGGCGTCGAGGTCCCGTGGGCGTTGACGTAGTCGAGGTCCCCGGGCTCGACGCCGGCGTCGGCCAGAGCTCGGGTAATGGCCAGCGCTGCGCGGGCGCCGCTCGGATCGGGCGCCGTCAGGTGGTGGGCGTCGGCGGTCGCCGCATAGCCGAGCACTTCGCCGAGCACGCGGGCCCCGCGCGCGGCGGCAAGCTCAGCGGACTCGAGCACGAGCACGCCGGAGGCTTCCCCCATGACGAAGCCGTCGCGCCGTGCATCGAACGGGCGCGAGGTGCCCGAGGGCGACGTGGCTTCCATGGCCGAGAAGGCGGCCCGCGCCAGCGGCGTCAAGGTCGCTTCGGCGCCGCCGGCGACGACGGCGTCGGCGTCGCCGACCTGGATCATGCGGGCGGCGGTGCCGATCGCGTGTGTCCCCGACGCGCACGCCGACATCACGCCGAAGACCGGGCCGCGGAGGCCGTGGCGCATGGCCAGCAGCCCCGAGGCCGCGTTACCCATAATGAGCGGGATCGACAGCGGGGACACGCGGTCCGGTCCGCGGTCGCGCAGCACATCGCAGGACGTCTCGAAGCTCTGCATGCCGCCGATTCCGCTGCCGATCACGCACCCGACCATGTCCGACTCGCACGGCGGCTCGACCGGATCCCATCCGGCGTCGGCGATGGCCTCGGCGCACGCGGCGATCGCCAGCTGGGCGAAACGGTCGCTGCGCCGTACCTCCTTGGTTGACATCACGTCGGTGGGATCGAAGTCCCGGCACGCTCCGGTGCCGTCCTCGATCCCGGACCGGCGGGCCAACCAGCCCTCGTGCAGCGCACGCGCACCGACGCCGAGCGGGGTGATCGCGCCCACGCCGGTGATGACTACGCGCCGGTTCATGCTGCACCCCATTCGACCACGGTTGCGCCCCACGTGAACCCGGCCCCGAAGGCGGCGATGAGCACGCGATCGCCGGGGCGAAGCCCGCCTTCGGCCTCGCTGAACGCGAGGGCCAGGGGAAGGGTCGCCGCCGAGGTGTTGCCGTACTGCCCGATGCAGTCGACCACGCGGTCGGCGGGGAGATCGAGCTTTTCGCCGACGGCGCGGAGGATGCGGCCGTTGGCCTGGTGGTAGACGAAGCGATCGATCTCCTCGAGGGTCACGCCCGCCGCCTCGGCGGCGGTGAGGGTGCTCTCGGCAAGGTGGTTCACCGCCTCGCGGAAGGTCTCGTGCCCGGCCATGTGAATGAGCGCCTCGCTGCGCTTGACGAAGATGAGCTCCGCGCCGGCGCCGTCGGAACCGAGCATGATCGGACCGACCCGGCTCGCCTCGTCGATCGCGGTGAGGACCACGGCTCCCGCGCCATCGCCGAAAACACCCGCGGTCATCCGGTCGTCGCGGTTCAGCAGCCTCGACATGAAGTCCGCGCCCACGACCACCACGCAGTCCGCGCGCCCGGATTCGATCTGGGCGCATCCGACGGCCATCGCCGACAGGAAGCCCGCGCAGGCGGCGCCGATGTCGAAGGCGCCGGCGCGCGTGGCGCCGAGCGCGTAGGCCACCAGGGGTGCCGCGTTGGGGAGGACCTCGTCCGCCGTGGTCGTGGCGACGAGCACGAGATCGACCTCGACCGGCGAGATGCCGGCACGTTCGAGGGCGTCCCGCGCTGCCGCGGCGGCGTGCGCGTCCAAGCGGTCCTCCGGCCCCGCCCAGCGCCGCGCCTGGATGCCCGTCCGGCGCTCGATCCACTGGGCGTCGACACCGAGGCGTTCGGCCACCTCGGCGTTGGAGACGACGCGTTCGGGCATGCTCACACCGACGGAGGCGATGGCCGCTCCGCGCAGGCGGGCAGCCTCGCCCGCTTCGCCGTGCAGGGCCTCGCGGGGAGTCAACGTGGTAGCCACTACGAACACGTTCGAGGAACCGCGCCCAGGAAGCGAGCGGCGGCGGGCCCAAACCAGACATCCGGGGGGTAGAGGCCAACCAATGGCGCGCACATCCCGGAGCGCTTCGCTCCTGTCGGGAGCTCGCCTGAGGGCCGACATCCCGGGATTCGACCCCATGTACGCACGAGCGTACGATTAAGCGGCAATGACGGCTCTCGGTATCGCCCTTCTCCTCATTGGAGCCACGCTGGTGGTGATCGAGACCCACGTCGCCTCGCTGGGAATGCTCGCCGCGCCTGGTGCGCTCGCTCTGGGCGTCGGTGCCGTGCTCGCGATCAGCGGCCTCGGCGGAGGCATCGTCATCGCCGTCGTGCTCGCCGTCCTCCTCGCGGCCACCAGTCTCACGGTCGCGGGGGTGGCGATCCGCGCTGGGCGAAGCTCCAGCCGCCGCCGGGTGAGGACGGGCGCCGAAGGCCTGGTGGGCCGGGTCGGCGTCGTCCAGAGCTGGGGCGCTCCCACGGGACGGGTGAAGGTCGATGGCGCCCTGTGGAAGGCCTGTCTCTCGTGGTCGGAGGACGACCATGACACTCAGGAGCTCCACGCCGGCGACCCCGTGGTCGTCGAGCGGCTCACTGGCCTGACCCTCGCGGTGCGCCGCGCCTACGAATGGGAGCTCGCACCATGATCGCTGCCGTCATCGTCATCCTCGTCGTCCTCCTCGTGGTGGCGGCAACCGCCGCCGCGGCCTCGGTCCGGGTGCTCCGCGAGTACGAGCGCGGCGTGGTCTTCCGCCTCGGGCGCCTGATGGACCAGCGCGGCCCGGGGGTGATCTTGCTCATTCCCGGGATCGACCGGATGGTCAAGATGAGCCTGCGCACCATCACCCTCAAGGTCCCGCCCCAGGAGATCATCACTCGCGACAACGTCCCCGCGCGCGTCACCGCCGTCGCCTACTACCGCGTGATCGATCCCAACCGGGCCGTGGTCGAGGTCCAGAACTACGGGGAGGCGACGCTCCAGGTCGCGCAGACCACCCTGCGCTCGGTCCTCGGCGGCGCCGACCTCGACACCTTGCTCGGCGAGCGCGACAGCCTCAACGACAATCTCCAGCACATCATCGACGCCCACACCGAGCCATGGGGGATCAAGGTCACCGCGGTGGAGATCAAGGATGTCGAGATCCCCGAGCGCATGCAGCACGCCATCGCCAGGCAGGCAGAGGCCGAGCGCGAGCGCCGGGCCAAGATCATCAACGCCGAAGGCGAGGCCCAGGCCGCCGCGAAGCTCGCCGAGGCCGCCGACGTCATCTCGGTCAACCCGGTGACCCTCCAGCTCCGCTACCTGCAGACGCTACGCGAGATCGGGGGCGATCAGAACTCGACGATCGTCTTCCCGCTCCCCATCGACCTGATCAAGCCGCTCATCAAGGCGGTGGGGGAGTCGGCTCGCGCCGATTCCGGGGAGTCGGCCGACTCCCATGAGCGCTCGCCTGGCGGGGAACTCCCGGCGGCTGGTGTCCGCGGCCACGGCCCCAAGGAGCTCAGCTCGCCACCGCCGCTCGACGACGGCATGCCCGTCAACCTCCCGCGCTCGCGCAACCGCGACGCTTAACCCACGAGCCCGAGTCGCTGCGCCCGCTGGACCGCCTCGGTCCGGTTGCGCACCTCGAGCTTGCGGTACACGGCGCTCGTGTGCTCCTTGACCGTGTGGCGGGAGAGATGGAGCTTCTCGGCGATCTCGGGGTTGGTGGCGCCGGAGGCCATGAGCTCGAGCACTGTGCGCTCGCGATCGGAGAGGCGGAGCACCGCGGTGCGGTCCTGGGGCTCGAACACCGTCTTGCCGCGGCCCACGGTGAGGATGGCGGTGGCGATGCGCCGGGCGGACCAGTCCTTGAGGGCGAACCCGGAGGCGCCCGCGGCGCGCGCCGCCTGAGCGGAGATGGCGCCCGAGCCCGAGAACAGCAGCACCCGGGTGGCGGGGACCGCGGCGCGGAGCTGCTCGCAGATCTCCGCGCCTGACTCCTCGCCGATGAACAGGTCGACGAGAGCGACATGCGGGCTGTAGCGGGTGGCCAGAGAGATCGCCTCGGCCCCGGTGCTCGCGCTCAGGCACCGCTCGACCCACGGCTGCTCGGTGAGCATGAGGCGAAAGCCCCAGTGGACGACGTCGTGATCGTCGACCACGAGGACCCGCAGTCGCGTGGGGCTCAGCGGCGCGTCCAGGTCAGGTTCAGTCATCGTTGGGAACGACGAGCCTGACCTGCCAGGTTCCCGGCTCACGCTCGCCGAACTCGACGACCCCCCCGCTCTGGAGGGCCTCGAGCGCGGCCAGGCGCAGCCCCATTCCCGCCGGTCGCCGCCCGCGGCCAAGGACGCCGTCGTTGGCGACCTCGAGCACGAAGGCGTCTTCGAGCTGGGCTAGGCGGACGGACACCCGCGTCGGGGTGGCGTGCTTGTGAGCGTTGCGGATGGCCTCGGCGAGCACCGACTGGGCGAGCGGCTCGAGCGCGGCGGGAACCGCGCTCCCGCTTCCCTCCTCGAGCATGACGCCAAGGTCGGGATGCGCTCGCCCCAGGCGCTCCACCTCGGCCAGGAAGGTGGTGCGGGTGGCGCGCGGGCTGCGACCGAGCGGCCGCTGGATCGCGGTGCGCAGGTCGCCCAGCGCCGCCTGGGTCTCGGCCGCGCAGCGGTGGCGCGAGTCCTCGGGCAGGTCGCCGGCCCCATCGAGGGCCATGGAGACCCCGAAGAGCCGCTGCATGACCCCCTCGTGGATCTCCCGCGCCAGGTCGATGCGCTGCTCGAGCTGGTGGGCCTTCTCGGCCTGAGTGGCGGCGATCCGCGCCACCGAGGCGAGGGCGGCAGCCTTGCCGAGGGTCCACAGGAGGTAGCGCTCGGCGTCGTCGAGCGGGGGATCCTCGAGGCGGCGGTCGGCGAGGATCACCCCGACGGCCCGGCCTGCCGCGGCCATGGGCGCGCACACTAGTCGCGCCGGTTCGGAGATCATCCCGATGAACTCGTCGGAGACCTGGCCGGTGAGGTCGCCCACCACCTCGATGACCCGGTCCTCCTGAAGCGCACGCGCCGCGATCGGAGCCGACTCGACGGTGACGTGAGCGCCCGCGAGCTGGCGCAGGTCGATCCCGTGCGAGCCCGCCGCGCGCACCATCCGCCGGGCGCCGTCGTAGCGGAAGATCAGGGCCCGCCGCATGGCCGCCAGGCGGCACACCGCCTCACACAGCCGCCCGTAGAAGGCGTCGGGTGTTGAGACCTCCTCGGCCTGCGAGAGGACCTCGACGAATAATTCGAGCGCGTCGATATTTGAGGCCGTCTTGACGCCGGCGGTCTCGGGCGCGCTCACAGCGCCGCAACCGCCGCGCGGGGGTTACCGGCTAGGCCGCGTGGGCGGCCATGAGACCGATGCGGAGCTCCTGCTGGGGCGCGAGATACACCCGCCAGCGCTCGTTGCACGGTCGGCACAGACATTGCACCGAGGGATCGTAGCCGTCGGTGTCAAGACGCCACTCGACGTCGCCGCTGCGCAAGCACAGCGGACAGGCCAGGGAGGCGGTGACGAGGATGTCGGGGTCGTCGGCGCGGAAGCGGGCGGTATCGGCGGGCGCGTGCACGGCTCAGGCCGCCAAGGCCTCGGCCCGTCCGATCGGGCGTTTGCCCCATCGGCTCGCGGTGGCGAAGTCGAGCAGGCGGGTGAGATAGTCGCGCAGCGGCGAGACGAGGATCTCTCGGGGATCGAGGCGGGCGCACGCCGCCGTATTGTCGAACGTCGTCCCGATCGCGAAGTAGGGGAAGTAGGCGACGCTGCTCTCAAGGGCCGCGCGCTGGGTCGCAGTGACGTCGCGGGCGACGAGCGCGAAGTCGGCGGGCGAGAGCACCGCGGGGGTGGGCCGGTCGAAGTAGCGGCTGGCGAGCTCGGCGACCTCGCCGATCGTGCTCGCGTTGGCCCCGGCGGTGAGGTGGTAGGTCTCGCCGATCCCGCCGGGCATCTCGCACAGCGCGTGGATGGCGTCGGCGACATAGTCGATCGACACCACGTCGAGGGGCGCCGAGGGATCGGCGGGGACCGCGGAGTAGAGCCCGCGCGCGAAGGCGCGCAGCGGCCAGTACATGACATTGAAGGCGGCGGTCCAGCCACTGTGGCGGTCGCCGACGACGATCGAGGGCCGCATGATCGTCGACGGAACCGAGGTGCGGTCATGGACGAGGCGCTCGGACTCGCACTTGGACTGCTCGTAGGAATTGTGGAACTCCTGGCCGACGTCGAGGTCGCACTCGGAGAAGCGCCCGGCGTGCGTACCCGCCACGTAGGCGGTGGAGACGTGGGCGTAGCGATCGAGGCCGCCGCGGTCGCAGGCGAGCTCGGCGAAGTCGAGCATCCGGCGCGTGCCGTCGAGGTTGATGGCGCGGGCCTCGTCGAGCGGGAGGGTGAAGGACACCGAGGCGGCGGAGTGCACGATCGTGCTCACGCGCTCGGCGAGCTCGTCGCGGCGTGCGTCGGTCAACCCGAGTTGCGGCGCCGTGAGCTCGGAGGCCACGGCCTCGACCCGGCCCGAGTAGCGACGCGCGCGCACGATCCCGAAGAGGTCGCGCATGGTGGCGTCGACTCGGGCTCGCGCCGCGGCGTCGTCCTCGGCGCGC
>DASZLV010000116.1:0-3565 GCA_035552215.1 Solirubrobacteraceae bacterium | reverse complement strand
TCACGCACCTGCCGCAACCGCACCTCACGCACATCACGACCATCGAGCAACACCCGACCCGCATCAGGATCAAAAAACCGCGGCACCAACCCCACCAGCGTCGTCTTCCCCGCCCCCGTCGGACCCACCACCGCCACCACCACACCCGGACGCGCCGAAAAACTCACCCCACGCAACACCGGCCGCCCCACCTCATAACCAAACGACACCCCCTCCACCACCACCTCACCACGCACCCCACCCAACACCACCGCACCCGGACGATCCTCCACATCCGCCCGCGCATCCAACACCTCCACCACGCGATCGATGCTGGGCCGTGCCCCCTGGAGGGTCGAGTAGATGCCGGTGAGACCGGCGATCTGACCCTGGAGGATGCCGACGTAGCTCGCGAACACGAGCAGATCGCCGATCGTGAGATGGCCATGGAGGACCGCGTGCGCGCCGACGAGGAGCACGACCCCGGTGCCGAGCGTGGTGACGAGCCCGGTGCCGAGGCCCCCGAGACCGCCCAGCAGCGCCCCTCGCGTCTGGAGCCGGACGGCGGTGTTGGCGAGTTGCTCGAAACGGCGGTGCTGGCGCGTCTCCTGACCGAAAGATTGCACGACCGGGATGCCGGCCAAGGTCTGCTGGACGTGGGAGTGAATGCGTCCCTGCACCTGGCGCTGCTCCTCCCCCAGCGAGCGGATCCGCCGGCCGAGCAAGACCGGGGCCAGCGCCATCAGGGGCGCGACCGCGAAGGCGAGCAGGGTCAGCCCGGAGTCGAGGGTCCACAGCACCACGGCGACGGCGACGATCGTGACGGCGGCGTGCAGCGGCGTAAAGATGAGCTCGTCCATCACCGTGTGCGCGGACCAGCTGTCGCCCGCCACCCGCTCGATCGTGTCTCCCACGGGAGTGCGCAGGTGGGCGCGCAACGAGCGGCGCTGCACCGTGGCGAAGACGTCCCGCGCGACGTCGAAGACCATGCCCTGCCCGACGACGGTCCACAGGAACGTGCTCGCGACATCGATCACGCTGGCGGCGACGAAGACGAGGACCTCGGCGATCACCACCCACACGAGCAGGCCGTGATGGGTGCCCGCTCCGGGAAGCCAGCTCATGACCGCGGGCGCCGGCTGGGACCCGAGGACGCTGTCCACGAGGACTTTTAGCGGCAGTGGCGCGAGCAGGCTCGCGCCCGTGCCGAGCACGGTGGTGGCGAAGATGGCGCTCCAGCCGCGCCACCGCCGCCCGGCGTAGGCGAGCATGAGCCCGTAGCGGCGGCGCGGCTGGGCGGCGCGAGAGCCGGGGGCGAAGGCACGCCGGAGGAGATCCGCCGGTCCTCGCGATCCAGTGAATTCCATTGGCGTTAATGGGAGATCGTAGTGCTGCCGATGCTCTGAATATAGGTCCTGACTTTGGCGGCCCCGCAGCGTGGATAGGGACAAAGGCGTCCCCTACGCCGGCGCAAGATCGTGCGCCGTCCGCAATGAGGCAGCCGGGCACAGCCCAGAAATGCTCGTGAAGATTCTCGCTCCCAGACGACAGCGTCTCCCGGTTCTCGTCACCCGGGCGGCCCTCGCCGTGCTCCTCACGCCCGTGATCCTGGCCGCGGGACTGGTCGCCGTCGTCGTCATGCCCGCGGCGATCCTGAGCCGGCACATCGCCGCGCGTACGGTGGCGCGTCGCAAGCGCGCGCTCGCGCCCGTTCTCCAACTGGAGGCCTCACCGGCGGAGTCCAGCGTTGCGCTGTGAAGCGTGGCGGCGCCGGCTCGGCGGCGACCGTGCCCGGGCGGAGATGGCCCGGGGCCGGCCGACGTAACCCCATCCCGGCTCGCCCTTTCACATGCGCCCCTCGCCTGCCGTCCCCGCCCCGGGCTCCCGATCACCCGCGCCGGCCCCTCCCGCTGCGGCACGCCTGACCAGCGTGCGCCCGGAGGTTCACGGAAAGTTCTTCCGCGCCGGTGAGGAGAAGCTCTACCTCCGCGGCGTGACTTACGGTCCCTTCTCCCCTGGCCCGGACGGGGAGCCTTACGAGCCTGCCCGCACCCGCGAGGACTTCTCACGGATGGTGCATGCGGGCGTCAACGTCGTCCGGCTCTACACGCCGCCGCCGCTCTGGCTGCTGGACGCCGCCGGCGAGCATGGCCTCTTCGTCCTCGCCGGCCTGGCCTGGGAGCAGCACGTCACCTTCTTGGACGAGCGCCGGCGCGCGCGCGAGATCATCGAGCGCGCCCGCGGTGAGATCGCAGCGCGCGCGGGTCACCCGGCGTTGCTGGCCTGGGCCATCGGCAACGAGATCCCGGCTCCGATCGTGCGCTGGCACGGCGCGGACGCCGTGCGGAGCTTCCTGGCGAGGCTTTACGACGCCGCCAAGGAGGCCGATCCCGGCGCGGCGGTCACCTACGTCAACTACCCGACGACCGAGTACCTCGAGCTCGACTTCCTCGACTTCATGTGCTTCAACGTGTTCCTCGAGCAGCCCACTCCGTTCGAGGCCTACCTGCACCGCCTGCACAACCTCGCCGGCGACCGGCCCCTGGTGCTGACCGAGATCGGCCTCGACAGCGGCACCCACGGGGAGGAGGCCCAGGCCGACACGATCGACTGGCAGGTCCGCGGCGCCTTCGCCTCGGGCTGTGCCGGGGCGATCGCCTTCTCGTGGACCGATGAGTGGCATCGCGGCGGTTCCGAGATAACCGACTGGCACTTCGGCCTGACCGACCGCGACCGGGTCCCCAGGCCCGCGCTTTCCCGGTTGCGGTCGGCCTTCGCTTCCGTTCCCCTCGACCCGGGCACGGCGGCGGCGCGCGTGTCCGTGCTCATCTGCACCTACAACGGAGCGCGCACGCTGGACGAGACCTGTGCCGCGGTGGCCCGGCTCGACTACCCGGACGTGGAGGTCATCGTCGTCGACGACGGGTCGACAGACGACAGCGCTCGCATCGCCGAGGATCACGGGGCGATGGTCATCTCGACCGACAATCGTGGACTCTCGAGCGCCCGCAACTCGGCCCTGGCCGCCGCGACGGGGGAGATCGTCGCCTTCCTCGACGATGACGCGGTGCCGGACCCGCACTGGCTCACGTACCTGGTGGACACCTTGGCCCGCACCGACTTCGTCGCCGTCGGCGGCCCGAACCTGCCGGTGCCCGGCGACGGCACGGTCGCGGATGCGGTGGCGGCCGCGCCTGGCAACCCGATCCACGTGCTCGTGAGCGACCGCGAGGCCGAGCACATTCCGGGATGCAACTGTGCCTTCCGCGCCAAGTACCTGCGCCAGATCGGCGGCTTCGACTCACAGTTCCGCACCGCGGGCGACGACGTCGACGTGTGCTGGCGCCTGCAGGATCGCGGCTGGCGGATCGGCTACGCGCCGGCGGCGGTCGTGTGGCACCACCGGCGCGGATCGGTGGCCGGGTACCTGCGCCAGCAGCGCGGCTACGGCCGCGCCGAGGCGATGCTCGAACGCAAATGGCCCGCGCGCTACAGCGCCGGGGGCCACGTCACGTGGCGGGGGCGAATCTACGGTGACGCCGTCCCGCGCCACCCGACCGGGCCCCTGCGGTGGCGGATCTACCAC
>DASZLV010000115.1:0-4362 GCA_035552215.1 Solirubrobacteraceae bacterium | reverse complement strand
GGAACCTGGAGCACGCTCGTGCTCAACATCCCCGACTTCACGCGCTTCAGCAGATCGCAGAAAGACCAGACCATCGGTCAGGTCGTGGGCCTGCCCATCACCGCCCTGCTCTTCTCGTTCATGTCGATCCTCATCACCTCGGGAACGGTGGCCGCCTTCGGCCATCCCATCGCCAATCCCGTGGATCTGCTCATCCGCATGCACTCGACACCGGTGCTCATCCTCGGCGGCATCGCCCTGCTCATCGCCACCCTCTCGGTCAACGTGGCCGCCAACATCGTCTCGCCCGCCTACGACCTCGTGCACCTGTTCCCCCGCAAGCTCACGTTCGTCAGCGCCGGCATCATCGCCACCGTGCTCGCGGTCGGGGCCGTCCCGTGGCTGTGGTTCTCGGATGCCGCCCGCATCTTCAAGGTCCTCAACGTCATCGGCGGCGCGCTGGGCCCGGTGGCGGGCATCATGCTCGTCGACTTCTTCGTGCTGCGGAGAAAGTCCTATGACGTGCGCTCGTTCTACTCGCGCTCAGGCGATTACGCCTACCGTGACGGCTGGAACGTCCGCGGCCTGCTCGCGCTCGCCGTAGGCCTGTTCGCGGCCCTGGCCGGAAACGTGATCCCGGGCCTCGGCGGACTCGCCAACTACGGCTGGTTCATCGGCCTCGCGGTGGGCGCCGTCGCCTACTACCTGGCGATGCTCCCTGACGCCTCAGTGGCCTCGTCTCGTCAGGCCGCGGCGGGCGCCGAGGCAAGCGAGACCGCCGAGCCGGCCGGCGCGCGGCTCGAGCCCACGGTGTGAGCCCGAGCCGCGCCTCCCGGCGTGCTCAGCCGGCCGTTCCCGCCATGCGGTGGGCGGGCGTGCCGTCGACAGTGGGCCGCGCGATCTCACCGTCGGGTTGCGCGGACCGCTCGTCCTCGAGCTCTCCGTCCGGCTGGGTGAGCAGGAACACCCCGGCGGCGACCGCTCCCGCGGCGATCTCGGCCACGATGTAGATCCAGTAGTGGCTCCAGGTGAAGAGGCCGAGGACCGAGGCGCCGAGCGCGACGGCGGGGTTGAACGCGCCGCCGGACACCGAGCCGACAGCGAAGGCTCCGACCATGATGGTGAAGCCGATCGCCAGGCCGTAGAACGAATTGTTCTCGGTGGCCTTCGAGGTGGCGACGTTGAGGACCACGTAGCAGAGCGCGAAGGTGAACAGGAACTCCACCACGAGCATCTTGCCCGTGCTCGCGACAGCGGCGGGATTGTGGGGCATGTAGCCGAGCGCCCTGACCACCAGAGCGGCGAGGACGGCGCCGACGCCCTGGGCGATGACGTAGGGGACATAGTCACCGCTGGTCAGTTTCCCCCGCAGGAGCACGGCGGTGCTCACCGCGGGGTTGTAGTGCCCGCCTGAGATGTGGCCGCCCGCGAAGACCATGATCATCAGGGCGGACCCGATCGCGAGGGGGGCGAGGGTGCCCGCCCTGGCGATCGCCATCCCCACGGTGAACATGAGGAAGAACGTTCCGATGAACTCGACGGTGAGCTTGCGTACCAGGGTCATCGTGGAGCTCCTTGGGTCGAAGGCATGCCCGCTGAGGCGGCGACACCGTTGCCGCTGCCGTGGCCGTGGCCGAGGCCGGCGGCCACGCGGGCACCGAGATCGCCGTCAACGCTCGTCCAGTAGGAAATTACGCGGCGCTGAACGTCGTCGGTGACGCCGTTGGAGGCGTGGCCGATGATGTTGCTCGCCAGGTGCTCGCGGTCGGTGTCGTCCATGACTTCGCGTACGAGCGTGCCGGCCTGGCCGAAGTCATCGTCCTCGGCGTGCAGCTCATAGGCGTAGCGGCCGAGCTCGCCCGCCTCGACCATCCAGGTCGGAGGCTCGCTCGCGGGGTCCGCCTTGGGGCCGCCGTAGCTGTTGGGGGCGTACACCGGCTGGGCGCCCGCGTGCCGGTAGGCCATCGGCCCGTCCTTCATGTAGGAATGCACCGGCGACTTCGGCGCGTTGATGGGCAGCTGCTCGTAGTTGGGCCCGACGCGGTGCAGATGTGTGTCGTGGTAGGAGAAGACCCGGCCCATGAGCATCTTGTCCGGGCTCAAGCCGATGCCGGGCACGAGGTTGGAGACCGAGAACGCGGCCTGCTCGACCTCGGCGAAGTAATTGACCGGGTTGCGATCGAGGACCAGGCGCCCGATGGTGATCGGCGGGTAGTCGCCGTGCGGCCACACCTTGGTGAGATCGAAGGGATTGAAGCGGTAGGAGGCCGCCTCCTCGAAGGGCATGATCTGCATCTCCAGGCGCCACTCCGCCACCTCGCCCGCGGCGAGCGTCTCGAAGAGGTCGCGGCGGTGGAAGTCGGGATCCTCGGAGGCCATCGCGTCTCCCTCGGCCTGGGTGAAGTTCTCGACGCCCTGGACGGTCTTGAAGTGGTACTTCACCCAGTAGCGCTCGCCCCCCGCGTTGATCCACGAGTAGGTGTGGCTGCTGTAGCCGTTCATGTTCCGCCACGTGCGCGGGATCCCCCGATCGGACATCAGCGTCGTAACCTGATGCGCGCTGGCCGGCGTCAGGGTCCAGAAGTCCCACTGCATGTCGTTGGAGCGCAGGCCGGAGTCGGGCAGGCGCTTCTGCGAATGGATGAAGTCCGCGAACTGGATCGCGTCACGGATGAAGAACACCGGCGTGTTATTGCCGACGAGGTCGTAGTTGCCCTCCTCGGTGTAGAACTTCATCGCGAACCCGCGCGGGTCGCGCTGCGTGTCAGCCGCGCCCAACTCGCCGGCGACTGTCGAGAAGCGCAGGAATACCGGCGTGCGCTTGCCCACCTCCGACAGGAACGCGGCGCTGGTCCAGGGCGTGACATCCTCGGTCACCTCGAAGAAGCCGTGGGCGCCGCCGCCCTTGGCGTGCACCACTCGTTCGGGCACGCGCTCACGGTTGAAGTGCTGCATCTTCTGCACCGTGTAGGCGTCGTGGAGCACGCTCGGCCCGGTCGGGCCCACAGTCAGCGAATGCTCGTCGCTGGGGGCAGGAACACCAGAATCGTTGGTGGTGCGGGGTACTTGTCCGTCGTCACTCATGTGTCTGTCTCCTTATCGGCATAGCCGCGGTTTCGTCAGCTGTCGGCTAGGGGCGAATTAGCAATCAGGTCGCAGAAGTTGGGGTGGGAGTAACCCGGGAGGTTGGCCTCGAGGATGTCGGTGTTCATCGTCCCGAAGGCGGTCTCGGGCTTGTCCCTCATGCCCTCGAAGAAGGCCTGCTCGATGCCCTCCCTGAAGCTCGTCCGCGGATGTGCGGCGACCACTTCGTCGCGGCGCTCCGCCGAAACGTCGCCGTAGTGCAATCCCAGCACGTCGTACTCGACGCCGAGCGTGACGAGCAAGACTTCGGAGGCCTTGTAGCGCGGGATTTCCGGCGTCGTGTGGAGGGCGATCGAGTCCCAGACGAGCGTGACCTGGTCTTCGGGAACGCCTCGTGACGCGAGGAAGGCGCGGGCGGCGTTGGCCCCGTCGATCTCAAATCGTTCGTGCTCGGAGCGGTGCCCCTCGACGAGGCCGATGTCGTGGAACATCGCGCCGACGTAGAGCAACTCCGGATCGAACGTCAGGCTGCGCTCCTTGCCCTGGAGCGATGCCCAGAGAAACACGCGGCGGGAGTGATGGTAGAGGAGCGGCGTGGCAACGTCGTGAACGAATTCAGTTACCTCGCCGGCAAGTGAGCTGTCGGGGATCTGAATACCGGCGATGGATGTCGTGATGGTGCCCATGCACCTTTCCTTTCTTAATCCTCGAGTTGGGTGACGAGGCGGGCGTAGATCTCGCAGGCCAGTTGTTCGCCGTCGAGGGCGGCGATGTAGGCCGGAAAGGCCTGGTGGGCTTCGGCGCGGCTGGCGGTGTGCCAACTGTCATACGCCTCGCGAACACGCAGGGATGCTTCGCGCCATTTGACATAAGCGGTCATGACGTCATCGACCATTTGATGGCGTCGCCGGCTACGGAGGATTGTGTTGGAGGACATCACTCGTCTCCGGGTTGAGCGGAAGGGATGGACGGGCTGCGGTGCCGGTGAAGGAAACGGCTTACCGGGACGCCAACCAGGTTCTCAACAGCGCCGGGACGCGTACATACCCGCTCGCCGGAAACACGCTTCTCAACTTCGGAAGGGTGAGGTAGGGGTTTCCCTACTTCGACACCCCCACCGCGAGACGGTCGCGCGGCACGGTACTTGGCGATCTCCTCGCTCATGCGGGCGACGTTCGGATATAAGGGGGCGCAGTTCCCCGTGCTCGTGCGCGCGGCCGTGGCGATGTTCTGGTTCGCGGCGCAGACCTACGCGGGCAGCCTGGCCATCAACGCCATCATCGGCGCCATCGTCCCGGC
>DASZLV010000114.1:0-51137 GCA_035552215.1 Solirubrobacteraceae bacterium | reverse complement strand
CTGCTCGGGCGCCATGTACCGCGGGGTGCCGACGATGGTCGCGCCCGCTCCATCGGTGCTGCTCTCGGCCAGCCGGGCCACGCCGAAGTCGCCGACCTTGACCTTGCCGTCGGCGGAGATGAGGACGTTGGCGGGCTTGATGTCGCGGTGGATGACGCGCTGTGAGTGCGCGCGCGTCAGCGCCCGGGAGAGCTGCTCGGCGATCCCCCGGGCCTCGGCGGGCGAGATCGGCCCGCGCCGCAGGCGGTCGGCGAGGCTTTCCCCGTCGACGAGCTCGGCGACGTAGTACAGGCCCTCCTTGGCGTGGCCGACATCGAAGATCTGCACGATCCCCGGGTCGTTCACGCGCGCGAGGAGCTGCGCCTCGAGCTCGAAGCTCCGCACCCACTCGGGGTCCTCGGACCACCAGGGCTTGATCACCTTCACCGCGACGGCGCGTGCCAGCCGGCGATCGCGCCCGCGGTACACGCGGCCGAAGGTGCCCTCGCCGATGACGGCATGGAGCTCGTAGCGCCCATCCAGGGCGCGGCCGGACAAGTCGGGTGCGTGCGGCATGAGCGCCCCCACATGATCGCGGAAGCAGGGTGCGGGACGCGAGTTCGCCGGCCGGCTCGCTCATCCTCGCCCCGTTATCGATCACCGGCGGCGGTTGATGACCAGGCTCGCGGCCTGGAAGGCCACGCTCACCATCATCAGCGCGAACAGGGGCCAGTTCCCGACCACGATGCCGACGATGCCGATGGCGAGGCTCGCCGGGAGGAGGATCATGGCGCTACGGCGCGGGTTCATGGCGCTCAGGCCCGGGGCACGAACGCGAGCACCCGCGACGGGCTGCCGGTCCCGCCCACAAGCTTGAGCGGGGAGACGACGATGAGGGCGCCGGTGATCGGCAGCTTGTCGAGGTTGGCGAGCTGGGTGAGGCCGAGGCGTCCCGCCCCGAGGAGGAGGTTGTGGAGCGGGAAGGGCGGGTCCATGGTGCCCGCGGAGCCCGCATCGATCCCCACCGTCTCGACCCCGAAGCCCGAGATCGGGCGTTCGGTGGCGAGCCACCGCGAGGCCTCGACATCGGGGCCGGGGGTCACCGGCCCGTTCTCGCCGACGTTGAGGAAGGCGGTCTGGTCCTGGGCGCGCGAGCCCCAGCCCGTGCGCAGGAGCACCCAGGCGCGTTCGGGGATGCGGCCGTGCTCGGCCTCGAAGGCCTCGAGGTCAGCGACGGTGAGCAGGTAGCCGGGGTCGGCCTCGGTCTCCGCCGTCTTGTCGATCACCACCGCCGGGCCGACGAGGGAGGAGGGCGGGATCGAGGCGACGTCGGCGCCGTCCCTGCCGGTGATCCAGTGGATGGGGGCGTCAAGATGGGTCCCCGTGTGCTCGCCGAGCTCGAGCGTGTACCACGCCCAGGCCGGACCGCGGTCGTCGTAGCGGCTGATCTCGGTGCGCGTCAGGGCCGGGGTGTTGGCGAACGGAGGCGGGAGCTCGATGAGCGGCGTCGACTCGCTCAGGGGCTGGGTGAGATCGATGACCTCGACAGCGCCCGAGGCGAGGTCGTCGATGAGCGAGGCAACTTGGGTGGTGGACATCGGGGCTCCTTGGCTGATGGCTGATTCGGGGCGCGCCTCTCGCCGTCACCCGGCGCGGAAGGCTTCCTCGAGCCATTCTGCGCAGATCGCCGGGTTGACCTTGGCGTCGATGACGAGCGGCCGGAAGTGGGGTTCGTCGAGCCAGTCGGTGACGGCGTGCTCGAGCTCGCCGGTGGTGCGTACGGTGGCGCCGTGCGCGCCCGCGGCGTGGGCGATCGCCGCGAGGTCGGCGTCGGGGAAGCGGACGAGCCCGACGTCGTGGCCCATGGACGCGAAGTGGTGCACCTCGGCTCCGTAGGCCGCGTCGTCGTAGATGAGCACGAGGAGGTTGTCGAGCTTGAGGCGGGCGGCGGTCTCGAGCTCGGCCAGGGCCATGAAGGCCCCCCCGTCGCCGACAGCGGCCACCGTGGTCCGGTCGGGGTGGGCGATGGCGGCACCGATGGCGCTGCCGAGGCCGAGGCCGACGGCCTGAAAGCCGTTCGCGAAGACCCACGAGCGGGCGTCGGGGACCTCGAGGTACATCGACGGGTAGCCGAGGAAGTGGCCCGAGTCGACGGCGATCTGGCGGTTTGCCGGCAGGAGGCGATCGAGGGCGATGCTCAGGGTCCGCGGATCGATCCACTCGTCAGTGCCGGCATCCTCGTAGGGCTCGTCGCGCCAGCGGCGGGAGGCGATCTCGTCTGCCCGCTCCCGCGTGCGGAACCCCTGGTGGCGGTGACCTCGAGTTATGAGCTGGGCGGTGAGCGCGGCGGCCGCGCGGCTCGCGTCGCCGAGTACGGCGACATCGGCGGGTCGGTTGCGTCCGATCGCCCGGGGGTCGACGTCGACCTGGATGACCTTGGCCTCCGCGCCGATCATGGCGCCGTGCTTGGTCGTCCAATGGTTGGCCGAAGCGCCGACGATGAGGACGACGTCAGCGCTGGGAAGGAGCTCGGCGGCCAGGGGGGAGGCGAATCCGCCCGAGATTCCCAGCGCGTAGGGGAGGCCGGCGAAGAGCCCATGGGCGGGCGCCGCGGTGGCGAGGACGGCACCGATGAGCGCTCCGAGCGCTTCGAGCTCGTCGCCGGCGTCGGCGATCACCGCGCCGCGGCCGGCGATGATCGCGGGTCGCTCGGAGCCGGCGAGGAGGTTGGCGGCGGCCTCGATCGCCTCGGGCGCGGGCGCCGGTGCCACCAGCTCGGGGATGGGTGGGCGCGTCGGCGTGGTGTCCGTGCCGGCGGGCAGGGGCTGGATGTCGACGGGCATCATGAGCACGACCGGCCGGCGCTCGACGAGTGCGCGCTGGTAGGCGCGCTGGGCGTCGTCGGCTGCGGTCGCGGGCGAGAACACCCGGTCGGCGATCGCTCCCACCGATTCGACGAGGTCGTGCTGGTCGATGCGGAAGTTCGAGGTGAGCGCGGCCGCCGGCGTCTCGCCCGCGAGCACGAGCATCGGAGTGCGTGACTTGGCCGCCTCGGCCAGGCCGGTCATGGTGTTGGTGAGCCCTGGGCCCTGGTGGACGCTGAGCACCCCGACGCGTCCGGAGACGCGGGCGTAGCCGTCGGCCATGGAGACGGCGCCGCCTTCGTGGCGGGCGGGATGAAAGCGCGCTCCCCCGGCCGTGAGCGCGTTGGTGGCGACGAGGTTGCCGCTCCCGATCACGCCGAACGCGTCGAGCACACCCTGGGCGGCGACGGTGGCGCCGACGACATCGGCGACCGTGATCATCGGGGCATCGCCGGTCATCGTAGCGTCGGGCCCGGGGGGCGGGCGGGGCGCGGGGCAGCGGCGGGCACGGGGCCCTGGTGGGGCGCGGCGCAGCGGCGGGCCCGGGCGCGAAACAATGGGCGGGTGCTCTCGACGCGATCGCGGTCTGACCCCGGGCGTGCGTTGGGTCGAGGGCGGCGCACGCGCCGATGGGTGCTGGCCGTGGTGGTGCTGGGCGCTGCCGTGCTCACCGGCTGGGGGGTGGCCATGGTCACCGAGACCGGATCGGTCGGCCCGCATGCAGGGCCGGTTCTCAATGGCCCGCCGGGACCGCAGGGGACCTCCCGGACGCGGCCGAACATCGTCTTCGTCCTCACCGATGACCTCTCGAGCGACCTCATCAAGTACATGCCCCAGGTGCAGGCGCTCGAGGCCCGGGGGCTGAGCTTCCAGGACTATTTCGTCTCGGACTCGCTGTGCTGCCCGTCGCGCTCGTCGATCTTCACGGGCAACTTCCCGCACGACACCGGCGTGTTCAGCAACGTCGGTCCCGACGGGGGCTTTCACCTGTTTTACGCGCGCGGCGAGGAGCAGTCCACTTTCAGCGTCGCTTTGCAGCGAGCGGGCTACCGCACCGCGCTCATGGGCAAGTACCTCAACGGTTACCTGGGCGGCGCAGCCCAGTCATCGATCCCTCCGGCGTACGTTCCTCCCGGCTGGAACGAGTGGGACGTCGCGGGCTACGGCTACCGCGAGTATGGCTATCAGCTCAACGAGAACGGCACCCTCAGCTACTACGGGCACCGGCCGCAGGACTACCTGACCGATGTGCTCACGCGCAAGGGGGTCCAGTTCATCGACAGCTCGGCGGCTTCGCACCAGCCGTTCTTTCTCGAGCTCTCGACCTTCGCCCCGCACCGGCCCTACACGCCCGCGGCCCGCCACGCTCAGCTCTTCCCCGGGCTCACGGCGCCGCGGCCCCCGAGCTTCGATGTGCTCCCCATCAACGCGCCGCGCTGGCTCGCCGGTCACCGGCCTCTGACGTCCCGGCGCCTGCGGCGCATCAACTACGTGTTCCGCCGTCGCGTCCAGTCGGTACAGGCGGTCGACGACATGCTCGCGGTCATCGAGCTCGCCCTCGCCGCTCACCACCTGATCGGCCGCACTTACATCGTCTTCAGCTCCGACAACGGCCTGCACACCGGCGAGTACCGGCTCATGCCGGGCAAGCTCACCGCCTACGACACCGACATTCGCGTCCCTCTGGTCGTCGCCGGGCCCGGGGTGCCGGCGGGGACAACGACGAACGCGATGGCCGAGAACGTCGATCTCGCGAAGACGTTCACGGCCATGGGTGGGACCACGCTCCCCGGGGACGGTCACAGCCTGATGAGCCTCCTCGAGGGGCAGCGGCCCGCCGATTGGCGCAACGCCGTCCTCGTCGAGCACCATGGCCCGGACGCCGCCGCCGCCGACCCCGACGCCCAGACGGGCACGAGCGGCAATCCCACCACCTACGAGGCGATGCGCACCCACCGCTTTCTCTACGTCGAGTACGCCGACGGCGAGCGGGAGTTCTACGACCTCGCGACCGACCCCAACGAGCTCCACAACCTCGCCGGCGCGCTCTCTGCCGCCCAGCTCGCGCGCCTCGGTGCCGAGCTCGCGAGCCTCGAGAACTGCCATGATGGCTCCGCGTGCTGGTCCGCCATGCACGTCGCCGCCGCCCCCTGAGTCATCCTGCTGCCGCCGCGTCGGCTACCGTTCGCTTTACCGGAACTTTATACTTGCGTCCGTAGGGTGACCGCTGGCGGGGCGGTCGACCGCCCTCGTGCCGGGGATACGCAGGCGTTCGCGGAAACCGATGAAAAGGACGGTTGGATGATCGTCGCAGGCGCCCGGCCCCAGCTGCGTTTTTTCCGCCTCGTGACGCTCGCGGGCATGCTTGTTCTTGGCCTCCTGGCGGTTTCGCCGGGTGCCGCCTCCGCCGATCTTGGGGCGTGGAGCTTCCAGACCGCGCCCCAGCTCCAGCCGCCCCAGGTGCAGGTCCTCACGAGCAGGGCGGGCACGGCGAGCGGGCTCATGTTCCTCGACCCGTTCAAGGACTTCGCAGTCAAGACGCCGCAGATCGGCCAGTCGGGCGCCCTGATCCTCGACGACGGCGGCCACCCGGTGTGGTTTCGCCCGGCGCCGAGCGGGCAGGAGATCGTCGACTTCCGCACCCAGACCTACCGCGGCAGGCCCGTGCTGACCTGGTGGCAGGGCTCGCTCATCCTCCCTCCGGCCAGCCCGGCCGGGGTTCCGGAGCCGGGTGGCGCCTTCTACATCTACGACCAGCACTACCGCGAGGTCAGGCGCATCACCGCCCAGAACGGCTTCATCGCCGATCCCCACGAGCTTCTCCTCACCCCCCAGGGCACGGCGATCTTCCCGGCCGTCAAGGACGTCGCCGCGGACCTGAGCGCCTACGGCGGCTCCGCCAGCGGTAAGTACGAAGACAACGCCATCCAGGAGGTCGATATGAAGACGGGCAAGCTCGTGTTCCAGTGGGACATGGCGAGCCACATCCCCCTGAGCGAGGCCGAAGTCACCGCCGCTCCCGCGCCCGCGGTGGTGTGGGACCCCTATCACGTCAATTCCATCGACACCGACGCGCATGGCCATCTGCTCCTGTCCGCCCGGGACACGTGGGGCGTGTACGAGATCAGCCGCCGTGACGGGCACGTGATCTGGCGGCTCGGGGGCAAGAACAGCACCTTCGCGACCGGGGCCAACGCCGACTTCTCCTGGCAGCACGACGCCCGCTTCCGAGCCGGCAACGAGATCACCCTGTTCGATGACTCGTGCTGCAGCCTCCCCGCGGGCAAGCCCACACGGTTCGCCCGCGGCCTCGTCCTGCGCCTCGACGCGAGCAAGAAGACGGCCACGGTGGCGCGGAGCTACACCCACGCTCCCGGGCTCTACGTCCCCACCCAGGGCAACATTCAGACGCTGCCCAACGGCAACGTCTTCGTGGGCTGGGGCCAGCAGCCCCTGTACTCCGAGTACACCGCAGCGGGGAAGCTCCTCTACGACGTGAGGCTCCCCGACGCCGACGAGTCCTACCGCACCCTGCGCCTGCCCTGGGCGGGCAAGCCGCTGACCAAGCCCAGCGTGGTGGTGCGCCGGTCGGGCGCGAAGAGTGTGGTGGCGGTGTCCTGGAACGGTGCCACTGCGGTGGCGTCGTGGCGGGTGCTCTCGGGTCGGCGAGCCGGGCCGCTCGCCGCGGTGCGCACAGTGGCGCGCCACGGGTTCGAGACTACCGTCCGCCTGACGTCGCGGCGCGCCCGCTTCGAGGTGAAGGCGCTCGACGCCAAGGGCGCAGTGATCGGCACCTCGGCGGTGGTCAAGCCGACGAAGGCTCCCAAGGCGGTGTCGGCTGCCGGTACCTCAGTCGGCACTGACAAGACGAAGCTCGGCTCGGTGCTCGCCACCTCCTCCGGGCACGTGCTCTACCTGTTCACCGGGCGCGCGTGCTCAGGTTCCTGCGCGAAGACGTGGAAGTCGGTGGCCGCTCGGGGGGTGATCTCGGCGGCGGCGAAATCCGGCGTCAGCCCGTCGCTGCTCGGGACGACCAGGCGCAGCGACGGCACCGTCCAGGTCATCTACAACCATCACCCCCTGTACACCAACGTCGCCGACACCAAGGCGGGCGACATGCACGGGGAGGGGGCCAACGAGTTCGGCGGCCGCTGGTATGCCGTGAACACCAAGGGCAACTCGGTCAAACCCAAGAAATCGGGCGGCGTTCCCGTATGCAACCCGCTGTGCGGCGGGTACTAGCGCGCCGTGCCCACGCAGTGTCGAAGGCTGGCCGTCGCGGTGCTCACGGCGACGGCGATGGTGGGTTTCGCGGCCGCGCGCGCCGAGGCCGACGTCACCGTGTTCCCGCTCCCGGGGGCGCGCTACGAGATGCCGGCGACGCAGATCGTCTTCCGGGGCATCCCCGCGGGCCAGATCGGAGCGATCACCGTCGTCGGCTCGAAGAGCGCCGCCCACACGGGGACGCTCGAGGCTGACTCCGACGGGAACGGGGCAAGCTTCATCCCCTCGAGGCCGTTCACCGCGGGAGAGACGGTCACCGTCACGACCGCTCTCGCCGTCAGCGGCGGGTCCGCCGGCAAGTTCACCTTTCAAATCGCCCATCCGGCGCGGCCGATGCCGCCCGCCGCCCTTCCCCAGGCGCCGGCCGGATCGAACGGAGTGCAGCACTTCCGTTCGCAGCCCGGCCTCCAACCCCCCGCGATCACCGTGACCAAGAACTCGGCTCCCGCCTCGGCGGGGGACATCTTCCTGGCCCCGCAGTTCGGGCCCTCACAGGACGGGCCGATGATCCTCGACCCCCAGGGCCGGCTCGTGTGGTTCGATCCGACGCCGCTGTCGAGCAAGCTCCTCGTCACCGACTTCCGCACCCAGATGCTCTTCGGCGAGCCCGTGCTCACATGGTGGCGGGGTTACACGAACTCGGGCAGCGGCCGCGGCGCCGGATACATCTACGGCAGCGACTATCAGCCCGAGTACGTCGTCAAGGCCGGGGATGGAATGGCCATGGACCTGCACGAGTTCCTCCTCACCGACTCCGGCCAGGCGTACATCCTCGCCGCTTCGCCGGTGTGGCTGCCCAAGCTCGGGCGCCCGGTGATCGACTCGGTGGTGCAGGAGATCGACGTCAAGACCGGCCTCGTCCTCTTCGAGTGGCACGCGCTCGACCACATCAGCCTCGGGGAGTCCTCCACCTTCGGGGCGCGCGCCTCGGGGCATTACCTCGATCCCTACCACTTCAATTCCATCGACCTCGACAGCGACGGGAACCTCGTCGTCTCCGCTCGCAACACCTCCGCGGTGTACAAGATCTCCTCCACCACAGGCCAGGTCGTGTGGCGCCTGGGCGGCAAGCGCTCGAGCTTCAAGATGGGCGGCGGGACGAGCACCGCCTTCCAGCACGACGCCGTCGTCCAGTCCGACGGGACGATCACCATCTTCGACGACGGCGCCGGGCCCCCCAAGGTCCACGCCGCCTCGCGCGGGATCCGGGTGGCCCTCGATCTCACGCACCGGACGGCAGCGCTCGTCCGCGAGTACGACCACGCGCCCAGGATCTCGGCCGCCTTCGAGGGCAGCGTGCAGGCGCTCCCCGGCGGAGACATGTTCCTCGGGTGGGGTCAGCAGCCGTACTTCTCAGAAGACAATGCGAGTGGCCAGCAGGACTTCGACGCCCACTTCGTCTCGCCCACTTCGAGTTACCGCGCCTACCGCCTCCCGTGGAGCGCCCAGCCTCCCACCGCCCCCGCCCTGGCCATCAGCCCGAACCCGAACGGGACGATGGAGCTGGCCGCGAGCTGGAACGGCGCCACCGCCGTCACCGCCTGGCGGGTGCTCGCGGGTGAGAGCGCGAGCTCGCTTCACGTCGTCGGCGATGTCCCGCGCCACGGGTTCGAGACCGCGCTGGCCGTCCACAGCGGCGACCCGGCCTTCCAGGCTCAGGCCCTCGGCTCCGCCGGGCAGGTGCTGGCGAGCACGCGGGTGGCGGGCGCGGGTGAGCGCCTCGGGGTGTACGGCCGCAGCGCCTTCGTCTCCTCCGCGAGCGGGCTCGGCGGCGTTCCCGTGAGCTGCTTCGCCAGCCGGGACTGCAGCATCGTCACCACGGTCGTGTCGGGACGGACGGTGCTGGCCCGCAGCGGGCGCGAGAAGATCGCGGCCAACTCCAGCGCCATCCTCTACTTCCGCCTCTCGCCCGCGGGGCGCACGCTGCTCGCTCACTCGCGCCACCGCCGCTTGAACGTTGTCCTCACCGCTGAGAACGCCACCGGGTTCAGGAGCACGGTGCCAGTCACCCTCGTTCCCTTCAGCGCGTCGGGCCGCGGGCCGCACCGTGGCTCGACGAGCACCGGTGGCCTGCGGCTCCTCGGTGCCACCGACTTCGTTCGCTCGGACATCGGCGTCGGCGGCATCCTCGCCACCTGCTCGACGGCGACGCCGTGCACGGGGAAGATGACCATTACCGCGGGGAGCACGGTGATCGCGACCACCGGCGCCGAGTCGGTGGGCGCGAACCAGACCGGTTATCTCGCCTTCACCCTGACCGGCGCGGGGAGGAGCTTGCTCGGCCGCGCTCAGGGCAACCAGCTCGCGGCCCACGTGACCTTGGACGGGGGCTCGAGCGCGAGCGGGGACGTGGCGATCGTTGCCTTCCGGTGATAGCGCGAGTAGTACTCTGCGGGCATGGACCGGGGCGCGGGGGCAGCGCGACGGAGATTCGATGCTGAGGTAGCACCACTGGGGCCGTACGTGCCCTCGCTGGTGGCCGACTGGCTGCGCGACGAGCCCGACTCCCGGCACCGGGTCATCGACGGCACCCTGGTCTTCGCCGACGTCTCGGGCTTCACCCGCATGACGGAGATGTTCGCCTCCGCCGGCAAGGTCGGCGCCGAGCACATGGCCGCGCTCATAGACCTCCTCTTCGAGCACCTGGTGTCGGGCGCCTACGACTACGGCGCCGGGGTGATCAAGTACGGCGGAGACGCGGTCCTCATGCTCTTTGAGGGAGATGGACACGTGACCCGGGGCTGCCGCGCCGCGGCGGAGATGCAGGCGGTGATCCGGCGCGAAGGTCGCGTGCAGACGACCCGCGGGCCGGTCCGGGTGCGCATGTCGGTGGGCGTACACAGCGGCACCCTCGAGTTCCTCCTCGTCGGCGCGCGCCACCGGGAGCTCATCGTCACGGGTCCCGAGGCGACGACGATCACCCGCATGGAGGCGATCGCCAAGCCCGGGCAGATCGTCGTGAGCCCGGCAACCGCCGAGGCCCTGGCCCGAGCCGGCGAGCGGCGGCCGGACACGCCGTGCGGGGAGGGCCTGCTCCTGCGCACCCGGCCCAAGGCGGACCGGCTCCCCGCGCCGCTCCTGGCCGTCGACTACGGGGACCTCGATCTCGGGGTGGCGATGCCGGCATCGCTGCGCGCGCACATCCTCAGCGGAGAGATCGACAGTGAGCACCGGCGGGTCACCGTCGGCTTCGTCAAGTTCTCAGGAGCTGACGCGGTGCTCGCCGGCGAGGGCCCGGGCGCGCTCACCGATGCGGTGGAGCGGATTGTCACCGCTGCCCAGGAGGCGGCCGAGGCCAACCAGGTAACCCTGCTGGGCTTCGACATCTACGCCGATGGAGCAAAGCTTCTTATGGTGGCGGGGGCGCCGCGGGGGCTCGGCCACGACGAGGATCGGATGCTCGCCACCGTGCGCTCGGTGCTTGGATGCGGTGGCTCCCTGCCGCTGCGCGCCGGTGTCAACTCCGGTCGAGCCTTCACAGGTAACTCCGGGCCTCCCTACCGGCGCACCTACTCGTTGCTAGGTGACTGCGTCAACCTCGCGGCCCGCCTCATGGAGCACGCACCGGCGGGCGAGGTGCTGACCACGGGGCCGGTGATCAAACGCGCGACGGGGAATCTCGCGATCACCGCGAGGGCGCCGTTCTCGGTGAAGGGGAAGCGCGAGCTCGTCCAGACCTTCAGCCTTGGGCACTCGTTCGAGAGCCGAGCAGGGGCAGCGGGCGGGGCGTCGGCGGTCGTGGATCCCATCATTGGGCGCGAGGCGGAGATGGGCGTGCTCCTCGCCGCCGCGGGTGACGCCGTCGCCGGACGCGGTCGCGTGGTCGAGATCGTCGGGCCCCCGGGAATCGGAAAGTCGCGCCTACTCGCTGAGTTACGCGCGCGCGCCGGAGGCCAGTATCTCCAGGCCGACGGCGACATCTACGCGGCTGCGACCCCGTACGCCCCCTTCGAGCGGCTACTGCGCCAGCGCCTCGACCTCGGCGAGGCGCCCCATCCCGACGTCATCGCCGCCGCGCTCGAGGCGCGCTGCCGCGAGCGCGCCCCGCATCTGACCGCATGGCTGCCGCTCTTCGGGATCGTCGCTGGGCTCGAGCTCCCGAGCACGCCCGAGATCGACCAGACCGACCCCGCCATCCGCAAGGAGCGCCTCGAGGAGCTGACGAGCGAGTTCCTCGGCGCGGTCCTCGACGAGCCGCTGACCCTCGTATTCAACGACGTCCACCTGATGGACGCTGCCTCAGCGCATCTCATCGCGCGGCTGGGCGCCGATGCCGGGGAGCGCCCGTGGCTTGTCGTCATCACTCGCCGCCCGGGTGAAGACGACGGCGCTGCCGAGGCCGCGCCCTGTACGCGCATCGACCTCGAGCCGCTGGGACCCGAGGCGGCCGCCGCACTCCTGGCCCAGATCACCGCCGACGTGCCGCTGCCCCCGCACAAGCTGGCGATGCTCGCGCGCCGGGCGGCCGGGAATCCGCTCTTCCTGCGCGAGCTCGTCGCCCAGGTGCGAGCGGGAGGGGATCCCGAGGATCTCCCCGAGTCGGTCGAGGACGCGATCGCGGCGCGGATCGACCGGCTCACCCCCGAGCACCGCCGGCTCATGCGCTCGGCGTCGGTGCTCGGAGTGCTCGTCGACGTGCCGCTGCTCACCGAGGTGCTGCGCGACGACGGGGGCGGGGGCGGGGGCGGGGGCGACGCTGCGGTCGTGCGCGAGCTCGACCTGCTCGACGAGCTGTTAGAGCCGGTCGATGCCGTGCACCGGCGCTTCACCCACGAGCTCGTGCGGACCGTCGCCTACGAGGGCCTCCCCTATCGCCGGCGCGAGCTCCTGCACGGGAGAACCGCGGATGTCCTCGAGCGCATCGCCGGCGCCGACACGGACGGCGACCATTACGCGGACATCCTCTCGCTGCACTCCTTCCACGGGGCCCGCTTCGACGCGGCGTGGCGCTACTCGCGGGTCGCCGCCGACCGAGCGCGGACGCGTTACGCCAACACCGAGGCCGCCGAGTGCCTTCAGCGCGCGCTGGCGGCCGCGCCCAAGGTTCCCACCCTCGACCTCGTCGACCTCGCCAAGGTCGACCAGGCGCTCGGCGACATCTACTACGAGCTCGGCGAGTTCCGCGCCGCCGAGGTCTCTCTGCTCCGCGCCCGCCGCCGCGCGGTCGATGCGCCCGCGGTGGCCGCGACCGTCGAGCTGAGGATCGCCAAGCTGCGCGAGACCATCGGGAAGCTCGACGCGGCCCTGCGCTGCCTCGCCCGGGCGACGCGCACGATCGACCGCAGTGGGGACCGGACCGCCGAGCTCATGCGCGGGAGTCTGCTCGCGCGGCGTGGTCGCATCAGGTATCTCCAGGGCCGCCATGCCGACGCCCTCAGCGTCGCCAACCAGGCGATCGAGGCGGCACAGAACTCCTCGGACCTCCGAGCGCTGGCGGACGCGCTCGAGCTGGCAGACGTGGCGGAGATCGCCATGGGGAGCATCGACGCGATCGCCCGGACCGAGCGTGCCGTGGCCATCTACGCCGAGCTCGGAGACCTCGGCGGCGAGGCGAGGGGAAAGAACACGCTGGGGGTGATCGCGTATTTCCGCGGCCGGTGGCCAGAGGCGGTGGCGCACTACCGCGCCGCCGAGGACGCCTACACGCGCTCGGGGCAGCGGTGGGCGGCGGCCAACAGCGCCTGCAACGTCGCCGAGGTCCTCGCCGACCAGGGCCACCTCGAGGCGGCTCAGGCCGAGCTCGAGGCGGCGATGGTCGTCCTCCGCGGCGTCGAGGCGGCGGGCGAGTACGCGTTCGGCGAGCTGCAGCTGGGAAGGGTTGCGGCGCGGCGGGGGCATACCGTGGAGGCTCTCGAACGGCTCTCCGCCGCGCGTGCCTACTTCACCGGCGCCGGCGAGTCCGGCGAGGTGATCCTCGCGGACGGCCTGATCGCGGAGTGCCACGCACTCGCGGGAGGGCACGCGGAGGGGCTGAGCGTGGCCGACCATGCCCTGCGCCGCGCGGCGAGTGCCGAGGGAGGGGGCGCCTACACGTCGCTGCTTGAGCGCGTGCGTGGTGTCGCCCTGCTTGGGCTCGGGCGGCGCGAGGAGGCCGAGGTGGCCCTGCGGGAGAGCCTCACCGCCGCCCGAGCGCGCGAGGCTCGCCACGACATCGCCTTCGCGCTGCGGGCGTTGTTGGGTGCAGGGGTCAGCGCGCCCGAGGCGGTGGCGTGGCGAGCTGAGCTCTCAGGGCTCGAGGGTCAGCTCGGGCTCGTGGGGTGAACGGAGGCGGGACGCTCGGCTCCGTGACCGAGCGCCCCGCCCTGGGCTAATGCCCGATGCGCGGATCGCCCGGGGACGTCGGTCCGGGGACGACCACCACGTCGGTCGCGTAGGTCCCGCCGCCGCCTTCGTTGGGCGTGAAGCTACCGCCGTCGTAACACGGTGGATTGGCGATGCCGCCGTCGGTGGGGATGCATGGCGGGAGGACACCTTCGAAGGAGCCGTCGGCCTGCTTGGCCGCGCGGGCTCCGGACGCGGTGGTGAACGACGTCGGCGAGTCGAAGCACACGTAACCGCCGGTGCCATTCGGTTGGATGGGATGCGCCGCCTGCGCGGCAGCTCCCGCCGCTCCGAACGAGTCGAAGATGACGAAGTCGCCCACGCTCGGATCGGAGACGTTGAACACGCCGATGTCGCCCGTGTTCGGTGTCGAGCAGGTGAGGTGCTCGGTCCCGAAGGCGATCATCACCGACTCACCGTTGGGGTTGTTGGAGGGGCCGGCCTGCACGGTGAGGCCGGCAGTCCCGTCCGGGCTCGTGTCCGAGGCGGAGCAGAACTGGAACTGGTTGCAGGTGACATCGTCGCCGGCGTTCTGCGGCGTGTACAGATGCATGGTTCCGCTGCTCGGCTTCGACAGCCCGTCACCGGTGTAGGACGCCTTGATGAGGTTGTCTCCGGGTGCCAGCTGGGCGCCGGTGACGACGAGCTGCGCCTTGCACTGCTTGAGTGAGAGCAGACACGGACTGCTGAGCTTGGCCTTGCCGAGCACCGCGTTGCCATTGCTCGGATCGGTAAAGGTCACCGTCCCCACGGGGGTGATGAGAAGACCGAACTCCACGGTCGCCGTCAACGTCGCCGTGTCCGTCGCGCCGATGATGTCGGTCGAAGCGGTGACCGTGGTGCTCGTGGGCACCAGCCCTGCCGCCGCCGCCGATCCCGCGGCGGGTCCGGCGTACAAGGCCGCCGCCGCCGCGGCAAAGGTCGAGATCAACCCGAGCCGCCCAGCTCGGCTGAGAATATGCATTGCGCCTCCTGTCGTAGGCGTCACTCCGACGCCGGTGGTCCCGTCCAGCCCTTGAGGCTCGATGCCCTGGAAAAGCCCCGATGCCCCGCGCGAAACCTACCAGTTTCTTGGGGATCACTGATAGGAGTTGACTAAAGCGAGACGGGCGAACCAGCGGTCGTCGAGAGTCCAGTTCTCGGCGATCCGGAAGCCGCCGGCGCGGGCCACGGGCTCGAGGCCGGCGGCGGACACGCGCGCCCAAGGGAACCACGAGCTCACCCGCTCCGGGGTCTCGATTCGGGCCGTCAGGGCGCCGGTTGCGGTGTCGGGCGGATCGAGCTCGACGAGGAGCTCGCCGTCGTCGCTCAGCAACGTGGCGATCCGCGCCAGCAGCCGAGCAGGCGCGCCCCCGATCCCGATGTTCCCGTCGAGGAGCAGGGCGCTGCGCCACGTCCCGCTGCCCGGGAGCTCGTCGAAGATCGAGGCGACGATGGCCCGCGCTCCGCCCCCGCGGGCGAGGTCGACGGCGGCCGGGGAGAGATCGACACCGAGCGCGAACACCCCGCGGGCGGCGAGGGCGTGGAGGTGGCGCCCTGGCCCGCATCCGACGTCGAGCACCGGGCCGCGAACGTCCGTGAGCAGGCGCTTGTCGGTGGCGTCCGCGGGTCCGAGGTATCGCTCGAGGCGAAGGGGCATGACGGTCCCGTCGTCGAAGCGTGCGCAGTGCTCGCCCGCGTGGGCCGGCTCGCGCAGGCAGTCGGCGTAGAGTCGGAGGGGGTGGGTGGGCATCTCTAGGCGGCCTGCGGGGCGTGACTGCGGGGGCGGATCGCGGCGAGGGTGTGGGCGAAGCGCGAGCCGGGATGCTCGCTTGCCACCGCGCGGGCGTCCTCGATGGTGTCGACGTCGCGCAGGAGTGGCTGCTCATGGACGCGCAGGCCGAGCTGGTGCAGGCGCGTGCGCTGGCGGATGCACGTGCTGTGGGAGCTCATGGGGACGCCGGCGAAAACGCTGCGCCGCGGGGCGGTGAGGCCGATGCTCCAGTAGCCGCCGTCGAGCGAGGGCCCGAGGACGGCGTCGATGAGTGGCTCGCGCAGGGCGTCGATGCCGTCCTGGAGGAGCTCGGGGGTGAGCTGCGGCGTGTCCATGCCCACGAGGAGGGCCGGCTCGTTGACGTCCTCGAAGGCGGCGGCGAGGCGCTCGGCGAGTCCGTTACCGCGCTGGGCGATGATCTCCAGGCCGTGGCGGCGCCAGCGGGCGGGGTCGCCCTCGAAGATGAGGACCTTGCGCGCGGCGGGGGTGCGCTCGACGGCGTCGAGCGTGTCCCGCAGTGCCGCCTCCGCGAGCTGCGCCGCCTGAGCCGGCGTGCACGGCGGGGTCAGCCGCGTCTTCGCGCGACCCGGGAGCGGCTCCTTGGCGATGACGAGGAGGGCGACACTGTCCACTCCGCCCAACCTAGAGGGTGCTCGACCGTATTCCGATTACGAAATAGGAACGTGTGAGCCGCACTAGCGTCTCAGGTACACGAGCGTGGGGGAGGTGCGGACGTCGGTGAGGGGGTAGAGGCGCGTGGGGGTGATGGGCTGGCGCTGGAGGCGGAAGTTCTCGGCGAGCGCGGGTTCGAAGAAATGGGCATCGAAGGTCCCGTCGAGGACGACGGCCTGGACGTGGTATCTGGTGAGAGCGGTGTGGAGGGAGGCGTTGAGGGGGCGCGAGCCCTTGGTGGAGGCGGAGCGCAGGACGTCGCCGATCGCTTCCTCCTGGGCGAAGGTGCCCTTGCCGGCGAGGGTGGCGTACCACGGGTGGCGCAGGACGATGACGGGGCCGGGGAGGGCGCGCAGGCGGGCGATGAGCTGGGCGCCGGCGGTGCCATCGGCGGCGGTGGGGATCTGCTCTGGGATCGGGTAGACGAGGAGGGCGAGCTGGAGCAGGACGGCGGCGGCGGCGAGCGTGGTCGTTGTGCCGCTGCGTTTCGTGTTCGCGTTCGCCACCGCGCCGTAGGTCAGCCCCGCGAGGAGCGCCACCGCCGCGTACGCGGGCAGGAGGACGTTGAGGTAGCCGCCGGTGTGCAGGCGCGACACCCACGCCGAGCCGAGCAGGCCCGCGGCGGCGAGGGCGTAGAAGAGAGCGGGTGAGTCTCGCGTGGGGCGGCGTCGTGCGGCGAGGGCGCCGGCGAGGATGAGCGCCACCAGCGGCCATAGCTGGCGGAGGATGTCCTCGCGCCAGAACCCGAGCCACAGCGGCTGCGCCACGCCCTGGTGGAGCAGCTCGGTGAAGACGTAGTACCCGTACCAGCCGCCGGTCGCGGCGTTGAGCGCGAGCGTTGAGGCGAGGATGAGCGCGGTCAGGGTCAGGATGGCGGGGATGCCTACCCGGGGCCGGGCGATGGTGAGATAGACGAGCACGGGCGCGAGCGCGAGCAGGGCCGTCTGCTTGGTGAAGAAGGCGAAAAAGGCGAGGAGCCCGAGCACGAGCCCATCGCGCGGGTTACGGGCCCAGCGCGCCCGCGCCACCGCGATCAGGGTGAGCGCGAGGAAGAGCGAGTCGACGCGACCGGTGTCAAACCACGCGCCGGAGATCCGGAAGGTGGCGGCGAAGAGTCCGGCGGCCACGAGGGCGCCGGTGCGGTTGCCCGTCTCGCGGAGCACCGTGTAGGCGAGCGTGGCCATGGCGGCGAGCGAGGCGGCGAGCGAGATCACGCGCAGGGGGAGGAACCCCAGTCCGATGAGCTTGGCGAGGGCGCCGGCGAGCCAGTAGTACAGGGGCGGATAGGTCCAGCCCACGAAGGTGACCGAGGGGGCGGCGTACAGGGAGTGGCCGCCGAGCACGCGCCCCGCGAGCTCGACCGATCCGCCCTCCATCCAGTCGAGCTCGTAGGGGTAGCCGACGCGGTGGAGGGCGACCCACAGGTAGATGGCGATCGGCGCGGCAGCGGCGAGGGCGGTGAGCACCGTCGCGGCGCGGGGGAGACGAACGGCCGTTGCCGTCGGTGGTTGCACCGCCGGAAGCTAACCCGATCCGGTGGCTACCAGGGGCACGGGAGGGCGTTCGTAAGACTCTGTTCGTTTCTTCGCGGCGAGGGCGCGCGAGAGGGGTGAACAGTGACTTAACGACCCGCGTCGCTTGTTCTCAGAGAGCATTTCGTCTGTCAGGGTGATGACGATGCTCTTGCCAGGGGTCGATCCCGCCAAGCCGCCGCCGGGCCCTTTCCGTGCGGGTTTCTGGCGCAGTCCCCTGCGGGGACCATGGCTCACCGCGGTGCTCGGGCTGGTCCTGTTGATCGGCCTGCCCATCGTGATCATCACCGGGCTGCTCTCCAACGACGCCTACCAGCCCGGCCTGTTCGGGAACGCGCTCGGACGCAAGCTCGGCCCGCTCGACTTCTATCTCTTCGGATGGCCAACGAGCCCCTCATGGCTCTACGCCTTCACCCAGGGCCTGCACGTAACGGTGGGCCTCGCCCTCTTCCCGGTGATCCTCGCCAAGCTCTGGTCGGTCATCCCGCGCCTGTTCGAGTGGCCGCCGGTCCGAAGCCCCGCCCACGCCCTCGAACGCCTGTCCCTGGCCATGCTCGTCGGCGGCGCGCTCTTCGAGTTCGCCACCGGGATCATCAACATCCAGTACTGGTACGCCTTCCCGTTCTCCTTCGTCCAGGCCCACTACTACGGGGCATGGGTGTTCATCGCCGGGTTCATCGCCCACGTGTCACTGAAGTTCGGGACGATGCGGCGTTCGCTTCGGATGCGCGAGGAGGTGTTGGCGAGTCCGCCTGGCGGTCTCGACCTTCCCGATGAGCCGTCACTGGTCGCGACCTCCCCGGGGCCGGAGACGATGTCCCGCCGGGTCCTGCTCGGAACCGTCGGAGCCGGATCGCTGCTCCTGCTCCTGCAGGGCGCCGGCCAATCCATCGGCGGCCCCCTGCGCTCGCTCGCCTTCCTCCTCCCGCGCGGGCAGGTCCGCCCGGGACCGCTCGGCTTCCCCGTCAACAAGACGGCGGTGGCAGCCGGGATCACCGCCCCGCGCGTGGGGTCGACCTGGCGCCTGCAGCTCGTCGGCTCGCGGTCCGTCTCCCTGAGCCGCGAACAGCTCCTGGCCATGCCCCAGCACACCTACGAGCTCGCGATCGAGTGCGTGGAGGGCTGGTCCACCACCCAGCGCTGGAGCGGGGTCCGCCTCCGCGACCTCGCCACCGTGTGCGGCGTGAGAGGGCCGGCCCGCGTCTACACCGCCTCGCTCGACCCCGGCTCCTACGGGCACGCGACACTGGGGCACGAGCAGGTGGCCGACGACCACTCACTCCTCGCCCTCCGCGTCAACGGCCTCGACCTCAACCTCGATCACGGCTACCCGGCCCGGGTCATCAGCCCCGGGGTCCCCGGGGTCCACTGCACCAAGTGGGTCACGAACATGAAGTTCACCCGCGTATGACCCGCTCGCGCTTCCGGGCGCTGTACGGAGCGAGCGTGGGGAACCTCCTCGTGCTCGTGCTGAGCTTCGCGGTCGCCGGGTTGGGCGTGGTGGGCTGGTTCGGGCGCCCGCGTGATGTCACGACGGTGATCGAGTGGTTCGTTGCCGCGGTCGTGCTCCATGACCTGGTGGCGGTGCCGGTGTACACGCTGCTGGACCGGATTGTCTTCGGGTCGCTGCGCCGGGCCGATCGGCGTCGAACCATCCTCGGTGCCGTCAACGCCACGCCCTACCTGCGCGTGCCGGCGATCCTCAGCGGTCTGCTCCTGGTGGTGTTCTTCCCGGTGATCTTCGGGCTCGGGAGCCAGGCGGAGCTCACGGCGAGCGGGATTGCCGAGAAGGGATATCTGGCGAAGTGGCTGATCGCCAGCGGGGTGCTGTTTGGGCTCTCGGGGGCGGTTTGGGGCGTGAGCGCGCGGCGGGGGCCACCGGCGGCTCCTCAGCGGGGCCCGAGCGTGGCGCCGTCCGAGCCGGCGCCGGAGCCTGAAGCGCCGGGTGGTGTCAGCGTGGCGGCGCTCGCGGCCGAGGATGGGTCCACGCCGGGCGAGCTCGACGCGCCGGAGCTGCCCGCCCCCGATGATCCCGCACCCCCGCCGGCGCCCGGTGGGATGGCTCCGGGCGAGGACGCGCGGCCGCCGGCCGCGCCGGACCCGTGACGAGCTCTCCAGCATGGCCGGAAGACGTGGGGGTTTCTTGGCACCCGCGCGTTCATGGCAATAGCGTGCGCGGCAACCGAGGTAACGACCAACGGGTCGCCAGTAAGGAGCAGACTTCAGATGTCAACCGTCGTCGAGCATCCTCCGTTAACCCCTGCACCACCGGCCCCCACGCCCGCGCCCCTGGCTGCGGGCGGAGACCCGTCGATCCTGGGACTGCCAATCTTCGTCGTCGGCTCGGTCGCGCTCGGACTGGCCCTCGTCGGCTATGTGCCCGCCGCCGCCGGAGCCAGCGCGCTCCCCATCATCCTCGCCGCGACGGGGCTTGGTCTCATCGTCTCCGCGGTGTGGGCGGCGGCCCTCGGGCAGACGCTCGTCGCCTGCATCTTCGGGCTCTTCTCGGGCTTCTGGTGGAGCTACGCCGTGCTCGTGCTGGGCCTGAACCACAATTGGTTTGCCATCCCCGCGGCCAACGTCACCCACAGCGTCGCCCTCTTCCAGATCTCCTGGGCCATCGTCATGGGGGCGTTGACCATCGCCACCCTGCGCCTGCCGGTCGCATTCACTGCGGTCATCGCCCTCGTCGTTCTCGCCCTGGTCCTGCTCCTCATCGGAACCCTTGACGCCAGCACTGCGGCCACCAAGGCGGCAGGCTACGTGACCTTCGCGTTCGCCGCGCTGGGGACGTACCTGTTCCTCAGCGCCGCGTCAGCGGCCACCGGTGGCAAGCCCTATCCGTTGGGACGGCCGCTCATCCGTTGAGGCCCGTTGTAGCGCCTTGACCAAACCTGGAGGAGGACGTATCGTGAAAATGTGGTAGCCATCGATACGTGCATGGCTCGGAGAGCAGGACCGTGAGGTCGGCTCCGCACGGGGGGAGCGACAGCCAATGCCCCACAGTCCATGGGTAGCGGTAGACGCGGCCACGATTCCTGCTAAGCGGGCGCGCGAGCTCCGCGATGCGTGGGAGGAATTCGTCGATGGGCGCCTGCAGGAGGAAAGCGACGATGCGGGCACGCCCGAAGTCCGCCGCCCGATCTTCGACTCGTGGCAGCGTTCGCGTGATGCGGGCGTAGACCCGAGCGGCCGCCAAGCGGCGCCGTCGATCGTCGAGCACGGGCCGGCGGACGAACTGTGGGATGAGCACCCCCTGGCGAGCGCCCTTCCCCTGATCGCCCACTGCATGGCCGAGGCGGCAGTGGAGGCGGATCATCTCCTCGTGGTCAGCGGTGCCGACGGCCTGCTCCTGCACATCCGGGGTAACACCCACCTGCGCAGCCGGGCGGCCGATGACATGAACTTCGTCGAGGGCGCACTGTGGAGCGAGGCGGGCGCGGGTACCAACGCCATCGGCACGGCCGTCGCCGCCGAGCACGCCGTCCAGGTGTTCGCGGCCGAGCACTTCACCGAGCCGGTCCAGCGCTGGACATGCGCGGCGGCCCCGGTCAGGGATCCGGACACCGATCAGGTGCTCGGCATCATCGACCTCACGGGCGACCTCATGGGCGTCAATCCCCACAGCCTGCCGGTCGTCGTTGCCACCGCGCGTGCCGTCGAGGAGCTCCTGCGCGGCCAGCTGCGCGAACGCGACGATGCGCGGAGGGCGAGGTACGGCCGTCTCCTCGGGCCCGAATCCGCGGGGGCCGCGCTCGTGACCGGACATGGCCGCATCGTCATGGATCCCCGGCAGCGATGGCAAAAGGTCGTCTTTCCCGCCCTTCCGCCCGCGGGGGGAACCCTCGAGCTCTCTTCCGGGCTCGTCGTCATCGTCGAGCCGGTCGAGGATGACGACATCTACGTCGTGCGTCCCGGGCGTTCGCGATCACGCCCGGCGCGCCCGCTGCTCGCGCTCAGGGTGCTGGGCGACCGGGCAGAAGTTCGCCTCGCGGGTAGGACCATCCGTCTCCGTCCGCGCCATGTAGAGCTCCTCACGCTGATGGTCCTCCACCGCGGCCGTCTGAGCGCTGAGAGCTTGTGCGGCGAGCTCTACGGCGAACTTGGCCATCCTGCAAGTGTCCGGGTGGAGATGTCGCGCCTGCGCAAGCTCCTCCCCGGCGCGGTCGGAGCCGGCGATTACCACCTGACCTGCGAGGTCGAGAGCGACGTCAAGCACGTGCGCGCGCTGCTCGGGCGAGGCGAGGTCAGGGCGGCCGCCGCCGCCTACTGCGGTCCGCTGCTGCCGGACTCCTCGGCTCCGGGCATCGTGCGTGCCCGTGAGGAGCTCGACGGCTGGCTACGCCAGGTCGTCATCACCTCTGAGGACGCTGACGCGCTGTGGCTCTGGGTGCAGACGCCGTCGGGCGAGAACGATCTCGTCGCCTGGCTTCGGCTCCTGGCGGCGCTCGATTATTCCGACGCGCGCCGTGGTCTCGTCGTCGCGCATGCGGCACAGCTCCGAAGCGCCGGCTCTGTAGCGGAGATGTAACGCCGCGGTGGTGAACTCTCCTTAGCGGCGGCGAGAGTCGGGTCGGTGGACCGGATTTCTCGGGCCGAGGAACGGAGAGGGAATTGAGAGTCTCAGAGATCCGCCCGGTGGGCGGCGAGAGCGCGCCGAGAAGTCGAGGCGTGAGCACAGCGCGCACGGTGCTTCACCTCCTGTCGCTGCTCGCCCGCTCCGAGCACGGCATGCGTGCCGACGATGTCGCCAAGGCACTCGGCAAGAGCACGTCGACCGCCTACAACCTGCTCGACACCTTGTGCCAGGAGCGGTTCGTGGTGCATGCCGGGAACGGGTTCTACCGGCTCGCGGCCGAAGCCGAGAGCCTCGTGCCCCCCGAGCCGTCGAGAAACCACCTCCCGAGCGGTCTCGCCGGCGTCCTCGACGAGCTCTTTGCGCGGACGCACAAGCGCGTCTACCTGGCGGCCGCTCACTCGGGCCAGGTCGTCATCCCCCTCGTCCGTGGCCGTCAGGGGATGCCGCTGATCCCCGGGCTCGGGGTCCGCATCGGCGAGAACGCCCACGCCCTCGGGCTCGGCAAGATCGCCCTCTCGCTGCTCTCTGAGCGCGCCCTGGAGCGCTACATCGGCCACGGGCTGCGGGCGTTCACGCCGGCAACGATCATCTCCCCGGGCCGGCTCCGAGCGCAGCTCGCGGAGATCGGCAACGGAGCGGTCGCCTCCGACTGTGAGGAGTTCGCGATCGACTTCTGCTGCCTGGCCATGCCCGTGCGCGACGGCGAGGGACGGGCCGTCGCGGCGCTCGGGGTCTCGATGTCGGCTCGCTCCTTCGAGCTCGAGCACGAGCAGCTGTCAGAGGTCCTCCGCGAGGTCGCCGAGCAGGCTTCGACGGCCCTCGGTAGCCCTGCCGTTCCAGCGATTTCGGAAGACCGCGCCGTTCTTGAGCGACCGGTCCGTTCGACCCTAAGGTCCGCCGCAAGAGCAGCCCATATGTCCTCGACGTAGGAGAGGAACCCTCACCATGAGCAGAGCCAGTATCACGAAGGCCCACAACAAGATTCAGGAGCTGTCCTGGGATCCCACCTTCGTCGAGCCGGTCGACAAGTACCCGACCGACTACACGTTCGAGAAGGCCCCCAAGAAGGACCCGCTCAAGCAGGTCCTGCGCTCCTACTTCCCGATGGAGGAGGAGAAGGACAACCGCGTCTTCGGCGCGATGGACGGTGCCATCCGCGGCAACATGTTCCGCCAGGTCCAGGAGCGGTGGATGGAATGGCAGAAGCTCTTCCTGAGCATCATCCCCTTCCCGGAGATCTCCGCCGCCCGGGCCATGCCCTTGGCCATCAACGCGGTGCCCAACCCCGAGGTTCACAACGGCCTCGCCATCCAGATGATCGACGAGGTGCGCCACTCGACGATCCAGATGAACCTCAAGCGGCTGTACATGAACCACTACATCGACCCGGCCGGCTTCGACATCACCGAGAAGGGGTTCTCGAACTGCTATGCGGGGACGATCGGGCGGCAGTTCGGCGAAGGGTTCATCACCGGTGACGCGATCACTGCGGCCAACGTGTATTTGACGATCGTCGCCGAGACGGCGTTCACCAACGTGCTCTTCGTGGCGATGCCGGGCGAGGCGGCCGCCAACGGCGACTACCTGCTCCCGACGGTGTTCCACTCAGTCCAGTCCGACGAGTCCCGTCACATCTCCAACGGCTACTCGATCATCCTCATGGCGCTCGCCGACGAGCGCAACCGGCAGCTGCTCGAGCGCGATCTGCGCTACGCCTGGTGGAACAATCACGCCGTCGTCGACGCGGCGATCGGGACCTTCATCGAGTACGGGACCAAGGATCGCCGCAAGGACCGCGACAGCTACGCCGAGGCGTGGCGCCGCTGGATCTACGACGACTACTACCGCAGCTACCTGGTGCCACTGGAGAAGTACGGCCTGACCATCCCCCACGACCTCGTCGAGCTCGCCTGGGACCGGATCTGGAACAAGGGCTACGTGCACGAGGTCGCCCAGTTCTTCGCCACCGGGTGGTTCGCCAACTACTGGCGTATCGACGCCATGGACGACACCGACTTCGAGTGGTTCGAGTACAAGTACCCGGGCTGGTACGACAAGTACGGCACTTGGTGGGAGCGCTACGCCGACCTGTCCAAGAAGAACGGCCACCAGCCGATCGCCTTCGAGGCCGGCGCCGACTACGAGTATCCGCACCGCTGCTGGACGTGCATGGTGCCGTGCCTGATCCGCGAGGACACGGTGGTCGACGAGGTCGACGGGCAGGTCCGCACCTATTGCTCGGAGACCTGCCACTGGACCGACGCCGTCGCCTTCCGCCCCGAGTACGAGGGTCGGGCGACCCCGTCGATGGGCAGATTGTCGGGCAAGCGCGAGTGGGAGACGCTGTACCACGGCAAGGACGTCGCCGAGATCATGCAGGAGCTCGGATACGTGCGCGACGACGGCCATACCCTGGTGCCCCAGCCCCACCTGGATCTCGATCCGAAGAAGATGTGGACGCTCGACGAGGTCCGGGGGATCACGCTCAACAGCCCGAACGTGCTCCTCAACGAGATGTCTCCCGAGGAGCGCGAGAAGCACATCGCGCACTACAAGGCGGGCGGCCCCGGCGGCCGTCCGGCCAAGGAGGGCGCAACCAGCTGAACCCCGATTCGTCTCGGCCGGGCGCCCCGGTGGCGCCCGGCCGGGACGCGTCGGCTCAGCTCAGAGCGCGACATCGCCAATGGGTGCTAAGCACATAGCCCGGTTCGAGCCGGTCGGCATCGAGCTCGAAGTCGACGAGGACGAGACGATCCTCAACGCCGCCTTCCGCCAGGGCGTGATGCTCATGCACGGCTGCAAGGAGGGGCAGTGCTCGGCATGCAAGTCATTCCTGCTCGACGGCGAGGTCGACCTCGACCGCTACTCGACGTTCGCGCTCCCGGACTTCGAGGAGCAGGAGGGCTACACGCTGCTGTGCCGCGCCCATGCCGTGAGTGATGTCGAGATCGAGCTCTTGCACTACGACGAGGAGGCCCTGCGCAGCGGCGTGCCGATCGTCACCGCGACCGCCGAGGTCGAGACCGTCGAATCGCTGACCCATGACATCCGGCGCCTCGTGCTGCGTCTCCGTGACCCCGAGCGCCTCACGTTCCACGCCGGCCAGTACATGGACGTCGCGGTTCCGGGGCACGAGGGCGAGCACCGCTCGTTCTCGATGGCCAATACGCCGGGGCAGCCCGACCGGCTCGAGTTCATGATCAAGCTCTACGAGGGCGGGCGCTTTTCGGGGCTGCTGGCCAACGGCAACGGGATCAAGGTGGGCGACGAGCTCACCTGCACCGGGCCCTACGGCATGTTCACGCTGCGCGACACCTCACCGCGGCGGCTCGTGTTCATCGGCGGCGGGGCCGGGATGGCCCCGATCGTCTCGCTCCTGCGCTCGATGGCGGAGAAGGGCACCACGCGCCCGGCGACCTTCTACTACGGCGCCCGCACCGTCGATGACCTGTTCGGGCTCGAGGAGCTCGAGCGCCTGGGTCGGGAGGTGCCCGAGCTGCGCTTCGTCCCCGCGCTCTCGGAGGCTGACGCTGACGGCGGATGGGACGGAGAGCAGGGACTGATCACCGATGTCGTCGACCGCCTCGAACCCGACCTCGCCGACGTGGACGCCTACCTGTGCGGCCCGCCGCCGATGGTCGACGCGGCGATCGCCCTGCTCGAACGTCGCGGCTGTCCAGAGTCCCACATCTATTTCGACAAGTTCACGACCGCCGCGGGCTGACCGCGGGACACGAAAGGAACAGCATGTCCATAGAGACACCCGTGAAGCTCGATGAGCCGCCCGCGAAGGCCGAGCGCAGCGTCCCCAAGCCGGTGTTCACCGACGCCGAAGCCGGCGCCAAGGAGTTCCCGTCCTCACGCAGCCGCTCGTACAACTACTTCACGCCGCGCAAGCGGCGCGCGAGCGTCTACGAGGACGTCACCGTCGACGTCCAGCCCGATCCCGCGCGACATCTCACCCAGGGCTGGGTCTACGCGTTCGCCAACGGCGACTCCGGCTATCCACAGGAGTGGACGGCGCTCAAGTCCAGCGACTGGCACCTGTTCCTTGACCCCAACGAGGAGTGGGAACAGACGATCTACCGCAACAACGCCAACGTCGTGCGCCAGATCGGTCAGACCCTCGCTAACGCCAAGGCAGCCGATTCCTACTCGGCCTGGAACCGTTCCTGGGCCAAGATCGTCGAGCGCCACGTATCCGCTTGGGCCCACGTCGAGCATGGCCTCGGCATGCACGTTTACACGCCTGCCCAGCGCGACGCGCCGACCAACATGATCAACAATGCGCTGTCGGTGGGCGCTGTCCACAAGCTGCGCTTCGCGCAGGACATCATCCTCTACAACCTCGAGCTCTCCGAGCAGATCGAGGGCTTCGACGGCGCGGCGCACAAGGAGGCCTGGCAGAACGACCCGGTCTGGCAGGGCGTGCGCAGCAACGTCGAGAAGCTGACCGGGGTTCGCGACTGGGCGCAGGCGTTCTTCGCCACTGCGGTGGTCTTCGAGCCGCTCGTCGGCGAGCTCTTCCGCAGCGGCTTCGTGATGCAGGAGGCCGCGCACCAGGGTGACTTCGTCACCCCCACCATCATGGGTTGCGGTGAGTCCGACGCCGCACGCGAGCAGCGCGGCGCGCGAGCGCTGTTCCGGATGCTCGCCGACGACGAAGAGCACGGCGGCGCCAACCGAGCGGTGATGCAGGAGTGGCTGGATGAGTGGACCCCGGTGAGCCTCGAGGCCGGCTTGAAGCTCCAGCCGATCTGGTCACAGGTGGCCGAGAAGGTCGTGCGTTTCGACGATTCGCTCGCGCGCAGCAAGGCGCGGATGGTCGACCTGCTGGGAGACATATCCCTCGAGATCCCCAAGGAGATCCGTTCATGACTGAGTTCCATTCCGACAGGACGTCGTCCAATCAGGCCGGCGTGACGCTAATGAACAACCAGGTCGGTTATGTCGTCGCCCAGGTGATGAAGGACAAGAAGGACGTCAGCATCCGCGAGCTGCCCTCGATGATCAGGGTCGACGGGATCAACAAGATCGATTTCGATTTTCAGGAGATCGCCGACGCGCTCGGTTGGGCCGACTTCGGACAGGACGATTTCGAGGAGATCATGTCGACCCATTACGGCCGCATGGTCGTCCTCGACGACCGGGTCCTGATGTTCGCCAACCCGGAGGACGCCGCCGAGTACATCGGCTTCGACCTCCAGCCTGTTTAGGGGGCGTTGTCGTGTACGAGAAAGACGGAGAGAAATACTTCATCGTCGACGGTCACCTTCACTTCTGGGATGCCAGCCCCGCTAACTGGGTGAAGGGCCAGGAGAAGTACGCCAAGGGGTGGATCGAGTGCTTCCACGCCTACCAGGGACTCGGGCCCCCGGAGACCCACTGGCCGCTCGAGCACTTCCAGAAGTACTCCGAAGACGACTTCGAGAAGGATGTCTTCGAGCAGGGCTACGTCGACAAGGCGATCTTCCAGTCGACCTACCTCCGCGAGTGGTACACGACCGGCTTCAACACCATCGATAAGAACGCGGCGCTCCTCGACCGCTTCCCGGGGAAGCTGATCGTCAACGGCCGGTGGGATCCCCGCGAGGGTGAGAAAGGCCTCGAGCAGCTGCGGGCGGACCATGACAAGTACGGCATCCAGGGCGTCAAGCTCTACACCGCCGAGTGGTATCAGGGCTCGCGTGGCTGGACGCTGAAGGATCCTGAGGCCCAGCCGTTCCTGGAGCTGTGCCAGGAGCTCGGGATCAAGAACATCCACGTCCACAAGGGGCCGACGATCTGGCCGCTCGATAAGGACGCCTTCGACCCCAAGGACATCGATGTCGCGGCGACGAGCTTCCCGGAGCTCAACTTCATCGTCGAGCACGTCGGGTTGCCGCGGATCGAGGACTTCTGCTTCATGGCCACCCAGGAGCCCAACGTCTATGCCGGCCTCTCGGTCGTGGTCGGCGGCCTCATGCACGCGCGGCCGCGGTTCTTCGCCAAGGTCATGGGCGAGCTCATGTTCTGGGTCGGTGAGGACAAGATGCTCTTCGGCAGCGACTACGCGATCTGGGAGCCGAAGTGGCAGATCGAGGGACTTGTTGACTGGGATTACCCCGACGAGGAGTACTCCGATTACCCGCGCTGGACCACGGCGGCCAAGAAGAAGGTGCTCGGCCTCAACGCCGCGGCGCTGTACGGGATCGACGTCCCCGAGGAGTTCCAGCTGGTCTCGGCGGCGACCGGGACGCCCGGTGAGCGCGATGACGCGCAACTCGTGGAGGGCGCTGCGTGACAACACGGGCGCAGGTGCTCGCGGCCCTCGCCACGGTCTGTGACCCCGAGCTCGACGAGCCGATCACCAAGCTCGGCTTCGTCGGCTCCTACGTCGTCTCCCAGACCGGCGACGTCGACGTGCACCTGCGCCTCCCCACCTCCCAGTGCGCGCCCAACTTCGCCTACCTGATGGCCTCGGACGCGCGCGAGGCGGTGCGCCGGGTGCCCGAGGTCGGGGAGGTGACGGTCGCGCTCGACGACCACTACACGGGCGATGAGATCAACGAGGCCGTCGGCCGCGGCGCGAGCTTCTCCGAGGCCTTCCCGGGCGAGACCCACGGAGAGCTCGACGCGCTCCGGGAGCTCTTCCGGCGCAAGGCTCTGCTCGCCCGCCAAGGCCGGGTCTGCCAGGCGCTGCTCGACGATGGTCTTTCCCCTGAAGCGGTGGTTGAGCTCACGGTGGCGGAGCTGCCTGGTGGCTCCTCTGAAGCTTCGCGGTGCCTCGAGCTCCGCCGCGAGCTCGGGCTGCCGTGTGCTTTGACGTCGCCCGCCCTGGTGGCGGGCGACGGTTCGGCGCTCGACGCGGGCTCGTTGACCATGTGGCTGCGCCGCGCGCGTCTCGTGGGGCTCAGCCTCGAGAGCAACGGGGGCATCTGCCGTTCGCTGCTCCGCGTGCGCTACGGCGTTCCCGATCCGACCGAGGAGAACTGACTAAGCGATGATCGCCGCTCGACTTCACCGATACCACGAGTCGCTCGCCGTCGAGGAGATCGGCGAGCCCCAGATCACCAGCCCCTTTGATGTCATCGTTCGCGTCGGGGGCGCCGGATTGTGCCGCACCGATCTGCACATCCAGGAGGGTCAGTGGGCCGAGAAGTCGGGCGTCGAGCTGCCCTACGTGCTCGGCCACGAGAACGCCGGCTGGGTGCACGAGGTCGGCTCGGCCGTGAGCAACGTCGAGGTGGGCGACACCGTCATCGTCCATCCCCTCATCACCTGCGGGCTGTGCCGGGCGTGCCGCGCCGGCGACGATGTGCACTGCTCGAACAACCTCTTCCCCGGCATCTCCGTCGACGGCGGCTTCGCCGAGCTCCTGAAGACGAGCGCCCGCTCGGTGGTCAAGCTCGACCCTGTTCTCCATCCCAAGGACATCGCGGCCCTCGCCGACGCCGGACTCACCGCCTACCACGCGGTCAAGAAGGCCGTGAGCGTGCTCTACCCCGGCTCGCGCGCCGTGGTCATCGGCGCCGGCGGCCTCGGGCACATCGGCATCCAGTGCCTGAAGGCGATGACGCCGGCGGAGATCATCGTCATCGACCCCTCCGAGCGGGCGCGTGCCCTGGCCGGGGAGATCGGGGCCGACAGCACCGTTGCCGCCGACGGCACGCAGGTCGACACCGTGCTCGAGATGACCGATGGAGCGGGCGCCGAGGCGATCATCGACTTCGTCGGCGAGCGCGGCGCTATCGAGGACGGCGTGGCCATGCTCCGTGAGGCCGGCTCCTACTACGTCATCGGCTACGGCGAGAACATCAACGTCCCCACCATCGACATCATCTCCCGGGAGATCAACTTCATCGGCAATCTCGTCGGGTCCTACAACGACCTGGCCGAGCTGATGACGCTCACCGCGCAGGGCAAGGTCACCTTGCACACCAGCGGCTACCCGCTGACCGCCGTCAACGACGCGATGGCCGATCTCGACCAGGGTCGCCTGCAGGGCCGGGGCATCCTCGTCGCCGACGCCGCCTGACAAGAGAGGGACAACCCATGGGCAAGATCATCCACTTCAACGACGACGCCCGCCGCCGCCTCCAGGCCGGCGTCGACGTCCTCGCCGACGCCGTCAAGGTGACGCTGGGCCCCAAGGGGCGCAACGTCGTCCTCGAGCGCCTCACCGGCGCACCGACGATCACCAACGACGGAGTATCGATCGCTCGCGAGATCGAGCTCTCCGACCAGTTCGCGAACATGGGCGCCCAGCTCGTTCGCGAGGTGGCCGACCGGACCTCCGAGCTGGCGGGGGACGGGACGACGACCGCCACCCTCCTGGCGCAGTCCCTCCTGCGCGAGGGCATGCGCGTTTTGGGGGAGGGCGTCAACCCCATGCAGCTCCGCCGGGGGATCGAAGAGGCCGTCGATCTCGTGGTCGCCGACCTCGTGGCAGCCGCGGTACCCGTCGCGGGTGGCGAGCGCCTCGCCGGCGTGGCCACCATCGCCGCCAAGGCGGACGAGCGGATCGGGGATGCCGTCGCTTCCGCCCTCGACCGCGTCGGGGCCGAGGGCGTGGTCAGCGTCGAGGAGGCCGATGCCCCCGGGATCTCCGTCGACTTCGTCGAGGGCCTGCACGTCGAGAACGGCCACCTCTCGCCCTACCTGATCCGCGACCGCATGCGCATGGAGACGGTCCTCGAGAACCCCTACGTGCTCATGACCACCCAGCCCATCTCCACCGTCCAGGAGCTCATGGGAGCGATCGGGCAGGTCATGCGCCGCCCCGAGCCCCTGATCATCGTTGCCGAGAAGGTCGACGGCGCCGCCCTCGGCATGATCGTCCAGAACAACCAGCACGGGACGATGGAGGCCACCGCCATCCGCGCCCCCGGCTTCGGCCACCGCCGCGTCGCCTACCTCGGCGACCTCGCCGCCTTCACCGGCGGACACGTGATCACCCCCGAGGCGGGACTCAGCCTCGACCAGGTCGACCTCGAGAGCCTCGGGCGCGCGCGCCGCGTCATCGTGGGTTCAGACTCCACCACCTTCATCGAGGGCGCGGGTTCGGTCGACGAGGTCGAGGGACGCTTGAACGAGATCCGCGTCGAGCTCGACCGCGCCACCCACGACACCGACATCGACGCCCTGCGCGAACGGCTCGCCCGTCTCTCCAGTCGCCTCGCGGTGATCCGCGTCGGCGGCGCCACTCCCGTCGAGACCAAGGAACGTCTTCGCCGCACCGAAGGCTCTCTGGCCGCCGCCCGGGCGGCCATGGCCGAAGGCATCGTCGCGGGCGGCGGCACGGCGCTGCTCCGGGCCGAGCGAGCGCTGGCCGGTGTCGCCTCCGACGGCGACCGGGGCGCGGGCGTCGACGTCGTCCGCTCCGTCCTCGCCGACCCGCTCTACTGGATCGTCTCCAACGCCGGCTACGACGGCCAGGCCGTCGTCGACCAGGTGCGCGCGATGCCCGACACCCACGGCCTCAACGCCCTCACGGGAACCTTCGGTGACCTCATCGAGGACGGCGTCGTCGACCCCGTGCGCGTGACCCGCCTGAGCCTCCAGCACGCGGCGTCGGTGGCGGCGCTGATGTTGACTACCGAAGCGCTGGTGGCCGAGGAGCTCGTGGGTCAGCCCGGCGCGATCTTCGCCCCCGGGTTCGGGGATCTGGCCGAGGGGCTGGCGAGACCGTCGTCGCCGGTGTGAGGTCGCGGCGGCCCGGGGGAGTGTGTGGTGTCCTCGCCGTCACGCTGGGCAGAGACAGCCCCCCCAGGCGCCGATCCCGCACCCGCGCCGCCGGATGAGTCAGCGCCGATCGACGACGCCGAACCTCCGCCGGCGCGGGATTCGCCGCGGCCCGCGTTGCGGAGCCTGCGGCCCGGCCGCGTGTCACACGTCGGCGTTACTTCGAGCCGTAGACGCGCTCGAGCAGCGCCGTATCACCAGCGGACTGGAACTTGACGAGCTTCCCGTCGCTAAACGTGAGCACGTCGGCCTGGTCTGCCGGCTCGCCGTCAAGCGTAATGCGCGTAAGCACTACGACGCGCTCTTCATCTGAGAGCCAGTACTGCGGCGAAGTCGTAAACCCCTTCTCGGCGAAGCGCGCCCAAAGCGCTCCGACCTCCTGCTTACCGTGGGCGGTGCCACTGACCGGCGTGTTGCCCGCCGTGACCCACTCGATGTCGTCAGCCATGTTCTCCATCGCTCCGGCGGCGTCACCCGCGGAGAATGCCGCGTACGCACGCTTCGCCGTCTCGACATTCTGCTCCCCGGCCATACCACACCCCTCTCGTTCGACTGGGGCCCGGTGCCCCAGGTCGATGCCCACCATACCGCGGCGCGCTACTTCCGTTCAACAGGGCGGGCTCACTCACTCGACGACCTCGGGGAGGCGGTCCAGGGCACCCGGCCGCCATATACCTCAAGTTCGACGCGCATTAGGGCTCACGCCGCCCGCAGCGGCGCCCGTGCGAACTCGGCCATCCCGGCGCGGAAGTCCTCCCGCGCCTTGAAGCCGAGCTCGCGCTCGGTCCGCTCCGCGGACGCGAACACGTGGCGCACATCCCCGAGCCGGTACTGGCCGGTGATCAGGGGCCGCGGCGCCTCGGGCCCCGCCGCGTCCGCGAGGGCGTGGGCCATCTCCCCGACGCTGCGAGGATCGCCACTGGCGACGTTGAACGCGGCGGTCAGGGGGTCCTCGCGAGTGAGGGCGATCACGTTCGCATGCGCGACGTCTCTCACGTGGACGAAGTCGCGGAGCTGGGCGCCGTCCTCGAAAACCCGCGGCGGCACGCCCGCGGCGAGCGCGCTCGCGAAGATGGCGGCGACGCCCGCATACGGCGTATCGCGCGGCATCCGCGGGCCATAGACGTTGTGGTAGCGCAGCGCGGTCACCGGGACCCCGGTCTCGCGCGCGAAGGAGAAGCACAGATGCTCCTGGTGGACCTTGGTCGCCGCGTAGACGTTGCGCGGGTCGAGCGGCGCGTACTCATCGACGGCGAGCGGCTCGAGATCGCCTGAGCACACCAGGCATCGCGGCGAGAAGCGGCCGAGCTCGAGGTCCTCGCGCGCACGAGGCTCGGGCGCCACCGGGCCATGGCGCTTACAGCGGTAGGCGCCCTCCCCATACACAACCATGCTGCTCGCCAACACCAGGCGCCCCCCGAACTCCGCCTCCGCGAGCGCGCCGAGGAGGACTGCGGTGCCGAGGTCGTTGTGGCGGACGTAATCGGTGACATCGCCCATGTCGAGCCCGAGCCCAACCATCGCCGCCTGGTGGCACACCGCGTCCACTCCGCGCAGCGCCTCGGACATGACATCGCGGTCGGCGACATCGGCCTGGATGAACTCGGCGCCGGGATTCAGGTAGTCGGGCGTGACCGCGTGCGCGGCGTCGAGGAGGAGATCGAGGACACGAACCTCATGTCCCTCGTCGACCAGTTCATCAACGATGTGTGAGCCGATGAAGCCGGCGCCGCCGGTGACGAGGATCATCACTCACCAACGTACGCCACTTCGGGTCTCACGGATCACCAACGCCGTCCTTGTTTAGCCTCACGTAACGTTTTCTCGCGTAGCGTGGGGGCGGTGATCGAGGTCATCCTCCCCGCGCTCGACGAGTCCGAGGCGATCCCCGGCGTGCTCGCGGCGATGCCCCCGGGATTCGAGCCGCTCATCGTCGACAACGGCTCCGTCGATGGGACGGCGGAAGTAGCGGCGCGGTGCGGCGCTCGCGTGGTCTTCGAGCCTCGACGCGGCTTCGGGGCCGCCTGCTACGCGGGACTCCTCGCGGCTCGCTCCGACCTCGTCTGCTTCATGGACTGCGACGGGTCACTCGACCCGGGCGAGCTGCCGCTCGTGGCGGGGCCCGTGACCCGCGGATTCACCGATCTGAGCCTGGGGGCGCGGGTACCGCAGACGGCGGGCGCCTGGCCCTGGCACGCACGGGTGGCGAATCGCGTCCTCGCCTTTGAGATTAGGCGGCGCTGCGGCGTGGCTGTGACGGACATCGGGCCCATGCGCGCGGCGCGGCGTGACGCGCTGCTCGCGCTCGGCTTGCGAGACCGCGGGTTCGGGTGGCCGCTCGAAATGGTCCTGCGGGCTGCCGCGGCCGGGTGGCGGATCGGCGAGGTATCGGTCATGTACGGACCGCGGACCGGCGGAAGGTCCAAGGTCAGCGGGAGCGCGCGCGGGACGTACCGGGCCGTCCGTGACATGGGCGCCTTGCTGAGCTGACCTCCTCCTCCAGGCCCTCCGCGCAACCGATCCGCTACCAGTTGCGTAGATGGTGGTGTGATCTCCGTCGCGACAGTCTTCGCGGGTCCGGGCACCGTGCTCGCCTACTCTGCCGCCGCCGTGGCCGTCCTCATGGTGGTCGTGTGGGCATTCAGCATCCGCCTGCGCGACGTATCGATCATCGACCCGGTGTGGGGGCCCGCGTTCGTTCTCGTCGCGCTCGTCGCCGCGCTGGCCGGCCACGGCGATTCGGCTCGCCGCTGGCTACTCTTCGCGATCACGGCGGCGTGGGGACTGAGGCTCGGCATTCACCTGGCCAGGCGAAAGCTCGGCGACCGCGAGGAGGATCGTCGCTACGCGGCGATGCGCGAGCGCAAGGGCGATTCCTTCACGCTGTGGAGCCTGTGGGCGGTGTTCGGGGTCCAGGGGCTGCTCGTCCTCATCGTGTCGCTGCCCATCCAAGTGGCGGCGAACCGCCCCGGGGGCCTCGGCGCCAGCATCGTTCCCGGTGTCCTTGTCTTCCTTGTCGGTCTCGCGTTCGAGGCCGTCGGCGACGAGCAGCTTCGACGGTTCAAGGCCGATCCCGCGAGCGGCGGCAAGGTCATGGACCACGGACTCTGGCGCTACACCCGCCATCCCAACTACTTTGGCGACGCCTGCGTCTGGTGGGGCATTTGGCTCCTGGTTCTCCCAGCTGACGGGGTGTGGTGGACGTTGATCGGCCCGGCGGTCATGACCCTTTTCCTCGTCCGCATCTCCGGCGCGGCAATGCTCGAGCGCGACATCGGTAAGCGACGGCCCCAATACGCCGAATACATCAAGCGCACATCGGGCTTCTTCCCGCTCCCGCCCCGGTGACCGAGCGCGCGACACGCCCGGACGATGCCTCCGACGGCTTCGAGCTCCACGAGGTCGTCGATTCGGACGCTCGCGAGCAGCACGCCACCGTCTCCCCGGCGGTCCAGCTGTGCTTCGAGGAGCGAGGCAGCCAATCGGATCCGCTCGTGCTCCTCGTCATGGGCCTCGGCCTCGATCTCTGCTGGTGGCGCGACCCATTCTTCTCGCGCCTCGCCGGCCGCGGCTTCCACGCCGTCCGTTTCGACAATCGCGACGTCGGGCGCTCGACGCACTTCCACGGCCCCGGGGTCTCGGCGATGCAGTTCCTCCGCCGCACGGCGACGCCGACCTACACGCTGGCCGACATGGCCGACGATGCAGCCGGTCTCATCGCACACCTCTCGCCCAACGGCGGTGCCCACGTCGTCGGGGCGTCGATGGGCGCGTTCATCGCCCAGGAGCTCGCAATCCGCCATCCCGACCGCGTCCGCTCGCTCGTCTCGATCATGGGCCGCCCCGGCGACAAGCGCACCGGCCGCGTCGCCAAGTCCATGCTCCCTGAGTTCCTCAAGACGACGCCGTCGGATCCGGGCCGCGCCGTCGAGCATCTGGTCAAGAACTTCCGCCGTACCGGCTCGATCCAGCGAACCGAGCAGGACGACGAGGACGTGCGCATCGCCATGCGTCGTTCGATGGCCCGCGAGCAGGGCGACGGGTCGGGACCGGGGCGCCAGCTCGCCGCCATCCTCGCCGAGCGCGATCGCACCGCCGATCTGCGACACCTCGAGATTCCCGCCACGGTGATCCACGGCCTGCGCGACCGGGTGATCCTGCCCTCCGGCGGCCGCGCCACCGCCGACGCGATCCCCAACGCTCATCTTGTCGAAGTGCCCGGAATGGGCCACGATCTGCCGCGCTGGGCCTCGCCCCTCGTACTCGGCGCGATCGAGCGAACGGTCGCCAGGGCGCAGTGAATACGGAGATCGGCGGGCCGAAGGGGAGCACCTGAATCCTGACGGACGACGGCACGTCGAACGTCGGTGCGGGTGCGTAGTGTGCCGCCCATGGGGACCGCCCGCCCAGTCGATCCACCCGTGAGCTCCGCCGCGTCCGACGACGAGCTCGCGATCAGCGTCCGTGGCCTGGCCAAGGCCTACGGGAAGGTGCAAGCGCTCGCCGGCGTCGACCTTGACGTCAAGCGGGGGACGGTGCTGGGTCTGCTCGGCCCCAACGGTGCCGGGAAGACGACCGTGGTACGAATCCTGGCCACGCTGCTGCGGCCCGACGCGGGCACCGCAAGGGTCGCGGGTCTCGACGTCGTTCACGACGCCGCCAAGCTCCGCGAGCGCATCGGCCTCGCCGGCCAGTACGCCGCGGTCGACGAGAACCTCACCGGCCTCGAGAACCTGACCATGGTCGGCCGGCTGTACGGGATGCGTCGCCAGCAGGCCAAGGCCCGCGGGGTCGAGCTCCTCGCCCGCTTCGAGCTCGACGAGGCCGCCAATCGTCCCGTGAAGACGTATTCCGGTGGCATGCGGCGCCGCCTCGACCTTGCCGACGCTCTCGTTGCCAATCCGCCCATCCTCTTCCTCGACGAGCCCACCACCGGTCTCGACCCCCGAGGCCGGCTCAATCTGTGGGAGACCATCGAGCGGCTCGTCGCCGAGGGGACCACGGTGCTCCTCACCACCCAGTATCTGGACGAGGCGGACCGGCTGGCCGACACGATCGCCGTGATCGACCGCGGCAAGGTCATCGCCGAAGGCACCTCCGACGAGCTCAAGGACCGCGTCGGAGGCGAGCGCCTCGAGGTCCGGCTCGAGGACGGCGCCGACGTCGAGGCCGCACTGAAGGCGCTTGCGCCCATGTCCGACGAGCCTCCGGTATCCGAGGAAGGCCTCGTCAAGCTCAGCGTCCGCGAGCGTCGCGGCACCATCGTCGAGGCCGTGCGCCGGCTCAGCGAGGCTGGGGTCGGGGTGGATGACCTCGTGATCCGGCGCCCGACCCTCGACGACGTGTTCCTCTCGCTCACCGGCCACGTCGCCGAGGAGACACCAGATACCGAGAAGGGGGCGCGGTGAGGCGGCTCGTCAGCGACACGCTCGTGATCGTGGAGCGAAACCTGAAGCGCTTCCCGCGAGCGCCCGAGCTGCTGACGGCATTCACGGTCCAGCCCGTGATGTTCGTGTTGCTCTTTCGCTACGTGTTCGGAGGCGCGATCAGAACGCCCCCAGGGATCTCCTACGCCGACTATCTGATCCCCGGCATCATCGTCCAGAACATCGCCTTCGGCGGCTTCGTCACCGCCATCGGCCTCAACGAGGATGTCCACAAGGGACTGATCGACCGCTTCCGCTCTCTGCCCATGGCCCGATCCGCCGTCCTCGCCGGGCGGACCCTTTCGGACACGGTGACGAACCTGCTCTCGGTCACCATCCTCGTCGTCACCGGCCTCATCATCGGCTTCTCGTTCAGCCACACCAGCGTGCCCGAAGTGATCGCCGGCGTCGGCATCCTGCTCCTCTTCGGCTTCGCCTTCTCGTGGGTCTTCGCCTTCGTCGGCCTGCTCGTCTCCACACCCGAGGCCGCCAACTCCTTCGGCTTCATCGCCGTCTTCCCCTTGACCTTCATCTCCTCGGCCTTCGTGCCGCCCGAGTTCATGCCCTCCGCCCTCAGAGCGTTCGCCAACGTCAACCCGTTCACCATCGTCGTCGACGCGATGCGCCACCTCTGGATCGGCCAGCCCGCCGGGAACTACGTCTGGGGCGCCGTCGCCTGGTCGATCGGGATCCTCCTGGTGTTCGCACCGCTGGCCGTGCGCCGGTATCAGCACGCCGCAGGCGCGTAGGCGTCGGCGTCGGCGGTCACGGCCGGGGGTTTCGAAGCCGCCGGCGGATTCAGTCGAGGTCGACAATGACCACCAGCTTGCTCTCGTTGAAGAACAACCGGATGCATTCATGGCCGTATTCGATCGCATCCGGTTCAGGCAGCCCCTCGCTCTCGAGCAGTTCCCGCATCCGCTTCTCCGCCTCGATCTTCTGCGCCAGGGGGGCCATGGAGGAAGAATGGCGCGGGGCCCTGCAACGGATCTAGACCTAGATGTGGCAAGAGTTCAACAATTGTGTGGCGAGCAGGTGACGGAGGCGCGCGGCGCTGCCGAGGGCCCGCGCGCTGGGCGATGCGCCGGCCCCGTGAGCCGGTCGACCGGCCGAGTCGGGGCCGTCGCTTTCCGGCGTCGAGCGAGGTACGCCGCTAACCCGCTGCTGATTGCTATATTCGGAGTCCGCCGCGGGGTGGAGCAGTCTGGTAGCTCGTCGGGCTCATAACCCGAAGGTCGCGGGTTCGAATCCCGCCCCCGCTATCAAAGTATTTGCTGGAAATCGAGGCCTCCGAGAGATCGGGGGTTTCGTCGTTAAGGGGCGCCAGGCGTTTGACCACTGTCGGCGTACGGTGACCAGAGAGGAGACTGAGAGTCCGTGTCCCGCTTCCCGGGAGACTCCGTCTCCGTCGCCCAGGCCGGCGGTCAGCTTGGCTCGCCAAGGTCGGCGATCAGGTCATCCAGCAAAGCCTCCTCCGGAACGGCGACGCCCCCGGCGAATAGTGCCGCGGTCAGCGGATCCTCCGGGTCCGGCGTCTGCCGCGGCGGGGCCAGTGCGGAAAATCTCGCCGTAGAGGAAATCGACGCGCGGTAGGACTGAGGATCGAACCGCCACGGTTCGGCGCCGTATCGATCACGGAGCCAGCGCCAGATGGCGAGCCCGTCCCAGTCGAAGTCGCCGTGGTGGTTAAAGCGGGCACCCGTCCCTCTCAAGTCGTCGAGTAGCGAGCAAGCCGCGCTCCCTGGCCAGCCTCCCGTGCAAACCAGAGCGCTTGCTGACCGGCCGAGCCGGCTTTCTGCGCGGAGAACGACTGCCGGGTTCTCGCATAGGCGCACTGTGAGACCGGGCTCGAAGCGCAGAGCGGTCGCCGAGAGCTGGCCAAGTGTGAGTACGACGTGACCGCCGACGAGGAGACGGAGCGCTTGCTCGAGTGCGGAGTCGCCGATCGGCCGCAGTCCGAGTGTGAGGACGGTCGCGGAGGCCGGGTCACAAAGCACGCCGAAGCGTTGGAGCAGAGCTCGGCGCTCGCCGGCTGTGAGCTTGAGACCGGAGCACCCGTCCCGGGCAGTGAGCTGCGAGACCAACAGCTTGCCGGCGGTCGTTTCTTCATCGAGGGCATGTGGAGCGCCGAGCATCTCGGTCGCGAACGTACTGCGCTCGAGCGGCGGCCAACAGGGCAACGCGGCTCCGACGTTCAGGCTTGCGAGCAGCGCTGCCCCGCGACCACCCTTCGTGGGACTGACCCCAAGTCTGCCCGTGCTCCGAGTTCGTTCAACCCACTCTCGTACGGCGGGCTCCTGCTGACACAGCGGGTGGCCGAGGGCCTCTTCCCAGAAGGCTGCCGCGAGTCGCTGCCGCTGATCGCGCTCCTGTGGTCGCAGTCGCAGCGGGCCTCCGAGCCGGGTCAACGCCTCCTCGAGGGTCAGCCCGATGAGTTCGGTGAGCGAGGCATCCAGTTGTTGCAGCGAGCAGACGAAATCCGTGTTCCGGCGCGGGCGCTTCCGAGCGGAATGCCTCCACCAGGCGTCGATTGCCTTGGCCTCCTCTGGGTGCAGCGCGGGCAGCCGAATGTTGCCGGTGGGTCCGCCACGAGCCTCGAACCTCGCTCGCGCTGCCGTGAACAGCCTGGCGAGGCCTGGGTCCTTGAGATCCTGGTCGACGGTCCGACTCATGCGCGGAACAGCTCGCCCTGCTCCTCCTCGCGGAGTAGCGAGCCGTCCCAGACGAACCGCTCGCAATGAACGCCGAACAGTCCCTGCTCGCGGTAGAGCTGATAGATCGCCAGGCTCGGCACCGTGTGATAAGTCCCCCACAGCTCATGGGAGGTCATGACGAAATCGAGGTCGAGATCAACCAATGCGCCCATCACGCGAGCGCGCGTATCGTCATCGATGCCGGATAGAGCTTCGTCAAGCATGATCAGCCGAGGGCCGGCCTTCGCACTGTCGTACAGCGACGCGGCGGCGGCGAACAGCGGCAGATGCACGAGCACGGCCTGCTCGCCGCCGGAGCCGACCGCGTGTCGCTTCGCGGTCAGTCGCTGACGCTCGGTCCCGGCGCCTTCCCACAGGTCGAAGACGAACCATCGGCGGTAGTCGAAGGCGTCCCGGAGCGTGCGCACACCTGCATCCCCGTCGTCGGTGGCGACCTCGGCGGACTGCGCCTGGTCGATCCGATGGCGGAAGAACGCGACGAGCGCGTCGCGCTCACGTTCTCCGAGCGCGCTGCTCGGCTTTGAGATCAGCGGGATAACGTCCGCGACCTCTGCGTCGTCGTCGGGCCGCCAACCCAGTTGCACGACCTTGCCCGCCGAGGTTGCGCTGCGACGAAGAATTGCGTTCATCTCATCGACGCGGGTGCGCACCTCGTGGATCCGCCCGCGTAAGTGCGCGGAGATCTCCTCGAGGAGCGCTTCACCGAACACGCGTCGCTGCTCGGCCGTCAGGGTACGCTCGCGCTCGGTGACCTCGTCTGCGAGGCTGGCGGTGAGCTCCGGGAGCGATCGTTCCGCCGCTCCGTCGCGCACTCCCACCGCGAGGACACCGTCGGCATCGACCGTCGTGAACACGCTCATATCGGCTTCTTGCGCGAGGTCACGGTCGAGGTCGCCGCATGAACGCGTCAACGATGCTGCCAGCTTCTCCGCGGGCTCTTTCACGAGACGCCCGGGCGGAACGGCGCGGAGAACCTCGAGCGCGCGCGTCAGCGTCCAGCTGGCTGCGTCGCGATGATCGTTCGGCGCGTCCTCGGCCAGCGCCAGGCGGAAGACATCCACCCGCTCCAGGCGGACGAAGGCCGACAGCGCCGCTTCGCGCTCGGCCCTGGCCCTGGTCTCGTGCTCGCCGGCGGCGGTCGCGCGCTCGCCCGCCTTGGCCAGCGTGACGGCCGCCTCCTTATCGGCGTGCTGGAGCCGGGCCACCTGCGAGCGGGCCGTGGTGAGGTCAGCGTCAACGCTCCGTCGCCGCTCGCGAAGCTGGCTGGCCTCGGCGCTCAGCGCGGACTCGCGTTCCGTGTGCTCGGCGGTCAGCCTCCGCGCCTCGGCGGCCTCTGCGTCCGCTGTCGTCGCGAGCCCCTCGGCCCGCTGAGCAAACGCTTGTAGCCGCTGACGATCTTCTGAAGCTCGTGCCTCTAGCTCGCTGACGCGGCGGACGGCGCGCGCCACAGGCTGAAGGCCGTCCTCGTACCGCCTGGTCGCCTCGACGTGGGATCGGATCTCGGCCGCCCCGAGCAGAGACGGAAGGCCGGCGAAGTCCGCGTGCTCTTGGCCGGCAGCACGAGCATGCTCGAGCTGATCGCCCGCCCGCTGAACGGCCTCCAATGCCTCCGCGTGCTCACGACCGAGCCCGTCCACCCTCTGCTCGGCGATCAAGGACGCACGATTCGCGGCCGCGACGGCGTCGGCCGAGGGAAACGCTCTCTCTTCCGAAGCCAGGCGTTCTGCCCGTTCGGTCAAGACGTTCAGTTCCGCCTCGATCCCGTCGATCGCGCTCTTGACCTGGTCCACCTCGGCCTGAAGAGCGGCGCGCCGCCGCTCGCGCGCCGCCGCACGCGCCGAGGCACCGATGTGCTCCGCCTGCGTCTTGCCAAAGCGGCCACGAAGTGGCCCCAGGGCGAAGCCGCCGTGCATGTCTATAGCGACCGTGCCCGTCGCTGGAGCGTCATCGACTATGGCAATCGAGTCGAGGATGGGTCCGAGCGCAGCCGGCGCATCGGGCGCGCGAAGCAGCGCCGTGGCCAGGACCGGACCATGGGCCGGAGGGCCGGCGACGAGTACTGCGTCGAGCGTGTCCGGATCGAGGAGGCGCCCGTCCGTGGTCACCCAGGCGTCGAGCAGGCCTGCGCCCTCGAGTGCGGCTTCGAGTCCGGCCTGAGCCGAGGATGCAAGCCCAGAGGCGAAGTCGACCGCACGCCACAGCGGCATCCCCGCGCGGTCGTCACGGTCAGCCGGCCGCACGTGCGAGCGGTTCGGGCCGGGATCGATCTGAGCCTCGAGGTCGGCGAGCTCGTCCTCGAGCGTGCGCAACCGGTCTTCAGTGGCGTCACGTCGCGACCGCGCATCGGCTTGGAAACGGAGGATCTCGCCGCGTGCGTGTTGAGCTGCCTCGCGCCAGTGCTCGGTGGCGTCGGGCGCTGCCGGGCGGCCGGCGTGCATCGCCGCTGCGACGACGTCGTCGATGTCGGGCACGGCCAGCTCCCTCAACTCGGCGGCCCACCGATGCACCGCTTCGCCGAGTGCCTCCTGTTCTGACTCCAGCACCGATCGCGCGTCGGCTCGTTCCTTGCGGCCCGCCCGCACCCGGAGCTCCTGAGTTTCCTCGAGCGCTTTGGCCTGCTCGAGCTTGCGCGCCGTACGCTCGACCTCGACCAGCAGCCGTTCCTGTTCGGCTAGCACCTCCCGCCAGGCGAAGATCTGCTCACGCGCGAGGCCGAGCCACAGTTCCAGATCGGCTCCCGGTAGCTGATCATCGAGCACGGCGTGGCGCCCGGCGAATCCTCCCGCCCCGGCCGCGGTGCGCAACCGCTCGCGGGCGGCGGTCGCCTCGTTCTCCGCGTCTGCAAGATCGCTCGCGCTGCGCGCGGCGTGTGCCTCCCAGATAACGGACTCGGCCGAGGCATGGTCGGCATGCTCGCGCGCCGTCTTCGCGGCCGAGGCCTGGCGCTCCGCTCGGCGGGCGAGCTGCTCGACCGCTTCGACCGATCGCCACTCGGGCGACTGCAGTAGCGCCGTGAGAGCCCCCTCAGCGCGCTCGGATGCCTCACGCGCGTTGGCTAGTTCGGTGGCAATGCGTTCCACCTCGGATCCCGCGTCAGTGGTGGCCTCGAGCGTCTCGCGGTGGATCCGTGCCGCGTTCTCATATGCCGTCTCGGCGCCGCGCAGCCTATCCGCCCGCTCTCGGAGAACGGCTCGCGCGTAGGCGCTATAGGTGTCGGTTATGAACCGCTCGAGTCGGCGGTGGGCGCGTCGCAGGCGATCGAGCGCGCGCCGCATGTCTTCGAGCTGCTCCAGGCCGTCGCCGAGCCGGCGGATTAGGTCGTGATCGACTTCGGGAAGGGCGGCACTCAGCAGCCGCGTCACGCCGGATGGATCGAGCGCCTTCGACAGGTGCGGGCGCCGAAGCTCCAGCATCAGCGTCAGCATCGTCTGGTACGCATCCTCACTAGGGAAGCCAAAGACCGCCTCGTTGAGCACGCGGCGGTACTCGCTGGCGGTGGAGATCAGTGGGCAGGCGTCGCCGAGGTCGGCAGCGAGCTCGGCCTTGCTCACCGGGGCGTCTCCCCGGCGCAATGCGAGGTCATCTCCGATCCGGCGACCGCGCACGACCGCGTACCAGCGCTGGACTCCTGGCACGTTGCGGTTGGCCTTCATGCCGATCACGGCAGCCACGCGTTCGGTTCCATCGGCGCTCAGGCGCTCGAACTCCAGCCAGACGTACCCGGTGCGCTGCTCGCCGTCGATGCAGCCGACCAGGTTCCAGCGCATGTCCTTGGATGACTTCGCGAACGGATCGAGCTTGCGCGGCGAGATATCGCCGTCCAAGCAGAAGGGGAGGAGGAGCTCGAGCGCCTTTGTCTTCCCCGACGTGTTGTGCCCGCGCAGGAGGAGGCGCCCGCCCGCGAGCTCGAAGACCTGATCGCCGTACTCGTACAGGTTGAGAATCCCCGCGCGCACGAGGCGGAAGCGGTCGAAGGTAGTCATCGCGCGCCGGCCTCTCTGACCTCGGGAGCACGGAAACGGGCGGACAGCGGGAGCGCGCGGAGACCGCGCGACGTCGACTCAGCGAGGTCGAGCTCGACCAACAGGTCTGTCGCCTGCGCGAGCATCGCCTCCACTGCGGCTTCATCATCGGGTGAGCGATTCCAGTGCCGCTCGTTGTGCGCGAGCAAGCCGCGGACCGCGCGGCGGACCTCCGGCCAGGTCGCCTCGCGTTCGCCGGTGAGCCAATCACACAGGAGCAACGCCAGCTGCTTGACGGTCGAGCCGGCGGGAAAGGGGAGATCGGTGAGGTCACGACCGGCCTCGATCGCGGCCGTGCCCTCGGCTCGGCGCTCGACGCTGAGGCCCGTCCAGTCCTCGACCCGACGCTCCAGCATCGCCCGCTGGGAGAGGAAGTAAGCTTGCTCCTCTTCGTTCAGGTCGTCGAGATACAGGACCGGGTCTTCGACGAGCTGGCGCGCCAGACGATGCCGCACCTGGCGAGTTCGAGCCTCGGGGGTGGGCGCCTCGGTCTCGGCGACGAGGTCGGCAACGGTCTCCGCCGAGAGTGCCACAAAAGGATCTCTGAGCACGAGGGCCAGCCGTCGGCGGTCGATGGTGAAGAGCGCCTCCTCGTCGTCGCGGACTCGGTTCGCGAAAGTCCCGCGGCGGCCGTACATGAGGTGGAGCACGCCCCAATGGCAGAGAAGCTCAACACCATCGGCGAAGGCCATTCGCTCCGAACGCAGCTCGAAGTCCACGGTGATTGCTGGGTCGCCACGGGCTCCTGCTGCCGCCACGTCTTCCGCCAGCTCGCCGATTACCGTCTGCTGCCCGTTGCGCTCAAGGGCGGCAAGGGTCAGGAACAGGAGCACCACCCCGCGGTCACTGAGGCGCGGCCAGTCATCTCGCGAGCGGTCGCGAGCGCCAGTGCCACTTGGCGGCACGCGCAGTCCGCGACGCAACATCCGCTCGGTGGGAACCCTCACGAGTCGGGCGAAGCTCGGGGTGACATGGAGGCGATAACCGAGCAGCTCATTGCACCGCCGGCTCAGCTCGGCATCGTGGCGCCGGATGAGCTTGAAGGCGGACGCGTTTGATCCGATGAATGGCTCAGCGAGTAGTGCTCGCAGCGCATCGCGGCGCTCGTCCTCAGCTTGCAGGGCCATGGTCGACCTTGGCGGTTTCACGAGCGGCTGACCTCAACTGCGTAGTTGGGAGTGTCAAACGTGCCGAGCGGTGTCGTGATGGTGATCCGCTCGGCGGTCGGGGCGTGCAACGTGATTCGGGCCCGACCGTCGGACGACCAGGCGTGGCGGGAACCCGTCTCATCGCGGCCGGTTTCGAAGGCGCGCCCGATCCAGGCGAGGAGGTGGCGGAAGTCGCCCTGACGCAGCTTGCCGACGTCAGCGAGACGGATCGGAGCGTTGGCGGAGAAGCGGGCGAGCGCCTGCTCGAGCTGCACCCGTTCGGCCTGCCTGCGTTCCACTGCGCGCTGACGGGCCAACGTCGTATCGGCGATCGGCGCGCTCGCCCCCGATCCGGGCGTGCGGGCGCCGGGGCGGCGCAGGTGCGCGACAACGGGCGCCGGGGGCGCCTCCCACCAGCTCGTCTGGCCGGGGCTCGGTACATCCGCCGGGTTCGTCTCGGGCGTGCCGACGTGGCGAGGGTGGCCGATTCCGAGGGCAGCGATGAGCACTGCCTGAGCGTCGCCACCCATGGCAAGCTGGGCCAAGTGCAGGCACGCCTGAGCGCGGTCGGCGCGCCCGCTCCGGCGATCAACGATCGCTTCCGCAATGTCGAGAATGGCCCGGATCGCCTGGATCACCTTCTCGCCGAGAACCTGCCAGGGCGACTCGTTGCGCCCCGAGCCGATGAACCAGCTGCGCATGCCCGACCACTGCTCTTGAAGCTCGAGCCTCCGATCGGCGGCGACGCGCGCGGCGGGCGCGCCAGGGAGATCCGGTGTCTCCTGCGCCGACTCGATGAGCTCGGCCATGCGCTCGACGCCGAGTCGGTCGACGCGGAGGATCGCCTCGACAATTTCATCCTCGTGGCGGTTGCGGTCACGGCGAAAGCCCTGCAGGTGCTCGAGCAGCGCTCCCTTGCAACGTTCGAACTCGATGTCGTCGACGAGTTCGCCCCGGGCGACGACACGGTCGAGAGATCGCATGAAGTCGAGGGCGCCCGAGTGCAGTTGCTCGAGCTCGCCTGCGATCTGCTCGAACGTCGATCGCAGAACAGTGGACGAGGGAGACTCATCGGCCAGGAGATCGCCGAGTCGCCGTAGTGCGTCGCGGAGCGCCGGCAACCGCGAGCCGTCGAGCGCGCCGCCCCGGCCCCTTAGCTCATCGAGCTCGGCGAGAAGCTCTTCGACCCGCCGTCCCGCGGGCGTGATGTCGTAGGTGAAGCGGCTGCGGCGGTATTCCTTCGGTGTGCTGGCCAGGCTGGCGTCGTGCTCACGTTCGACGGCATCCCACTCGTGCAACTGGTGGAGGTCCTTTGCTACCTCGTCAGGCGTGAGCTGCAGTCCGAATAGCGCGCGCGCGCGCTCGGAGATTTCCTCAGGGCGCAGCCGCAGTCCGAAATGGCGATGCTCGACCCACAGCACGCGCATCAGGCGCCGGTAGCGCTCGGCGTTCGGCACCGACGCGTATGTCATCACCGGCTGAGCGACGAGCGCTGGAACCTCCGCGGCGGGGGCACGGTTGTCGTTTCGCGCGGCCTCAGCTAAAGCCCGGTGCAGCGAAGCAGGGACTCGTTTCACTGCTCCTCCCGTTGCGTCGAGGACCGGATCCTGCTCAGTCGGGCGGGGTCTGGCACGCCCAGAAGCATGCGGTCGGCAGCGGCGGAAAAGTCCCGCGGCAGCTGTTCCCGCGCATCATGGAGCGCGCCGGGATCACGCAGCGCTTCAAGGCGATCGATGTCGGCGGCAGTGAATCGGACCGGCGGCAGCTTCAAACGGCCTCGCGCGCGAACCGGGATATGTTCCTCTTCGGCAGCGGTACTGAGAACGTCACCGATCACCCCGACGGCCCACGGACCGAACGCCTCGGGCAGGGATTCGGTCCCGTAGCGCAGCCGCGCGTACGCCTCGGCGCACACCTCGGCGTAGAGGTCAAGCGCCTGGTGAGCGTCCCTGACGGCGCGAAAGCATGTATCCACGAGGGCGTCGCCCCAGCGCTCCATCAGCGGCTCGAGCGCAGCACCGTCGCCATTGGCTAGGCGCCAGATCAGTCGGCTGTCGTCCTCATGCTCGTCCACCATCGCGGACGGTGACAGCAGTCCCGGACGGAACGACGATGAGCCGTCGACATTTCGTCGACGTCCGTCCTCGGTCGTGTCTAAGGTCCGGCGTGCTTTGGCCACGGACCCACCAACCCTGCGCGTTCGCAACGATGAGCTCCGCACCCTCCGCGAGGTGATGCGCGACTTCGGCACGATGCTCAGCGAGCTCGAGGGCGGCGAGGTCGAGAAGCTCGTGATCACTCAGCGCAACCAGATGCGAGCGGTCGTTGTCTCCGTCGAGCGATGGAGCGAGCTCGAGCAGGCGCTCGAGGGTCGGCCCGTGGCGGCCGAGAACTTGCCTGGGGAGTCGACCGGGCGGTGAGAGCTCGTCGGTGGGGAGACCGGCACTCTCATGATCGCCATGATGTACGACGATACAATCAGTCGGCTCACTATGGCGGCTTCAGACCTCATCGAACGCGTGGCGGAAGCAGCCGAGCTGGATCGGCAGGACGTAGAACGGGTACTCGAGCTCACCGGGGAGGGACTCAGGCAGGCGGCCGAGCGGCACGAAACCCTTGACCTGGCATTCGGGAGCGGCAAGGGCCATGTGGTCCTAGCACTGATGATGACGCTTGCGCGGGCTGAGCAGGAGGGCTCGGTCGATGAACCGACCATGGCCACGCTGACGGCCATCAGAAATCTCGTGGCCCACGCTCAGACCGTGAACCGGTTGGTCGATGTGCTGATGCCCGATCAGACGGTTCTAGCCACTCCGGCGGTGATCCTTCAGGCACGACGCAATGCCGAGGCAAGAAATGGGCTGCTGGCGGAGTTCGGAGCTTTCCGCAGCCACGAGGTTGCTGACCTGGCGGGGTCTCACGCTTCAAACCGCGCCGCCTTGGCGAATCGCTGGAGGGCAGAAAACCGCGTCGTGGCCGTACCGGTACGGGATGAGCTGCTTTATCCAGGGTTCCAGTTCGCCGACGAAGGTCGACCACGTCCTGCGATCAAAGCGGTGCTCGACGCGCTTCGGTCCGATCCGCATACCACGGATTGGCAGGCTGCTCTCTGGTTTGCCACCCCAACCAGCTGGCTCGGCGGAAGGCGTCCGGTCGACGTTCTCGACGAGGATCCTGAGGCGGTGACGGAGGCGGCGCGGCGGGAAGTTGGTGACGTTGCCAGCTAGGCGGAAGGTCTCGGCTCCGCCCGAGCCCGGGAGTCTGGATCCACTCGTCCACGAGTGGGGACCCGAGCAGCCGATCATCCGCTGCCACGACTCCAGATTTGGCGCAACTGAATTCAATCGGACCCGTTCCGAGGGACGCTTTCGCCCGGTGCTCGTACGCGGACGAATCATCGGAACCCTGTACGGCGCGGAAGACGACGCGGGCGCCGTGGCGGAGCATGTCTTCCGACCGGTTCCGGTCGGCGCGCCGATCAGACGTGTCCGGCGCGCCCGGCTTGTCCCGGTCATGATCTCGACGCTGGGATGCAAGAGGACGCTACGGCTTGCCTCATTGCACGGCGATGGTCTTCGCAGAGTGAAGTCGACGCGGGGTGAATTGATCGACTCCGAGTCCGACCAGTATCCAGCGCTAGCCCAGTGGGGACAAGCGCTACACGATTGTCCTTCCAAGCCTGACGGCATTGTGTGGCGGTCGCGCCACTACGACGACGCGTACGTGCTCATGCTCTTTGGCGACCGAGTGCGGCGAGCTGACCTCAAGCTTCTACAGCCGCCAGTACCGCTCGCCGTAGGCCGGGGCCTGGAGCGAGTCATGGAACTCGCCGAGCGGGCAGATATCACGATCGTCGAGTGACCGCGCTGATGTTTTGTCGCGAGCGAATACTCAGTTGACAGACTGTCGCTGGGAGGGGTGCCATCCTAGGTCGAGACGATTACGCCGTGCCTGGTAAGTTGCAGTACACAGCTCTTGTCGCGAGCCGGTCAAACGCGCGACAAACGAATCGTGCCGTACGGAGCGACACGAACGGCCTGATCGAGCCCGGGACTCTGTCGGTCGGGCGCATCGGGACGCTCAGAGCCGTACGTAATCGGACCTCTCGACACAAGCATCTTCGGGCTCATAACCCGAAGGTCGCGGGTTCGAATCCCGCCCCCGCTATACGTTATTTGCTGGAAATCGAGGCCTCCGAGAGATCGGGGGCCTTGGTGTTTGGGGGCGTGTCAAACATCGATCAAACGTGATCGGGCGACGATTGTTGGGCTGGTGGCCTGCTCAGTAGGCTTGTTCCGTGGGCATCGACTCGATGGCCCCGGGGCCCCGCGATCATCTGATCACCCGCGACCTGGAGCAAGAGCTTGACCGTATCGACCCGGAGGTTCGGGTCGAGGTGCCGCTCGATCCCGCCGAGGGCCCCTCTCGCCTCGCTCGCCACGCGATGCGGGAGGTCGAGCGGGAGCTCGCCGTCGACGAGACGGCGGTCGTCCAGGCCGAGCGCCTGAATGGCGTCCTCCGGCAACTCGTGGGCGCCAGGGAGGGGCGGCCCCCGGGAGAGCTGGCGCTCCCTCCGCGGGTCCTCTACGGGATTAAGGCCCGGTCGCCGTTGGGCGACCCGGTCGACCTTCCGGCGTTGCCGGCGACGCCGTTCAGCCAGAGCGATCTGCTCGTCAACGCCGAGGGCCAGCCCAACATCGGTTCGGAGCTGAAGGCCGAGTTGGGGACGGCAGATTCCGTTGACCTGATCTGTGCGTTCGTCATCTGGACCGGCGTCAGGCATCTCCGGGACTCGCTCTCTGAGGTGGTCGATCGCGGCGGGCGAGTTCGCGTCATTACGACGACGTACATGGGTGCGACCGAGAAGCGGGCGGTCGATGAGCTGTTTGCCCTCGGCGCGAACATCAAGGTCGCACTCGACGCGCGCACCACCAAGCTCCACGCGAAGGCGTGGCTCCTTGAGCGCGGATCGGGGTTGACGACCGCGTTCGTTGGCTCATCGAACCTGTCCCACACGGCACTGTTCGACGGTCTCGAGTGGAACGTCCGGCTGTCCTCGATGGATGCGGTGCACGTGATTGATCGCGTCCGCATGATGTTCGAAAGTCATTGGGCTTCTGAGCACTTCGACTCCTACGACCCGGCCGTCAACGGCGAGGAGTTGGCGCTCGCGCTCAAGGAGCACGATCGCCGGTCGCTCGGCGAGTCATCAACGATCTCATTCGCGAATCTCGACGTCCGGCCGTACCCGCATCAGCAACGGATGCTCGAGACGCTGATGATCGAGCGCGACCGCCATGATCGACACCGCAATCTCGTCGTCGCCGCGACAGGGACGGGCAAGACCGTGGTCGCGGCCCTCGACTATCGCCAGCTGCGAGAGCGGGACGGTGACCTGTCGTTGCTATTCGTCGCCCACCGCGAGGAGATCCTTCGCCAGTCGCTCGCGACGTATCGAGCCGTGCTCAGGAGGGGCGATTTCGGCGAGATTCACGGCGGCGGTCGCCTTGCGGAAGGCCGCCACGTCTTCGCGATGATCCAGTCGCTCCACGAAGGCAGGCTCCAGAACATCGCGCCCGATGCGTTCGACGTTGTGGTCGTCGATGAGTTCCACCACGCAGCGGCCGACAGCTATGACCGGCTACTCAGCCACCTGAAGCCGCGGGAGCTCCTCGGTCTAACTGCGACCCCTGAGCGTCTTGACGGTCGAGATGTCACTGACTGGTTCGACCATCGCATCGCCGTCGAGCTGCGGCTCTGGGAAGCCATCGATCAGGGCTTCCTTGTTCCATTCCAGTATTTCGGCGTCGCTGACGGCACGGATCTCACCCAGCTCACGTGGCGACGCGGCGGCTACGCGCCCGAGGACCTGAGCAACCTGTTCACCAACGACGATGTCCGCGTCGCGAAGCTGCTCGAAGCGATCCAGCGCATCGTCCTCGACCCGGGTCGGATGCGAGCGTTGGGGTTCTGCGTCTCGAAGGAGCACGCGCGCTACATGGCCCGAAAGTTCACGGACGCCGGCTTGGCGAGCATCGCGCTCACCGGAGATGACTCGCCCGATGTCCGCGATCAGGGCCTCGGCGACTTGAAAGCCGGCCGGATCCGCTGCGTGTTCTC
>DASZLV010000113.1:0-1874 GCA_035552215.1 Solirubrobacteraceae bacterium | reverse complement strand
GCCTACGTCCGCGACCTCGAGCGGGCGCTCGTCGCCGCGCTCGCGCAGGAGGGCATCACGGCCCGCGCCCGGCCCGAGGACGGCCCCGACTTCACCGGCGTCTGGGTTGAGGACCGGAAGATCGCCTCGATCGGGGTCCATGTGGCCCGCGGTGTCACCACCCACGGGTTTGCCGTCAACGTCGAGAACGACCTCCAGCCCTTCTCGTGGATCGTCCCCTGCGGACTCGAGGGCGTCCAGATGACCTCGATCATCAAGGAGACCCAGCGCCTCGCGGGCGCCATCAAGTGCTTCCGCCGCCGCGCCGCCTACCAGCTCGCCGAGACCCTCGGCCGCCGCCAGCGCCTGGTCTCGCTCTCGCGGCTCGAGGCCGCGGCGGGCGCATTAGGGGTCGCGTAAGAATTAGTGGCGGAATTTGACGAGTGGCTGGGGGTGAATGGCGCCGCCCGCTCGCTCCGATAGTACTGGTGATACATGAGGGCGAGCGGGTGGCGTCAGGTGCGTCCAGACGCCGTCAAAACCGTCAATAATTCTTACGCGGGCCCTCAGCACCCCAGTAGCGCGCACACGCTCGCTTCGACCAGCGCGGGCTCCTCATCGAGCCGTCGCCAGGTGACGCGCACCGGACGCCACCGAGCCGCGGCCAGCCGCAGGTCATTCCTGCGGTCACGCTCGAAGGCCTGGCGCGTGCGATGTGTTCCGTGACCGTCCGTCTCGACGATCACGCGCTGGGCGGGCCAGGCGAAGTCCGCGCGGATCGCGGGGCTGCCGTCGTCCAGGACAATCCAGTAGTTGACCTCGGGCCGCGGCAGGCCGGCGGTGCGCGCGAAGGCGAGAAAGCGTTCCTCGAACTCGCTCCAGGTGGGCGTGCTCCCCGCGTAGTGCTCGGCGAGGACGGAGCGGATCACGCGGGCACCAGGCCGGTACGGATTGCGCGCGAGTTGATCCTCGATCGCGCGCAGGTCGAAGACCTCGAGGGTCTCTGCCTGATCAAAGGCGCGTTCGAGGGGACGCCGCCCGATCACGTCGGCGAGGTCGAGCTGCGTCCGCGCCACCGTCGTGCAGGGGATGTTGCTTTGGCGCTTGGTGTCGGCCGCCGTGAGCGTCGTGGAGCGATGAACCTCGATGCGGGGATGCTCTCGAGCCGAGCGGCGCGGCACGGTGACATCGATCCGCGGGCGCTTGGTCGGCCTCAACCCCAGCAGGGCCGCCGCCGAGCGGTGCGACAGGACCGCTCCCGGGCCGCAGGCGAGAACCGCCGCCATCCAGTGACCCTCCCGTGACAGCAGCCCCACCGGGACGAGCGAATAGACACTGCGGTAGACGCGATGCAGGCGGCCCGCAGCCGCCCGCTTGCGAATCGCGCCCGCCGTCAGGCCGAGCTCACGGAGCTGTCGGAGGTCGAACACGGCGTGTTGGACGCCGGCCAGCGCTGCCAACGCCACATCGAAGGGGGCCTGGTCGAGAAACGTGACTGTGGGTAGCGTTTCTCGACCAGGGTCCGCCATGACCCGATGCTGGCAAGGAAACCGTGACAGGTGGGTGACGCAATGCATCGACTCTGCCCCCGCATCGTCAATTCTCCACCCGTCCCGCGACCGCGTCGAACCCGCGGCCCAGCGCGCTAGATTTGAGGCGTGAGCCACGACGACGACACTGCCCGCGCCACCCGGTCGCGCTCGAACCCCGGTGGGATGGATGTCCTCAAGGTCCTGGGCCCCGACGTCGTGCCCCACCGGGGACGCAAGCCGCCGTGGTTCAAGGTCCCGGCCCCGGGCGGCCCGAAGTACCGGGAGCTCAGCGCCCTGATCGCCGCCGAGGACCTGCACACGGTGTGCCAGGAGGCGGCGTGCCCGAACATCGGCGAGTGCTGG
>DASZLV010000112.1:0-1594 GCA_035552215.1 Solirubrobacteraceae bacterium | reverse complement strand
CCGTGCGCGCGCAAGGTGGCGAGCGCGCGCAGGGTGACGATCCCGCGCCACTCGACGGCTTGCCCGGCCGACCACGCCAGGTGGTCGAACATCCAGCCTCCGTCCTCGTGCTGCTCGCGCGCGAGGGCATCGAGATCGACGGCGATCTGGTCCTCGGTGAAGAGGACGCGGTGGCGGTCGCCCGGGCGTGGCGACAGGGTGAGCGCAGTGATCCGCTCGTCCTCGACTCCGCCGGGGACGAGCATCGATCCGTCTTCGCCGAGGGCCGGGCGCAGAGCCTCGATCGCCGCCGCGGCGCGGGCGGGGTCGGGAACGGTGCCCAGGAAGTCGAGGGCGAACTTGACCCAGTAGCCGCCCGGTGACTCGGCTCCCTCGAGCTGGGCCCAGGACCACTCGGTCGCGCGCTCGAGCCACCGGTCCCGCACGGGGGTCCGCCACAGCGCCGCCGCGAGCGCGAAGGTGAGAAACGAGCCGCCGTCCGAAGGCACCATCCAGGGCGCATGCGGGTGGCGCGCGGCGGTGGGGAGGACGAAGGGCACGCCGCCGTCGTCCCCGGCCACGGAGCCGATCCACGCGGCGGCGCCGGCGATCATCGGGTCCTCGAGCGCTCCGATCTCGTGCAGCACCTCGAGCGCGTGCAGGGTCGAGGCGGGCTCGCTCTCGGGGGCGCGGACGTCGGGCTCGAGGGCGTGACCGAAGCCGCCGTCGGGGTTGCGGTAGGCGCGCAGGGTGGCGAGGACGGGGGCGATGGGCGCGCCGTGGAGGAGCACCGCGAGGCGGTGGCGGTCGAGCAGGCGGGCGTTGGCGAGCACGAAGCGCTCGGCGGCATCGAGGTCGATGGGCATGGCGCCAGGCTAGGCGGCGGTGAGCGCGGCGTCTTCCAGGAATCGGACCGGTGTCGTCCCGGTCAAGCGCCGCACCTCGTCGTTCATGTGCGCCTGGCTTGGGTACCCGGCCGCGTAGGCGCGCGCCGCGAGGGGCTCGTCGGCCAGGGCGATGAGCCGGCGCAGGCGGGCGACGCGAGCGAGCATCTTGGGCCCGTAGCCCACGACCGCGAGCACCCGCCGGTGGAGTTGGCGCTCGCTCACCCCGAGCTCGGAGGCGGCGTCCGCCACCTGAGCCCTGGGTCTCGCGAGCACGCTCGCCGCCGCACGCACCAGTGCGTCGGGCCCGGTGATGACGAGCTCACGTCCCGCCAGCCAGACGAGATCGACGCAGGTGTCGGGCACGATCCGCTGAGCGTGGTCGCGAGCCGGCTCGTGCTCCCACAGACACGCGACCGCGGGCTCGAGGCCCGGGGGCGGCCGGTACTCGCGATACGGCACCACCATCGAAGCCAGGGTACCGTCCGGCCAGGGCGCTGCCCGCGGAGCTGCCCCGCCAGGGCGCGCGAGCTGTCGACCCGAGGTCAAGTATCTTGCGGGGCGAGATGTCCACGCCCGCCTACACCCGCCTCCAGGTCGACGAGCGCCGCCGCCAGGTCGTCGAGACCGGGGCCAAGATATTCACCGAGCACGCCTTCGAGGAGATCTCGATGCGCCAGATCGCCGAGGCGGCGGGGATCTCCAAGGCGCTGCTCTACCACTACTTCCCG
>DASZLV010000111.1:0-3330 GCA_035552215.1 Solirubrobacteraceae bacterium | reverse complement strand
GCTCGCGGAGGAGGCGCTGCTGGCGCTCGCCCACCTGGGCCACCAGCGCGCGGGCGGCACCCCCCTCGAACTCGAGGCCGAGCTCGCGGGCGCGGGCCGCCACCCACTTCGGGAGCTCCCAGGGCTTCACCGTTGACTCCTGGGCGACGTCGCCCCCCGCGCTCCTGACGGCGGCGGTGAGTCGGGCCGGCGCCTTAAGCCTGCCCTCCTCGCGGGCGAAGAAGGCGAGGGTGGTGTCCGGCGGCATGGTGGCCATGGCGACCTCGAGGGCGTCGAGATCCTTGTCCTTCCAGCGCTCGGCGCCGTCGACGACGATGAAGCGCCGCCCGAGCGCGAAGGTCATCGCGCTCAGTGCCGCGGCCACGGCATCCGGGTTCGCGGCCTCTCCCTCCAAGACCTCGACACCCTGCGCTCCCGCTTCGGTCTCCGCCAGCGCGCGCAACCTCGCGCGCCGCTCGCCGAGCCGACCGTGGTCGTCGCCGTGGATCAGATAAGCGGGTTTGAAGGCGGGCACGGGAGTGAGTCTAGGACGACCCGGTGACACCCTCACCGTGAGCCGGCCCGGTCCAAGAGGAGTTTGTGCCGTGCGATACAGTCCGCGCTCTAGGCGCTCGCGAAAGGCTGGGGGAGCGAGTGCGAGGGCGCAATTCTCTGGAGGACCAATGGTTTCTGTACCCCTCAGGCGGCTGGTGCTGACCGGCGCGCTGGCGCTGGTGGCGCTGGCCGCGGCGGCGGGCTCCGCGCAGGCCGACGTCACCGCGTCGAGTATCACCTCGCCGGCGAACACGGAATTCTTCTACGACCACAATGCCGCCTCGAGCACCCTGTTCACGGTTACGGGGACGGCGACGACCACCAACAGCGGCACCAATGCCGTCGACATCGTCTGCTACGACGGCGGCGTGGATCGCTTCACCCTGGCGACGGCCGTGCCGCTGACGAACGGCGCCTTCTCGGCGGACATCCCCACCTCAGCAGTGGATACCGCCGGCCTTGGGGGCTGGACGTGTGTGCTCCGAGCGGTGCCCACGGGCGATGTCACCGACTATGTGCCCGGCTCCTCGAACTCGTTTGGCGGGCCTACCATCGGGGTCACGGAGAAGGACGCCTACACGACGGGCGGGCAGATCCATGACTACGACTACTACCTGAGCGACTTCGGCGGCTACCTGGACTTCGAGTCCGCCGGCAGCTGCGGCCTCGCGTATGGTCAGCTCTACACGACAGGGACCTTGGCCCTCTCGAGCGCGGGATTCGTGTGCCTGGGTGCTCTCTACGACCCTGATTTGAAGCAGTCCCCCGCGAACTCCAACTTCGGGGGCGGGATCAAGGTCGACAACGTCGAGGCGCTCGACTCGGCCAGCGCGGGCGACTCCCTGCCCGGATATCAGGGAATCGCGCTCTCTGAGTCGTTCAGTAACGGCGCCCTGACCATCCACGACAACGAGCCGATCCTCGTGTGCGTGCCCAGCTACGCCACCTGCACGAGCTACCAGTCCTCAGGGGTGGAGCTCGACCGGACGTGGCAGACCGGTGCCGACGGCCGCGTCGTGACGCAGACCGATGTGTTCCGCTCGGTCGACGGCCACGCGCACGCGCTGACCGCGCTCGAGGACATGCAAATCAACTACATCAATCCTCCGGGGGCGTCGTTCCTGTTCCCGGGGGGCTCGGGCTGGCAGGACTACGCGACCAACGCGCTCGTCTCGGTCCCGAGCGGGGCGGGCACCGTCTACTTCAAGACCGACAGCGCCACCCCGGACGCCGGCGACGCCATCAACCCGCAGGGCTCGATCAGCTATTCCAGCCCGCCCAGCGGCCCGGTCGACTTCAGCTGGTCCGACCAGCTCGGCACCGCCAACCCGGAGTTCGTGTTCCCGTACAACCGCTCGGTTCCCGCCGGCGGGTCGACGACCATCCGCTTCGGCTACTCCGAGGACTACGCGCTCTCGGCCGTCCAGTCGCATGCGGCGGCCGTGCTGGCGTCGTTCGCCCCGGCGGTCACCATCTCCGCGCCCGCCAACGGGGCGACGGTGGCCACGCCGTCGGTCACGGTCAGCGGCACGGTGACCGATCCGGCCGGGATCGCCTCCGTAAAGGTCAACGGCGTCACGGCGACGGTCGGCGCCGGAGGCACGTTCACGGCGGCCGTCCCCCTCACCCTGGGGGCGAACATGATCACCGCGGTCGCCACCGACGCTGATGGAATCACCGGACAGAAGCAGGTCTCGGTGACCTACAAGGCCCCGCCCGTCGTCGTGACCGGAGCTGCCTCTCATGTCACCGGGAGCAGCGCGAAGATCGCGGGCACGGTCAACCCCCTGGGGCAGGCGACGACCTATGCGGTCCAGTACGGCAAGACGACCGCCTACGCCTCCCACACCGCCGCGGTCAGCGCCGGCGCGGGCAGCGCCGCGGCGGCGGTGAGCCGGACGCTCACGGGCCTCAAGGCCAAGACGACGTATCACTACCGCGTCATGGCCACCAACGCGAGCGGCACGAGCTACGGCGCCGACCGCTCCTTCCACACCGGCAAGCCCGCTCCCAAGGGCCTGGGGGCGAAGGCGAGCCCCCAGCACGCGAGCAGCTTCCCCTACGCCTACACGGTCAAGGGCAAGCTCTCACTCCCCGGCGGCGTGAGCGCCAAGCAGGCGTGCACGGGCAAGATCACCATCAAGGTCGAGCGCGGCGCGAAGACGATCTTCACGACGCACGCGAGCATCGGCAAGAAGTGCACCTGGAAGGCCTCGGTGACCCTGAGCGACAAGAGCAAGGTGCCCGGTAAGGGCACGCTCAAGATCACCCCGAGCTTCGGCGGCAACAAGGTCCTCGCGGGCCTCCCTGCCAAGCCCCTCACCGTCCGCTACGGATAAGGAACACAGCGACGCGCCTGCCCGCCACCTCCGGCGGGCAGGCGCCTCGCGCCGTCTCGCTTCACTCGGCGGCAACCCCGAGCGCCCGGGCGACCGCGTCCTCGGGGGAGTCCATCTCCTCGACCCCGTCGATCTTCCACGTCCCCAGGCCAAGGACGGGAACGCCGGCGTGGAGGGCGAGGGCGATCTCCGACAGCGTCCCGTAGGCGCCCCCGATGGCGATCGCCGCGTCGGCGGCCCGGACGATGACGCCGTTGCGCAGCTCGCCGAGTCCGGTCGCGATCGCCACCGTGACCCACTCGTTGGCCTCGGCGCAATCGAGACCGGGAAGGATCCCCACGGCGGTCCCGCCCGCCTGCGTCACGCCCCGGCACCCGGCCGCCATCACGCCACCCCGGCCTCCGCACACGACGACGGCGCCCGCCTCCCCGAGCAGGCGCCCCACCGTCTCCGCCGT
>DASZLV010000110.1:0-25820 GCA_035552215.1 Solirubrobacteraceae bacterium | reverse complement strand
CAGCTTCTCGCCCATGATCGCAAGTACCGAGACCTCGATGTCATCACCAATCATGATGCTCTGGTTGGACTTGCGGGTCAGTACCAACATGTGGGTCTTGCCTCCCTGCTCGCCTGTGGACACAGAAGTGGGCCCGGCGGCCCCCCACCTCGGAAACAGCCGGTCTGCTCGGGCCAGCATAGCGTCTGTAGTGCAGCTTTCACAAGCGTTGCACTCCGGCCTAAGCGAACGTCTGAACCCTCCGTCGGGGCACTGTATTAGTCTCCTCGCCTTATGGCTCGACGATCGCTACGCCCACAACTGAACCAAATCCGCGCCTGGGTCCGTCAAGGACGCACAGATGCGTGGATCGCGCACCAGCTCGAAGTCACCGTGCAACAGATCCAAGCCTTCAAGCGCGAACAGGGCCTGGAAGCCGGAGCCGACGTCGAAGGTGGCGCACCGGTATCCGAGTTCGACGACGAAATTGATCTCCGCGCCGAGGACGACGCGCTGATCGCCGCTGAGCTCGAGGCGGCCGCGGCCGCCCGTGCGGCAGCCGAGGCCGAGGCCGAGGCCAAGGATGCCGACGACGAGGACAGCGAAGACGAAGAGGGAGACGAGGACGGACGACCATCCTCACGCCGGCGGCGTGGCCGACGCGGCGGCACCCGCGCCGGGGCCAGCCGCCCGCGGCGCAAGACCGGCTCGGGCACGCTCGAGGGAACCTTCGACCACGGCGACGAGGGCTACGGCCTCTGGCTCGACCCTGCCGTCCAGGACGATCCCGTCTACGCCGAGTACTGGGCCGGCCACCGCCCGGTCGAGATCACCATCGAGGAAGAGCAGATCGTCATCCGCCGCGCCGGCGGGGACGACGAGGGATAGGCGGGCGGGGCAGGGCGGCGCCCCGCGCCGGCCGCCCCGCCCCCTACCGCGACCGCTCGCGCTCCAAGCGACCACCCGAGTAATCACTGGCGTTGCGCAGGTACCGCGCGAAGGCGGCGCCCGCCACCGTGGGGATATCCCATGCCTCGGGCGTGCCAGGAGCGGTCCGCACGGCAATGTCGAAAACCCAGTCGGTGCCCTGGAAGTAGAGGTCGGCCAGTTCCGTCGAGGTGAACGGTCCGCCGAGCCGGCGGCGCAGCTCGGTGACGATCTCGTCTCTGACCCGCTCGAGGGCAGGGCGTTCGCCGGGCCCGGCGGCGTTCAGCCGGCGAGTGCCCTCTTCCCACAGGCCGATCGCTTCCTCGAAGCGCACCGGCCCCACAGTAGCCAACGGGCTATTTCGGCATCCCGAGAACGACGTAGGGCTTCTCGCCACTGCGCACCATTCCCAGCGTGCGGGCGTCGGCGATGATCGTCGAGGAGCGGTTCAGCGACTTGACCTGGCGCTCGAGGGAGGCGTTGCTGCGCAGCAGCGCATGGACGACGTTGGCCTGCTGGCGCTCGGCCCGCCAAGTGTTGTAGATCGAGAGCGCGGGCTGGATGTAGAGGCAGGTGACGATCCCCAGGGTCACGAGGAGCGCGACCCGGCCGACGCGGTCCCAGCGCACGCGCCCGGCGGCCAGGCGGACGCCGGCGCCCACGGGCGGGCGGCCCGGGGGCCGGTTACGGACGGGTGCGGAGCGGGCGGACGGCATCGCCTGACCGCTTCGTTCGCCATACCCCCCTCACCTCCTGCTGCAATGGAACTGGCACCGACGCCAATTTCACACTTTCAGGGCCAGCACGCCCCCCTACGCCCGAAACACCGACCGCCCGGGATACGTCGCGTCGGGCCCGAGCGCCTCCTCGATGCGCAGCAGCTGGTTGTACTTGGCCACGCGATCGGTGCGCGAGGGGGCGCCCGTCTTGATCTGGCCGCACCCGGTGGCCACCGCGAGATCGGCGATGGTCACGTCCTCGGTCTCGCCCGAGCGATGGGACATGACCACCGAGTAGCCGGCTTCGCGGGCCATGCTCACGGCGGCGAGGGTCTCGGTGAGAGTGCCGATCTGGTTGACCTTGACGAGGATCGAGTTGCCGACGCCCGCTTCGATTCCCCGCTTCAGGCGGGTGGTGTTGGTGACGAAGAGGTCGTCGCCGACGAGCTGGATCCGCTTACCGATCTCGTCGGTCAGGACCTTCCACCCGTCCCAGTCCTCCTCGGCCATGCCGTCCTCGATCGAGACGATGGGGTAGCGCTCGCTGAGCTCGGCCCAGTAGCCGGCGAGCGCCTTGGCGCTCAGCGTCCTGCGCTCATGCTCGAGCACGTACTCCCCGTCGGAGGAGTAGATCTCGCTGGTGGCGGGGTCCATGGCGATGGCGATCTGGTCTCCGGGCACGTAGCCGGCGGCGCGGATTCCGCTCATGAGCACCTCGAGCGCCTCTTCGTTGGAGGAGAGGTCGGGGGCGAAGCCGCCCTCGTCGCCCACGGCGGTGGAGGCGCCGCGCTCGTGCAGCGTCGCCTTCAGGTGGTGGAACACCTCGGTTCCCATCTGCAGCGCCTGGGAGAAGCTCCGGGCCCCCACGGGAACGATCATGAACTCCTGGAAGTCAACGCTGTTGTCCGCGTGGGCCCCCCCATTGATGACGTTCATCATCGGAACCGGGAGGACGTGCGCGCCCTCCCCTCCGATGTAGCGCCACAGCGGCATCCGGACTTCGGCCGCGGCGGCGTGGGCAGCGGCGAGCGAGACCGCGAGGATCGCGTTGGCTCCGAGCCGCGATTTGTTGGGGGTCCCGTCGAGCTCGATCAGGCGCCGGTCGAGGGCGGCCTGGGCGCTCGTGTCCTCGCCCCGGATCGCGGTGGCGATCTCGCCGTTGACGTTGTCGACCGCGTTCATCACGCCCTTGCCCATCCAGTCCGCGCCGCCGTCGCGGAGCTCGGTGGCCTCGAACTCGCCCGTGGAGGCACCGGAGGGAACGGCGGCCCGGCCCCAGGCGCCCGAGGTCACGCTGAGCTCCACTTCGACCGTCGGATTGCCGCGGCTGTCGAGGATCTGCCGCGCGTGCACATGCTCGATCTGGCTCATGTGATCTCGTCGCCTCCTTCGCTCAGGCGGGCACGCGCGTAGTACGCGACCTGCTCATCGGGCCTCAGATCGTTCCAGTCCCGGCCTTCTGATGTCGCCAGCCCGCTCCCGCGCTCGACCCGACCGCGGAAACGGTCGGACGCGGCGCGGAGCGCGAGCTCGGGATCGAGGTGGAGCTTACGGGCGAGATTGACGGTGGCGAACATGACGTCGCCGAGCTCGTGGAAGCGCTCGTCGGGGGTCTCGGCACGCACGAGCTCGTCGAGCTCGTCCTTGATCGCCTGCGTCGGTCCCTCGACGCCGGGGAAGTCGAACCCGCTGGTGGCGGCGCGACGCTGGACCTTGCGCGCGTACAGGGGCGAGGGCAGGTTCTCGGGGACCTCGGCGAAGATCCCGCGCTCGCGTCCCTCCTCCCCCTCCTTGATCTGATCCCAATTACGCAGGACGTCGCCCGCGGTCAGCGCCTCAGCCTCCTCGCCGCCCCCGAAAACGTGGGGATGGCGGCGCACGAGCTTCTCCACCGCTCCGTGCGCCACGCTGGCGAGGTCACCCGCGCCCCGCTCCTCGAGGAGCAGCGCGAGGAAGTGGACCTGGAAGAGGACGTCGCCGAGCTCGTCGAGGAGCTTGGCGTCATCGCGCCGGTGAGCGGCGTCCGCGAGCTCGTAGGCCTCCTCGACGGTATGAGGCACGATCGTCCGCTCGTCCTGCTCGCGATCCCAGGGACACTCGCGACGCAGGCGTCGCGTGATCGCGTCGAGGCGAGCCAGCGCCTCCTGGATCTCCGACCCGCCCGGGGTCACACCCGACCGCCTACTTCTTCTTGGTGGTCGAAGACCCCGTGGTCGTGGATCCCGACGTGGTGGGCGTCGGCGTGGTCGGCGTCACCGTCGTGGTCTGCGGCACCGTCGTGGTGGTGGACGGCGCCGGCGTCGTCGTGGGGGTCGTCTTCGGCGCCACGTAGTTCTTGCAGTCGACGATCAGGAAGCCGTCGCGGCACACCGTCTTGGCCTTCCACTTCTTCTCCCAGGGCGGAGCCGAGAGGGCGGCCTGGGTGAGCGTCTGCTTGATCGTCGGCGTCGCCTTCTGGAGCGACTCGGTGGTGGCCGGAGTGATGCTCGTGACCTCGGCCACGTAGTACCCGAAGGGGCTCTTGATCGGCCCCAGGAGCTTGAGGTGCGGGCCCGCGAAGATGGCCGCGTTGAGCGCCGTGGGCTCCTGGCCGTTGACCACGCCCGTGAGCAGGCCGCCGGTGTTCTTGGTCGCGGTGTCGACCGAGTACTTCTTGGCGGTCGCCTTCCACGTCTGGTGGTGCTTGAGCGCGGTCAGCGCGGCCTGGGCCTGACCTTGGGACTTGGTGAGGATGATCCTGACATTGCGCCGCTCGGGCGAGGAGTAGGAGGCCTGGTGCGCCTTGTAGTACGCCTGCACCGCAGCCGGGGTGGCGAGGTTGGTCGCGAGCATGGAGATCCGGAAGCGGTAGAGGATGTCCTGCACCGTCTGACCCGTGGCGGTCAGGAAGGCCTGGAACTGTGCCGGGGTCTTGAACTGCTGGTTCTTGGCGGCGGTGAACTTGGCCATGACGGCGGCGGGGGTGACCTTGACGCCCTGCTGGGCCGCCTGTCCCTGGACCCAGGCCGAGCGGACCAGGTACTCGAGCGTCTGCGTGAACTGCGACACGCAGGCCGTCTTCAGCTGGGTCACGGCGATCGAGGCGGGCGCGATCTTCTTGAGCGAGGCGATGCACTTCGTGTAGTTCGGCGGGTCGGGAACGATCACCGGACTGCCGGGCGAGGCCTGCGACTGGCCCACGGCCGCGACGTAGCCCCAGTGGGCGAGCGCCTTCTGCGTGATCGCGTTGCCGGAGACCACGGCGACCGAGTCGCCGGGCACGGCGCTGCCGCACGCGGAGACCACCACGGCCACAAAAATGGCGCCAAGCGCCAGGACAAACCGGATCATTCGACTCACCGGCGGCGGATGGTAGCGACTTCCTCGCGAGTTCCCCCGAAGGGTCTCATAAGAGCTTCCGCGACCCGAAATCGCCTACAGTCGCGCCGATGCCCGTGCCGGCGCCGCTCCCGATCGAAGACCGCGTCGCGATCGGGGATCTCGTCACCGAGTACGCCTGGCTGCTCGACCATCGCCGCTGGCCCGAGGTCGCGGACCTGTGCACCGACGATGCCGTCCTCACCATCCGCGGACGCGAGATTCACGGCCACGCCGGCCTCGCCGAGTGGGCCGAGCACCGGGCCGCCAACAAGGCCCGCCGCACCCAGCACCAGATGACCCTCGTGCGCCTCGAAGCGGTCTCCGCCGACGTGGTGAAGGGAACCGCGGCGCTCGTCCTCCACGTCGCCAAGGCCGGCCACGGCGGCACCTACGTCGACCTCGTCGGCGAGTACCGCGACGAGTACCTCCGCACGCCCGAGGGCTGGCGCTTCCGGCGGCGCCACCTGGTCACGCTCGAGGACGTGTAGTAGTTCCAGGTAACAAAACCACCCTCTATCCGGAGGAAAGGTTACGCGCAAGCGCCCGCGGCGCCCCGCGGTCGCCGTCCCCGTCCCCCACGCCCTCCTCCGCCGCCTCCGTCGTCACCGCCAGCAGCACATCGGCCGCGCGCACCACGGCGGGGAAGCGCGCCGCCGGGTCCTTGGGAATCCGCACCGAGAGCTGGGATTTGCCCGACTCGTACAGCGCCTCGGGGATCTGCGCCCGGATCTTCTTGGCGCGCACCGAGTCGAGCTCCACCGGGGTCACGGCGAGCCGGTCGCCCCGGAAGGTGACGGCCCGAGCGCCCGCCTGGCCGAGCTTGATCCGTGCCTGCTGGAGCAAGATGAGGTTGTCCAAGGGCTCGGGGAGCTCGCCGAAGCGGTCGAGGAGCTCCTCGCGCAGGAGGCCGAGATCGGCCACCTCCCGCGCCCCCGCGATCCGCCGGTGGACGTCGACCTTGGCCTGCTCGTAGGGGATGTAGTCGGCGGGCACGTAGGCGTCGACGTTGACGTCGAGGCGCACGGGCTCCCAATCCTGCGAAGAGTCTCCCTCTTCGAGGCCCGCCACCGCCTCGTCGAGCATCTGCATGTAGAGCTCGAACCCGAGCGCGGCGACATGCCCGGACTGCTCGTCGCCGAGGAGGTTGCCGGCGCCGCGGAGCTCGAGGTCGCGCATGGCGATCTTGAACCCGGCGCCGAGCTCGGTGTAGTCCGACAGGGCCGAGAGCCGGTTCGCCCCGTCGGGCGTCAGCGCCGCCGCGCTCGGGTAGAGCAAATACGCATACGCGCGCTCGCGCGAACGGCCCACCCGCCCGCGGATCTGGTAGAGCTGAGCGAGGCCGAAAGCGTCGGCGCGCTCGACGACCAGGGTGTTGGCCTGGGGGATATCGATGCCCGACTCGATGATGCTCGTGCACACGAGCACGTCCGCATCCCCGCGCAGGAAGCGCAGCATGCGCTGCTCGAGCGTGCGCTCGTCCATCTGACCGTGGGCCACCGCGAACTTCATCCCCGGGCACAGCGCCCGCAGCCGCTCGGCGGTCTCGTCGATCGACTCGACCCGGTTGTGGAGGAAGAATGCCTGCCCCCCGCGGGCGTGCTCGCGCAGGAGCGCCGTCTTGACGAGCTCCTCGTCGTACTCGCCCACGTAGGTCTTGACCGGCCGGCGGCCCTCGGGCGGGGTCTCGATCACGCTGATGTCGCGAACGCCCGCCAGCGACATCTGCAGGGTCCGCGGGATCGGCGTCGCGCTCATGGCGATCACGTCGACCTTGAGCTTGAGCTGGCGCAGGAGCTCCTTCTGCTTGACCCCGAAGCGTTGCTCCTCGTCGACGATGAGCAGGCCGAGATCGCGCGCCCGCACGTCCCGCGACAGGAGGCGATGGGTGCCGATGAGGATGTCGACCCTGCCCTCGGCGAACTTGGCGATCGTCGCCTTTTGCTCGGGGACGGGGCGGAAGCGCGAGACGTGCTCGATGGTGATCGGGTAGTCGTTGAGGCGCTCAGAGAATGTCCCGTAGTGCTGCTGGGCGAGGATCGTCGTCGGGACCAGGAGCATGACCTGCTTGCCGTCCTGGACCGCCTTGAAGGCGGCGCGCAGGGCGACCTCGGTCTTGCCGTAGCCGACGTCGCCGCAGATCAGGCGGTCCATGGGCCGCGGCGCCTCCATGTCGGCCTTGACGAACTCGATGGCGTCGCGCTGGTCGGGCGTCTCGGTGAACGGGAACGCCTCCTCGAACTCGCGCTGCCAGTCGCTGTCGGCGGCGAACGCGTGGCCTTCGCGGCGCTTGCGCTCGGCGTAGAGGTTCAGGAGCTCGCCCGCAAGCTCCTGGGCGGCGCGGCGCGCCCGTGCCTTGATCGTGTCCCAGCGCGTCCCCCCGAGCTTCGAGAGCGGCGGGTGGGCGCCCCCGGCGCCCACGTAGCGGCTGATCTTGGCGAGCTGGTCGACGGGGACGAACACGCGATCGGAGCCCGCATACTCGAGGTACAGGTAGTCGCGCGTGACGTCGGCCACCGTCTTGGTGTCAAAGCCCGCGAAGCGGGCGATCCCGTGATCCTCGTGGACGACGATGTCGCCGGTGCGCAGGTCGGCGAAGCTCCGCAGCACGCCCCGGCGCCGGGCGCGATCGGGACGGTCGGGCGCGCGCCGGCGCCGGAAGAGCCGGTGTTCGGGGATGACGGCGAGATGGAAGCTGGGGGCGATGAAGCCCTCCGAGAGCCGCGCGTGGGCGAAGAGGAGATTGTTTATGGGGGCCTTCGGCCCTGTTTTTTGGCCGTTCTGGGCGCCATCGAGCCAGTCGACGCGGAGACGGTCGAGGTTGTAGGCGGCGCGCTCGCCTTCGCCCCGTCCCGGGTAGGCCACCACCGTGCGGTAGCCCGAGCGCACGAGCTTCTCGAGCTCGGGTTCGGCTTCGCGCAGCCCGCGCGCGGCGAAGTTGGCGTCCTGGGCGCGGAACAGGAAGGGCTGGTCCTGCTCGATGCTCGAGAGGCGGATCCGCGCCCGCTCGCGCAGCGCCGCCTCGATCGCTCCCGGGGCCACGTAGAGGTGGTGGGCGTCCTCGTCGTGGAAGGCCGCCGTGACGTCCTGCCAGTGGTCGTGGAGCACGGGCGCGACGTCTTCCTCGCCCGCGATGATCACCGTCGCGCTCGCCGGCGCGAGGTCGAGGAAGGAGTGGAAGCGCTCGACGGGCAGGAGCTCGGCGATATCCGGCCGGTTCTCGGCGTCCTCGAGGGCGGCGATCTCCGCCAGCTCCCGGTGCTCCTCAGCAAGCTCGGCCGCCGGGGCCACCTCGACCTCCTCAGCCTCCCCCAGCGAGCGCTGGGTGAAGGTCGAGAACCAGCGCAGCGACTCGATCTCGTCGCCGAACAGGTCGACGCGGACGGCGCGGTCCTCGGTGGCCGGGAAGAGGTCGAGGAGGCCGCCGCGGATCGCGAACTGGCCGCGGTCCTCGACCTGGTCGACGCGCTCGTAGCCCGCGCCCACGAGATCGCGCGCGGTCTCCTCGAGGTCGAGGAGCTCGCCGGTGCGCAGCGTGAAGGCGTGCGGGCGGAGCGCGGGATCGGGCACCTTCTCCGATAGCGCCACGGCGCTGACCACGACGACGGGCGCCTGATCCTCGGCGAGCAGGGCGTCGAGGGCGGCGATGCGCTGGCCCACGAGATGCGGAGGGGGCGCGAGATGCGACTCGTAGGTGACGCCGCGGCTGGGGTAGAAGCGCACGGTGCGGGGCGCGAGCCAGGTGCGCAGCGCCGCGGCGAGGTCGCGGGCGGCGCGGTCGTCGCCGGCGACGACGATCGCGGGCGTGCTCGGGTCGAGGATGGCCGCGAGCAGGTAGGGGCGTAGCGCCTTCGAGACGAAGGCCTGGCCGCCCTGCTGGGCGAGCTTCGCGGTCTGGGGATCGTTCTCTGCTTGGGAGAGGAGGGTGCTGAGCATGGTGAGAGGCCGCGGGAGAGCTTCGGCGAGCCCGCCGAAGTCCTTCCCCCATCCGACCTCTCCTAGTCTAGGTCAGCGAACTACGAGTTCTTGATGCCGAGGCTGCGCGAGAGCGCGACGACGAGGCTGCGCATGGCGGCGCCGGAGGGCGTCCACGCCGTCCCGCCGCCTGCGTGATGGTTGAGCGGGTCGCCGCCACTGGTGGAGAAGCCGATCTCGATGTGACCATGACCGAGCGAGGCGGCGTCGCCCGCGTGCCCGATGACCGCGATCGGCTCCCCAGCGATCACGTGCTGTCCGACCTTGACCAGGCTCGCTGCCACATGGCCGTAGTAGATCGATTGCCCCGCGAGGGGGCCGCTGGTCACGAGCACGACCGGGTAGTCGGGCCCGAAGCCCGCGGGGTCGCTCGCCACTGCGGTGACCACGCCGGGGGTGATCGAGTAGACGGGGGCGCCGTCGGGCGCGGTCTCGATGTCGAGGCCGTCGTCGGTGCGCCCGAGCTCGTGCATGTAGCGCGCGTCGAGCGGGAGCGCGTAGCCGCTGTCGCGGCCGAGCTTGGCCGCGCCCGTGATCGTCTCGGCGCGCCAGAGCACCGCGTCGACGTACCAGAGAGCGTGGTTATAGGCGAAGATCGCCCGGCGGATGTCGTGGGCCCCGCCCGCGGCCGCCAGGTAGTGCGCGGCGGCGAAGATGGCGTCGCGGGGGTCGTAGGGGTTGGGCCGGCCGTGACCGGTGACGTCGACGCCATAGCGGGCCCAGGTCGAGGGCATGAACTGCATCCACCCCTCGGCGCCCGCCGAGGACACGTTGAGGTTGCTGCCGTAGTCGGTCTCGATGGCGTTGATGGCGGCGAGAATGCGCCACGGGATGTGGTAGCGGCGGCCCGCCGCCTTATAGATCGGGATCAGGTAGGCCGGGGGCTGATTGGTCGTGCCCACGAGCGAGGACAGGAGGCTGAGCTGTGCCGGGCTGAACGGGTCCTGGTAGGCGGGACCGGCGACGGGGGCGAGGAGCGAGGGTCCGGCGGGCGCGTGCGCAGCGCGGTGCGTGCGATGCCGCGCCTTGGCGGCGGCGAGCCGGTGCTTGTGGCGGCCCGAGGCGTGATGCCCCGAAGTGCTGTGGCGGTGCCCGGTCCGGTGAGCCGGCGTCCGCCGCGAGGGCTTGTGATGGCCGCCCGTCCGCGCGCTCGTCGTCGTGCTGGCGTGGGTGGGTGGGCCGGCCTGCGCCGGGGGCGAGGCGGCCGGCGCGGTGGACGTCGCCGGGGCCGGACTGGTGGCCGGGTCGGCCGGCGCCGGCGTGCTCGTCGTCGGCGCCGTCGTCGTGGGCGTGGCGGGCGGCGGCGGCGGCGGCGGGGTCGCGGTCGTGTCCGTCGGCGTGGTCGGCGGCGGCGGCGGTGCCGGGGTGGTGGTCGTGTCCGTCGGCGTGGTCGGCGGCGGCGGCGTGGTCGTCGTGTCCGTCGGTGTCGAGGTGGTGTCGGTGGTCGTGACCGCTGCCCCGTTCCCCGGACTCGTGGTCCCGATCGTCCCGGCCAGGGCCGCGCCGCCCGCCGAGCCGACCGCGGCAGCCGCGGCCAGGCCCGCCGTGAAGGCGACGGCGGTTCGGCGTACTCGCGCGACGGCCGCGCGCCGTCGGGGGCGGAGCTCGACGGCCGCCGGAAGCAGGTCGACCCGGAGCTGCGGCGCCGGGAGCGCAAGCGCGAGACGGTTCGACGCCGTCAGGGTGAACAGTGACCGCGGCGAGCGGACCACTTCGAGGGGAAGATTGAACGTCACTTGCCACAGCACACACCCGCTCTGGCGGTGCTCACTCCATTCCGCGCCACTCGGGCGGATCCACCGGACGGACTCCAGACGCTTCGTCAGCCTGCGGTGGCGCTCGACTACGAGGCTCGCGTCGCTCGGCAATTCGCGCTCGGAATCGACCGCCGCCATCAGACGCAGGATCGCCCCGGTGTCGTCGATGCGGTCGTAGCCGAACTCCGCGATCGAGAGCCACGGCTCGGCCACGCCAGCGGAGTCCAACGGCGGGACGGGCCGCATCGGGGGCGGCTGCCCGAGCCCTCCCCGAAGGAGGAGGTGCGCGTGCGCGTGGTTCATGGTCAGCTCGCCCCGAGTCCGGCGAGGTGGGGGACGAGGAGAACGAAGATCCCCCCGAAGGCCAGGAACGGACCGAAGGGAAGCGTCGTCTTGCGGGCCGAGAGACCGCCGCGGATGACGACGGCAAGGGCGACCGGGAAGAGGCTCAGGAAGGCGAGCGCCAGTGCTCCCGCGACGCTCCAGCCGAGTCCCGCGCCGAGCAGAAGCATAAGCTTGACGTCTCCCATCCCCATCAATGACCGGTTGATCAGACTCGGAATCAGGAACACGAAGGCGACGCCGAGCGCCGCGACGATGAACTCGAGCGCCCGGTCCGGAAAAAAGGCCACGCGTGCCACGAGGACGATGGCAGCGGCGGGAAGGACGATCCGGTTGGGGATCACGCGCCGCTCGAGGTCGGTGACCGTGAGGATGACGAGGACCGTCGCCATCAAGGCGGCGATCACGGCGCCCGCCCCGAAGGGGTAGCTGGCGAAAGTGAGCGCGGAGAAGCCAAGGGCCGCGAGGGCAACCGGGAGCGGCCGGGATACCAGGGCCTGGGGTGGGGCGGCGGCGAACACCGCCTGATCGCGATCCCCGCTGAGCGCGCTCATAGGAGGACCTCCCCGTGCACTTCGGGCACGGACCGCACCTCGACGGCACGAGTGCCGCGCACCGGGCGGGCGCGCTCGATGGCGCGGTAGAGATCGTCAAAAGAGCCCCACTTGGCGAGCACCGGCATCGCCGTCGCCTGAGGCTCCTCGCCCACGACGACGACCCCTACCGGCGGATCGAGCGCCTCGATCTGAGCGGCGTCACGGGCCGTGGCGGTGAGCGAGCCGCCCGCGTCGAGTACGACGACATCCGTGGCCCTGAGCTCGGCCGTGTCCATGCTTCCGTCGGCCACCTCCGCGAAGGTCACGGCGCACCCGCGGCGCGAAAGGAGCAGCGCGGCCAGCGATCGGAAGCGGCGGTCGCCGCCGACCAGAAGCACGCGCATGACCGGGTCCTGGGTGAGGGCCGCCACCACTTCCAGCTCGACGTCCGGAATCGTGATCGGGTTGTACAACGCGGCGGCAGCGTTGACGACGACAAGCTGGTCACCAATCGAGATCCCCCGGCGGGCGATCTCTCCCGCCGCAAGCTCGAGTGCGCTTCTCGCTCGCCGTGCCGACGCCGTTCGCCACGCCGGCATCTCTTCGACGACCTTGAGTACCTGGAGATTGCGATCGATGAACACGACGTCGATCGGGAAGCGCATGAACGCCGTGTGAATAGACGGCGCCGGCTGCAAAAGGAGGCCGTCCCCGGCCGGGAGGTCGCGACGGCCGAGGAGCCCGCGCATGCGGCGCAGCGCTCGATCGGCGATCAAGACGTGATCGCACGCGATGTTGCCGCGGGTGAGGTTGGCGATAAGTCGCGGTTCGGCTGTCATGGGCAGCCAGTTTGGAATCGCAGGGGTGCCCGTCACACCCGACGAAGGTCTAGGCTCCCCTAGCGGTTCTTCTCGACCTGGGTCGCCGGCACCGGATGCGCGCGCCGCAGCGACTCGCCAGGCGTCGTCCCCGGACGCGTAGAGGCCGGCCTTGCGCCGACGTAATGAAGCAGGCGGGATCATAGGATCACTTCTTGTGCTTCTTGTGCTTCTTGTGGTGCGCGCGATGCGGGGCCCGCTGCTTCCCGAACGCTCCCGTGGCGAACGAGCCGACGTTACCTGTGAGATCCACGGCGGCGACGCGCCAATACAGCCGTCCATGGTTCTGGGGCAGCTGGAGGTTGATATTCGGTGCCCAGCTGGTGTTGTCGGTGCGGACAGAGTTGATCACCGTCGCGAATCCGTCGGTGGTCGAAATGTCAACCTCATATTGCTTCGCCGCGAAGTCCGGGTTCCACGAGATGACAAGCCGGGTTCCCGTCTTGACTCCGCGCGCACGTGAGGGCGCCTTGAGTAGGCGGGTGAACGCGCCCGCGGGCGAGTAGCCACTCGTAGCCGTGCTGCCGACACTCGTGGGGAAGTCGGCTCTGACCTGGTAGCGCCAGACGCCGACACCGTTCCACTGCACCGGAGTGAACGCCGGAGCCGTCAGGGAGACGTTCGACGTCTGCCCGTTCGACCAGTCGACGTGAAGCTCGTAGCCGGTGGCGCCTTGTACGGGCGCCCAGTCGAGCACCGGGATGTTTTCGCCGGCCGCCTCGTTGCTCGGCGCGAGTACGGGCGCCGGCAGGCTCCGAACGAACGTGTAGGTCTGGGACCAGTTCAGGCCCTGACCGATCCAGTCGTTGGCTCGCACGCGCCAGTACAGCTGCTTGTCCGCGGGATAGGTTGAATCGCTCGTGTACGCGGTGGCATCCGTGACGACGTTGTCGATCGGGTTACCGAAGGTGGGATCGGCCGACACCTGGAGCGTGTAGCTGCGAGCGTTCTCCGCACCCGTCCATTGGAACGTAGGCTGGGTGCTGATGTTCGTTCCCGGGGCGGGCGAGAGCAGGGTCGGCGGAGCCGAGGACTTGTCGAACATCCGGGGGTTGTCATCGCCGCCGCCGGGATTGTCGAACGTGAAGCCTGTCCCGTTCGCCGCCGGCGCCGGGATCACCGCCCAGTAGTAGTGCGTCGTCTCGTCGGACAGGGGCTCCTGGTTGCCCAGCCGTGGCGCATAGGCGGGAACGTTGGTGTAGCCGATGTCGGCGATGCGCGTGAAGCCCGCGTCGCGTGAAACGACTACGTAGTACCCCAATGCACCGGGAACTGTCGTCCACGTGAACAGCGGGGTACGCGTCGTGCTCGTTCCATAGGCGGGAAGGATGTAGTTGCCCGCGGGAGTCTGGACGGCAGGGCCCGCCGGGCTAGGAGCGCCCGTGTAATAGAAGGCGGGGTTGCCGCTGCCGTTGATCTGCGTCCAGTCGCTGATCACCTGGCTGCTTTGGGCGTCGTCGTCAGACCGCGCCAGCACGCGCAGGCAGTACTCGCCCGTGGGCAGCGCCTGCGACACCTGCTGCGGTGCGGGCCAGGCGGTCGGGCCGACGCGCGTGATCGTGTGCCCAAGCGGTGTCCACGCGTTACTCGCGGTCTCATCGCTCAGGAACGGGTGAGATGCCACCTGGGACCAATCGCAGCTCCCCACGTAAGGGGCCAGCTGAACCTCATAGTGCGAGGCGCCCGGTACCGGATTCCAAGTCACGATCGGGGTACCGGTGATCACCGGCGTCGCCGCGCTGTTAGTCACAGCGTTGCCTGAGGTGTCGACGACGTTCAGGCTGGGGATCGTCGGCGTCACATCGTCGAAGGCCTTGGTGAAGCTCTGGCCGTAGTTCCACACGCCCGTGTTACCGTTCGCGTCGATCGCGCGCATGCGCCAGTAGTAACCGTTGTTCGCGAGTACGCGGAGGGGAGCCATCGAGGTTCCGAGGGTGGTGTTCGTACAACACCACTTCGATCCCGCCGGGAAGTCCGCGGCGGCATTGACTTCGACCTGGTAACGGGCGGCACCCGGGACCGGAGCCCAGCTGTAGAAGGGATCGAAGACCCGCGGATCCGGGTTGAGGTCCGACACCGTGGTCGGCGTCGTGGTCGGCCACGAGTACGTGAATGAGCCGACGGCCGAGCGCTGGCCCTTGTGCCCCTCGGCGTCGAGCGGTGTGACCGCCCAGTAGTACGTGCCCTTGGTCAGCGACGCGCTTGGCGTGTACTGCGTGCCCTGCGTCATGAGCGGCAGCGATGCCGAGCCGATCACCTGATTTCCGAGGGCCGAGTCGGTCGCGACGGTGAGGATGTACCTGACCGCGTGCGGGACCGAGGACCAGCTGAATACGAGCGGCGCCGAGGGCCAGTTCACCGTGGTTCCGTTCGGCCCCACCAGTTGCGGGGCCGCGCTCCATGCCTTGCGCAGCATGCGCACCCGCGACCACGGGCCTGCGGCGTCCTTGGCGGTGATGCCCCGTGCCCGCCAGTAGTAGGTCCCGTCCGGCACCGCCTGGTTGAGCGTCGCCGCCGTGTTGAACGTCGCGAAGGATCCCTGGAACACGATCGCTCCGAAGTGGGCGTCAGCCGCGAGCTGGAACTGATAGCTCGCCGCGCGGCGCGCCGAGCGCCAGGCGAACGTCGGCAAGCTCTGGACGGATGCATGGTTGGCCGGACTCTCGAGCGCCGGCCGGGCGATGACGGCCGCCGAGGCGGGCACGGCGGTCGTAACGATTGCCGCGAACGCCGCCATACTCGCGAATACGAGCGCGACCGCGCGCGGTGTGCGACGTAGCCGCACGGAGGGGGCCCTGATTTCCATTGACTTCACGGTGTTCCTTTCATGGCCGCGCCTGCTGCCCTTGTCATGTTCTTGGTCCTTGGCGGCCACGGCACCAGACGAGAGGTCGAGGCCGCGTAGCTCCGGTATTCCGGGAAGGCGAGCGACAACGCACGCTCTTCCAGATGAATCCGGAGGATCTGAGCCGCGATGAACAGCGCGAGCACTCCGAGGTTCCACACCCGAGGCGCCGCCAGTACCAGGCCTGCGATCGCGGTGATCTCCCCGAGGTAGACCGGGTGGCGGACGAGCCGGTAGGGGCCGCGGCGCACGAAGCCCCGTGCTTCGGGCAACACCCCGAAGCAGCGTCCGAGGGCGAGAACGGAGGCCAACAGCCAGACGCAGCCTGCAACGGCCAGCGCGTCCCCCGCGACCAACAACCCCGAGGGCGTCTCGCGGCTCGGCCCGCTCACGATGACCACGGCGATCATGGCGAACGCGCAGGCCGCGAACGCGATCGGCGCCCGCGCCCGGCGGTGAGGCTCGGCGCGGTCGACGGTGAAGGCGGCGAAGGCGAACGCGACCGTCGCGCGCAGGACGGCATACAGCGCGATCAGGGCGAGCCTCCCGCTGGGATGCGCGGTGGCGGCGGCGATGGCATGGCCCGCGTGCACGCCGGTCACACCTGCGATGGCCAGGAAGGTCCCGGGTACAAGCCAGCGGCGCATCCGATCAGCCCCCGTTCAGCGCGTGGATGATGTCGTACACGATCGGGTATCCGAGGACGATGAACATCGACGGAAAGATCAGGAACACCAGTGGGAAGAGCAGCTTGATCGGGGCTCGCTGCGCACGCTCGCGCGCCTTGCCCCGTCGGCGCTGACGCGTCTCGGTGGCCAGGTTGCGGAGCATCTTGCCGACCGAGATGCCAAGGGAGCCGCCCTGGAGCATCGTCTTCACGAACGACCTGACGGACGGCGTCTCGCATCGCTCGAGGAGGTTCCGCAGCGCGACGTCGGTGGAGATGCCCAGGGTCTGCTGCTGGAGCGTAATCCGCAACTCATCGCCCAGCGGACCATCGAAGCGGTCAGCGACCAGCTGCAGCGAGGCCCCGAACCCGAGGCCGGCCTCGATCGTCGCGATGAGCACGTCGATCAGTTCCGGGATATCCCTGTCGATCTGGTCGACCCGGTTTTCGCCACGGCGCCGAACCGAGGTGACGGGGAGGTACCAGAGGATCGCGGCCATCGCCACGATCATGAGCACGAGCAGCGCGTTGACCGAGCCGGAGGCGAGCATCATCGCGACGACCAATCCAGGCACGCCGAACGCGGCGAGCACCCGGTAGCCATGGAAGGTCTCGGGAGTGGTGTTGTACATCCCTGCCGCGAGTAGCTCGCGCCGCTCGAGCGCCTTGAGACGGGGCATTCGCCGCATGGTGAAGTGACCGATTCGCTCGGCGACGCCACGCGAGTCGCCCAGGACGGGCGACCCGGCCAGCGTCCCGGCTTGGGCGTCCGCATCCACGGGCCCGAATCCATATGTCTCGATCTCGCGCATCTGCAACGCCACGCGCACGCGAGGCGTCAAGATCGCTCGCCACGCGAGCGCGCCGGCCAGGCCGACGAGGAGGATCCCGACGAGGAAGAGGAGGGCCATCTCGCTCAGCGCCCCGACGCCAGGATCAGGCGCATCACGGTCGATCCGATGAACAAGAGGGCGCCCGCAGCGCACAGGGCAACCGCTCCGCCCACGGTGTGGAAGAGCGGATGCAGGTATTCGGGCCGGATGATGAGCATGACCACCAGCAACCCGGGAGGAAGCCCGGTGACCACCCATCGCGACATGCGCGCCTGGGCGGTCAGCGCGTCGAGCTCGCGTCGCAGCTCCGCCCGCTCGCGGCATCCCGCAGCGATCAGGTCAAGGACCTCGGCCATGTTTCCACCCGTCCTCTGGTTGAGTTCCGCCACCAGAGCGAGGTGCGAAACGTCCTTGCATTTCATGCGCTCGGCGACGACCCCGAGCGCGGCATCGATGGGAATCCCCAAGCGCTCGTCGGCCAGGGCTCGCTGGAACTCGCTGCGCGTCGGGTCGCTCGCGTCGTCCGTCATCGAGGCGATCGAGGCGACGACACTGTGCCCGGCGCGCATCGCCGCTCCGATCTCCTCCATGTGACCCGCGAGCTGGTCGGAGAACAGCTCGCGCTGCTTAGCAACGCGTCGCCTTACGATCGCCATCATCACGACGGGCCCGAACAAGATCACCGGCAGGCTGACGAGCGCCGAGCCGACGAGCACCGAGAAGACGGCCGCACTGGCGACGGTGGCGATCACGGTGAACAGGAACACGTCGATGGCCGACGACTCGATCCCCGCCACATCGACATCCTCCCGGAAGCGCGACCACCATCCGTAGGAGCTCAGCCGGGCATCGAGGCGCGTGCCGAAGCGCTGGCTCGGGCGATCCTCGGACGCTTCATCGGTCTCGGGCTCCGGCTGCGCGGTGAAGGCCTCGATCCGCCCCCGCATGTCTTGGCGCCGGGAGCGCGGTACGTAGTGGATGAGTAAGCCGGCGACGAGGAGCAGGGCGCTCGCTACGGCCACGATCACGACGGCCAGGGTCGAGCTCCAGAACGTGCTCCGGGCGGTGTGCCCCGCAAGCGCGTGCGAATATTGGTGCAGGCTGAGCGGAACGGGGGCCGCCGGAGAGGAGTACGTGCTCGTCCACTGCCCGGGGACTCCGGCCGCGGTCATCCTCACCGTGATCCGGCGGCCCGCGGCCTGGACCGAGCGGTAGCGCACCACGTAGCGATTGGTGAGCTGGGACTCGATGTTCGTGAATACGTGGCTGAGCCCGCGGGCGCTCGATTTCGCGTAGCTGCCGCCGGTGGCGCGCGCAAGCGCGGCGAGCGTCCGCGGGGCGAAGGAGCGATCGTCGACGCCCACCGTGTAGATCCGCACGTGATCTGCTGCCGCCGCCGCTACAACTTGGCGCAAGTGGGCGCTACTTCCGTAGTCGGCTCCGTCCGAGACCACGATCACCGTGGCCGCAGCGACTTGGCTGGCATGCAGTTGACGGATCGCCAGCAACGTCGAGTCGTAGATCCTCGTCCCGTGGCCGAGCTTCGGCGCGCCGGCGAGAGCCCGGCTGACGAGGATGGGATCAGTGGTCAGCGGCAGTACCGTCTTCGATGACTTGTTGAACTCGATCGCCCCGAGCTCCTGCGCACCCGTGCGCTGGGCCGCGAGCGAGCGAGCGGCGATCATCGCCTGCTGTTCCGGCTGCCCCCTCATGCTCCAACTCGTGTCGATCAGCACGACGACACCGAAGTCCCCTTGGTTAGCCGTCGATAGCGGCGTCACGGTGAGACCCGAGACGGGTGCGCCGTTCTCCGTCACGTGGACGGTTCCGACTGTGAGCGCGTGGCTCGCCCGCGCAGCGACGAGCAGGGCGCGGGCCGGATAGTGGGCGTCGTTCGCGAGCGACACTTGTAGTCCTGGGGCGCTCGCCGCCGGTGCCGCGCCCGCCGCCACCATCAAGGTCGCTGAGGCGCCGAGCAGCGATCGCGTCACGTGACGGAAGCTCATGCGCGTGCGCCCTTGGGGATGAGATGAGGAACGTGACCCGGTGTGGGGCCGGCCCATTCGGGAAGCTTTACGCCGCGCTTCTCGAACTTCTCTCCGAATGATGGGCGCAGCCCGGTGCCGACGAGCGAACCGACAGAGCGCCCGGAGGGGCCCGCATCGACCTGGAAGCGGAACAGCTCCTGCAGCGTGATTACGTCGGACTCCATCCGCTGGACCTCGGTGATCGATGTGACCTTGCGCGTCCCATCGTGCATGCGCTCGATCTGGATGATCACGTCGAGCGCGGAGGCGATCTGCTGGCGGATGGCGCGCAGCGGCAGGTCGTACCCGGCCATCAGCACCATGGTCTCGAGCCTCGCCAGGGCATCGCGGGGCGAGTTCGCGTGAAGCGTCGAGAGCGAGCCGTCATGGCCGGTGTTCAGCGCCTGGAGCATGTCAAGCGCCTCGGGCCCGCGGACCTCGCCGACGACGATCCGGTCGGGACGCATACGCAGCGAGTTCCGGACGAGATCGCGGATCGTCACCTCACCCCCTCCCTCGATGTTCTGAGGACGGCATTCCAGGCGCAGCACATGCCGCTGCGAGAGCCTGAGTTCGGCCGCGTCCTCGATGGTGATGATCCGGTCGCTGTCCGGGATCGCGGCCGAGGTGGCGTTGAGCATGGTCGTCTTGCCCGCACCGGTGCCGCCGGCGATGAGCATGTTCAGGCGCGCCTCCACGGCCCGCGAGAGCAGGACGGAGGTCTCCGGCGTGAGGGTGCCGTTCTTGATCATGTCGTCGAGCCCGAGTCGCTCCTTGCCGAACCTGCGGATCGTCAACAGAGGGCCGGTCAGGGACAGCGGCGGGATCACGGCATTGATGCGGCTCCCGTCGTTCAGACGCGCGTCGACCATCGGCTGTGACTCGTCGATCCTGCGCCCCACCTCGGCGACCATCTTGTTGATGATGCGCCTGAGCTGGGACTCGTCCTGGAAGCGCACCGAGGATCGATGGAGCATGCCGCTGCGCTCGATCCAGACATCGAACGGTCCGTTGACCATGATCTCCGTGATCGAGTCGTCTCCGAGCAGTCGTTCGAGCGGTCCGTAGCCGAGGACGTCGTCCACCAGCTCTACCACGAGCTGCTCGCGATCCTCACGCGACAGTCCGGGTTCTTGCTCGAGCCGAGTCCGGATCTCGGCGCCGATCCGCTTCCCCACCGCGGTCCGGTCAAGCGCCGTGTTGAAGATCTGCTTCCCGAGGTCTTCGATCAACCCCATGTGGATGCGGTTCTTGACCTCGGCGAACGGGTCGTGCTCGGCCGCGAACGAGTCCGTTTTGGCAGGACCGAGCCTCTCGTGGAGCTCCATCGTTATCCGTCCTCTCAGCGACGCCGGAAGAGCCGGCGGCGCGTCTTGGCGCCGTTCGTCGTTTCATCGCCCGCGCGACCCTCGATGTATAGCCCGGCCAGCGCATGGAACGCGCGTGCCGCGTCGGAGCGCCGGTTGGACAGGGCGATCGGCTCCCCCTTGTTGACCGATCGGGTGACGTTGCGGTCACTCGGGACGAGCACTGATGGAGTACGCCCCATGAGCGCGACGACGTCCTCCGCCGCGATGCCGACCTTGCTGTCGGCTCGGTTGAGTACGAGCCGGATCTTGCCGGTGTCGTACTCCATGAGCTCGAGCGTCTCCAGCCCGACCTTGGTGTTCTTGAGCGACAGCGAATCGAGCATTGCCACCATGCAGACCGACGTCGAGGTATCGACGGCCGCGATCACCTCCGGCGTGAAGCCCGGCGGCGTATCGATGAGGACGAAGTCGAAGGCCTCGCTCAGTACCTGGTAGACGTCGCGCAGGAAATCCGTCGTGATGGCACCGGCGCGGTCCGGACGCGTGGGCGCCAGCAGTGCCCGCACGCCCGAGGGGTGGACCTCCATGAAGTCCTCGACCTTCTCGGCATCCATGGAGCCGCCCGCTCGGCTGAGGTCGTACATGGTTCGCGTCGGGCTCAAGCCCAGGGCAAGCCCGAGGTCTCCGAACTGGAGGTCGAGATCGACGACCGCGACACGGTTGCCGGCATCGGCGAGCGCTACCGACAGGTTCGCCGTGGTGAGCGTCTTACCGCTCCCGCCCTTCAACCCCAGCACGACGATCGTCTCGCCGAGGTGCTGTGCGAGTGCCCCGCGCGTTCCGCGCTTGCGCGTAACTGCCTTCTCGAGCGCGAACACCACGCCGGGAGCCATCGCCGCAGCCGTCTGCAGGTCATCTCCTTCGGGGAGCGTGACGATGTCCTCGACGCCATTCTCGAAGGCATCGGCGACATACCCGTTGGGGGCCGCCCGCGCGAGGAGCACGATCGGGCGCCCGGACCGCAGCACGGACGCCCGTGAGATGTACTCGGCGACCGATTGCGTGTACTCCGTGCAGGCCACCACGAGCACGTCCGCGGTGTCCTGACCGGACGCGGCGGCGTCGATCTCGCCGTAGTCGAGCACGCTGAGTCGCGGGCTGCTCGTGATCAGCGTCTCGACGAACTGCCGGTCGACGCCGGCGTCGAGCGCAACGAACGCCCTTAGTGGACTGTTCATCGCTTCCCTCCGGTAATCGCGGGTCTTGACCCGAGCAACAGCGAGTTGATCGTGTAGAGCTCCTGCTGCTGGTGTTGCGGCTCGACCGCATTCGCCCCGCGCAGGATCAGCCATACCTTCCCGTTGTCAGACGCGAACGCCAGCGCCCCCGCCTGGCTCGCGTTCACCTTGAGAATGATGTCCGACTCGGTGGTGACGCCCGATCCCGACCCAACGCCGGTCCCGCTCGCGTTCTCGCCGACGGCCAGGACGGCAATATTCGCGTCGAGGAGCCTCAGCGACACGCCGGTGCTGTTACCGCCCACCGTCGTTGAGAGCCCGGCGTAGACGTCAACCCGGTCGCCGGCCTTGACCACTCCGTTGAGACCGTGACTGGCATCGAGCGGAATCGAGATCGCACGCTGATCGGGAGCGAGGTCGGAGACGTAGCCGGTACCGCCGGAGAAGTCGCTAACAGTCAGCTCCTGTCCTGGGTTGATGTCGCTGGCGGCGACCTTGCCCTGGAGTGCCGCGGCATCCGCGATCGCCCCCGAGCTCGCCTGCTTGGCGACGATCTGCTCGGAACGGAACATGCCTCCGGAGCTGATCACCGAGCCCGGCGTGCCCTTCTGAATTACCGACGTGGCAACAAGGACCGTAACCGGCTGGCCTTGCGCGTTGACGCTGTGCCGGTAACGCGATGCCGCGAAGAGGAGAATCCCCGCCGCGACGATCGTACACGCCACGGCGATTAGTGCGGTGCCATGTCGAGTGGAGAGCAGCTTGCGGAAGCCCCCACTGCCATAGCTCTTTCGAGTCAGTTCCACTGCTGTCTCCTTATTTGGTGAGTTGCGCTACGCATTGGTTGAGCGAGTTCACTACGCAGCTGGTGCTGCCTGCCCCACCCGTAGTGCTGACGTAGGTGATGAAGTGTCCGACGATCCACGCATTGCCGGCATTGGTGGGCGCAGCATCGTCCGTGCCGCACGGGTCCCCCTGGCCGCCCTGCTGTCCCCAGCCGGTGACGTAGAAGGTGGCGAAGTCAGCGATCGGGACATATCCGCTCTTCAGGAGCGGAACGCCGCTGGCGTCGGTGCTGCCGTAGGGCATGACGAACAGAGTGATGATCCGTGAGTCGTCGGAGGGGATGATGGGCGCCGCGCCCCCGTTGTTGTTGACCCAGTTGTTCGGGCAGTAGTAGTGGCCGCCGTTCGGCGGCGCATTCACGACCCGGTCGTCGATGCCCTGGCCGAAGGGCCCGTTCTTGATTCCCGAGGCGAGGACGACGCAGTCGAACGGGCTCACGGTGGCGTTCGCGCAGGTTGGATCGCTCGTATTGAGCTGGAACGGGCCGGTGCATCCCTGGCCGAGGTTGGTGCGGTACTGCGACCCCGACGGGCTCGCGTTGGCGCCGCAGCCCACGACGTTGCCGTTGCTGGTACCGATCCTGATCGGGTAGGGCGGGTCGGAGAAATGCTGGGTGGCCTGCAGGCTGCCGGTCACATCTGCGGTGACGATCAGGTTATGCGTGCAACTGTTGCCGTCCTGTGCCTCGCACACCTCGTAGGAGTCCGCGTCCGCAGTCAGCCCGCCCACCTCGGAAATCCATGCTCCCGCGATCGGGCCCGAGCTCGCGCCCGCCGCATACGGGCGCTGGACATCGTTGATCGTTGCGCTCGTGCTGCTGCTTGTGCCGCACGCGGCGCCCGTGCCCTTGGCACAGGCGACTTGGAGATCGATCCGATTCGAGCCCGCTTGCGTGAGGGTGATCGTGCCCGTCCACGTTATCGCCGTGCCAGAGACCGTACCCTTGGTCAGCGCGGTCTCGGTCGTGCCCGCGACGACCGGCTTCACGGTCACGCCCGTCGTGTTCGTGGATCCGTAATCGATCGTCGCCGAAATGGCTTCGGTACAGGTGGTGGTCGAATTGGAGAAATACGCGTCCGTGCAGGTAGCTCCAGTGGGCGTTGAGAGGGCCACCGAGCGCGCGAGTGGCGCCGCCAATGTGCCCGTCCCCGCCTTCGAGTAGCCCTGGACGTGGAGCAGGCTCGGACCTGTCGTCGCGCTCTGGTCGAAGCACTGGACGTACGTGTCGCCGCACGTGGTGTCGGTCTTGCTGCCGCTGAGGGCGATCACGACACCTACGTTCGGTTTGTTGACCTGCACCGGGAGCGGCGCGCCTGAGTTGCTCCAGACGTCCTGGCCCTGGGCGGTCTGGCCGATCTTGGTGAGCGGTGTCTTGGCGAGAATCGCGTCGCTGTTCGACTCGTCGACGAAGTACGCCTCAGCGGCCACCGGAGCGGAGTCAGCGACCGCGAGCGCCTCCGCGATGGGAGCCTGGGTCTCTTCCAAGATCGACACCCGCGCCTGCGCGTCGATGTTGGCAACCGAAGTGAGCGCTCGGAAGTACCACGGAAGGCCTGTCTCGGTCATCTTCACGTCAACCATCTGCGCGGTGCACGGCGCGGAGGTAACCGTGTCGTCCGGAGTCGCCGGCGAGCTCGTCGAGTTCTGCAAGTAGAACTTCTTCGAGTTGACGAGCTCGTGGATGTTGCTCGGCGCTGTCCCGCCGACCTGCGTGTTATAGAGCGACCCGGTGGTGGTCGCAGTACCGCTCGGCGTTATGACCGTCTGGGCACCGCCGTACTGCCCCGCGAGGTTGTAGATGTTCGAGTTCACGCACGGCTGGAATCCGGCCGCGGCGGCGAGGGCGGCCGAATCTGCCTGCGATTGAAGGTGGCGCTGGTGCTCAAACCAGTTGCTCACGTCGATCACGAAGATCAGCATCAGGACGATGATGGGCGAGAAAAGCGCCACCACGACCATGACCGCGCCTTGCTCATCGGTAACAGTGCTCATGTGCACCCCTGCGCGAAAAAAGTGGCGGCAGCGCCGGTCGGAATCGCCTCGAGGCGCATGTCCACCGTTTGGGACACCGTGGTCGAGGTCCCGAGCTTAAAGAAGGGGAGCCAATGCCACACGAACTTCATCGTGATCTGGACGAACTGACCGACGACCGGAGTGCTCGAGGGATAGGTCAGGCACACCGTCGGAGCGCCTTGCACGTCACCCTTGCCAGTCCCGAGTTCGCCCACCGCCTGCTTGCGTACCCAGACTCCGAGCGACGCCGGCGTCGTCCCGTCTGAATTGACGGGCACGTTGCCGACCGCCGCATAGCGAGCCGCCTCGTTCACAAGATGTGTGGCCTGCGCGTTGTAGTTCATCACCCGTCCGAACCACAGGATTCCGAGTAGTCCCGCGAGCAACACCGGGAGCACGAGTGCGAACTCGACTAGTGCTTGACCGCCTTCGTCGCGCATGCGGGCGTGGACGGCGCGCACACGGCGCGAGCGAGAAGCGACGCAGAAGGATGGGTGGTGTGCCATGTTCGGTAGGTGATGCATGAGGGCGAGGGTCAGCGAGCCCCGCCTGGGCGGGGTGAAAATCAAGCATGAGGGAGAGATACCTCCTGCCCCGCGCAGTTACCCTGCGCGGGGCGGAGGTGAGCTTGCTACAGGGCGTTAGTGATCGTTGTGAAGAACCCGCTGATCTGCGTGCCGAGGATCGTGACCGTGGCGATGCAGACGACGGCGATGAGGCCGACGAGCATTCCGTACTCGACGAGCGCCTGGCCGCTCTCGTCCCGCAGGGCGAGGCGATCGGTGATCGACTTCAGGAGACCGTAGAAGTTGAGCATCATGTGTGTATTCACCTCCTCCCGTTCGTTGTCGTGCCCGCTGGGCTTGAACCGGACCTAGCGAACAGCACCCCCACCAACAACCACTTCGCTTGGGGCATGTCCACCACGGCGATGATGGTATGTCGGGGTTTGACGGCGACTAAACGGACGAAGCTCTAGGTTTCACCTAGACCAAGGTGTAGCCCCCCGCACCGGCGGCTCATGTCGGACCGTGAGGGGTATGCACCGGCTATGTCAACGACGGGTCAATCGGTCTGCGTCCAACCGCTGCCTGGGTCCGGCGGTCTCGCCCGTCAGGTCCGCAGATCACCGCTCTCCACCCGCGTGGTCGGAGCGCGAGGCGGTCTCAGGAGCGGCCCGGCGCGTTCCCCCGGTGCTTCCCGCGGCGTGCCGGCCCCTTCAGCCCTGGGCTTCGCGTCGCCTCCGGTGGTCTGATGGCTGGCAGCTCGGCCAATTGTCCATTTCTGGCGTGAGAATTGGCCATGCGGCGGCGTTGCTCGATTAAACCCTTAGATGAATGAGAACGAGACGCCTATGAGTGTTGTCGCGCCCGATGCGCCGCCCGTTTCCTGGGCTTTTGAACAGCCGTCGCCCCACCTGAAGGTGCTGCTCGCCGACGATCATCCTCTTATGCTCGCCGGCGTTCGGCGGGTGTTGGATGACCAGGCCGACATCGAGGTCGTGGGTCAGGCGAGTTCCGCTGCCGAGCTCCTCGCCTTGGTCGAGCGGCGTCGCCCCGACCTCGTGCTCA
>DASZLV010000109.1:0-16825 GCA_035552215.1 Solirubrobacteraceae bacterium | reverse complement strand
GAGGAAGCACCGCCCGGCCGTTCACGCGTGCCCCGGGGAGCCTCGGGTAGTAGTCAGGCTGTCCCGGCCAGATGATCCACTTGATTCCCGTCCACGCCTCGACCTGGGCGAGGATCGCGCCTACGTTCTCGACATACCGCCTCGCGAGCAATTCGTCGCCCCGTCCCCCCGCCGCGTGCGCGAGGTACTCGAGCGCATCTTCCACAGAGTCGTGGATCCCCTTGCGGGCCATGATCTGGTTGCACGGCGCCCAAACCACCCCGCCGGAGTACGCCGTTCCGCCGCCCACCACCGGCGCCTTCTCGAAGATCGCTGCCTTGAGGCCTGCCTCGTGCGCCGCCAGTGCGGCGAGCAGGCCGCCCGCTCCCGAGCCAACGACGACGAGGTCGACGCCGTCGCTGGGTTCTTCGTCGAGCACTGAGTCGCCTACAGCGCCTGTGCGGTCCAGCCACCGTCAACGCAGACGATCTGCCCAGTCATGAAGCTCGCGGCGTCCGACACGAGGAAGGCCACCACCGATGCGATCTCGTCTGCGCTGCCCATCCGCGCCATCGGTAAGCGACTCAGCCGGCGCTTGGTCGTTGCGGCGTCGCTCAGCTGAGCGGTCATCGGGGTGTCGATGGGGCCGGGAGACACGGCGTTCACTCGGATCCCTCGCGGTGCGAGCTCCACCGCGCTGGTCCGCGTGAAGGAGATCAGCCCGCCCTTCGAGGCCGCGTATGCGGTGCCGTTCGCTGTCCCGATGTGCGCCCCCACCGAGGTGATGTTGACCATGGCGCCCCCCGTCTGCGGAACGTACGGGAGCATGCTCTGAATGCACAGGAAGGGGCCGATCAGGTTGACGCCGAGCATCCTGATCCAGTCGTCGTGGGACAGCTCCTCGATCGGTGCGTACCGGGCAACGGCAGCGTCGTTGACGAGGATCGACGGTGCCCCAACTGTCTCGGCCACCTCACGCATCAAGTCTTTGACGCCGTTGGGGTCGGCCACGTCGCATGCGAATCCGGAGGCGCGCACCGCCCCGGGCTCGGAGATCGCTTGAGCGGTTGTCCGGGCATTGTCACCGTCGATGTCGACGACGGCGACATCGAAGCCGGCCCGTCCGAGCGCAACGGCGATCGCGGCGCCGATCCCACGGCCTGCACCGGTGACCACTGCGGTGCGACGCTCTGAATCGCCCGGCGCGGGCTGCGGTACGGAGCGTTCCCTAACTGATGTCATGACCCGTGCCTCCTAGATAGGGATACTGTATTTGACCCCCGGGGGACAACGGGATGCGAACATCGCCGAACGGCCGTCCGTCCCGAAGCGCCGCGACTGGGCCTGCCTCGCAGTCCGCTTGTGCGACATAGCGGACCATCGGTCCCTTAGCTGCGCTCAAGAAGCGACCCTCGGTCACGAGCGCGATGTGCCGCTCATCAAGATGCCGACCACCGGCCTTGCCCAATCCTCGACGGCGAAGGGGGTTGCCCGCCAGGATCGCGCGAGCGTGATTCCTGTCCGGAGGTGAGCGCGGAACTGAGCCGCTTGGCCGGACCCGTCGGCAGGCGGGTCGATTCGTAACGCGCCCACTCCGCGGCCTGCTGTAACGCGAGCCTCGCCCATGCGTGCCTTCATCGAAATCAGTATACCCAATGTGGTGGGTGATGGCGGGCGGGCGTATAGCGTCGGCGCGACGAGTGAAATCGATTGGGCAGTCTGGCTTTCCATCCTCATCGGCGGCCACGACGCCAACGCGCGCTCGGAATTGGCGCGAAAGCAGTGCCGGATCGCCGCCCCACGATTCCCCGGTTCGCTCCGAGCCCCGCACTCTGGGGCGCCCGCGACGCCCACACGGCGCGAAAGGCTGGCGTACTTACCGCTCGCACCTCGACTGAACCCTTCGAGGCGGAGCGCGGTGATCTCCACGAACGCGACAGCGCATGGGTCCGTCCATCGTCCAACCGGCCTTGCTAGTCCGCCCATACCGTCGCTATGCTTCTCGCATACCCCCCCTTTTTCGCCTAGGCGAAAAAGGATGCGGAGCCGCCTTCGGGCGGCTCTAGCGCTTTAAGGGGCCCGGCACTACCAGCCGGGAGGTCTGGAAAATGTACCCGTGTGGTCCGTCATAGTCGCCGAAAAATGGCTTGCCGCGAGGGCTCCTGGCCGGATCGGCTTATAGAACGAGCCCATCGGTAGCTTGCGCGGAGATAGAGCCCAGCTCCGCGTGCGGTGCGGGTTCAAGACGCCGACCGGTGCGTTGAGTTCGGTGCGCACAAACTCAACCGGCTCCTTCAAATCGCCGTCGTTCGAGACGATCACGGCTAGGTCATATCGTGCGCGGAACCCGTCAATCAGGAGATGGGATGCGAGGTTTACGTCGGAGCCCTTCTCCTCAGTCTTCCAAACCTGGCAGAACGAGGATCCTCGTCGCGGCGGCGTTACCAACCGCGCCGAGATCCGGTGAGTGAGGAAATGGCCGTAGTGGATTGAGAGATTTGGAACCGTCCGGAGTGCTCGAAGATAGATCTCCTGCGCCTGAGGCTTCTTGGGATTCCACGGGCGGGGTCCGACGCGAGCAGTGAAGTACTTGATCCCAACAACGTCGTCTCGCGGAAGCATTCGCTGGCAAAAAGCACCGAGGTCCAGCCAGCGGTGTTGGGTGCCCTGGAGGCACCCGTAGTACAGGTTGAAGCCATCGACGTACACGATTGCCCGTTGTCCGCTCATGTCTGCGCTCCGCTACGAGCGCTCGGGCTCAGTCACTAGTCCGGGCTTCATCGCTTGCAACATTGAGATCAGGGCGTCCCACTCGCGCTCCGTTAGAGGAAACGCCGCCTGCAACATCGCCCATGCTCCGTGGGAGTACGGGATCTGGACGATCGTGCGATCGGCTCGGAACTGATCGTAGATCGAGATCTGCGGCGGCTCCGGGTTCCTGACCCGCTCGGCCGGTCCTTCGGCCGGGGCTGCCCACGAAGTCCCCAGACGACCTTCCGGAATATCAGTCGCCAGTGCGTCGGCGCTTTCCTCAGCCTCGTCTGCCGCATCCAGTGGGGCCGGCACACCAGCAAAGTCAAGAGTCGACCGCAGGCGACTTAGAAAGCCCTTTGCGCTGGTCTCGTCCGCAAAACCGAGGTCGAAAAGTAAGTAACGCAGAACCACCCTGTCATCTGGCAGGGACCCATCGAACTGATCGAGAACTTGGCGATGGATCTTGGGCCTGAGCGCAGCGTCGCGTACGAGTTCGCGCCATCGCGCTGTGTCTCGTTCGTTGGTCGCGAATGCCAACTCGCGACCTTCATCGGTCAGCGCTAGCTGTCGATTCTCGCCGTTACCGACGTCTTGAACGAAACCGAACCGCTTGAGCGCCGCGGCGACGACTTTTGAGCTGCTGCTCTTTGGGCTGAAGCCCCACTCCTCTGACGCGACCGATAAGGGGACAGGGTGCCTCGGAGACACCTTGTAGAGCTCAACGACCCGCTCGATTGCAGTCTTGAGATCCGTCGCCGGATAGCCGGGCGATCGTGGCCGACGAGCACCTTGAGCCTGTTCGGTTTCGGCCATAGCCGCAGTGTACCAGTTGATGTACTGGCGTGCCACGGGATCGTACTGACCTAGTGTACCCGTGACCAGAGGCGGCGCTGAGACGGCACGATGAACTCCTGAGGAGGGGGTCTGGCCCTCTCCCGCTTGTCAACAGCAACGGTTGCTCTAGGCGGCTTGCGTGGACTCTGGAGATGCTGCTGGTGCCTCCGTTGCACGCGGCGGGGCGTGAGTCGGCTTCGACCGGCTTCTTGCGCTCGGTCCCGCCCAGAAGTCGTAGGTGCCCAGAAGCATGCCCGCTCGAGCCGATGTCGGGTCTAGCCGTGGCGGGGTTGCATAGGCATCCGGCGGATTCTGCACCCGCCTCTTCCGCCCTGCTCTCGGCGAAAAGCAGGCACCGGTACCCGGCCCGTCCGGTGAGGCTCACGCGCTTGGGAAGTTCGCAGCGAGATGGCGCCAGATCTTGTCGACCGTCTCCGGAGCCAGCTCGCCTGGACGCTTCGCGAGGGCAGCCGCTCGCTTTGGACCGTCCACCAGCACGCCGCGCACGCTCAGCGAACGGATCAACGGAAGCCCGTCGACCTCGGTCATGCAAAGAGCTCCTCGTACGTCGACGCCGTCGTAGTCCGCCGTGCGGAGACTGGACAGGACGTACTGAACCTGCTTTTCGACGCCGCTGACGAGCTTCGTCTGGTCCCTGCCGTTGATCTTGAGGACATCGCGACGGGGGCTGAACAACCCTCCGACCCGCTCCACGCGCACCTTGCCGTTGTACTTCTTGCTGTCGATCACGGTCACCCCGCCGGGACCGACGGCGACGTGATCGATGTTCGCCGCCCCATGACCCGGAACACGGCGATCATGAAGCAGCTTTACTCCGCTGCCCGCCAAGTGCCTCTCGAGACGGCGTCCCGCGTAAACCTCCGCCTTCCCCCCTCGCTCCCAAGCGCTGGTGCTCTGAGGCTCGTCGATCAGCTTGGCCAAGCCAACACCAATCACACCCAAAGTCTGCCGCGCGTGATCCTCGCGCTTCTTGCGCCTGCGCTCATACTCGCGAAGGGCGCTGGCCCCCGCCGTGCCTACATCGACCGGAGGCGGCTGTGGCTCCGCGTCCGCAAGCAGCGGCGGCTCCAGGACGGCCTCCTCAAGAACGACTGACTCGAGGTCTGGCTCCTGCGCACGCGGCGACTCCAGAACGCAGCCAAGGCAGGTCACGACGCGCGGGCCGCGGTGCCACAGAGCCTCCGTACCGGCAGCGAGTTCCTTATCGCACGTCGCGCATCGATCGGACCAGCGCAGCCGCAGGCGCTTGACCCCCTCCGTGTGCCCCATGCGCGGCACTACACCAGTTAGCGCGAGCACCGTCAACCGCGGAAGCTAGTGATGCCGATTCTGCACGACCACATCGTCCGCGCTCTTCGGCGAGACCCATGCTCATCGTCTCCGGAGCGACCGCCCGCGTTCCCCAGACCAGGCCGTCCGGATCCTCGCCCGCCGGCTCCTCTGGATCTCGATCCCCGGTCCGTTCTGTCGGTTCCCAGCACCCGCAACCTCCGGCGATGCTGACCTGTGCTCGCACATTTGCGCCCTTCCACTTGGTGACGACCGTTGACCGGAACCGTTGACCGGAGGAGATCCGGCGCGTCGCTAAATCGAGAAACCAGCGGATTTCCAGGAAGAAAGGTAGCGGGAGCGACGGGACTCGAACCCGCGACCTCCGGCGTGACAGGCCGGCGCTCTAACCAACTGAGCTACGCCCCCGTGAGGGGAGACCGCAAGTATGGCAAGAGAGCGGAGATGACCATGTTCGCGCGTGGCGAGCGCAACTCTTGCCCTCGGGGTGTGTTTCAGCGCATGAAGTCCATCCCGTAGGTCACGCCCTACCCGGCCGTGGGCGTGGCTGGGATTCGGCGGGGGCCTGGAAGCGGGTCCCCGTCGTGTACTTGGGCGCAGCGCAGCGTCGGGCTGGCCGATGACCCGCCAACGGTCGGCCCGGCGCTCGCGCTGAACCCAGGTTCGGCGCGACGGCTAGTGCCGATGGGAGACGACCAGGCCCATCGCCGTCTCGACGAATTGCACGTACCGCTCGGGCGGGTAGCGTTCGGGGTCGATGAGGAGCGTGCGGCCCGCTTCCTCGCCGATGGCCCGGATCGCGCGCGCGGTGAGCTCGGGATCGAGGTCGCACGACCATCCCGGCTGGGTGAGCGCCCAGCGGACGACTTGCTCGATCTGCTTCAGGGTCCGCGTGCGGTTGGCTTCGACGTGCTGGCGCACCACTTCCGGAGTGCCCTCGGGGGGAAGAAGGATGAGACGCCACGTGGCTGGTCGGCTCGCGATCGCTTCGAGGAAGCGACCGACGCCGCCGGCCAGGAGCTGGACCGGGTCCTGCGATCCCGGATTGGCGGGGACGACCTGGGCGAGCTGCGCGAGCGCGCTCCGCTCCTCGCGCGCGAACAGCGCCCCGAGCAGCGTGCCAAGGTTCGGGAAGTGGTCGTAGACGACGGGACGCGTGACTCCCGCTGAGCGCGCGATGGCCTCGATCGATACGCCGGTATAGCCCTGCTCGAGGATCACGCCGAGCGCCGCATCTAGGAGCTGCTGGCGGCGGTCCTCGGGGGGCATCCGCGCGGCGTAGCGCCGGCGAGGAGCAGATTCGCGGTTGAGGGCTGGGGGCCTTGACATCCCGGGCGCCAGGCTACCAGCTTGTAGCTACATGCTTGTAGGTTCGAGGGCCGCGTGCCGGGCGCACGTCGACCAGTCGAACGGCGCCGCGATCGTGTGCAATCGTCGGTCGTTCTCTCTCCAGTCTCGCTTGAGGTGACGGCCGACCACCACCGCGGCCACGGGCCCGGCACCCGCCTCGCGGAGAGCCGCGGCGGCGCTCTGAGCGCCCGATCCCGTGGTCCAGGTGTCGTCGATGAGGAGTACCGCTTCACCGGCGAGCGGGCGGGCCACGTCGTACTTGCGCGGGTCGAACGACCGCTCGGGCAGATCGGCGGCGGAGCGAGTGAGCAGTCGTTCATAGCGTTCGCGCGTCGGCCGGACGAGCTCGCCGACGATCCGCCGCAGTGGGTGACTTTCGTCGCGCTCGCGGCTGCTCGAGGGCACCGTCGTGACGAGCTCGAAGCTCCTCACCGCCGCGTCGCGAGCCACACAGGTCTCGTGATCGGCGAGGAAGCGCCATAGCACCGCGGCGAGCTCCACCTGCAGGCGTCGAGCGACCTCACCGTGCAGGCGTTTGTAGCCGGCGAGCGCGTGATGGAGCTGACCGCCGGCCACGCTGTAGGAGATGGGCGCGACGGCGTCGAGGGAACTGTTCTGCTGGGCGCAGAGGAAGCAGCGATCATGGCCCTCGGTGAAGGTGAAGCAGACATCGCACACGCCAGGCCCGGGCTGCGGGCCGAGCATGAAGTTCCCGTACAGCTCGGTCAACTCGGCGACCGTGGGCATCGCGCACGGTCAGGCGACGAGCGCGCCCGGCGAGGTCAGGCGCTCGATGAACGTGGTGATCTCCTCAGGCGAGCGGATCACCCGCGCGCCCGGCCGCGCCGCGAACTCCCGCGCCCATGGTTGCTCGAGGAGCGACTCGAGCAGGAACACGGGCCGTCCGTGCTCGAGGGCGCGGCGGGCCTGAATCCTCGAGCCACTGGTCACCGAAGCTTCGACCACAACCGTGGCCAGCGAGAGTCCCGACATCGCCGCGTTGCGCATCGGAAAACTTCGCCGGCTCGGCGGAGCATCGGGCCAGAACTGTGAGATCACGGCGCACTGGACGGCGATCCGGCGCTGGAGGTCGGAGTGCTGGGAGGGATAGGACCGGCGCAGACCGGTGCCGATCACCGCGACGGTGCGACCGCCGCGGGCCAGCGCCGCCGTGTGCGCGGCGTGGTCGATTCCGGTCGCGAGTCCGCTTACCACCGTGAAGTCCTGATCCACGAGATGCTCGGCGATCACCCCCGCTGCGCGCACGCCTTGCGGTGAGGCGACCCGCGCCCCCACGACGGCGATCGCTCGCGCATCGGACGGAGTGAGCGCCCCCGCGACGAACACGAAGGGCGGGCGGTCGTGCACCGCGCGCAGGTTCTCCGGGTAGCCGGAATCGAGCACGGTGAAAAGGCGCATACCGGCCGCCTCCCAGGCATCGATCTCGGCCGTGATCTCCTCGAGCCCAGTCGCCGGCTCCTCGCCGAACAGAACCAGAGGCGCGGTCGCCCGCTCGCCTTCGAGCACCGCGACGGCGCTCCCCGCCTCCTCGACAAGGCCGGCGCACTCGGCCCACGGACGCTCGCCTGCGCGGAGCAGGGCGATCAGCGCGGCGGCCTCGGTGCGGTCAGGCATCGCCTGAGGCTAGCGCCGGGATCGGCGCCGCTAATGCACGACTTGCGCGTCTTGTGCGATCGCCAGCATCTGATGGTTGGTGAGGATGTTCTGGAGCGTGTTGATGACCCAGTAGACGGCGGGGCCCTGGTGCCAGGCCACTATGCGCAGTCGCTGACCCTCGAAGAAGAGTTCGAACTTTCGGCCGCCGAGGGTGATGGTCTGGTTCGGGTTGGCGAGCATCGGCGGATTGGTCCAGTCGGTGCCCTCGAGGTCGTAGTACTGCCCGAGGAGGCCCTCGGCGACGACGTCCACATACGCGTAGTGCTCGTGATGCATACGGTCAGGGAGGAAGTAGCTGCGCATGTCGTCGGGCGGTGCCGCCGCGGTGGTGACGCGACGTGCTGGGAAGTAAACGGGGATGGGCAAGTTCGTGGCCAGGGTGTGGGCCTGCGAGAGCTCTGAGGACGTGGCACCTGAGAGGGGGACGGAGGCGACTGAGCGCGTGTGTTTGTGTTTGGAGACCGCAGGCAGGGTGATATGCCCGTTCGCCACGCCGCCGTTGAGGAACTCATGCACGGTCTGGTGGAGCTGAGCCCGCGACGCGGTCACGTAGGAGGGCCCGAGGGTGGCCTGGAAGATCACCTGGTGGATCGGGTGCGTCGCGGACTGGACGAGGAGCTCGAGGAGCTGCAGCACCGAGTCGGAGGAACGGATATCCGTGCTCGCATAACGGCCGAAGATCTTCTCGAGCCCGACGCGCTTGGAGATCAGCCCCGAGGCGCCGAGCTGGCTCTTGATCTGGCGCAGGAAGTCCTGCTGGCGCGCGTTGCGGACGAGGTCGGTGTCGGCGTGGCGGAAGCGGACGTAGTTGAGCGCCTGCTGTCCGCAGAGCTTCTGGTATCCCGCCTCGATGTTGATGGGAGCGTAGGTCTGGCCCGGGGCGAGTCCAGCGTTCGTGTTCAGGTAGTGCCGGTCTACCTGGACGTAGACGCAGCCCAGGTAGTTAACGAGGGCCTTGAAGCCCAGGAAGTTGATGTCGACTACATGGTTGATCTGGATCCCGAGAAGACGCTTGATCGTCTTGACCGTGAGCCTGGGGCCGCCGAGCGAGTACGAGGCGTTGATCTTCTCGGTGATTGGCGCTGCGTGGAAGGGATCGATCGTCACCTTCAGGTCGCGAGGGATCGAGAGCATCGTGGTATCGGGCTGACCCGGGTCGAGCCGGACCAGAAGCATCGTGTCCGAGTGCGGCGGCGACGAGGAGTCGATCGCCCCCTTCGCCCGCTTGTCCGATCCGATGAGCAGGATCGTCTGGGCGCCGCCGGCGTTGGCGGTGGCGAGCTCGTTGCCGAGCTTCAGCTGCGGACTGAGCTTGAGCGCGTCCGTGAACGACTTCACCTCGAGCAGCACGCCGGTGGTGACCGTCGCGGCCGTTGCCACGATCACGAGAACGCACCCGAGCAGCATCCGCATCCAGACGCCCCGCGGGCGTAGCCGGGCGCGTCCCGACGCTACACGGGCATAGGTGGGAATTTCGACATCGCGTGTGGGCATACGCGAGCGCAAGCGATCCCGCGGCTACGGCGGGCCGCGTGGGGACCGGTCAGCCGGTGGGCTTGACCGGGTCGTGCGGCGCCGGCTCGGGCGCCTGGGCGGCGGCCGTAATCGGGGGCGCCTCAACGGGCTCGTCATGCGAAGTGTTGAGGGCGTCCTTGAAGTCGCGCAGGCCCCGGCCGAGAGACCGACCAGCCTCGGGGAGCCGCTTCGGCCCGAGGACCAGGAGCGCGACCACGAGGACGATCAGCAGGTGAGTTGGCTGAAGGATGTCGGTGAACACAGAAAGGCTCGCCCTTAATTAGAGCAGGTCGAAGGCGCCAGCGGTTCATCGGGGTGTTCGTTGCGCCGTTTCTCCCGGGCGGGGGAAGGTCTCCGGGCCAAAAGCGTCTTTCAGGTCAACGATCCAGTGACAGAGGGAGACCCCATGACGTATCGACTCAACTCCAGGAAGCTGCGCGCCCACGTCCGCCGGCGATCCGCGCCTGTAACCGCGATGCTCGCCGCCGGCGCGGCCGGCCTCACTTTGGCCGGACTCGTCGGGATGGCTACGGCGCAGTCCCCGGCCACGGTGGCGACCGCGGCGAACTCGACCCTCAACGAGACGATCGTTGTCGACCCTCAGGGCCGCACGGTCTACGAGCTGGGCCACGAGACGACCGGGCACCTCCTGTGCACCAAGGCGAATGGGTGCTTCAGCGTCTGGCTGCCGGTGACGGTGGGTTCCGCCAAGGCCAAGCTCCGAGCCGGACACGGCGTCAGCTCGAAGCTGGGGGTCCTCCACCGCAACGGGATGTTCCAGGTGACCCTCGGAGGCCACCCGCTCTACCGCTTCCGGCCCGACGGATCCAAGCGGGGCGCCGCAGGAGGACAGGGAATCTCGAGCTTCGGCGGCACCTGGCACGTCGTGGTGACGGCCGCGGGCATGACGCCCACGACGCCGACAACGTCCACCACGCCGACGACAACGACGCCCACGACCCCGACCACTCCCACTACGCCGACGACGCCGTACTACCCGCCGATCTGGCTGTAGCCCGGTAAGGAACACGCGCGCCTCGGCGTCGTGGCAACTAGCGCCGCAGTTCAGAACCCGCCAACTGAGAGGACTGATCCAGTGAGTATCAAACTGACCATGGGCAAGGCCGTCTTGGCCGCCCCCCTGGCCGCCCTCGCGATAGCGGGGTGCGGTAGCTCGAGCAGCACCACCACGGCGAAACAGCCCGCGACGAACACGCCGACGACGACCGCCAACGCCGCGGCCACCAGCGCAGCCCCGTTTCTCGCGGGACTGAAGACGGTCTCGAACGTCGGACCGACGGTGCCCGCCAACGGTGACATCAACCCCTACGGGATCGTGCAGCTACCGACGACCGTCGGCAAGCTCACCGCGGGCGACCTGCTGATCAGCAACTTCAACGACAAGGCCAACAACCAGGGCACCGGAACGACGATCGTCGAGGTAAGCCCCACCGGCAAGCTCTCCCTGTTCGCCAAGATCGACCCGCACAAGCTGCCAGGTCCTCTCCCCGGCGGCGTGGGACTGACCACGGCGCTGAGCGTGCTCCCCGGCGGCTATGTGGTTGTAGGCAGTCTGCCCACGACCAACGGCAAGTCGGCGACCGCCAAGTACGGGGGCCTGATCGTCCTCGACAGCACCGGCAAGCCGATCAGCACGATCACCGGTCCAAACCTCCAGGGACCATGGGACATGGCCTCGAGCACGCAAGGCAACATCACCAACCTGTTCGTCAGCAACGCCCTGAACGGCGGAGCCGTCAAGGGCAAGAGCACGATCAACAACTCGACGGTGCTGCGCATCCGGATCCAGTCGGGCCCCGGCCAGGCGCCGAAGGTCCTCGGCCAGACGGTGATCGCCAACAAGATCCCCTGGCGCGATGACCCGGCCGCGCTGGTCATCGGCCCCACCGGCGTCGCCCTCGGCTCAAACGGAACCCTCTACGTGGCCGATACCCTCGACAACCGCATCGCCGCGATCCCGCAGGCGCTCACGCGTACGACCCCGGCGGCCGACGCCGGAAAGACGCTCTCGGTCCGCGGAAAGCTCAAGCAGCCCCTCGGCCTGACCCTGGCCCCGAACGGCGACATTCTCACCACCAACGGCGGCGACGGGAACATGGTCGAGACCACGCCCGCCGGCAAGCAGCTCATCGCCCGGACCGCCGACGAGAAGACGGGCGCGGGCTCGCTGTTCGGGTTCGTCGTCAGCTCAACTCAGAACGGGGTCTACTTCGTCGACGACGGCGACAACACCCTGAAGCTCCTGCACTAGGTCCGAGCCGGCGAGGGTGTGGGCCAGGGATGGCCCACACCGCGGCGGCACAACGACGTCGGGTCAGTCCGACCTGCTGGCCTCTGCCGCGATGATGTTCTTGATGTGCTCGGAAATGTCCATCTGTTCGCTCTGATCCGACGCGGCGGCGACGGGCCGACGCGCTTGGCCGCCACCGAGATGGGCCTCGATCGCCGCGCGTGTTAGCTCGCTGACCGTCGTTCCCTGCTGCTCGGCCTCGCGACGCAGCCTGGCGTCGAGATCATCCGGGAGTGTGATCGTGGTTCGCTTCATGGGGTAGGCGGCATGCTATGCGGTTGCGGTGCAGAACGCGGTCGGCATGCACTTCCCCGGCCAGCACTACGCACTGCTGGTATCGGACGAGGTCTTTGACCAGGCGATCGAACGCATCAAAGCCGACGGCATCGTGTTCATCTTGGAAACTGGCCTGAGCGGCAACACATCCGCTCAGCCGGGGCCCACTTTCACGTACAGCCGCCTGGAGCTCGCCGGCGCAAACGGATAGTCGGCCTCGTTCAGAGTTGAAACGGAAAACCAGTAGTGGACGACACCTCTGCCGGCGCTGAACGTCCACGTCGTTCTGAAGCGACCGTTGGCGCGAATGCTGGGGATTCCCACCGTTCCGCGAATGCCCGCCACGCCGATCCGGAGTCGCAACAACCTTCCCGCAGGGATGTAGCCGCCCAGGACTCGGCCCGCGATGGTGATCGTCCCGCCCCACCGCGTCGAGCGGGGCGAGATGCGAATCGAGAGCTTGGCGGGAACGATGAGGTGGGCGGTCGCCGATGTCGACGGCAGGGTCGTGCTGTCCCCGCCGTACCCCGCCTCGACGAGGCGTGACGGGCCCGCCGGCAGGTTCGCCGTCCACACGCCGTTGGCACCAGTCACCGCGGCAGTCGCTTGCGTCCATTGTCCGAGGCCATTGTTGGGGGCCGTGAGCACCTCAACGGTTCGCCCGGGGAGAGCGACGCCGTCCTGGGTCCCGAGGAATCCGCTGACCGTCGTGTGCTCCCCAAACGCCACCCGTTTGCTCGGCTCGCTGACGAGCTGCGGAGCCAGCACCACCCGCTCGACCTTCCTGCGCTTCAGGAGCACGGTTCTTCCGTGGCGCTTGGTCTTCACGATGACGGTCACCCGCCGCTTGACGATCCGCACGTGGCACTTCACCGCTTTCACCAACTTGGCGTGTGCGTGGCGGTGGACCTCGACGAGCTTCCCGTGCCTATGAACAGCTACCCACCTCGCGGGAACGGTCACCCGCTTCTTGATCTGCTTGCACTTCAACCCGTGGATGATGTTCGCGAACGAGATCGCGCTCGCCGTCGGCTGACCGATAAACGTGTCGAACGTCTCCGTGGCCGAGCGCAGGGGGAGCCCGGAAGCGTTGAGGGCGTTGTTGGTGGCGTAGCAGGCTGCGCGGTGCGAGCCGAGTCCCGAGACCGGGAGCTGGGCGGACGGACCCGGGTACTCGGCCTCAGGGGCGCCGTCCACCGAGCAGAAGATGTGCGAGCCGCTGGGCCCGGCGCTTGCCGTGGCGGTGATGTACTGCGTGCCGGCTGTCGACGGGGCTTCGGTCGGGCCCGTGAGGGCCAGGCTGACGGGAGTGTTATCGACCTTGACCGTTGTCGTGAGGGGAGTCACGACGTTGGCGGCATTGCGAGCGGCGTAGTACAGCGACAGAGTGCCCGACCCGTTCGGGTAGTAGGACGTCGTGTCGACGTTTCCGGGAAGCACGGTCTCGTGGCATTGCGTCCAGTTCGAGGTGTCGATGCTCGGGTCGCTACTCGTGTAGGCGACGGCTCCGTTGACCTGGGTCTCCATGCCGCAGATACCCGACGGGTCAGAGGCCTTGAAGCCAGCCGGGAACGTCCCTCGAACCCAGCCGGTCTGGTTATAGAGGTCGTTTGCTTCGGCGGGCGTGAGGGTCGGGCCGATGTCTTCTTCGACCGTGAGCGTGACCGCGTCGACTCCGAACACGAGGTTACCCGTGCCAGCGACGGCACAGGCTCCGTTGCAGCTCGCATGGAAGCCGAAATAGCGAGACGACTGGATGCTCTGACTGAGATACCCAGCGCTGCCGCTGCCTGGAACGCCGTGGCAGTCGACGGTGATCGGGGAGGCACCGTAGTTGGTGCCGTTGTCGCCCCAGAAGTACGAGGCGGCCCATCCGTCCTTGGCGAGGTTGCAATCTGCCTGGCCATCGGCGGACACGCCGACGATGCGGAGGGACGGAGTGGGCGTTCCTGCAACCCATCCTGCGGTCGCTTGCTGGAATTCGCTCGAGCCGTTACTCGCGGGAGAGGCGTTGGCGGCTATCGCGAGCAGACCGGCGGCCGTGGCGCATGTATTGGTTGCGCCTAGACCAACCCCGGTCGGTTGGTATGCACCGAAGATGGGCGCCCCGCCTCCCACGCAGGCCCCGACGTTGTACGTGCCGGCCGAAGCTCTGCTGGCGAAACAGGGGGCGGCGACAACGAGCAGCGCGAGCATGAGGGCTCGCGTGGCGAATGCCTTTCCGTTGAACATGGATCGAACCCAGCTTCAGCAGATCACTGCGACGTCGAAGGGGAGCGGCGCGAGCTGACCGGCCTGGTTGAACGTCAACAGATCAGTTGTGGGGGTCGTGTTACCGCTGCGATCCGAACCGCCGATGGTCTCGACCTGACTGACAAAGCCGGCGATCACCGGGACGATTCCATTACCCCCGGGAAGCGGGACAGTCTCGGTCGGACCCAGGGCAGCGCGCTTCTCGACCGTGGCGACGGTGGCGCACGGATTGGGGATGGGGACTCCCCAATCGATTGTGTAGACACCGCGACCGAGAGGCGCAAGCACGCGTGGCCTCCCCCCGCCCGCGATCACCTTGCCGGTCGGCCCAACGATCGCCCACGCGCGCACGCTCCCGGCGATCCCCTTGCCTAGCTTCACCGGCGTCACCGCCCCGTTGCGCAGCTGACGGGTACCCACGGAGCCACGGGGGATGCTTACGGCCGCGTAGCCCGTCCCGCCCAGCGCCACGAAGAGCGCGAGATACCCGATGACGTTCGCGCGGAGGTGGTCGGTCAGTCTTTTCATTCCTCCCCTACCTTCCTGTTCTGGTGGTTACCCGCTCGACGAGGTGCCGGGGCCGATTAGTGAGGCGGGTCCGGTCGGCCCGGCCGGGCTGGGCGTGTTTGCGCTGGTGGCGTGCGCCGGTTGATAGGCGGAACTCGCCGGGGGACTGGTGGGCGCTGCAGTGACGTAGTGGACGACGGTGGTGGCGGGGGCTGCTGTGCCGCGATGTTGGTGTCGGCTGGGGGCGGGTCTCGCGTGCGCGCGCGGGAACCGTGAACGGACGCGAAGGTGGGGGCGCTGCGTGCGCCGGTGTCGGCTCGCGGCGGCGGTGAGGCGACGACGCGCCGCCGCCGTGGTGGCGGACTTCGCCGCGCTGGCTGCAGATGTGGAGCGCGCGGGTGCGTTGGCGTGGACTGATGAGGCAGGCGAGAGGCGGGCGCCGGGTGCTGACCCGAGGGCATTGATCGCGATGGCGGTGATCGCCGCCGTGGCGATGGCGATCGCGGCGAGCGCGGGGACGCGTGGGAAGCGGCGCGCGGCGGGAGGGCGTGCTGCCTCGATCGGCGACACGCCGCTGGCGCGTGGTGGCGGGGTGGGTGCCTCGACGGCGTCGTGGACGTGTGCGGCGTCCTCGCCCCAGAAGTCCGATGCTGCCCAGTATGTCGCTGAATCGGAGGCGTCCGCCTGCGCCGGGGTGGGTGGATCGCTCTTCAGCCTGGTGCCGGAGCTCGGCTCGGGGCTTGTCCCGCCGATGGGAATGAGCTCGTCCTCGGACTCGAGCCACTGGCGTGGACGCAGACGGACGACGTTGCTCGAGGGGCTCGAGCCGTTCCTGCCATCGGGGTTCTGATCGTTGCCTGCCACGATAGGTTCGTATCCGGTGGGTGCGCTACTATAGCGCTACTTCGTCTCAGTTGGACTCAATTGGAGGGTTCAAGGTTTGACTCGTGACCAAGTCGACGAGCAATATCTGACAGTCGCCGAGGTCGCAGAGCTGCTGCGGCTCAACCAGCAGACAGTCCGGAACTGGATTGACCAGGGATCGCTGCCTGCCTTGCGGGTGGGGCGTCGGGTGCGGATCAAGCGGTCTGATTTCGAGCGACTGGTCTCGGACGGCTACAGCGCCGGGTCTCCCGCGGGTGGAGCTGACGCGGGACCGAGTGCGGAGGACTTCTGGGGCGGCGAGCCCGTGGGCTTCGCCGAGCCGGCGGCCGGCGCGCAGGACGAGCCGGCGGCCGGCGTGCAGGACGAGCCTGGGACGGGAGCGGCGGAGCCTCGCCGCGCCAACGGAAGTTCGGCCGCCAGCGGGACTGATCCGAGCGCGCCGGCATCGGCGGACCCCCCACGGTGACTCTGACTGATGGTACGCACGAGCTCCAGCGTTCACTGCACGAATCGCCTGATGCAACGCGGACCATGAGCTTCGGCGACGACCTCGACCAGGAGCGCGAGCGCGTGTTGCGCGCGGTGCGCGATGCCAGCGCCGGGTGGGCGCAGGCGATGCGCACGCACAAGGTGGCGCCTCCCGACGCTGGGTTCGCGGGACGTCTTCGTGGATTGGCTGAGGCGGCCGCCCGCGAGCAGCTCGCCTGGGAGAACGCGCACGCCGCGGGCCTGCTGTGGCGACCGGTGCCCGGCGCGGAGAACGCCGAGCCGCCCTACGAACTCCAACCGGGCACGGGACGCCGGGGACCGGAGGACGTCTGGAAACGCTTCGATGCTGATGTCGCGTCGCTCAACCGGGCCATCACCGGCTCGAGCGCAGCCGCGGTTGCGAGCGCATTCGGAGCGCTCGCCGATGTCGCGGCGGAGCTGGCCGACGCTGTCGCTCGGGAGGACGAGGATGCCGCTCGCCTCGCCGAGCGCCTGCAGCGGCGCGGGGCGGCGTGACGCCAGGGGGGCCGGGCAAGGCCTAATGTGGGCTGACTCCGAGTGCTCCCGACAGTTGGGGGTTCTGTAGGTCTTTGAGGTCGGACGGTCCCGCCCATGGGCGGGACCGTCCGGTCCTCTGCTCAGGGTGCCTCCTTCACCGCCAAGTGAGGGAGCTGAGCCGATGAC
>DASZLV010000108.1:0-1885 GCA_035552215.1 Solirubrobacteraceae bacterium | reverse complement strand
ACGCCCCGCCCGACCGCCCCCGGATCGACTGGAGCGGTGAGTACCTCGAGGTCGAGCCGCTCAAACGGCTGGTGATCACGTTCTCAGATCGGCCGGGCGGCGACGCCTTCGAGCTCGTGACCGTGGTGCTCACCGACCTGGACGACGACCGCACCGAGATGCTCTTCGAACAGCGCGGGTCGATGTCGCCCGAGGACTACGAGCATGCCGCGGAGGGCTGGAGCACATTCCTCGACCGCCTCCAGGAGCGGCTCTCCGCGGCCTAAACCCGCCCGGGGTGGCGACGCCCTCGCCCATGCAAGCGGGCAACGCGACCGCAACGCCGCGGCCCGATTCGCGGCGCGGGAGCGCAACCGGCGCCTGTCCTGACCCCCATATCGTCACTGCGCGGTCCAGCGCCCCAGTGACGGACGCCTGCCTTCGCCGTTGAGATCGGCTCAGTCGTCAGTCCATGGGTATTCGTCATGCTGGGGGAGGTCGTCAAGGATCACGTGCCACGGTGCCTTCGAGCCAACGAACATGTGAGCCGCCGGTTTGAGGTTCGGCTCATCGACCAGTGACCCATAGGGCACGCGGATCTTGCCTTCGTGGCCCGTCCAGTAGAGCAGCGAGAAACATTGCCCACAGCGCTTCGCATGGTGGCCGTTGCGATCGCCAGTCACGATGCACGAGTCCTCACCCTGCGTAACTCTCAGCTTCTCCGGCTCGATTTCGCCCCAGGGCAAGAAGGCCGAGCCTGTCATCGCGCGGCAGTTCGAACAGTGGCAGTTGTATGCGACGACGAACTCGTCGGCGACTTCGTAAGTAACGGCTCCACAGCCGCACCGCCCACGCAACACAGTCGAACTCTAGAGTGTGACGATCCCTGGAATCGGGAGCTCGCGCACCCGCGGCGGGAAGATCTCGCTTTGCTTGCGCCGTAGCACATGACTCCAGCCGGGCGCGAAGCGCGCTCCGCGCGGAGAGCGCCACGCGGGCATTGGCAGCCGCTGCTCTCGCTCGCCCAGAGAGATCCGGAGCCCGGAGCGGTCCGCCGGTCTCGCCGTTCCGGAGGATCCTTGTCCTCGGTATCCGAGCTAACGTGCACGCGACTCGCGGGCCTGCTATCGGCAGCTCGGGCGGTCGTCGAGAGCGCTTGTGGCCAGGCCGGCAGTCTGCCGAGAGGATCCTGTGGCTTTCGAGTTCTCGTCAAAGGCGGCGAAGGTCGATCTGTAGTTCGTAGGATGCGTGGTCATGGCAGCGCTACTCCCACGCGGCCGGCCGAGCCGGATGACGCCGGGCGACCCATCCCCCGCGCGGGCGTAATGGGCGACCACCTCATCGTCCTTCACTCTGCGGTGCGGGCGTGCACGGGCTACAGCCGCCACGACGCTCCCTCAATTTTGTTGGAGGGGTCATCGATAGCGCGCGACACGGAGCACGGTCGCGCGATCACCGCGCAGCTGACGCGCCGCCATGGAACCCTCGAGGAGGCGATCGATGCGGCGGTCTTTGCGCTTGGCACCGCAGGGTTGTCCAAGAGCGTCCGCCGCCAGGCGCGCGCGGCGTGCGAGGACTACTTCTACAGCCGGATCGACCTGACGCCGAGCTACGAGTTGGGCGGACGGGGAGAGATCGTCGAGACGCTCGAGCTGATGCCCGAGCCGATGTACCGGGCGCTGGATCATGTCGTCGGCCTCGTCGTCGACGGCGAGTACGAGGAGCTCCGCGTCGCGTCTGGCGGTCGGCTCAGAGTTGAGGACCTGCGCCGTCGCGTCGAGGACGACTGCCCCGAGTCGCTGGTGCTGCCGCCGCGCGAGATCTACGGGGTCGAGGCGATCGCCAAGTCCGACGATCCGGACCTGCCGGGCTGGGCCTACTTCCTCGACCTGTGGACCGAGACTGG
>DASZLV010000107.1:0-11521 GCA_035552215.1 Solirubrobacteraceae bacterium | reverse complement strand
CGTATGTACCTCGTTCGGTGGTCATCAGTCCACGATCAACTAGGCCCCGTACTGTTGCTTCAACAATCGTGCGCCCCGGCGATGACTCGAGCATCTCTTCGTCCAGCGTCGTGGTCGTCTCACCGGACATGCTGCAGAGTTCCAAGAGTTCACGCTCGAGCGCGGTCAATGCCGCGGCAGCGTCCATCACAAGATCAAACCACGGACCGGTCGGCGCTGCTCGACCTCGATCATTGCGGCAGCCCCGCTCTCGCCGTAGTTGCCCTGCGCGTCGATAATTTGAAGGGATGACCTGGAGCGACCGCCATCGGGCACTGCAAGATGTCTCGCTCTGACTGCGACGCGGCTTGGTGGCGATGAAGGACGTGCGGCCCCCGCTGTGGCTGTGGCTATGGTCGATCGGCTTCCCGCTCATTGTCGCGGGCGGCGCGTACGCCGTGGGCGGCCTCGGCCCCGGCCTCGTCGGCCTTGTGCTCGCCGGCGTCAGCAGCGCCGTCGGCGCACGGTTTCTCATCAGGCACGGGATGCCCGGTACCAACCGGACCGCGACCGGTACCCACGAAGCGCCTGCGGTCTTATTCCGGCGCTTGTGGCTCGTCCTTGTCTTCGCCGTCATCGTGGGGTTATTGATCGCAATTGCGACCATCGGCGTCCACGCCGCAACGGTCGCCATGGCGTGTTGCGGGCTCCTGATCTTGGTCGGCGGCGGTGTCGCGCTTGCGGTCATGAACAAGACCGACGGGGGCGCCTAACACGGCCGTTGCCCCGGCTCCTGAGAGTGTCCCAAGGGGCTTCAAGAAGCAGCGGCCCATCCGCATCGGCGTCGCTGCAATGCCGCTGCGGCGGCTAAACGTTGCTGTGGCTGCTCTCGTCAATCCGGGCCCAAACCGGCTACCGCCGGCGGGGAAGCAAGCCCCGCAACGCGGGTCCCGCTCGGTCTATACGTCGACACCGTGCCCGTCGGGACGCTGGGTAGCATTCGACGAGCGAGCGGTTTGGAAGAACTTCGATGAGCGACTACGTGGTGATCTATGAGCAGGCCGACGATGGCGGTTGGGGCGCCTACCTGCCCGACCTTCCAGGCGTGGTCGCGATCGGGACCAGTCGTGCGGAGGTCGCCGACCGAATCCAAGAAGCGCTCAACGCCTACGCTGAAGACCTGCGCGAACGGGGCGGTTCGCTGCCGACGCCGCACCACGCTGCGGGAACCGTCGCCGCATAGCCCACGCACGAAGCAGCTCGTCGGACGGTATACCGACTCGGCCTGCGGGCGGTCGCTTTCCCCGTGGCAACGTGGCTTCAATGCCGCTCGAGCGGCTGTGAAGGCGCGATGGCCGTGGCCGGCTCCCCTGAGATCGGTCCGACCGCTATGAGAGCTTCATCGGCCCTGGAGAATGTTGGGTCAGAGGAGCTATCGCATGTCGCGACGCAGGCACACCCGGAGCAGGTCGTTGGCAAACTGAGAGAGGCCGATCGGTTGCTCTCGGAGGGCAGCGAGCTGCCCGAGGTGCTCAAGCATCTGGAGATCGCCGAAGCGACCTATCACCGGTGGCGCAACCAGTACGGCGGGATGAAAGCCGACCGATCACAGCATCGATGATGGCGCCGACCGCGAGGCCGGTGACGGGAACTTGGACGGCGATGTCGTTCGTGGAGCTGAGCGACGCGAACGAGATACCCAAGATCAGTGCCGCGCCGGTGATCAGCCGTCCCGTACGCGCGATCGAGGAGATGATCGCCTTGCGCGTGTCATGGGTCGCGTCGTACTCCTCACGCATGCGGGAAAGCACGAACACCTCGTAGTCCATCGAGATCCCGAACAGGAACGCGAAGACGACGATCGGCGCCCAGTTGCGGATCGCATGCGTGGCGTGGACGCCGTAGATCGCATTGGAGCCGTGACCCCACTGCCAGAAGATGACGATGAAGCCGAAGGCGGCGCCGAGCGAGATGAGGTTGAGCACGACCGCCTTGAGTGCGAGCGCAACGGATCGGAACGACCTGGCGAGGAGCAGGAAGGTTACGAGGGCAATAGCCGCCAGCATCAGCGGGAACTTGCCGTAGATAGCACTGGTGAAGTCCATGTTGGCCGCGGTGTCGCCGCCAACCTGGAGCCGCCCCGGCTGCCCGGCCAATGCGGCGCGCAGCCGCCTGACGGTGCTCGTGCCCGTGGATGTGTTCCCGGGCTGGGTAGGGATCACGGTCACCACCGTGTCACCGGCGACGACCTTCGACGGCAGCTGCGGGGTGAGCACTGCCCAGACACCGCGCGTGCGTCGAGCGACGGCGGCAGCGCTGGCTGCATTGGTCGCGCCCCCGTGGACGAGGATCTGTACCGGGAAGCTGACAGCCTGCGGCACGCCCTGGCGCTGAAGCGCGTGGAAGGCCTGCGCGGCGGGGCTGCTGCCGCCCAGGGACCCGGCGTTCGGCTGGCCCGTGTTGATGCTCAGGGCGGGGATCGCGAGCGCGACCACGACAACCAACCCGCCGATCCCGGCGGCCCAGCGACGGCGGACGATCAGGCCGGCCCAGCGCTCCCACCCCCTGCTGAAGGTCGTCGAGAAACGTCCCACGCGACGGCGGTCGAGCGCCGGGCCCCATGCCGACAGTACGACGGGCAGCAGCGTGATCGCGGTGATCATTGCCACCAGCCGGCGGGGCGCGGCATCGCCGCGCCGTTGATGACCACGGGGGTCCTTGCGGGCGTGCCGGCGGAGGTGGCGCGGCTCAATCGAGCGGTTCACCAGCGGATCCTCGGAGCGACCCCGATCGTCGGCGTCAAGATCTGGGACGCCAGCGGGAGGATCGTCTACTCGGACGCCCGAAACCTGATCGGGATGGCCTTCCCGCTGGGCGCCGACGAGTTGCGCGTGCTGCGCACGGGCGGGATCGCTGCCGACGCCAGCGACCTCAGCCGGCCGGAGAATCGAGCCGAGCGCCGGTTCCGGCGCCTGGTCGAGGTCTATGTGGGGATCCGCGGGCCTCACGGCCGCCGCCTGCTCTACGAGGATTACGAGCGCTCGAGCACGATCTCCGCGAGCAGCCAAGGACAATTGACCTCGCTGCTCCCGGCGCTCCTGGGAGCGCTGCTCGTGCTCTACCTGATCCAGGTCCCCCTCGCGTACTCGCTGGCGCGGCGGCTGCGGGCTCGGCAGCGCGAGCGCGAGGAGCTGCTGCGCAGGGCGATCGAAGCGTCAGACCTCGAGCGGCGCCGGATCGCCGCTAACCTGCACGACAGCGCCGTTCAGAGGCTCGCGGGCGTCTCGCTCTCGCTGGCGGCCTCGGCGGCGGGCAACGGCACCGAGAATGCCGGCGACACCATGCGCGAGACGATCGCGAGCGCGGCGTCCGAGACGCGCGAGACCATTCGCGAGCTCCGCACCCTGCTCGTGGACATCTATCCGCCCACCCTCGAGCGCTCGGGGCTGCTCGCGGCCCTCAACGACCTCGTGGCCCCGCTGGAGGCGGCTGGGGTAGCCGTCTCCCTCGACATCCCCGGGTCGCTGCGTCTTCCCGACAACGTGCAGGCTCTGTTCTACAGAGTGGCCCAGGAAGCCATCCGCAACGCCAAGACGCACGGTGAGGCGACGGAGGTGAGGATCACCGTCGAGATCGAGCCCCGGCTGGCCATCCTCGCCATCGTCGACAACGGGCGCGGCTTCGCCCCGGACGCCGATGGAGGCACGGACCGTCCCGAAAGCCATTTCGGGCTACGCCTGATGCGCGATCTCGCCGACCACGCCGGGGGACACCTGGCCGTCGAGTCGACCCCCGGCAAGGAGCGTCGGTCCGGCTCACGGTACCGCTGCGATGACCACCGTCCTCATCGCCGATGACCACCCCCTGGTGCGCAACGCGCTCACCCAATTACTGGGAACGACCGACGACATCGACGTCCTCGGCGCCGCCGCCAACGGCCGCGAGGCGGTCGCGGCGGCGCTCGACCTTTCCCCCGACGTGATGCTCATGGACCTGGAGATGCCCGAGCTCAACGGAATCGAGGCCGCGCGCCCTCAAGGCGGCAGGCTCGCCGGCGAACGTGGTGATCCTCACCACCTTCTCAGACCGCGATCGTATCCTCGGCGCCCTGGACGCCGGGGCACTCGGCTATCTGCTCAAGGACGCCGAGCCCGACGAGATCATCCGGGCCGTCCGAGCCGCCGCCAGGGGGGACGCCCCGCTGGCGCCGCGGGCGGCACGGGAGATGCTCACCGAGCGGGCGGGCGGAGGGGGGGCCCTTCGCGACTGAGCCCTCGCGAGCAGGAGGTCCTGCGGCTCGTCGCCGAAGGCCTTCCCAACAAGCTCATCGCCCGACGTCTCGAGATCAGCGAGAAGACGGTCAAGGCCCACTTGACCAGCGTGTACGCCTCGATCGGGGTCACCGACCGCACGCAAGCCGCGCTCTGGGCCCAGCGCCACGATGTGGGGTCCTAGACGGGCAGCCCGTGCCGCACGCCGAGCCGGCGTGCGGCACGCCACAGCTCGTAGCGATGGTTTGGGCCGTCGTCGGATCCCTGCCGGTCGCCCCGGTCACGGTGGTGATCGAAGCGGTGATGCTCATGGCGGACATGGCCAACGGGATCGTCGCTTCCGTGACTCGCGAGCGCGACTCCCGGTGCGGCGATGGCGCCGACGCTGAGCAGTGCGATCAGGGCACCTGCATATCGCGATTTCATGGTTCCTGCCTTTCCTCGGGGATGAGTGAGATGTCCATGCTCCGGGGTCGGCGGTCGAGGTTTCAATGGGACTTTGGTCGCAGCCTCGCAGCGCGAGCGCGGGGGCGCCCCCCACAGTGCTCAGCGCGCGGTGTACACGCCCGTGGTCGTAGCGTGGTACCCCTTGGCGCCGACGGCGAGGGCCAGCGGGCTGCGCGGGTCTGCGCCGGCGCTCAGGAGGTCGAGGGCGTGGCGGAAGTCGTAGGCCGGCGTCCACCCGAGCGCCTCCCGGGCGCGGTCGTTGACGTAGACGCGATCGATGCTCGGGAGCATCTCCCAGCCGCGGCGCCGGTAGATCTCCTCGTATTCGGGGAACAGGCGGCGGACGGCGCCGGGGAGGTCCTGGCGCACCGACAAGAGCTCATCGCGAGTGAAGGGGGTGGTGGCGCTGATGATGTAGCGGCCGAAGCCGATGGCGGGCGCGCGCTCGAGGGCGAGCAGGTGCGCGCCGACCACGTCGTCGAGGTCGACGCGGCGGTAGAGCAGCTCGTTGACCTTGAGATTGAGGTCCTCGTAGGCCGCGCGACGGTCCTCGATGTCGTCGGGCTCGGGGAAGAAGCGCGACGTGCGCAGGATCAGGCAGGGAAGACCGTGGTCGCGCGAGACGAGCGCGCACAGGTCCTCGGCCGCCGTCTTCGTGGTGCCGTAGATGTTGCGCGGGACCGGGGTGACCGCTTCGGTTATCCACGCCGCCGGCTCGCCCTCGGCGGGAGCGAGGGCGCGCCCGAAGGTGCTCGTCGTGCTCGTGAACACGAACCGCCCCGCCCCCGCCGCCACGGCCTCCTCGAGCAGGTTCAGGGTGCCGGTGATGTTGGTGTCGACAAACTTGCCTCGGTGATGGGAGCTGACGTGCGGCTTGTGCAGCGTCGCGGTGTGGACGATCGCCTCGACGCCGGTGACGCAGCGGCGCACGCACTCGCGGTCGGCGACCGAGCCGACCACGGTGGTGAAGGGCGACGCGAGGACATCGAGGCCGACGAGGTCGTGGTCGCGCTCGCCGAGCACGCGCATCAGCGCCTCGCCGAGATGGCCCGAGCTTCCGGTCACGAGGATCCTCATAGAGCCAGAGACTAAAGGCGGGCGCGGAGCGCCGACTTGAGCTCGTCCGCGCAGAACGCGGCGTCGATCGCCGTGCGGGTGACCTCCCGCAGGTCGGTCTCGCTCAGGCCCATCCGCTCCGCGCACACCCGATATTCACCGGCAATGGTGGCCCCGAAGTACGGCGGGTCGTCGGAGCCGAGGGTGACCTTGACGCCGGCCGCGCGCAGGGTGGGAAGGGGATGGTCCTCGTAGCTGTCATAGACCCCGAGCACGACGTTGCTGGTCGGGCAGCAGTTGAGGACGATCCCTCGCTCGGCGAGCTCTCTGACCAGGAGCGGGTCCTCAATCGCGCGCACCCCGTGATCGATCCGCGTGACCGGGAGCGTGAGCGCGGCGCGCACGCTGGGCGGGCCGGCCCATTCGCCGGCGTGGATCGTGCACCCGAGGCCGGCGGCGGCGGCGATCGCGTAGGCCTCGGCGAACTCCCCGGCCGGGAACCCGCCCTCGTCGCCGGCCATCGAGAACCCGACCACGTAGGGGTGCGGGCGCTCGGCGGCATGGCGGGCGACCCGAAGGGCCCGCTCCACCCCGAAATTCCTCACCGCCGAGACGAGGATACGGCCCTCGATCGCGGTGTCACGCCGCGCCTCGTCGATGCCCTGGGCGATCCCCCCGAGATGGTCCTCGTCGCTCAGCCCCACCGCCCTGGCGTGATCCGGGGAGGCGGTGAGCTCGACGTAGATCGCGCCCCCGGCGGCGCAGTCGCGCAGATACTCGTAGGTGATGTCCCGGTAGTCCTGGCGCGTGCGGATCACGCTGGCCGACAGGTCGTAGGTGCGCAGGAAGTCGAGGAAGTCCGTGTAATGGAAGCGGCCTTCCGCGTTCAGGAGCCGCCCGGGAAGCGCGACGCCGTTGCGCTCGGCCATCCGGCGTACGAGCTCCGGAGGGGCGGTTCCCTCGAGGTGGACGTGGAGCTCGGCCGTGGGGAGATCGTCCATGACCTTCACCCCAGCCGCTCGATCACCGCCGGGCCGGGCTCGGCGGGGCCGTCGCCGAGTACGTGAGCCGACTGGAGCTCGCCCGCGGCGCGCTCCAAGCTCGCTGCGTCCGCGGCGTGGACGACGGCCAGCGGCCGCTCACCGGGCCCGACCCGCTCGCCGATGGCGGCGACCTCGGTCAGGCCGACGCTGTGGTCGACGGCGTCGGTCTCCCGCGCCCGGCCGCCCCCGAGCCCGATGACGGCGAGGCCGACGGCGCGCACGTCGACCCGGGTCACCACCCCGGCCGAGACCGGAAACACCTCGCGCACCACTGGCGCGGCGCGGAGATGACGGTCGGGCGCCTCGAGGAGATCGCCCGGGCCGCCGAGCTCGGCCACCATCGCGGCGAACCGCTCCGCCGCGGCCCCGGTGTCGAGCGCCGCCCGCGCCGCCGCGCGCGCCCCGTCGACATCGGCATGCAATCCGCCGAGCACGAGCAGCTCGGCGCTCAGGGCGAGCGTCACCTCACGCAGGCGCTCGTCCGAAGCTGCGCCGCTGAGATGGTCGATGGCCTCCCGGACCTCGACGGCGTTGCCCGCGGTGCGGCCGAGCACCTGGTTCATGTCGGTGAGCAGCGCTACCGTGGGCATGCCGTTGGCGACCGCGACCTCGACGATGGCGCGTGCCAGCTCCCGCGCGGTGCCGAGATCGGGGAGAAAAGCGCCGGAACCGACCTTGACGTCCATGACGAGGGCGTCCAGCCCCGCGGCGAGCTTCTTGGAGAGGATCGAGGCGACGATGAGGGGAATCGACTCGACGGTGCCGGTGGCGTCGCGGACGGCGTAGAGGCGGCGGTCGGCGGGGGCGAGGCTGGCGGTCTGGCCGACGATGGCGCAGCCCGCGCGAGCGACCACGTCACGGAGGCGCGCGACGTCCGGGGCGACGTCATAGCCGGGGATCGACTCGAGCTTGTCGAGGGTGCCGCCGGTGTGGCCGAGCCCGCGGCCCGAGATCATCGGGACGCAGGCGCCGCAGGCCGCGAGGATGGGCGCCAAGACCAGGCTCACCTTGTCGCCGACGCCGCCGGTCGAATGCTTGTCGAGCACCGGCTGGGCGGGACCGGATCCGGCCTCGCTCCACTCGAGCACCTGCCCCGAGCGCGTCATCGCGCCGGTGAGGGCCACGCGCTCGGCCACCGTCATGCCCCGCCACACGATGGCCATGGCCAGCGCGCCGACCTGCGCGTCGGTGACCGTACCGTCGGTGATGCCCGTGACGAGCTGCTCGATCTCCTCCGCGGCCAGCTCGCCGCCGTCGCGCTTGCGCCGGATCAGCTCAGCGGTGAGCATCGGCGCCGATCCGCTCGAGCACGCCGAGCAGGAGACGCGTGAGAGCGCGCGCCGCCCCCTCCGCATCCCGCAGCGTCTGGTCATGCGAAAGGGGCTCATCACTCATGCCCTCGGCGAAATTCGTGATCACCGAAACGGCGAGCACGCGCAGGCCGCAGTGGCGCGCGAGCGTCGTCTCGTGGACGGTGGACATGCCGACGGCGTCGGCCCCGAGCACCCCGAAGGCGCGGATCTCCGCCGCGGTCTCGAAGCTCGGCCCACTCACCGCCAGGTACACGCCCTCGGCGAGGTCGATCCCCAGCTCGCCCGCCGTCGCCCGCAGCTCCGCGAGCAGGGCCGGGTCATAGGCATCGCGCAGGGGCGGGAAGCGGGGCCCGATGGCCTCGTCGTTGGGGCCCGCGAGAACGTTGAAGCCCGTCATGTTGATGTGGTCGGTTATCGCCATCAGCCCGCCGGGTCCGACGTCCGCGCGCAGCGACCCCGCCGCGTTGGTGAGGATGAGGATCTCGGCGCCCGCGGCCTTGAGCGCGCGGACGGGGACACGCAGAGCCTCGGGGTCGCCGCCCTCGTAGAGATGGGCGCGGCCCTGGAGGACCGCGACGGGCACACCCGCGATCCACCCGAGCACGGCCTGCCCCGCGTGTCCGGCGACGGTCGGCTGCGGGAACCCGGGCAGCTCTTGGTAGCCGACGACGACCGGGTCGACGACGGCGTCGGCCACCGCGCCGAGCCCGGACCCGAGCACGATGCCGACGCGCGGCGGCGCCGGTCCGCGCGACGCGAGCGCCGCGGCCGCGGGGAAGCTCACGGGCCCAGCTCGTCGCGTCCGAAGGCCCCCGGCAGGAGCTCGCCGAGCGTCACGGCGTGCGGCGTCTCGCCCGGACGGCCGAGGTACACGGGAACCTCGGCGGCGCCGAACTCCAGCAGCCGCTGGCGGCATCCGCCGCATGGCGGGCACCGCTCGACGGTCTCGGCGACGACGGCGACGGCGGCGATGGCGGACTCCCCGGCGGCCACGAGGGCGCCGAGGGCGGAGGCCTCGGCGCACTGGCTCTGGGGATACGCCGCGTTCTCGACGTTGGCCCCCGCGTAGACAGCGCCGCTGCGCGAGCGCACCGCGGCGCCGACCTTGAACCCCGAGTAGGGCGCATATGCGTTGCGCATGGCGGCGTCCGCCGCGCCGAGCAGGACCTGGGGCCCGTCGAGGAGGAGATCCGAATAGCCGCCGGCGACGAGCGAGCGTTCGGAGATCCCGAGCTCAGAGCGCAGCCGCGCCACCTTCTCGCGCGCCTCGGCGAGATCGCTGCCGTCCGGCGCCACGACGGCCTCGAGCTCGAGAAATGTCCCGAGCCCCTCGACCTCGTCGAGGTGGATCCGCACGTTCTCCCATATGAACAGGCGGCGCCGCTTGGCGACGACCACCACCGTGCCGAGCGTGGCCTCGAGCGCTTCGCCCAGCTCCTCGGGCTCGGACACCGGGGCGCGCACGTAGGTGCTGTGGCCAGGCTCGAGGGCATCCGGGCGCCGGTAGGCGATGAGCTCGCTGCCCCCGGCGTCGCCGTGGTGCTCGCGGAGCTTGAGGCGGCCGTGCCTGGCGGCGAAGTAGGTGTCGCGCTGGACGAGCACGCCGCGGTCCTCGGCTCCGAGCGCACGACATCTTGCCGCGGTGTCGTCGGGGTCGGAATCCCGGGCCTTGAGCTCGACGTTCACGCGCGCCATCGCCCGGGCGAGCCTACCGGGAGCATCGCCGGTATAGCATCGCCGCGTGGCCGCACCGGTGAATGTGATCGAGCACGCGGTGCTCGCCGACCGCCTCTCCGTCCTCCGCGACCGTGCCACCGCGCACGGCGCGTTCCGGCAGGCGCTCTACGAGTGCTCGGCGATCATGGCCGTCGAGGTCGCGCGCGAGCTCCCGGTCAAGGAGGTCGAGATCGAGACTCCGCTCGAGACCACGTGCGGACTGCGCGTGCGCGATGACGTGACCGTGGTGCCCGTCCTGCGCGCCGGGCTGGGGATGGTGGAGGGGTTCCTGCGCCTGCTCCCGGACGCCCGCGTGGGGCACCTCGGGATCCAGCGCGACGAGCAGGACCACGCGCCCATCGACTACTTCGAGCGGCTGCCGCCGGGTCTGCCCGATGCTCGCGTGTACGTGCTCGATCCCATGCTCGCGACCGGAGGGAGCGCCGTGCACGCGCTCCGTCACCTGAAGGCTTCGGGGGCCCGCCAGCTCGAGCTCGTGTGCCTGGTCGCCGCCCCCGAGGGCGTGCAGGCGGTCCAGGCCGAGCACCCGGATGTGCGGATCTGGACGGCCGCGGTCGACCGCCAGCTCGACGAGAACGCCTACATCCGCCCCGGGCTCGGGGACGCCGGCGACCGGGTGTTCGGCACGCTCTGATCGCCGCCGGACCGGTCGAGCCACTTGTCGCGGGCGTGGTGCTGGAAGGAGGCCAGACGTTCGAGGAGGACCGCGGGCTCGCGCTCGACGAGCAGCGCGTCGCGGTGCTCTGCGTAGATGAAGCGCTCGGCGACCATGTGGTCGAGGAAGGCGAGCAGGTGCTCCCAGTAGTCGGCGATGTCGAGCAGGCCGATGGGCTTGTGGTGCAGGCCGAGCTGACTCCAGGTGAACATCTCGAAGAGCTCGTCGAGCGTTCCCGTGCCGCCCGGCATGGCGATCACGGCATCGGAGAGCTCGGCCATCAGCGCCTTGCGCTCGTGCATGGTCTCGACCATGCGCAGGTCCGAGAGACCGGCGTGGGCGATCTCGCGCTCGACCAGCCGCCTCGGGATCACTCCGATCACCTCGCCGCCGGCAGCGAGGGCGCCGTCGGCGAGAGCGCCCATGAGACCGACGCTGGCACCGCCGTAGACGAGACCGATGCCCCGCTCGGCGAGGAGACGGCCGAGCTCGGTGGCCGCGGCGGCGTACTCGGGCCTCCGGCCGGGGCTCGAGCCGCAGAAGATGAGCACCCGCTCGAGCTTCATCATCTCGCCACCTTACCCCGCGCGGGCCCGGCCCCGTCCGGCAGCACCCCTTCGAGCGAGAGGATGCGGCGGAGGATGGCCAGCGAGGAGGCATAGGTCGAGTCCATGCCGTAGTAGCTCAGCCCGCGAGCGCCGAGCGTGCGCGCCTGCGTGTACGGCGTATCAGAGGCGTAGTGGATGATCCCGAGGTCGATGGGAAGCTTCGAGAAGTTGACCGCCTCGCCGACCGGGTGGCGGTCGGCGTCGGCGATCTCGTAGACGGCGTTGCAGAACGGGCCCGCCTCCATCTCCACGACGGTGAACGCCTCGCGGTAGTAGAAGTCGAGGTAGGAGCGGTTCTGCAGGAAGGTGCTCTTGACCGTGACCGCGCGCTGGTTGTCGAGTCCGGTCCCGAAGCGCAGGTCGGCGGCGAGGTCATCGACGCTGAAGGCGTTGTCGAGCCAGTAGGTGGAGC
>DASZLV010000106.1:0-43629 GCA_035552215.1 Solirubrobacteraceae bacterium | reverse complement strand
GTCCGCGTAGACGTTCGGCGTGAAGCGCTCGACGGTGGTCGGAAGGTTGAGGATGACCTTCTCTCCTTCGGGCGGGCCCCACCCGTCGAAGACCATTTCGCAGAGCTCGAGCGCGAAGTCGTCTTCGGTGCCGTCAAAGCTCTCTGGCGTGTACTCGAAGCGGATCGACGGGCCGACCGTGTCGGCCAGCTCACGGCACTGGCGCACCCCGGCCAGCGCCAACCCGGCGATCTCCTCGCGGGACATCCGAAACACGACGCGTCGCTGCGCGGTCGACGTCGAGTTGTAGAGGTGGACGATGCAGCGCGGAGCGCCCTCGATCGCCTCGAAGGTGCGCTCGATCAGCCCCTCGCGGGCGGGCGTCAGCACGGCGATGGTGACGTCGTCGGGGATCGCGTCCGAGTCGATGATCGAGCGCAGGAAGTCAAAATCCGCGCGAGAGGCGGACGGGAAGCCGGCCTCGATCTCCTTGATCCCGATCTCGCAGAGCAGGTCGAACATGCGGCGCTTGCGCGCGATATCCATCGGGCGGACGAGAGCCTGGTTGCCGTCTCGGAGATCAGTCGAGCACCAGATTGGATGCTCTGTCAGCTCACGGTCGGGCCACTGACGGTCAACGAGCGGAAAGGCTTCCGTCGCGTAGCGCGTGTACTTCCAGAACGGCAGGCTCATAGGCGCATCCGCCTAAGTCTCGCAGTCCAGCGGCACGTACGTCGCCACCGCACGCCGCGCACCTTCGACAGCCGCAGCTTCGTCACCGCTCGCCGCACATCACTTCTCCTACGCGTGGACGAGGATGTCCGCGGCTCCGAGGGAGGCGGCGGTTAGCGGCGGCTGAGATGCGCGGTGTAGCTGGCTCGGTCGGTGCCAAGCGGGCCACGTAATCTAGGTTCCGGGCGCTTGGCCGCTGCTCGGTTTCCGCGCAGCGGAGGGAAGCCTCGGCGCCGCCGCCAAGGTGTCCCTCGGCCGAAGCGGAGCGTGCAACGGTAGTTTTGGCGGGGTGTTCGACCATGTCGGTATCCACAACTCGGACCTCGCGGCCTCCGAGCGTTTCTACCGCACCGTGCTGAGCCCCCTGCGCATCGAGCCGAGCTACGCGGGCGCCGACATGGTCGGGTGGGACGACTGGTGGATCGGGCCGACGGACCGCGAGCACCCGGTGACCCGCGGGCTGCACGCTGCCTTCCGTGCCCGCGACCGCGCGCAGGTCGACACGTTCTGGCAGGCCGGGATCGACGCGGGGTACCGCGGCGACGGCGCGCCGGGGCCGCGCACGCAGTACGGCCCGACCTACTACGGCGCTTTCCTGCTCGATCCTGACGGCAACAGCGTCGAGGCGGTCCACGAGGACCGCGAAGAAGCCGTGCCCGACGGCCGCATCGACCACCTGTGGATCCGCGTGCGCGACCGGCAGGCCTCCCGGCGCTTCTACGCAACAATCGCTCCGCACGCCGGGCTACGTCTGACGCACGATGAGCCCGGCCGCGTCCAGCTCTCCGGCCCGAACTACAGCTTCTCGCTCATCGAGGACGAGCGGCCGCTGACAGAGCACGTTCACATCGCCTTCCCCGCGCGCGAGAACGCCACCGTGCGCGCGTTTCACGCCGCCGCGCTCGCGGCGGGCTACGAGGACCACGGCGCGCCGGGCGAGCGCGCGGTCTACCACCCGGGCTACTACGCCGCGTTCGTGGTCGACCCGGACGGACACAACATCGAGGTGGTCAACCACAACCAGGAGTGACCGTGGCCGACGATTCCAGCCACCACATCTCGGCCGAGGGCCTGGCAGCGCTCGATCGACCCGGCCGGAGCCGTGAAGCACGTGGGGCACGACCCACTTGAGCGTCCACGCGGCGCTTCATCGGGAACCCTTTACCCGGCTGAGAGCTGGGTCTGGCGATGGTGGCCGTTGAGTCCCGCGGCGGCGAGCAGAACGAGCACCGGGAGGATGAACAGGCCGACGCGCAGACCGGCGGCCTGGGCGATCGCTGCGACCGCGAATGGGCCGAGGATCTGGCCGATCGATGCGATCCCTAGCACCTGTCCGATCGCGCCGTCGGCATTGCGCGAGCTCACCCCCACGTGCATTGAGGACGTCAGCGGAAACATCGCGCCAATCGCGATGCCGGTCAGGGCGATGCCGACGGCTGCGACCGCTGCGCCGCGGGCTGCCAGCAGGATCGGGAGACCCACCAGCGCGAGGATCAGCGACGCGCCGAGCAGGCGCTCAGTGGTCGCCCGGCGTGCCAGACGACTCACGAGCAGCCGGCCGGTGAGGTTCGCGGCATACAGGCCGCTGACCATCAAGACCGCCTGTTCACGGCCGATGCCGACACTGCCATTCAGGTAGCTGGCGAGCCAGAAGCTGAGAGAAAACTCCAGTGCGACGATCGCGAGCACGATCACCAAGGTCGGCACTGGCGAAGACTGCGCCGGAAGCTCAGCGGCGCGAGGCTGCTGATCGGGCGAGGCGACGGGCTCGGATCGAGGGATGCGCACGGCGCCCATCGCCAACACGGCGGTGATGACAATCGCTGCACCGGCGACGAAGGCAAAGCGCCACGTCAGCACCGTCGCCGCAACGCCACCGAGCACCAGCGGTACGACGGTTCCGCCGAGGCTCACCGTCATCTCTCCCTCGGTCATCGCCACCGTCCGCCGCGGGCCGTGCGCGTCAGCGAGCGCCGCCCACATCCTGACCAGCGCCGAGGTGCCAAACAGGCTCATCAAGAACGCCGCGGGTACCGTGATCGTGATCGCATCGCCGTAGCCGATGGCGAGCCCCGCGAGCGCCGCTGCGGCCAACCCGAAGCGGATCGTCACACCCCGGCCTAGGCGCGCCTCCACCCGGATCGCGAGCAGGCCGGCAAGGCCACCACCCACCGCGAAGGCCAACTGATGCAGCGCGCCCGGCAGGTAGGAGAGGTGCTCCTCGGCTCGCAGGTAGGGCAGGGCGGGACCGAGGATCGCGTTGAGAATGCCAAACCCGAACAGTCCCGAGAACATCGTCCAGGTGAGGCGGTCCCGGTTATATGCGGGCCCTGTGCCGGGGTGCTCGCGAGTCGAGCTCGGCCTGGCAACTCGATCTAGCAATCGCGCTTACCGCCCCTCGCGAAAAGCGCTGCCAAGTTGTCGATGATCGTGTCGGCGCGAGCGAGCGCGTCATCGCCGTGGGTCGTGCGGAGCGCGATCACGCGCGCACCTGCGGCGCGACCGGCATCGATCCCGATTGGAGAATCCTCGAGTACCGCGCACCGTGCCGCCGTCACGCCCAGCCGTCGGGCACCGAGCAGGAACCCCTCAGGATCGGGCTTGCCGCGCGTCACCATGCTGGAGCTGATGAGGACCTCCGGGCGAGGCAGGCCGGCCGCGCGAAGTCGCACCTCCGCGAGCTGCGAGGAACACGAGGTGACGATCGCCAATGGGTAACCGGACCTCAACAGGTCGCCGGCACCAGGCAAGGCGAAGACTCCGTCGGTGTCCGTGGTCTCGGCGCCTTCGACGAGGGCGGCCTCGGCGGTGTGATCAGCACTGGGCGCGAGCAGGCGCACCGTTTCTGACGAGGGCCTGCCCTGGGCGAATGCGTGGACCTCGTCGGGGTCGAGACCGTGGCGCTTGGCGAAGGCTGTCCAGGCGCGGCTCACCGGTGCCGATGAGTCCACGAGCGTCCCGTCGAGATCGACGAGCAGCACCTGCGCGCCGCCAAGGGCAAAGTCATCCAGGGCGCGAGTGCTCACGCCGCCAGCCAGGCGGCGAGCGCCCGATCGGTGAGGATGTGGTCAAAGGCGTGCTCGCCCGCACCGACCAGCGGTGCCCGGCCGCCAAGGGTGCTCGGAGTGAGCGCGGGAGCGACCTCTGCCCTGGCGCCCATAAGGCCATCGCGGTAGCCCTCCTGGGCACGGTCACCCGCGACCTCGAGGAGCTGGGGGGCGAGGCCGCCGAAGGTGACCAGCTCGGGATCCAGAGCGTTGACCAGGGCTGCGGTCCCCCGGCCCAGCGCAAACGCAGCGTCCCGCACAGCGCGCCGCTGCGGCCCCTCGCCCGCGCGGGCGGCCGCGAGGACCTCGCGGCTATAGCTGACCTCATCGGCCGGAACCGACTCGCCGAGATGCCGCGCAAGCGCCTGGCCGTCCAGGGCGGTGTTCCAGCATCCGTGGGCGCCGCATCGGCAGCGCACGGCCGGCGAGCCGAAGGGCATGTGCCCGAACTCACCGGCCATCCCCCGGGCGCCGGGAACGAGCTGTCCCCCGTCGAGCAATGCACCCCCGATGCCTGAGTCCATGTAGAGGTGAACCGAGCTCGCGGACCCCGCCGCCGCGCCTCGCCGCGCATCCGCGATCGCCGAGAAGGTCGCGTCGTTGCCGGCCAGGAACGGGACGGACGCGATCGTGCGCGGTGCCAGCATCGAGAGTTCCACGTCCTGCCAGCCGAGGTTGGGCGCCTGAACCAGGCGCGTACCGGACACGGTCCCAGGCAGCGAGACCACGATCGCCTGCACACTTGCGCCATAGCGACCGCAAACGCCGTTGAGCGCATCCTCGACGCCCTCAAAGACGGAGGACCGATCGCGATCGTGGCGCTGCGTCTGGTAGGTGCGCACCTCTCCGCCGAGCGCGACGGTGGCCACCTCCCACGATTCATGTGAGATCGCAGCAACCGCCGCGACCGGACCCTGGGGATGCGGGCCCAGTGAGCCCGTCGGGCGCCCCCGGCCGCCCGACGGGCTCACTCGGCCCTCAGCAACAACGTTTGAGCCAACGAGACGCGCGACGGTCTCGCTCGCCTGGCCGCTGGAGATACCGAGCTCTCGAGCTACTCGCGCTCGGGTGATACCTGGCTCGGCATGGACAGCGCGCAGCACGCCGATCACCGTTGAAGTCCGCGCCGAGGCAAGCCGGAGCGGCGCTGGCGAGGATTCCATGGATTTTACTCTACCACAGAGTATATTAGGCCCCGGGCTGTATGACATCGTCGAACAGGCTCGCGCCGATGAGATCCGCGCCTCGGTGCGGTCATATCGAGAAAGACAGCCACGAGAGAAACGACGAACCCATGAAACTGACGAAGGGGGTAACGATCCAGGTCTACCGGCCCACCGGGCGCCCGCAGTACGCAACCGCCACGGCCGACTGAGGCTGTGGCGATGGCTCACATGGAATCGCTCTGGCCGGGGCTGGCGGAGCTGCCGCTCGTCGTCAAGTCGTGCGAGTACGACCGGCTGCACGCCGTCCTCGCCCACGAGTTCCAGCGCGTGACGACGCACGTGCGGCTCGTCGGCCCCGGCGCCTACGGGCTCGGGGAGGACGTCTCGGTTAACATCGAGGACGGGACCTCGCTGCACGAGACGCAGCCCACGCTGCCCCTCTCGGGCGAGTGGACGCTTGCCGGTTTCTGCGACCACCTCGCGACGCTCGACCCGTGGCCCAAGCCGCCGGAGTGGGAGGCGGCCCGGCGCTATCGCAACTGGGCGTTCGAGTCGGCGGCGCTGGACCTCGCGTTGCGCCAGGCCGGTCGTGCCCTCCACGACGTGCTCGGCCTCGAGCCGCGGCCGGTGCGCTTCGTCAACTCGCTGGGCCTCGGTGAGCAGCCCTCGATCGAGCACGTGCGCCGGCGGCTCGCCCGCTCGCCGGGCGTGCGCTTCAAGCTCGACGCGGAGGCGACCTGGTCGCCCGCGCTTATCGACGAGGTCGCGGCGACGGGCGCGGTCGACACGATCGACTTCAAAGGCCAGTACGGCTTGGAGGTGAAGGATCCGCAGGCGCTGGGCGCGCTGTACGACCGCGTAATCGCGGCGTTCCCGGAGGCGTACCTGGAGGATCCGCACGACCTGCCCGAGACCGCGCGGCGGCTCGCCGATCACCTCGAGCGCGTCTCCTACGACGCGCCGATCCACGGCGCCGAGGACATCGGGGCGACGCCGCTCCCGGCGCGCGTGGTGAACGTCAAGCCGTCGCGCATCGGCAGCCTGCGTGCGCTGTTCGAGGTTTACGCGCGCTGCGCGCGGGAGCGGCGACCGATGTACGGCGGCGGGATGGGGGAGCTGGGCGTCGGCCGCGGGCAGATCGAGCTGCTGGCCGCGCTGTTCCACGCCGACGCGCCCAACGACGTGGCGCCGAGCCCCTACAACGAGGACGACCCGCCGGGCGGCCTGCCGGCCAGCCCGCTGGCGCCGCGCCCCGAGGCCACCGGCTTTCGCTGGGCGGCGTAGACGCACACCGCGCGCCGCGCCCATCGTCCGCATATGTGATCGTTGACAGCCGTCAGTTTGTTGGGGTGTAACGGATTGGGTCTAGCCGGACAATTGGCTAGCGAATGGCCAAGTATGCCGATCCTGCGGGAGTCTTTGAGGAGTTGTTCGAGACGCACTACTGGGCCGTGCGGGCCTATGTGCTGCGCCGGGCGGCTTCATCGGTAGTCGACGATGTCGTTGCGGAGACGTTCCTCATCACCTGGCGAAGGCTCGAGTCCGTGGGCGATGATCCGTTGCCGTGGATCCTGGGGGTAGCGCGTCGGCTGCTGGCAAACCACTACCGCGCTGAGCGCCGCCGAAGCGCTCTCCTCGTCCGTCTGCAGAGTCTTGTGGGGCCGGTGCTGGTTTGGGAGGCGCCAGCGGCGATGAGCGTGCCGCTGGCGGCGGCGATGACCGCGCTTTCGGCCCCTGAGCGCGAAGCTCTGCTGCTCGTCGCATGGGAGGGTCTTGATCCCGGTCGTGCCGCCCAGGTGGCAGGGTGCAGCTCAGGCGCGTTCCGGGTGCGACTGCATCGCGCTCGCCAGCGTGTGTCAAACGCGCTCGAGCAGCGATCGGACCGTCCGTCGCACCCGCCGATCGCTGAGGAGGCATCATGACCCCGCAAGACGCTGTCATCGCCGCGATTTCCGAAGCCAATCCGGTCGATCTGACGGCACCGCACGGCCCGCGAGAGCGCGCCGAGGCCGATGCGATCCGCCGCCGCGTGCTGAGCTCACCGGCGCGCTCACGTCCACGAGCGGCGACCATGGTTCCGGTGCTGGGCACGGTTCTCGTGCTCGTCATCACCGCGGTATTTCTCGGGGTCGGCACGAAACAACGTCAGCCACCGGCGGCGCCAAGCACGACGCGTACGCTCATTCTGCAAACCCTGCCCGGCCCAACACCGGTGATTACCCCGGCGGTGATGGCGCGCGAGCTACAAATCGTGCGCGAGCGCCTCAACACCGTCTCGCGCTCCTTATACGCCACGCTGGCCGGTGCCAACCGGATTCGCGTGGTCGCTGGTCGAGATCTCTCGCCTGCCGAGCGCGAGCGGATCGTCGCGCTCGTCGCACCGTCAGCCCAGCTGTACTTCTATGACTGGGAGGCCAACGTCCTTACGCCCGACGGACGGACCGTCGCCGGCCAGCTTCTCACCCACAACGCGAGCGCGCTGCGAATCAGCCAAGGCAGCGGGTACGCGGCGCCAGGAGATCCCGGGAGCGGAGGCATGCCGCTCTACCAAGCGGTCAAGCTCGCCTCCAAGCAGCCGGCGACCCCGTTTTCCCCGAGCCTGTCGCGCGTCGGACCCGAGTACTACCTATTCGGCAAACCTGGGAGCCCCGCCTGCGCCACCGCCGCCGCCGACGGTCACACGGTGTTCGGAAAAGGGCGATACTGCCTGCTCTCCGGTCCCAATCAAGAGACGAGCCGGACGGCTCGAGCGCAGGCGATCACCGACCTCGACGCCGGCCTGCCGCCTGGAGTCACCCCCGCGCAGGCAGCCGCACAGAGCCTGGTGCTCGTCGTCCCGCAGGGAACGGTCGTCATTCAGGCCACCAATCCCAGCCCCTCGCAACAGACCACATTCTCGAGCGCAACGGCCCAGTTCTACGTGCTCAAAGACAGAGTGGCGCTGACCGGTGAGGGGATCACCCACCCCATCCAGAGCACCGACCAGTCCGGCACGCCCGACGTCAACTTCCGCTTCACCCCGAAGAGCACCGCCCAGTTCCGCAAGACAACCGCCCAGATCGCCCGGCGCGGGACGAATGTCAACCTCCCCGGCCAGACTGAGAACCAGCACTTTGCTGTCGTGTTGAGCGGAGTCGAGGACCGTCTGATCACCGTTCCCTCGATCGACTCCAGGCAATACCCGGACGGGATCGACGCGAGCGGCGGCGCCGACATCACCGGCGGCATGACCGTCACCTCAGCCAAGGACCTGGCGACGCAACTGCGATACGGAGCGCTACCCCTGAACCTTCGCGCGCTTCGCTAAGAGAGCCGTACCTTCCGGTCGCTGTTGCGTCAGGCGGGCATCAAGTGCTCAGTCTTGATCGGCTCGAGTTGGCTGATCTCCGGACGACGGTCTTCCCAGTGGGGAGGGATGCACATGTGGGTTCCGAGCTCGTCCTCGGACTCGTCGATCAAGAACCCCTCCGGGGTGGAGTAGGCCAGCTCGATCAGCGCCCCGCCCGGGCTGCGCATGTAGACCGAGAAGAAGTAGCCCCGATCCTTGACATCTGAGACGTCGGTGAACCCTAGCCCGACGATCCAGTCCTTGGCTGTGGCCTGGTTCTCCGCCGTGACTGCGTCGAGCGCCTGGTGGTGGATCGTGCCCTCGCCGAAGTTCCAGCTGCCCTGAGGCAGCTCGGGCTCCTCGACCAACTCGAACATGCGCCCGTGACCCTCGTCGCCGAGCTGAACTGGTGGTGGGCGCCATCGGACTGCAGCAGCTCGGCGCCCAGCCCCTCGGTCAGGAAGAACATCATCGGATCGCCTTCGCGCCCGAGGGCATAGAGCGCAGCCATGAGCGCCCAGCAGCAGGCGACACAGCAGCGGCCGTGCTCGGCGCCGGCCAGCAGCGCGCCCGCGAAGGGGTGACGGGCGAGAGAAAGCGCGGGTGCGGTGCAGCGCGCCAGCCACCGGCGCTTGACTTCGGTGAGCTGGTAGAGGCCGGCCGCCGCGACCGATGCGCCCGCTAGGTAGTGCCCGGCCGCCGACCACGCCAGCGTGCCCAGGTGCAGGCCCCGGGCGGCCTCGACGAGCGAGTAGCCGACGAGCCCGGCGAGCATCCACACCGCGCCGTACCCGGCGAGGAAGAGGACCCCTGCCGCCGGCGCCTTCGAGGGCCGTGTGCGGACGAGGCGCAAAAGCGCGGGCGCTGACGCGGGGAGCATCATCGCCGCCGTCATCACCGCCCACGCTGCGGCGAACCAGCCGAGCGCACCGGGATCGCCTCCGGGGCCGCCGTCCATGCTCGCCATGCGTTCGCTGAGGACGAGCCAGCCTGCGGCGGCCGCCGTGAGAACGCTCGCGAGCGCCGCCGTGGGGATCAGGCGGGACTCCGCGCGTGGCCTGACGGCGAGGTCCGTCATCGCCTCACGCGGCCTCGTATTCGTCGTGGCGGCGAATCCACGACGGCTGCGGCGGGTCGCCTTCGTCGCGTCCCCGCGGCACCCGGTCGAGGATGCCGTAGTACACCATCACCGGCTCGAGCCCCCTGGCGGTGGTCGAGTAGGTCAGATATACGTCTTCGTTTGAGAGCGCAAAAACGTTCAGGCCCGGCTGCTCCGCCAGGTAGCCGGCCGGGTCGGTCCCGCAAGCCGCCGCGAAACGCGAGACGACGGGCGGCGCCTCGCCCACCCAGCCGGCGGTCTCGTCCCTTGTTCGTGAGCGCTCGAAGTCATAGTTGAAGTCGCTCTGGTAGCTCGACGCCCAGTTGAAGCTCCATCCCATCCGCTCTCGGTAGGCGAGCAGCTTCTCGAGCGGCGCGCGTGAGATGCAGATCATCGTCACGTCGCGGGCCTTGAGCTGCGAGAGCACGCCGTTGAAGCTGTCGGCGATGGAAGAGCAGACCGGGCACCCCGCCTCGTAGTCCGGCGCGAACATGAAGTGGTAGACCGCGAGCTGTGAACGGCCGTCGAACAGCTCCGCCAGGGTCTTGGGGCCCGCTTCGGTGTCGAATCGGTACTCCTTCTCCACCGGCACCCATGGCAGCTCGCGCCGCTGCTGAGCGAGTTCCTCGCCAAGCCGTGTGTGTTGCTTCTCTCGCACGAGCAGCTGCTCGCGCGCGGCGAGCCACTCTTCGCGTGTGCCTGTCGTGTGCGTGCTCACGGCATTCCTCCTGTTTGGGATTTGACTTGGGCGGGGCGCTCGATCCGGAACGTCTCGCCGGTCTCGAGCAGCGTCTTGAGCTTCGAGAGCACCTGCGGCCAGCCGCCGCTGACGAGCTCGGCCACCTTGCTCGCCGGCGGGAAGTCCTCGTGGACGACGGTCAACTTCACCACGCTCCCCATCGGCTCCAGGTCGAACGTCACCTTCGAGCGGGGCTCGCTCGAAGCGACGGCGAACACGTCCTCGCTGACGTCGAGGGCCCGGGCCAACTCGGGGGTGAAGTTGTGCCACGTGAACGAGAGGCGCCGGTGCGGGTCTGATTCGAGCACGACCTGGCCCGGGTCGACGATCCGCACGCCGCGGACGTTCCAGACCATCTCCGACCCGGACGCCCAGTCGGTGTCGAACGAGGTGTTCCAGTAGCGCTTTGTGAACGCACGGCTGGTCAGGGCCTCCCACAGTCGCTCGGGAGTCGTTTCGATATAGGTCGTGTAGACGAATGACGGCTTGTCCATGATGGGGTTCTCCAGGGCTTGTTTGAGGTCCGCGAGCGCGTCGACCCGGTGCTGCTCGTAGCGGGTGATCCAGCGCTCGGAGATGTCACTGATCGGGGCGGGGTTCAGGTAGTGGAGCTTCTCGCGGCCCCGCCACACCGTGGTCACGAGGTCGGCCGCCTCGAGCACGGCAAGATGCTTGCTCACCGACTGCCGGGCCATGTCCATGTCCGCGCACAGCTCGCGCAGCGTCTGGCCGTTGCGAGCGTTCAGGCTGTCGAGCAGCCGCCGACGGCCGGGGTCCGCCAGCGCCCGGAACACGCCGTCCATTGCCTGTCTGTCAGAAGATGCAGCCATATGACTGCATAATTATAAGCAGCTACGAGGCTGCATGTCAACGGGTTGGCACCGTCCGGCCAGGAGTGGCTAGTGATGCCGCGGTCCCACCGGGGCGGTGTGCGAACTGACGTGGTAACCGGGGCCTTTCCGAGGGTGGTCAAACTTCATGGGCGGTGTACGCGTTCGATCGCCTCGGGTTCTTCCAGTTCGAGCAGCTTTGCGCGGCCGTGCTCGCGCTCGAGGGCGCGGTTGCGGCCGATGCGTGGCTGGGTGAGGCCGACCGCCTCCGCTCGGTCCTGAGCGGGGCTCCCCTGGGGCCGCCGCTGACCGCTTCGGTGATGGCGCCACCGGTGCTGGTTCAGTGCGCCTGGGTTCGGAGCGGCACGCGTGGGGATCTCCTCACCGCGGTCCGCCGGCTCGCCTCGGCCCAGCCCGAGGACTTCTCTGTCGCGCGCTCATTCCTGCTCGTCACCAATGCGCTTGTGCCCGCCCGCTTCTCGCGGACGGTGGCCGACACCCTCGATCCCGCCAAGGTCCTCGTGCGTGTCCTCGGCCCCCGGCAGCTCGGAGCGCGGGTGGACGCGCGCGCGGAGCTTCGGCGCGCGATGCCCTCGGTGCTCGGGCTGCGGGATCTCGATGCCTTGATCGCGCCGGAGGTCTCGAGCACGTCCTCGCTTGACCGGGGCGCCGCCGAGGAGCTGGCGTCCGTGTTCGTCCCCACCGGCGCCTACCGCCGCGCGCTCGCCGTCCTCGACGCCCACCGGTTCGCGGTGCTGACGGGACCGCCGGAGATGGGCAAGACGGCGATCGCGCGCATGATCGGTCTCACCCAGATGACCGCGGGCTGGGAGGCCCACGAGTGCATTCGTCCCGAGGACCTGTGGCGCGCGTTCGATCCCGGGCGAGCGCAGGTCTTCGTGGCCGATGACGCGTTCGGGTCCACCGAGTATCGCCCGGACGCAGCCGAGCGGTGGGCGATCGAGATGGAACGCATCCTCCGTTCCCTCGACGACCGCCACTGGCTCATCTGGACCTCGCGCCCGACGCCGCTGCGGGCGGGACTCGGTCGCCTGCACCGCGAGCGCGGCGCCGAGCGCTTCCCGGCCCCCGGCGAGGTGCTCGTCGACGCCGGCGAGCTCGACCCGAGCGAGAAGACGCTGATCCTCTTCCGCCACGCCAAGGCGGCGGATCTGCCCGCCGACACGCGGATGGCGATGCGGCGACAAGGGCCTGAGCTCGTCGCGCATCCCCACTTCACGCCGGAACGCATCCGGCGTTTCGTGGCCGGGGTGAAGGATCTGCGCCCGGGGGACCTGTTCGGGTTGGCGCGCGCGATGAGCGCCGGGCTCTCCACCGCCACCGAGGCGATGGCGGCTTCGTTCGGGGCGCTCGGCCCCGAGCATCGTGACCTGCTGACCGCGATGCTCGACACCCCGCCCGGCCCGGTCACCGAGCGTGACCTGCTCGGGGCGCTGCGACGCCACCACGACGGCGCCCTGGCGCGGCCACCGGTCGAGCTCATCGACCGCCTTACCGACCACTTCCTCCGCGTGCTCGCGTGAGAGTCACCTGGGTTCACCCGAGCTGGCGTGACCTGGTCATCGACCACCTGAGCTCGGACGAGCAGGCACGGGCACATTTTTTGCGCCATTGCCACGTCCACGGCGCGCTCCTCGCCCTCTCGTCGGCCGGCGGATCAGGCGGACAGCGGTTGCAGCCCCTGCTCAGGCGCGACGCCGACTGGGACATGCTCACCGACCGCCTCTATGACCTTGCCCCCGAGCTCGAGCACGCCGAGCTTGTCGGCGTCCTCGACGCGCTGCGGGTCGCCCCGGGCCCCGCCCTTGCCGAGGCCCACGCCCTGAGCCGCGCTTTCCTCGCGCGTGTGGCCGCGATCTGGAATGCATCTCGCGCGCCGGTTGCGCTCCCGGCGCTCGAAGCGTGGCTCTCGGTGGGTAAGCGGCTCTCGCCTCGCCCCGAGCCCCCGGCGCTCGGGGTGACCTGGGCGGAGCTCCTGCCCATACGTGCGCCTGATTTCGCCGACCGCGCGAGCCTCGGTCACTTCGCGGACTGGCTCACCCTTGCCGAGCTGCTGCTCGAGTACGACGACGAGCTCCTCGTCGCGCTCAGGTTCCCGGCGCAATCTCTCCAGCCGTGCCAAGCCTTCCTCGACGAGCTTTCGCAAAGCGTTCAGTGCCTCGACCCCCGGGACGTCGACCAGGCGGTCCAGATCCTCGCGGCGATGGTCAAGCTCGTCGGACCGCTGACCGAACGCGCCTATCTCCTCAGAGGCCGACTCGAGGATCACGCGCAGGCGTTCAGCGAGCCGGCCCTCGAGGTCCCGTGGGCGGCGGAAACTGGGTCATCGCCGCGGGGAACCGGGCACCTGGACGTCCAGCGGGTCCTCGAGGACCTGTGAGGTGAGCGCAGAGGCCACCGCGCCTCACACGCGCTGGGGGGACCAGCAGTGGCGCATGGCCGCGAGCAGCCACCGGGCCGATTGTGCCCCCGAAACCGCGTAGCGCTCGTCGAACAGGAAGAAGGGGACGCCGCCGATCCCGAGGCTCTCGGCCCGCTCGCGGTCCTCGAGGACCGCGTCGGAGTAGGCGTCGCCCAAGGCCACCAAGCGGGCCTCGTCGAGATCGACGCCCACGCCGGCGACGAGCATGGCGAGCGTCTCGGGATCGCCGATCGCCATGCCGTCGGCGAAATAGGCCTGTTGGATCCGCCTCACGGCGGCGTGGCAGCGTCCGTGCTCCGCCGCGAGATGGAGCATCCGGTGAGCGTCGAAGGTGTTGACCGGGCGGGCGGTCGCGGGCTGGTAGGCGAGTCCCTCGCGCGCCGCGGCATCGGCGAGGGTCGCCTGCACGTGGACGGTCACATCCAGCGCCTCAGCGCGGCTCATGCCGTGATTGCGCATCATCCTCCGCACGAGGATCTCCGCGTACGAGCGCTCGCGACGAGTGTCGAGCTGGAAGCCGCGCCAGACGACCTCGACGTGATCGCCTGCCTCGAACTGCGCGAGCGCGGCCTCGAACCGGCGCACGGCGATGTAGGAGTGCGGGCAGATCAGGTCCACGAAGATCTCCACGGTCATCGTCATCGAGCTCTCGAAGGGATCGAGGTCAGCCATCTCCTCTGTATGTAGGCCGCTAGCCTGAAGTGATGACGATCCGCCGATTGCTCGAGGACACGGCGGGGATCGCCGCGGACTACCTCGAGGGGATCTCGGAGCGGCCGGTGGGCTCGTCGGCCACCGTTGAGGAGCTTCGCTCGAGCCTCGGCGGCCCGCTGCCGCAGAGCCCCACCGACCCGCGCGAGGTGATCGGGGACCTGGCCGCGGCCGCTGAGCCCGGGCTCGTGGCGAGCCCCGGCGGTCGGTATTTCGGGTTCGTCATCGGCGGGGCGCTTCCGGCCGCCCTGGCGGCCGACTGGCTCGTCTCGACGTGGGATCAGAACGCGGGATTGTTCGTGTGCGGACCGTCGGCGGCGATCGTCGAGGAGGTGGCGGGCGCGTGGACGGCCGAGCTCCTGGGGCTCCCCGACACCGTCTCGTTCGGCTTCGTTACCGGCTGCCAGATGGCGCACGTCACCGCCCTTGCCGCCGCCCGGCACCGCGTCTTCGCCCGGGCGGGGTGGGATGTCAACGAGCGCGGGCTGATCGGCGCGCCGCCGGTCCATGTCCTCGTCGGCTCAGAGCGACACGCCACGGTCGATCGCGCCCTGCGCTTCCTCGGGTTCGGGACCGCGTCGATCGTGGCCGTCGCCGCCGACGACCAGGGCCGGATGCTGCCGGCGGCGCTGCGCGAAGCGCTTGCCCGGCTCACGGGGCCGGCGATCGTGTGCGCCCAGGCCGGCAACGTCAACACCGGTGCCATCGACCCGCTCGAGGAGATCGCCGAGATCGCCGAGGAGGTCGACGCGTGGCTCCACATCGACGGCGCTTTCGGCCTGTGGGCCGCGGCGAGCCCGGCTCTGCGCCACCTCGTCGCCGGAGCCGAGCGGGCCGACTCATGGGCCACCGACGCCCACAAATGGCTCAACGTTCCCTACGACAGCGGGATCGCGCTGTGCGCGCATCCGGAGGCTCACCAGGCCTCGATGGGAGTGCGCGCCGGATACCTGATTCATGCCGACGCCGACGGTCCGCGCGACGAGCTGAACTGGAACCCCGACTTCTCGCGGCGCGCCCGCGGCTTCCCGGTCTACGCGGCGATTCGCTCGCTCGGGAGCTCGGGGGTGGCAGAGCTCATCGAGCGCTGCTGCGCCCACGCGCGGCGCTTCGCCGAGGTGCTCGGCGCCACCCCGAAGGTCGAAATCGTCAACGAGGTCGTGCTCAACCAGGTGCTCGTCCGCTTCCTTGACGACGGCGGTGACCACGACGTCCACACTCGCGCAGTCATCCAGGCGGTCCAGGACGACGGCACCTGCTGGCTCAGCGGCACGACGTGGCACGGCAAGGCGGCGATGCGCATCTCGGTGTCGAACTGGTCGACGACCGGCGACGACGTCGAGCGCTCGCTCGAGGCCATCCTCCGCGCGGCGCGCGCGGCGACGGCCTACAGCGGGCGGTAGGCGCCCGTCCCGCCGCCCTCGCGCCGGAGGGGGACGATAGCCGAGGCCGAGACCACGGTGGCCGCGGCGGGCTTCGGTGCAAGCTCACGAACGGCGGAGACGCGATGCCCGGCGATGGCCGGGGCGCCCGCGGAAGGCCGCGTGCGCTTGCGTGGGGCGCCCTTCCGGGGCGCCGGCTCCGGAGCGGGGGCCGCATCGGGCGAGCGGACGGGCTTGGGACGCTCGCCGCGCTCGTTGCGGCGACGCTCGTCGCCGATGTCGAGGACGGGAAGGAGGCGGTCGAGCCACCTAGGCAGCCACCAGGTGAAGCGTCCCCCGAGACGCAGGGCGAAGGGGAGGAGGATGAGGCGTACGACGGTGGCGTCGAGGGCGATGGCGATCGACAGCCCGACGCCGAGCTGGCGGACGGTGGCCACGTCGGAGGTGGCGAAGGCGAGGAACACGCCGACCATGACCGCGGCGGCCCCGGCGACGATGCGCGCGGTGCGGGCGACTCCGTAGTCCACTCCGCGGCCCACGCTCCCCGTTCGCAGCCATCCCTCGCGGATGCGCATGAGGATGAACACCTGGTAGTCGATCGAGAGCGCGAAGATGGCGGCGAACATGGCGCTCACGCTGAGGGCATCGACGTAGCCGGGACCGCCGATGAGCGAGTGGCTTCCGGTCGAGAGGAGCGAGAGCGCGCCGAAGGCGGCCCCCACGCTGAGGAGATTGAGGACGATGCCGACGAGCGCTGCGAAGAGCGAGCGGAAGACGACCATGAGCATCAGGAAGGTGGCGACCATGAGGACGGCGATGAGCAGCGGCATCCGGCCGGAGGCGGCGGTCGAATAGTCACGCAGCTGGGCGGCGGGACCGCCGAGGAAGACCTGCGCGCCGGTGGCCTTGGCGAGGGTGTGGGCGACGGCTTCGAGGCGGTGGCGCAGAGCGCCGGTCGCGGCCGATCCCATCGCCGAGCGGGGGACGATGAGAAAGCGAGCGGACTGGCCCGTGCGGGACACATTCACGGTGAAGTCGACGCCCGCATGCTGGGCCGCGGCGGTGCCCTCGAGCGCAGCGAGGACGAGGTAACCCGAGCCGAAGAAGCGGGGGCTGTGCGACAGGGTCCCAAGTGCCGCCGAGTGCTGCGGTGTCGCCTTGGCGGCGGCGCTGGCGTCCCGCTGTCCGGCGCTCAAGGCCGAGGTCAAGACGCCGGCCTGCGCCTGCTCGTGGGCCAGCCCGCCGGCGAGACCGCCAGCGCCGCTCTGCAGGGCGGCGAGCCGGGTGCCGAGGGTCGCGGTGCCGTTGGAGAGGGTCGTCAGGCCGGTGGTGAGCGCCGCGCCGCTCGTGGCGAGCTTGTGGATGCCGGCGGAGAGAGCGGTCTGACCGTGCTCGAGCGCGGCGAGCCCGGCCTTGAGCTCGCGGGCGCCGAGCTCGAGGCGGCTCGCCGATTGGGTCAGCTGCGCGACCGAGCTGGCGATCGACCCCGCCTCGTTGCCGACCTGCTGCTCGCTGTTGCTCGCCTGCCTGAGCCGGTCGGCGACGGCGGTGGCGGACGGCGCGTTCGCGAGCGCCGACTGGGCGGCCTGGAGCGCGGAGGCGAGGGCGGCGTAGTGGGGATCGGAGTGGCTGACCGGCATGGCCGCGAGTTCCTCGCTGGCGGTGGCGAGCTGGGCGCTCGCGTTCGCAGGCCCGGAGCCCAGGGTGCCCACGGAGTCGACAAGGCCGCTGACTGTGGCGGCATCGGTCTGGAGCGTGTGCACGAAGGAACGCAGGCGGGGCCCGGCACTCGCCGCGGTGGCACTCCCGATGCCGAGCTCGTGGGCGAGGCGGGTGGCGCCGGCTGCCGCGGTGCGGCCGCCACTGACGACGCGGCCCGCCACGTGGGCCGCCTCCATGAGGCCCGCGTGGGTGAGGCGACTGCCGGTCGCTGCCTGCTGCAGTCCTGCCCTGAGCGCGGCGACCGCGTTGTCGCTGCCCGCGCCGCCGCTGGCCAGGGACTGGACAGCAGCGGCGGCCTGGGCGAAGCCCGTCTTCACGCGTCCCGCGCCGCTGACCGCTTGGCCGAGACTGCTCGAGAGCGCACCGACGGCGTGGGCGCTGCGGTTGAGATTGCGGTTGGTCTTGGCGACCGACGCCTGCGCATGGAGCAGCGGTCGCGCCTGCGCCGCCAGCGGGCCGGGCCCGATGACCCCGGCGACGTCGCCGTCGCGGGCGATGGCCTGCTGGGCGCGGTTGAGGGCGTCGAGGCGGGGCAGCGTGGTGATGGCGCCGCCGTGGACGACGACGAGCATCTCGTAGGGAGTGAGCCAGCCGGGTCCGACGCTCTTGCTCACCGCCTCGTAATCATGGCGCGCGCTGCTCCCGGCCGGGAGCTGGCGGGCATCCGGAGGTCCGGTGGCCAGCGACAGCGCCTGCCAGCCCACCGCGAGCAGGGCCGCGAGGGCGGCGGCGGCGATGACCGGAGAGCGGCTCGCGCATGCCAGCCATGAGGGCCGGCCGGGATGCTCGGCGCTCCGCGGGCGGGTGACTCCGCGCCCGCCCGCCGTACGGCCCGCCAGGCGACCGCCGGCCACGCGACCGCCGGCCACGCGACCGCCGGCTACGCGCCGGCCCATGAGCGCGAGCGCCGCGGGCGCGGCGAGGATGGTGGAGACGACGCTGACCGCGGCGACGATGATCACGCCGACGACAGCCGAGAGGAGCAGGGTGCCGGCGGCGACCGCGAGCGCGCAGAGCATGAGGACCGAGATCGCGCCGCCCGCGAAGGCGACCGTGCGCCCGGCGCGCAGGCCGGCCACGGTGGCGGCGCGGCGGATCTCCTTGGGGTTGCGCGGATCGGTGAGCTCGTCGCGGAAGCGGGAGACCACGAGCAGGGAGTAGTCCACTCCGAGAGCCAGCCCCATCATCGAGGCGGCGATGGTCGCGAGCTCGGTGAGCGGCAAGAAGGAGCCGAGAATGGAGATCAGGCCGAAGCCCGAGAAGACGGTGCCGAAGCCGAGCACGGCCGGAATCACCGCGGCGGCGGGCGAGCCGAAGACAAGCAGGAGGACGATCAGGAGGATCGGGATGGCGATGAGCTCGGCGTGGTGCACGGCGGTCAGGGAGGCGCTCTCGAGCTGAATGCCGATGGCGTCGAGACCGCTCACCCGCGCCTTGACGGGCCCGCTGACCTTGTTGGCGACGATGGTGTTGATCGTGTGCTCGATCGCGGTCCCGGTGGTACGGGAGCCGTGGATCACGGCCACGAGCACGAGCGCCGATGTCGAAGTCGGTCGCAGGCTGTGACCGAGCGAGCCGCCGTCCCAAGCGGACACCACGTGCGCGCCGGAGATGCCCGCCAGCCCGTGGACAAGCGCGGGACCCTCGCGGTCGAGCGCCGCCGAGGGGCCGGTGAGGAGGATGGGAGCGGAGACGCTGCTTCCGAACTGCTGCTCGAAGAGCTGTGCCTCGTGAGCCGACTCGGTTCCGGGAACGAGGAGGTTGGTCACCGACAGGTGCTGCCCGACGTTCAGGCCGATGATCCCGAGGATCACCGTGCTCACCAGCCAGGCGGCGAGGGAAGCGCGCGGGCGCCGCGCGCCGAGGGTGAGCAGGCGGTTCATCGATGCCCTCCGCGACGAGCCTGGACAGGCCCGATGGCCGCGCGTCGGCGCGCTGGAAAATGGCAGGGGTTTGAGGAGAGCATCACGGCCGAGAAGCGACGGACGCCGCCGCCGATCGGCGACCCCTGTCTATGGCTGGGTATCGGCGCCCGGCCGCGGACCTTTAGGGAAAGATGCGGCGCGCAGCGGATAGCGCGCGCGTCATCGGTGATGGGTCTCGGTGCCACACCGCATACACGGGGGGCGAGGAGAAATGTCCGGACCTATCGGCCCGATCGGGCTACGGCGTGCAGGCGGCGGCGAGCGGCACGGCGGTCGGGCCGCTCGCATACGTGAAGGTCGCGTTGCCCGTCCACATTCCCGTGCACGTCGACGGGTTGGTGATCAGGGAGTAGACGATCCTCGTCGTCGTCGTCACCTTGTGCTTGACCTTGCGCTTGACCTTGTGCTTGTGCCGGTGCTTGCCCTTGCCCGTGAAGACGACCTTGGTGACCGTCTTGGTGCCGGTCCTGGTGGTCGTCTTCGTCGCGGTCTGCGAACCCTGAACCGAGATGCTGAGCGCGTCGAGGGTCACGGACAGACTCGGGAACCCGGAGAGGAGGAGCTCGAGACCGCCTGCCGCGGGAACGAAGAGCCGGCCCGAGACCGTCAGAGTGTTCCCGTAGACCGCGCCGCTGAGAATCACCGAGGCGATGTCGCCGGCGGCGGTCGGGTCGCCGAGATAGATCTTCAGGGGCACGGTGGTGGGGGAGCCGAAGATCGAGATTCCCACCGATCCCGTGCCGATCTGACTGGCGGAAGGGCAGCTGGCGTCCTGGCTCGTGGGGCAGAGCGTCGACACCGACTTGGCACTGGCGGCGAAACCCGGCTGGAGCTGCAGATCGACCGATGTGGGTAGACCCGAGCTGGCGAGGCCGGTGATCGCGACCGCCAGGCCAGAGCCCGCTGACACCGTACTCGGCGTCAGCGACATCGTTCCCGTGGCCGCCGCCTGGGCGACGCCCGCCCCCCCGAGGGTGAGCAGGACGGTGATGATCAGGAGTCTCCGCACGACTGGCCACGCTACCAGACGCACCGAGGGGCATCGCCGCGCAGGCCATTTGGTATTACTAATCGCCTCTTGAGCTCGACCGAGACAACCTGGGCGGCGCGGGACCACGCCCGTGCCCAAGGTGGCACGGTCGTGGAGACGATGCCCACGCTGCCCGCGAGCGCGTGGCCCGAGCCTCCCGAGGGCGTTCCCGCCTCAGAGCTCACGTGGGCCGAGGTCGTCGCTCCCGGAGGCGCCACCTCGAAGGTGCTGGCGCGCGGGACGAGCCTGCGCCTGCGCGACCTCCACGGGCAGGCATGCGCCCATCTGCTCCTTTACAACGCCGACCAGCCGTGGGAGCGCCTGAACGTCGCGGACACCGTGAAGATCCCGTGGCAGGCCTACCTCGGGGTCGGGCACCCGCTCCTCTCAGACCAGGGCCGGGTCCTGGCGACCATCGTCGCCGACGACTCCGGCCGGCACGACGCCCTGTGCGGCGCCGGGCCGGCGGCCCGAGCGCGTTTCGTCAAGGTGGCGGCCAAGCACGGCCTCGAGCCGCGCGACCTGCCCCCGAGCGTCTCCCTCTTCCAAGGGGTGCGCGTGCAGGGCGACGGGTCGCTGACGTGGCTCGGGAGCGCGGGAGCCGGACGCGCGGTGACGCTGCGCTGCGAACTTCCCCTCGTCGTGCTTCTCGCTGACGTCGCCCACCCGATCGACCCCCGCCCGGAGCCTGAGGTCACCGCGCTCGAGGTGCTGGCATGGCGAGGGGCGGCCACCACTCCCGATGACCCACTGTGGAGTTCGACGCCGGAGCTCCAGCGGGCCTTCGAGAACTCCGCCGACTACTGGGAGGCGCGCGCGTGATCGACGCCACCGTGGCCGCCTGCGCGCCGTGGTCGGCGGTCGTGCCCGCCGAGGCCACGCTCCAGATCATCGACCTCGAGGGCAACCAGGCCGTCGACTTCCTCGCCTATAACGCCAAGGACACGGCCGAGCGCTACAGCGCCCCGGACACCATCGCCGCCAACGGCAACGTGTTCCTGTCCAAGGGGAGCGTTCTGCGCTCGAACCTCGGCAACCCGCTCATGACCATCGTCGCCGACGAGGTGGGGCGCCACGACACCATCGGCGGCGCGTGCTCGAAGGAATCGAACACCCTGCGCTACGGGCACCACACCAAGCACCAGCACGCGTGCGTGGAGAACTTCCTCGCCGAGGGCGCGAAGTGGGGACTGGGCAAGCGTGACCTCGTCTCGAACATCAACTGGTACATGAATGTGCCCGTCGAGGAGGACGGAACGCTCGGGATCGTCGACGGCATCTCGGCCCCCGGCCTCTCGCTCACCCTGCGCGCGGAGCTCGACACGCTCGTGCTCGTCTCCAACTGCCCGCAGATCAACAACCCCTGCAACGGCTTCAATCCGACGCCGATCCGCATGATCGTCACGCCGTAGGCTGCGGCATGTTCGACACCGTGCTGGTCGCAAACCGCGGCGAGATCGCCTGTCGAATCATCCGCAGCGCCCGCGCCCTCGGCCTCGGCACGGTGGCGGTGTACTCCGACGCCGATCGGGGGGCTCCCCACGTGGGGATGGCGGACGCGGCCGTACGCCTCGGCCCCGCCCCGGCTCGGGAGAGCTACCTGCGCGCCGACGCCGTCCTCGAGGCGGCACGGGCCCACGACGCCGGCGCCGTCCACCCGGGCTACGGGCTCCTGTCCGAGGACAGGGCATTCGCCGAGGCGGTCGAGGAGGCGGGGCTGGCCTTCGTCGGCCCGACGCCCGAGCAGCTCGGCGCCTTCGGGGCCAAGGACGCCTCCCGGATCCTCGCGAGCGACGCCGGGGTGCCCCTGCTTCCCGGCTCGGGCGTGCTCGCCGACGTCGACGCGGCGCTGGGGGCGGCCGAGGAGATCGGCTACCCGGTGATGCTCAAAGCGACGGCGGGGGGCGGCGGGATCGGGATGGAGCGCTGCACGGACGCGGCCGAGCTCGCGGCGGCGTTCACACGCGTACAGCGCCTGGCGGACGCCAGCTTCGGTGCCGGCGGCGTGTTCGTCGAAGGCTTCGTGGCGGCCGCCCGGCACGTCGAGGTCCAGGTCTTCGGCGACGGCGCCGGACGCGCCGTAGTGCTCGGCGACCGCGACTGCACGTTGCAGCGCCGCAACCAGAAGGTCCTCGAGGAGGCCCCCGCTCCCGGGCTCTCCGAGGAGGTGCGGGAGCGGATGGCGTCCTCGGCCGCGGCCCTGTGCGAGTCGGTCGGGTACCGCTCGGCGGGAACCGTCGAGTTCATCTACGACGTCGCCACCGGGCGGCTGTCCTTCCTCGAGGTTAACGCTCGACTTCAGGTCGAGCATCCGGTCACCGAGGAGCGCTACGGGATCGATCTCGTCGCCGCCATGCTCCGCCTCGCCCGGGGCGAGACGGGCGTGCTCGACGAGCTCGCGGCGGCCGAGCCGCGGGGCTGCGCGGTCGAGGTCCGCCTCTATGCCGAGGACCCGGCGGCCGGGCACCGGCCCTCCGCCGGTCTGCTCACCGAGGTCGTGCTTCCCGAGCGCCTGCGGGTCGACGGGTGGATCGCCGCGGGCACCGAGGTGACGACAGCCTACGACCCGCTGCTCGCCAAGCTCATCGCCACGGCGCCCACGCGCGAGGAGGCACTCGACGCGCTCGCCGCGGGACTCGAGGCGACGCGCATCGGCGGCATCGCCACCAACGCCGGGCTCCTGCGCGCCACCCTCGCCGACGCGCGCGTACGCGAGGGTGCCCACACCACCGCGACCCTGGCGGACATCGCCGACCCCTCACCGCGCATCGAGGTGGCGCGCGGGGGAACGATGACCACGGTGCAGGACTGGCCCGGCCGGGTGGGGTTCTGGGACGTCGGCGTGCCCCCGTCGGGCGCGATGGACGACCGGTCGCTGCGACTGGGGAACCTCGCCCTCGGCAACCACGAGGGAGCGCCCGCGCTCGAGTGCACGCTCGACGGCCCGGCGCTGCGCTTCAGCCACGACACCGTGGTGTGCGTGACCGGCGCTCCGGGCCTGCTCACGGTGGCGGGGGAGGCGGTGGCGCTGTGGGAGCCGGTCACCGTCCCGGCGGGAGCGACGCTCGACCTCGGCCGCCTCGACGGGCCCGGCCTGCGCGCCTATATCTGTGTGGCGGGCGGCTTTGACGTCCCCGACCACCTGGGGAGCGCGGCGACCTTCACCCTCGGGCGCTTCGGCGGTCACGGGGGGCGGGAGCTGCGCGCCGGAGACGTGCTCCGGCGCGGCTCCGCTGGCGATGAGCACGCGGCGGAGGAAGGCGCTCCCGCGCCGGTGCCAGAGAATGCCCGCCCGCCCCTCGTCAGCGCTTGGGAGATCGGCGTCACCGAGGGCCCGCACGCCGCCCCGGAGTTCTTCACCCGCGAGGACATCGAGATGTTCTACGCCACCGCCTGGCAAGTCCACTTCAATTCGGCTCGCACCGGGGTGCGCCTCCTCGGGCCACGTCCGCGCTGGGCGCGCGAGGACGGGGGCGAGGCGGGTCTTCACCCTTCCAACATCCACGACACCCCCTATAGCGTGGGGTCGGTCGACTACACCGGCGACCTGCCGATCGTGCTCGGGCCCGATGGCCCGTCGCTCGGGGGGTTTGTGTGTCCGGCGGTGGTGGCCGTGGCGGAGCGCTGGAAGCTCGGCCAGCTCCGGCCCGGGGACGAGGTGCGCTTCGTCGAGGTGGGGGATCGTGGCGCCGCCGAGGTGCGGCGCGCACCCGGGTCCGCTCTGCGGCCCGGCCCCGACAGGGACGATGGAGTCCTCGGGCGGCGCGAGGGTGGCCCCGGTGCCCCGCCGGTCACCTGGCGCCGGAGCGGGGACGACAACCTCCTGGTCGAGTACGGCGAGATGGTGCTCGATCTCGGCCTACGGATGCGTGTCCACGCGCTGGCCGAGGCGCTCGCCGGCGAGCATGTGCCGGGCGTTCTCGAGCTCACCCCCGGAGTGCGCTCGCTCCAGATCAAGCTCGATCCCGATCGCATCGACCTGCGGCGCGCGCTCGGCCTCGCGCAAACGCTCGAGAACGAGCTCCCCGCCACGCGCGAGCTCGCGGTCTCCTCGCGCACGGTGCACCTGCCGCTCTCATGGGATGACCCCGCCACCCGTGAGGCGATCCGGCGCTACATGGCCGGGGTGCGCGACGACGCACCGTGGTGCCCGTGGAACATCGAGTTCATCCGCCGCGTCAACGGCCTCGACGACGTCGAGGAGGTGCGGCGCACCGTCTTCGAGGCCAGCTACCTCGTCCTCGGCCTTGGCGACGTGTACCTCGGCGCGCCCGTCGCCACCCCGCTCGACCCCCGCCACCGGCTGGTGACCACGAAATACAATCCGGCCCGGACGTGGACGGCGGAGAACTCCGTCGGCATCGGCGGCGCCTACCTGTGCATATACGGGATGGAAGGGCCCGGGGGCTATCAGTTCGTGGGGCGCACGACGCAGGTGTGGTCGCGCTTCCGCAGGACGGGGCCATTTGCCGAGGAGCCCTATCTGCTGCGCTTCTTCGACCGCATCTCGTGGTATCCGGTGGAGGCCGAGGAACTGCTCGAGCTCCGCGCCGACATGGCGGCCGGGCGCCTGCATCCGAAGATCGAGGAGGGGACCTTCACCCTCGCCGGGCACCTCGATTTCCTCGCCGCCGAGGCGGAGTCGATCGCCGCCTTCCGGTCCCGGCAGGGGGCGGCCTTCGCGGCCGAGCGAGCGGCGTGGGCCGCCGCGGGCGAGTTCGACCCCCGGCCTGAGCCCGAGGCCGCGCCGCCGGCCCGCGAGTTCATCGTGCCCGATGGCGCCGTGGTCGTCGAGGCCCCATGCACGGCCAACGTCTGGCGCATCGAGGTGGAGGCCGGGGACGCGGTCGCGAGCGGTGAACGCCTGCTCACGCTCGAGGCGATGAAGATGGAGACGGCGCTCGACGCGCCGTGCGACGGGGAGGTGGCCGAGGTTCTCGTCGCGGTCAGCGAGCACGTGCAGGCGGGCCGGGCGCTGGTGATCGTCGTCCCGCGGGACGCGTCGTGAGCGTCGAGGACCGGGTGCGGGCCGCCTACGCAAGGATCGCCGAGGTCGAGCGACCGGAGCTGTGGATCACTCTGCGCCCTCCCGAGGACGTCCTCGCCGAGGCCGAGGCCCTCGACGCCGGACCCCCGCTCGCGCTCGGCGAAATGCTCCTCGCGGTCAAGGACAACATCGACGTCGCCGGGCTGCCGACCACGGCGGGATGCCCGGCTTACGCCTACGAGCCGAGCGTCGACGCGCCCGTGGTCGCTCGTTTGCGCCAAGCCGGCGCGCTCGTGCTCGGCAAGACGAACCTCGATCAGTTCGCCACCGGCCTCGTGGGCACGCGGTCGCCGTACGGCGCCGTGCGCGACGCCCGCCGCCCGGAATACGTCAGCGGCGGTTCGAGTAGCGGGTCGGCGGTGGCCGTCGCCCTAGACATCGTCGATCTGGCGCTGGGAACGGACACCGCCGGGTCTGGCCGCGTCCCCGCCGCCTTCCAGGGAGTGATCGGCGTCAAGCCCACGCGTGGCCTCGTCCCGGTCGCCGGCGTCGTCCCCGCGTGCCGCACGCTCGACTGCGTCACCGTGTTCGCCCGCGACGTGAGCGCCGCCGCACGGGCGCTGTGGGTCATGGCGGGGCCGGCCGGCCGCGGCGCGACCGCGGCGCTTGATCGTGCCTGGCCGCCCGGAGCTCCCCTCGCCGCCCCCGCCGCGCCCCGGATCGGCGTCCCCGCCGACGGCCGGCTCGAGGATCTCAGCCCCCACGCCAGGCGTGCCTTCGCCGCGGCCGTCGAGCGCCTCGAGGTGCTCGGGGCCACCCTCGTCGAGATCGACCTCGCACCCTTCCTCGAGGCCGCGGGGCTGCTCTACGGCGGCGCCTACGTCGCCGAGCGCTACGCCGCCGTGGGCGAGTTCGTCGACGCCCACCCCGACGCCGTCGACGCGACCGTCCGCGGGATCGTCCGCGCGGCCGCCGGCCCCACCGCCAGCGAGCTCGTGCGCGACGGCGAGCGGCTCGATGCGCTGCGGACGGCGACCGCCCCGGTGCTCGCCGCCACCGACGCCCTGCTCATCCCGACCGTCCCGCGCCAGCCCACCATCGCCGAGGTGGCGGCTGACCCGGTGGGCGTAAATGCCGAGCTCGGTCCCTACACCTCGTTCGTCAACCTCCTCGATCTGTGCGCGATCGCCATCCCTGCCGGGGAGGCCGACGGCGGCCAGTTCGGCGTGTCCTTGGTGGCCCCGGCGTTCGGCGATCTCGTGGTGGCCGACCTCGCGCACCGCTTCCTCGGCGAGCCGCCCGCCGCGCCCACGCCGGGTGAGCCCGCCGGCATCCCCCTGCTCGTGGTCGGCGCCCACCGCCACGGCCAGCCCCTCCATCACCAGCTCGAGGAACGAGGCGCGCGCGCACTCGGCGTGGTCCGGACCGCGCCGGCCTACCGGCTCTACGCGCTCACCACCGATCCGCCGAAACCGGGCCTTGTGCGGGTGGCAAGTGGCGGCGTAGCCGTCGAGGGCGAGCTCTGGGCCCTCCCGGCGGCGGGACTGGCGTCGTTTCTCGGCGCCCTCCCGGCGCCCATGGCGCTCGGACAGGTGACGCTCGAGGACGGGCGCGACGTCGTCGGCTTCCAATGCGAGGCCGTGGCCCTCGACGGCGCCCCGGATATCTCCGGGCACGGCTCCTGGCTCGCGTACCTGGCCGCCGGGCGAGGCTAGTGCTGGGCTAGTTCACTCGCTCACCGAGTAGGTGGCCTCAAGCCCACCAACGCTGGTACCGCCGCCGAGCTCGAGGTGGAACTGGAGCATGTCGCCGCGGTACTCGACGCGGGCGACTTCGAAGGGCCGCTCACCGCGACCGGAGCGGCGGAATTCGCGGCAGAGGACGAGGAACACCGCGCTCTTCGGAGAGATCCCGAAATGGCTCGCCTCGAAGCGACCGCACTGGCTGGTCTCGATCGATACCGCCGAGCGCGTGAGCTCGACACCGTGATCGGAGAGCACCAGGTCGGGTGCGAGGCTCTGTCCCACGATCGCGGCCGCCTCGAGCCAGTCCGCCTCGGCGCGGCGGAAGAAGGAATAGCCGATGGCCAGAGCCACCCCACGCGTCGAGAGCAGGGTGGTGACGCGGAGGATGGGCTCGTCGTCGGCCACGTCGAGCCCGTGCTTGATGCTCTGCTCGACCTTGGCGACGCGCTTGTCGAGGACCTGAATATCGATCTCCGGCCCGCGCGGATTGAGCAGGAGCCGGGAGAGCCCGCATGCTCGGTGCTCGAGCTTGGGCTGGGCGACGAAGGTCCCGCGGCCCTGGAGCCTGACGATCTGGCGGTCGTCCTCGAGGATGGCGAGGGCCTGGCGAACGACGACGCGGCTGACCCGGAGCCCGCGGGCGAGCTCGGGCTCGGACGGGAGAGGGTCGCCAGGAGCCCACACGCCGGACTCGATCTGCTCCTTCAGGAGCTCCTGGAGCTGATAATACAAGGGAACGAAGCTGGCGCGATCGAGCCGGCCGGGATCGAGCTCCCCAAGGTCAGACAGACGGCGTGATTTCGGCGAGATGGCCATGCTCTGAAGGGATCATGACGGGCCCGCGGGACATTAAGACAACTGGGCGGTGGCTCGACAACGGGGGGTAGGTTGTCCTATAGTTGTATGGACGATGGGAGACGCTCCCCGCGGGGACTCCGGTGGCGGCGTTGACCGCTCGCGACTACAGGGCATGCGGATGCTCCGGCGCCTCGCCGACATCCCCGACAAGCGGCAGCGCGAGGCCGTCGAGCGCGGCTTGGAGCTCGGGCTCGAGGCGGCCCCGTCGGTCAACGACCGGACGATCTCGACCTTCGCGCGCGGCGGCCAGCCCGCCTTCGCCGGGATCAACACATTTCTCCGCGCCCCCTACTGCGAGGACATCCACAAGGTCTCCAAGTACGAGGCGGCGATCATCGGCGCCCCCTTCGACATGGGGACCACCTATCGCGCCGGCGCCCGCTTCGGCCCGCAGGCGGTGAGACGGATCTCCGCGCTCTACGACGGCTACAGCCTCGACATGGGCTGTGACCTCGTGGAGGAGCTCGACGTGTGCGACGTCGGCGATGTCTTCGTCATCCCCTCCAACATCGAGAAGTCCTTCGACCAGGTCGACCGCGCCGTCTCGCACGTGCTCGAGAACGGTGTCTTCCCGATCATCATCGGCGGCGATCACTCCCTCGGCTATCCCGACGTGCGCGCCATGGCCAAGTACGTCGACGGCAACGTGGGGATCATCCACCTCGACCGCCACATCGACATCCAAGAACGCGACATGGACGAGCGCATGCACACGACTCCGTGGTTTCATGCCACCAACATCCCCAACGCTCCGCCCAGCAACCTCGTGCAGATGGGAATCGGCGGGTGGTATGGGTCCCGCCCCGGGCTCAAGGTCGCCCGCGAGCGCGGGACCACGGCCATCACCATCCACGACGTCGAGGAGATCGGCGTCGAGAAGGCGGTGGAGATCGCGCTCGACGTCGCCTGGAAGGACGCCAAGGCGGTGTTCCTGTCCTTTGACATCGATTCGATCGACGCCGGCTTCGTGCCGGGAACGGGCTCCCCCGAGCCCGGCGGCCTGCTGCCCCGCGAGGCGCTCAAGGCGCTGCGACTCATCGCGCGCGAGGGGATCTGCGGGATGGAGGTGGTCGAGATCGCCCCGCCGTACGACGTGAGCGACATGACCGCCCAGCTTGGCTGCCGCGCGATCATGGATGTGCTCGGCACGCTCGTGACCGAGGGCAAGCTCGGCCACCGCGCCCCCGAGCGGGAAGAAGGTCCCCCGACCGAGGACGACAGGACCCGAGGTCACGAGCCAGACGGCTAAGACAACGAGGACTCAAATTGGCCACGGGGCCAATGAGGGGCCACCCGGGTTGGGGAGATACTGTTTGGTATGACCACACGGCTCGCCGTACCTACCCGCCGCGGTGAACATGCCGCCGAAGTCCAGTTTCCCGGTCGTGCGCCCTCCGTCGCCCTCGACGACCAGAGCCGGCTCCTCGAAACGCTGAGCGGGACCCACGCCGCGATGATGGACGCGGTGCTCGACGGCGAGGGCCTCGAGCGCGTGGCCGAGCTCGCGACCACGGCGGCGGGTGGCCCGGTCGCAGTGCTCGTTCCCCGGCTCGGGGTCGCCTGCGCGCCGCGCGCCTCTCGCGCCTCGGGCGCGCTCGCCGCGCTTGAGCGCTGGGTCGAGGAGCGCGTGCGCGGGCGGCCGTCGGCGGTGCCCGCCGAGGTGGTGGCCGAGGCGCCGATCCGCTTCCGGGACGAGATCGTCGGTGTGGTCGCGCTCCTGAGGGCCGAGGTGGCGCCCCGCCTCGAGGCATCCGAGTTCCTCCGCGTGGCCGCCGCCGCCGCGCTCACCGCCCTGGCCGTCGAGGACGCCAAGGAGGAAACCGAGCAGAACCTCCGCGGTTCTCTGCTCGAGGAGCTGCGCTCACGCACCGACCTCACCGGCCCTGAGATCGTGCGGCGCGCCGCGCGGCTGCGCTGTGACCTCTCTGGGGGCGCGGTGATCCTGTGCGCCGAGCTCGCCGTCGATCGGCCCCGGCTCGTGGTGGCGATGATCACCGCCGAGCATCCCGGCGCCCTCGCGCAGGAGCTCGACGGGGTGGGTCCCGACGCCCGTCCCCGCGTGTACGCCGCATTGCCGGCCGTCGCCACTGCGGACGCGGGCGGGGGCGCGGGTTCGATGGCTCTGGCGCGGCGCCTGGCCGGCCGGCTTCAGCGCTTTGGCACGGTGGGGATGTCGAGCTTCCATGCCGACCCCGCGGAGCTCGGGTGCGCGGTCCGCGAGGCCGAGCTCGTGCTCGAGGCGCTGCAGCACTCGGGCACGGTGATCACCCACGAGATCGGGCGCGGCATCTACAAGCTCCTCTTCCGCGTGCTCGCCTCCCATCCCGAGGAGGTCCACGAGTTCTACGAGAGCACGGTCGCCTCGATGGTCCGCTACGACGAGCTCAACCAGACCGAGCTCGTCCATACCCTGTGGGCCTACCTCGACTGCAACTGCAACATGAACGCCACCGCGGCGGCCATCTTCACCCACCGCCACACGGTCATGCACCGGCTCGAGCGCATCCACGAGCTCACCGGCCTCGACCCGACGGTATGCGGGGACCGCGAGCAGCTCAGCCTGGGGCTCAAGGTCCACCGCCTGCTGGCGCCGGCGCTGGCGCGCTAAGCGACCCCGGCCTCCTCGGGGAGCTCGTACCAGCGCACGCGCTCGCCCACGCGCGCGCGCAGCTTGAAGCGCCGGGTCTTGGGCCCCGCCTCGATCACGTCGCCGAGCTGGCGGCAGCGATCGGCGACTGCCGGGTAAAGCTCTGAGAGCCGCTGCAGGGTCGCGGTCACCGTGCGCCACAGGCCCCAGTCGTCGCCGGTCAGGCGTGCCACGTAGGCGCCGTCGATGTGGTCGCCGTCGCCGGCCTCGATCGGGTGCTCGGTGAGGAGGACCGAGGCGTCGTGGGCGTCTTTGGCGTTGAGCTCGACGATCTGGAGCTTGGTGAGGAGCAGGTCGGTCGCAGTCAAAGCGGGGAAGTCGAGCGCGAGCCGGTCGTCGAAGTCCAGGGCGTGGCACATGGTGAAGGAGCCGACGAACACGTCGAGCTTGCCCGCCGGCCCGTTGAAGATCATCCGGGTGTCGCCGTGCAGGGCGTTGAAGCGCTTCTCGGCCTCGTAGCCGCGCCCCTCGAGGAAGGCGGTGAGCTTGCGGGCGTCGCGTCGCGGCACCGCGATGTCGATGTCGGCGATCTCGCGATGGGGCTGGCCCGCGAGGACCTCCGGGCAGTGCGCGACCACCCCGACGCCGCCGAGAAGGCGGACCTTGAGGCCCTCGGCCTCGGCGGCCTGCGTGAGTTGCATGCCTTCGTCGATGAGCATGGTCATCCCTGCGTGATCTGCCAGCGCTTGACTTTGCCGTCCTCGGCGAGGTCGACAATGGCGCCGCGGAGGATGCCCTCGCCGTATTCCGATCCCGGGTTGACGCACATGGTGCTTCCGAGCGTCTGGCCGGCCGGCGACTCGTGCACGTGCCCGTGGAGGCCGAGCGCGACGCCGGCGCCCTCGATCGCCTTGCGGACCGCAGCGGCGCCGACGGACATGAGGGCGAAGCCGCCCGCGGTGACCACGGGGCGGAGGTTCTCGTCGAGCTGCGGGGCCTGGTCGAGGTTGGTGTCCCGCGGTGGGCAGTGGAGGTTCATGACCGCCGTCTCGGGGCGCTCGAGGCCACTGGCGAGCGTGTCGATGCGCTGGGCGAGCTCCTCCTCGGAGCACTCGCGGGGGGTGTTCCACGGCGTCGGGGTGGAGTACCCGAGCGAGACCATCTCGTGGCCGCCGGGAAGCTCGACGATGCCGTCCTCGGCATAGCGCAGGGTGCGCGAGGAGCGCAGGATGTCGGCGAGCTCCTCGTCGTCGTCGTTGCCGAGCATCACGTAGCAGGAGATGTCGCTGTCCTTGAGGCGCTCATCGGCGAGGGCGACCCACTGCTCGACACGCTCGCGGATCGCCTCGGCGAAGGCCTCGTCGAAGGCGGCCGGGTCATTGGAGAGAAGCTCGTGCTCCTCGGGCGTGCTCTTGCGCGAGTACCCACCGCGGTCGGCGATCGACCGGACCAGCGACTCGAGCTCGGCGTCATCGTGGGCCTCGACGCGTCTGCCCCCGAGCCGTCCCTCCCAGGTCCCGCCGCCGGATTGGCGCAGGGGGACGAGTGACTTGCCGGTGATGTCGCCGCCGAGGATCACGCACTTGGCGTCGTAGACCCGTCCGGCGGCGAGCCATTTGCGAAAGCAGCGCTCGGAGCCGTGGATGTCGGTCGCGAAGAAGATCCGCGTGACGGCCTTGCGGCCACTGCTCTCGCCGTTGCGCCGGAGGAAGCCCACGCTACTCGGGCGGCAGTTCTCGGGACGCGAGCGAGATGTCCACCCCACGCCGCTTGTTGAGCAGATAGACGATCGGATAGGCGATCACCCCGAGGACGACGAAGAGGATGAGGGCGCCCTTCCCGGTACTCGTGGTCGCTCCGAGCGCCTTGGTCGAGGCGATCGAGTAGGCGAAGAACACGTACACGGCGAGCGAAACCACTCCCACCAGCGTGATCACCGGGATCCCGCCGACCGAGCGTTCGATCGGCGAGCCCTCGTAGATCGACTTGCGCCGGTAGGGGAAGGCGATCGCCCCGACCGAGACCACGATGAAGGTGAGGCACAGGCCGAGGATCTCCGTCCCGGCGACGCCGGCGACGAGCGAGGTCGGGCCGAAGACGATGACCGCGAGGAAGATCACCGCGATCGCGGCACAGATAAGGTTGGCGCGCAGCGGGGCCCGGGTGCGCGCGTTGACCTCGCTGATGCTGTCGGGGATGAAGCGGTCAAAGGACCAGGCGAAGAGGGCGCGAGTGGCGATCAGGAAGGCAGGGATGGCCACCGCGATGGCCGAGGCGAGGAAGGTGATCCCGAGGATGACCGCGACGACCGTCGACTTGGAGAGCAGCGAGATCCAGAAGAACAGGTTGGAGGGGGCGCTGAAGGGGTACTGCGGGCTGGCGCTGTTGGAAAGCTCGGTGGCGCCCCCGAGGAACGACTTGCCGATCACGCTGCTCGAGAGGGCGAAGACGATGGTGATGGCGACGCCGCCGATCGCCAGCGCGTAGAGCTTGCCGCGGGTGGCCACGTCCTTGCCGCCGCGGATCTCGCCGCCGACGTAGGCGGTGGCGATCCCGAAGCCCAGGGCGTAGAAGGGCACCGAGGAGGACAGCACCGATTGACCGAAATTGAAGCCCTGGGGCGTGTAGCCGGACTTGACCGCGGCGGTGATGATGTGGTGGTAGTTGCCGCCCGCGCTGGCCACCGCGGAGACGAAGTCCGAGCGCGAGCTGATGAGGAGAACGATCGCCGCGACGCCCGTGCCCGCGGCCACCACGTAGAACAGGTAGCGAGTGATCTTCAGGGTGAGGGGTAGGCGCACGCACACGGTGGCGAGGATCAGGGCGGTCACCAGGAGCCCGAGCCCGAACGTCCAGCCGTGCTTGAGGACATCGGCCGAGGCGGTTACGAGGCCGTGGTTACCGGAGATCGTGCCCACCGAGGCGAGCGTTGCCGAGAGCGCGAACTGGATCGTCGAGAACGCCGCGTAGGTGATCGCGAAGATGTACCAGAGGGTGCCGTTGACCGAGGTCGCCAGCCCGGCCCACGGGTGCAGGGCCCGGCTCGCGAACACGTAGTCACCGCCCGAGCGCGGCATCGCCCGCGAGAAGAACGAGTACATGATGTACGGGGGCACGCAGAACAGCGTGCACACCACCGCGCTCAGGGCGATGCTCGCTCCCGGGAAGGCCAGCGGGATCTGCGTGGCCCCGATGATCCCGTAGACGATGCTGATGAACGAGAGGTTGAGCGCGACCGCGGAGAGGGTCGAGATCTCGCGCACGAGACCGCTAGACTGCCGCGCGAATAAGGCACCTTGGGTTCCGGCAGGGGCGGCCGGAGGCGCGTCGACCGGTGTCGTATCCATTCGACGGTCAAGCTACTGCCGATGTTGTGCGCGCAACACCGACCGCCGGTCCAACTGATGAGGACCGCCTGTCGACCGGGTGGCGTGGCCATGTGGCCCGTGATTGCGCCCTTCGCGGGACCGGCGGTCGAGTCATGGCCGCCGAGGCCCTGGACCGCATGTCCATAGCCGTGAACGCCCCGCCGCCCCAGACTACCGCTCCGTGACCGAGCCCCCTCAGACCGCTGATCAGACCATGTGGGACAGCGTGCTCCACGCCGGCCTGGCGGGATCCTTCTTGCGCCTCCCGCACGTTCCCCCCGAGGCCGAGGCGCTGCGCGCACGCGGAGCCCGCGCCGCCATCTACGGCATCCCGTGGGATTCGATGGCGGTCGGGCGCAGCGGCGCCAGCTACGGGCCGCGCGGCATCCGCGAGATCTCATCCACCCAGTTCCTCACCTACAACGCCACCTGGGACTTCGACCTCGTCGAAGCGCTCGCCCCCGTCGACTGTGGCGATGCGCACATCATCCCCGGTAACCCCGAGCGGAGCTTCGAGATCGCCCAGGCCGCGATCAGCCAGATCGTCGCCGCGGGCGCGGTCCCGGTCACCCTGGGCGGGGACCACTCGGTCACCATCCCCGCCGTTCGCGCCGTCGCCGAGCACTCCTCCGACGCGGGCCTCATCCTCATCGACACCCACCTCGACACGGCCCTCGACGTGGGCGGCGAGACCCTCTCCAACTGCTGCCCGATCACGCGGGCCATCGAAGCCGGCTTCGCGCCCTCGCGGACGGTGCTCGTCGGGATCTCGGGCTGGATGAACCCGCGCACCGAGCTTGCCTACTGTCGCGAGCACGGCATCACGGTCATCTGGCTCGAGGACATCTGGGAGGCTGGGGTGGCGGCCGCCCTCGAGCGCGCTCTGGCCATCGCCGGCGGTGGAGATGGGATCTACCTGACCGTCGACGTCGACAGCCTCGACGCTGCCTACGGCGCGGGCACGTCGGTGCCGACCGCTGCCGGGCTCACCGCCCGCGAGCTCCTCGAGCTCGTGCGGGGGATCGGTCGCTCGGGCCTTGTCGGCCTCGACGTGGTCGAGACCGCTCCGAGCCTCGAGGCGACAAGCGCCACCGCGGGCATGGCCACCCGGGTGGTCATGGACGGGCTCGCCGCCCACGCTGGAGCGCTGGGGCGGGCGTGAGCGCGACGCCGATCCCGGCGCGGACGGGGTGGAGCGGGCGGCTGCGGGCGGGGGAGTCATTCCGGGTGACCGACGTCGACGGCGGCCAGTGCGCCGATCTGTGGGTGTTCTCCGCGGAGGACCCGGCCGAGTCGTTGAGCGCCCCGCACTCGCGCGTGCACATGGCGGCGATCTACCCGGAGGTGGGCTGGACGTTCGTCACCTCGCGCCGGCGCCCGATCCTGCGCTTCGCCGAGGACACCTCACCGGGGCGGCACGACTGCCTGGTGGCGGCATGCGACAGCGCCCGCTACGAGCAGCTCGGCGCGGGGCCGGGCCACGCCTCGTGCGAGGAGAACCTGCGCGCCGAGGCGAGCAAGCAGGGCATCCCCGTCACCTACGCGCCCCAGCCCATCAACGTGTTCGCCAACTTCCGGGTCCATGACGGCGGCCGGCTCGAGCTCGAGGAGTGCGTGACGCAGGCAGGTGACGCGGCGACGTTCGAACTCCTCATGGACGGGATCGTCGTCCTCTCGGCCTGTCCCCAGGACATCATCGCCTTCCAGCCCGGCGGCCCGAGTGACATGGCCGTCGAGGTTCTGGGGTAGGGTCGCTGGACCGCTCGTGATCGCCAACCCGCCCCCCTGGCCCAACGGCGCCCGCTGCGCCGTGGCCATCACCTTCGATGTCGACTCCGACAGCATCCTCCACCTCAATTACCGCAAGGACTCGCACCGGCGCCTGAACGCCCAGTCGTGGCTGCGCTACGACCAGGTCGCGGTGCCCCGGATCGTCGCCATGTACCGGGAGCTCGGGCTGCGGCAGACCTTCTTCATGCCCGGCTGGTGCATCGAGCACTACCCCGAGATCGCGGCGGCGATCGTCGACGGCGGCCAGGAGCTCGCCATCCACGGGTACCTGCACGAGCTCGCGCACGAGATCGCCCCCGAGCTCGAGGAGGAGCTCCTGCAGCGCATCATCGCCGCCGCCGAGCACGCGTCCGGCGTGCATCCGCTGGGATGGCGCGCACCGTTGTACAGCTTCTCCTCCTCGTCGCCCGAGCTCCTCGCGGCCGCGGGGCTCCTGTACGACTCGAGCCTGATGGGCGACGACGTGCCTTACATCCTCGAGTCGGCGGGCGGCGAGCTCGTCGAGCTTCCCATCGACACCTCGGCCGACGACTGGGCCCAGTACGCCCACAGTTACGACTTCGACTTCCTCCTCCCAATCCATGCCCCCAAGCGCGCCATCGAGGTCTTCCGCGCCGAGATCGACGCCGCGCTCGAATACGGCGGGATGTGGATCGGCGTCTTCCATCCCTTCGTCTCCGGGCGCCCCTCGCGCCTCACCGCCGTGCGGGAGCTCCTCGCCGAGCTGCTCTCCCGCGGCGACGTGTGGGTGGCCAGCCTCGGCGAGATCGCCGAGCACGTGGTCGAGCTCGAGCGCTCGGGCGCGTGGAAGCCGCGACGCGAGCAGGTGCCCTACTACACCGAGCCGGTGGCGGAGCTGAAGGTGCTGGAGGGGCCGGGGGCGTAGGGCGGGGCGGGCGGGCGCGCGGCGGCGCGCGGCGGGGCGGGCGCGCGGCGGCGCCCGGCGGGTTGAACGTAACGAAACCTCCGCTATCGAGGGGGTAATGATGCGTGCAACGGGAGCGTGGGCAACAAGGGTGCGCGCAACGCTCAGCGCGACGCCCACGGACCGACGCCGCTGACCCGTTCGACTGCGTAGCGGATGATGAACCCACCCTCGCGCTTTGGGGCCGGGAACTCGGCATCCGGTGCCATGTAGACCTTGGCCAGGCGGTTGAGGAGATCCCAGGCGCCGCCCTCGGTGATGGTGGCCGTTGCTCGCAAGGCTGCGTAGGGGTTCAAGAAGATTCCGGGCGTCCCCGGCGCGGTGAAGGAAAGGACGACGCGGGGGTCACGCTCGACGTTGCGCACCTTGAGATTGCGCGCCATATGTGCGCTGACGATGTCCTCACCGTCCAAGCCGATCCAGATGACTGTTACCTGGGGGCTGCCGTTGGCGTTGATGGTCGACAGGTGTGCGAGCGGCCCGCTGGAGACGAGGTCACGCAGTTCGGGCGTCAGTGGTGTCATGGTGGCGACCGGGATGCGACGCCTACTTACCCGGCGGCTGCGGTCCCGGCGTGGTGGCAAGCATAGTCGGGACGATCCGTCCCGGTGCTGCGTGCTCGTAATCGTAGGCATAGCCCAGGAGTTTCGCCTCGCTCCACTGGCGGCCGATGAAGATGAGCGCGAACGGCTTGCCGTCGGGGTAGGCGCCGGCGGGGAGGATGACACCCGGCAGACCGGCGATGTTGATCTCCGACACTGTGGTCGATGAGATACCGCCGCCGTACAGCGATCCGATCTCCTTGGTCTCCTGGGGGAAGACGAGGGCGTCGAGATGCTTGCGGCCCATCACGCGGTCGAAGATCCGCAGGTACCGGGCGCGCAGCCTGGCGAAGGCCGAGAGGTTGGGCATCGCCGTCGGATGCTTGTCGGAGTAGGTGACCCCCTTGAGCGCCGTCGCGTAGTAGTAGAGCGGCCCCTTCTTGCCGAAGATATCGAGCTTCAGCTTCTTCTCGGCCTGCTTGAGGGAATGGACCTGGGATCGTGGCCCGAGCTCCTCGAGATAGCGGTTGAGGTCGTAGGGCAGGGACTCCGAGCCACGGGGGTCGTAGCCGCCACTGGCCTTGGCGAGCTTCGCGAATCCGCTGCCCTTGAACGGATCCGCCACCGTCGTCGCGCCCTGCGCGTCGAGGATGTGGACGGCGGCGGTGTAGAGCGTGGCGGTGTCGGCGCTCAGGGGAGCGTGCCGGCGCCAGCCGGCGCCGTAGAGGCCGATCCTCGTCCCCTTGAGCGCCGTGGTGGAGAAGTCCGAGGTGTATCCGCCCCGCGGCACCTTGCCGATCGCCGCCGTCGTCTTGGGATCGGCGGGGGAGTAGCCGGCCATCACCCCCAGCATCGTCGCCGCGTCCTCGACGGTCTTGGTGAGGGGCCCGAGGACGTCGCGGGTCGGGCCGGCCAGGGGGACGACGGCGGAGTTGGGAACGAGCGCGAAGGTGGGCTTGATTCCCACCAGGCTCTGGGCGGCCGCCGGGTCCTGGATCGAGCCGCGGTCTCCTCGCCCAGTCCGGCCGTCGCGAAGTCGGCGGCGACCGGGGTCGCGGTGCCGGTCGAGGAGCCTCCCGGGGCCCAGTCACGGTTGAGCGCGTTGAAGGCGGGGCCCGCCCAGCTGTCGTTGGCGTTGTCGCCGCTGTTGGAGAAGATGGGAATGTTGGTCTTGGCGATGATCACGGCACCCGCATGCTCGAGCCTGACCACCACCGGGGCGTCGCGCGCGGGTATGAGGCTGAGACCTCCGGACTTAGGCGAGAACTTCGCCCATCCGGCGGTGGTGGGCAGCCGCGCCATGTTGACGGAGTCCTTGACGACGATGGGGACGCCGTCGAGCGGTCCCAGACGCTTGTGCGAGGCGCGGCGCGCGTCGGACGCCCGCGCCTCGCCCAGCGCAGCGCCGTTCATGGTGGTGAAGGCGTTATAGAAAGGGCTCATAGGTGGCGATCCGGGTGAGGAACGCCTCCGTGAGCTGAACCGAGGTGTACTGATCATGGGCGAGGGCGGCCTTGGCCTGCGCGATCGTGAACGACGTCGGGTCCACCGCGGTCGTGGCCGCCGCGGCGCTCGACGCGCTGTTGACGACGAACCCAGCGGCGCCCAAGCTCACGAGCAGGAGGCGGCCCACGCGCTTCACGGCCGTGAAGCCTAGGTCGCACTCGAGGCGCGGTCACTGGCCCGATGGCCAGAGTCGATTCTCCAGACCTCGACCCCCGTGGGTTGGGCCCGACGAGTTACTCACAACCGTCACCGGCCGTCGTACTCGTCGTGGCGGCGCCACCAGAAGCCGGTCTCGTTGCGACCGAGCGGCGCGCGGTCGAGCCACTGGTACATGCTCCACAGAGCGTCGATCCCGCGCTCGTACGCGGAGTAGGTGTGGTAGACGACGCGAGGCTCTGTTCGAGCGCGGCCCGATCACTGAGGTCATCGTAAGGCGCGACGCCCGCGTTGTTGATGAGGAGATCAAGGGACTCCACGCTCTCGACCGCCGCCTGAATCTGCGCCGCGTTGGTCACGTCCAAGGTGAGCGAGGTGACGCGTGCGTCCGTGTGGGTCAAGGGCTGGCGCGTACCGGCATACACCCGCCTCACGCCTCTCCTCAACCCTTCCTCGACCAGTGCCTGACCGATGCCGCGATTGGCGCCGGTGACGAGAATTGCTTTGTCTGCGATGGTCATGCGTGCTCCTCTGTGGTTATGAGTGCAGAAGTCAGGCGATGCGCGCGAGCCCGGCGGAGGCCGGGACCAGGGGCGAGTAGCGCGGCGGCCAAGCCGAGGGCTGAGAACCCGACGCCAACCCACAGCGCTTGGGTGAACGCGTCGATGAAGACGCGCGGCGAGTGGTAGACGCCCTGACGCGCGAACACCGAGGCGAGGACGGCGATGCCGAGCACCCCGCCGAGCTCGCGGAGCATGCTGTTCGTGCCCGAGGCCACACCCGCCTCGGCGAGGGGGACGGAGCCCATCACGGCGGCCGCGACCGTCGGGAAACACATGGAGATGCCGACTCCGGCGACGGTGAGCGCGAGGCCGAGCTCGAGGTAGCCCATGCCCGGGGCGGCGATGAGCGCGATCCAAGCGAGCCCGATGGTCTGCAGGGCAAGCCCTCCGGCCATGAACGGCCGGTTGCCGTAGCGCTCGGAAAGTACCCCCGCGATCGGTGCCACCACCATCGGCGCGCCCGTCCAGGGGAGGAGGCGGATTCCCGCGCCGAGCGGCGAGTGCCCCAGGGCGACCTGGAAGAACTGAGCCATCAGGAACAGCGTCCCGAAGAGCGCCGCGTACATGAAGAAGCTCACGGCGTTGGCGCTTGCGAAGGTGCGATCGCGGAAGAACTCGAGGTGGAGCATCGGGGAGCGGGCGCGGCGCTCCCAATTCACGAACAACCCGGCCAGGACAAGCCCCGCGGCCAGCGAGACGAGGTTCTCGACGCTCCCCCACCCGACCGACTCGGCGCGGACGAGTCCCCAGGTGAGCGCGAAGGCCGAGAGGCCGGCGAGCACCAGCCCGACGAGGTCGAGGTTCGGACGGGGGCCAAAGCTCTCGCTCAGGCGCCGGGACGCGATCGGCATCAGGGCGAGCCCGATCGGCACGTTGAGCCAGAAGATCCAGTGCCAGCTGATCCCACCCGCGATGGCGCCGCCGACCACCGGCCCGGCCGCGACCGCCAGACCCTGGATTCCACCCCACAGGCCGATCGCCGCCCCGCGCTTCTCGGCCGGGAACGCCTCGCTGATCAAGGTCAGGGTCAAGGGCATGACGATCGCCGCGCCGGCGCCCTGGAGGGCTCGGGCGGCGATCAGGGCGCCCACGCTGGGTGACACGGCGGAGAGCGCCGACGCAACGGTGAAGACCCCGACGCCGATGGTGAACATGCGCCGGCGGCCGAACCGGTCACCGAGCGCCGCGCCGGTCAAGAGCAGACAGGCGAAGGACAGGTTGTAGGCGTTGACGGTCCATTCGAGGCTGGACAGGCTGGCGTGCAGGCTGACCCGCAGGACCGAGAGCGACGTCGTCACCACGAGGGTGTCGAGCGCGGTCATGAACACGCCGATCGAGGCGAGAACGACCGTCCACGTCGGACGGGGAGGACTGGCTCCGGCGGCGGCCCGCGATGGGTTGGGGGCTGGTTGACTCATGTGGTGTTGCTCCTTTGTCGTCATCACTTTCTGTAGGCGTCGGGGTGTCGTGAAATTGAGCGACGAATTTGCGCGCCGCGCGACGTCTGTACTCGTGATGGCGTGGAACGGAGACTTGAATGCGAGGAGACGAACATGACCGGACGCGCACTCACGCTGGCTCGGGCCGGAGACGAGGGCGCGTTTGGCGAGCTGACCGAGCCCTACCGGCATGAGCTGCAGCTGCACTGCTACCGGATCGTGGGCTCCACCCAGGACGCAGAGGACCTGGTCCAGGAGACGCTGCTGGCCGCTTGGCGCGGGCTCGACCAGTTCACCGAACAGGCGTCGATTCGCACTTGGCTGTACAGAATCGCCACCAACCGATCGCTGGACGCGCTGCGAGCAAACGCGCGCCGGCCGCAGCGCCTCGAGCCGATGACCGAACCGCCCAAGCCCAGTCGGATGGCCGAGCAGATCTGGCTCGAGCCCTACCCCGACGTGCTCCTCGAGGGGGTTGCCGACCAGGGACCCGGGCCCGCGGCCCGCTACGAGCACAAGGAAGCGACGGCACTCGCCTTCGTCGCCGGCCTCCAGCACCTCCCGCCGCAGCAGCGGGCGGTCCTCGTCCTCCGCGACGTGCTCGGCTTTCGCGCCGCGGAGGTGGCCGAGATCCTCGATACCAGCGAAGCGGCGGTGAACAGCCTGCTGCGACGCGCCCGTACCGGGCTCGAGAACCGTCTGCCCGCCCCTCGCGAACGAGCGCCCCTGCCCAACTCCCGGCGCGAGCGCGAGGTGGTTGGCCAATTCGCCGAGGCTATGGAGACCGGTGACCTCGACACCATCGTGACGCTGCTCACCGACGACGCCTGGGTGACGATGCCGCCCTACCCCTACGAGTACCAAGGCCCCGCGGCGATCGGACAGTTCCTGCGCGATCGCGCCGCGCACCGCGGAGCGCCGCTGCGGATCATCCCGACCCGGGCCAACGGTCAGCCCGCCTTCGGCTGCTACGTACCCTGCCCGCAGACCGACATCGCGCGCCCGTACGGACTGCTCGTGCTCACGCTCGCGGGCCGCCACATCGCCGAAATCACCTTCTTCGCCGACAGCAGCGTGTTTCCCCATTTCGGCCTGCCCCGCAGCGTGCCCGCCCAGCGCGGGTGAGGCGAGCTCAGTCGCGGACCCTAGGCCAAGCCGAGAAACCGTCCCGGCGCCGCCACCAGCACCTCGTCGGCGCGCTCGGGCCCAAGCGCGCGGCGGGCCGCTTCGAGCTCGGGGCCCAGGGAGCCGCGGAGCGGGTAGTCCGAAGTCCAAAGCAGTGACGCCGTGCCGGGCACAAGGTCGCCTCTCAGGGCCGCCGCGGACGCCACCACGAAGAGCCTGGAGCTCGGGTCGGGGAGCTCGCCGGGCGAGGCCGCGAAGAAGGCCACGCGCAGCCTCGGGTGCCGGTCGAGGACGCCGGCTCCTCGCAGGTAGGCGAGCAGGCGCCGCGGGCTCCAGATCCGCGCGCACAAGGCGGGGCGATGCAGGAGTGGCAGGTCGGCCTCCTCGAGGGCGTCCCACAGCGGGTCGAAGTTGCCCTCCTCCGGCGAGATGCGCACGGGGAGGCACACGCTCACGGCGCGGACGGAGGGCTCATCGCGCAGCTCCGAGACCTCGTGGGCCGACCAGCGCGGCTCTGATCCGTGGAGCTGGAGCACGGCGCCCAGGCGGGTGGGGTGAGCGCGGCAGTAGGCGGTGATGTAGCGGTTATAGGCGCCGAACACCCCGGCACCGAGGTTGGAGGGGAGCCCGAGAACGGCGTCGATCGAGGGCCCGGGGCTGATGAGCTGCAGAGTCACGCCGGCCTCGTCGAGCGCGGCCACCCGACCAGTGGGATTGTCGTGGAGGACGCCGGGCGCGACGAGCGCCGGCGGCGCCGCATCCGCCGAGGCGCCCCACGCGTCGGGCCGCGCGCGCCGGGAGGGCTCGACCGGCAGCTCCAGCGCCGGGTGGGACCAATCGCCCTGCGCCGGGCGCAGAGCCGCGAGCTCGAGCAGCGATTCGATCTTCGGCCACTGCCCGCGGAAGGCCGGCGTGCCCTGCTCGTAGATCAGCTCCATCGCCGGGGCGACCCAGCCCCCGACGTCGACGATGCCCGGCACGCGGCGCCTAGGCGCGCTCAGGAGGCGGGCCCGTAAGCGCGGTCGGCCACCCACTTGTCGAAGCGGCGCACGAGGCCCTCGTGCTCGCAGTAACGCCCAGCGGCACCGCGGTGCGAGCGCAGGCCGGCCCACTGCTGCTCGCAGATCACGTTGTCCTCCTCGAGGAAGAGCTTGGCGTTCCCCACGTACTCCTCGACGGCGGCGGTGGCCTGAGGGTCATCGCCCGCGAGATGGGCTGCGGCGGCGTCGGGGGGAAAGGCCATGCCGATCCGGATGCGGGTCTGCTCGGGGCCCTCGGGGAAGGCGACGTAGTAGAGGACGCAGTCGACGGTGGGGATGACCATGAGCGTGGGGAAGACCAGCCACACGGGCATCCCGTCGAACTCGACCGGGAGTCGCTCGAGCTCGGGTGAGACGGTGAAGAGCGCGTCGCCGCTGTCGCTGAAGGTGAGCCCGGGCGTCTGCCCGACCTGAAGCGCCCACGGCTGATCGGTGATTTCGGGGAACTCGACCCAGCGCTTGAGCGGGGTCAGCAGTTCGAACGTCTCAGGGTGCACCCAGGGAACGTGGTAGGACTCGGTGAAGTTGTCCACGTACGCCTTCCAGTTGCACTCGACGTGGTACTCCCAGCGGTGGCTCGTCACCATCCGGTCCATCCGGTAGCGATCCCCGCCCCATTTGGCCGTCTCGCTCAGCTGGCTCGCGATGCTGGGGGCGTCGTCGTCGAAGTTCACGAACACGAACTGCGACCACGTCTCGCAGCGGACCTCGGGCAGCCGGTTGTCCTCGTCGGAGATCTGGGGGAAGTCCCACCGGCAGGGAATGCGGGCGAGGGATCCGTCGAGGTTCCAGGTCCACCCGTGGAACCCGCACACCAGCTGACGGCTGTTGCCAGGCTGGGTCTTGAGCTGGCGGCCTCGGTGC
>DASZLV010000105.1:0-1658 GCA_035552215.1 Solirubrobacteraceae bacterium | reverse complement strand
TGCCCGGCGGTCCGGGCCTGCCGGCACCTCAACTTCGCATCGAGCCGACGGCTAGTCCCAGCGTCTGCGGCCGGCCCTCAGGGCTCTGAGCTCCGCCACGCCGTCGGACTCCGTTCGGCTTGGGCCTGTGGATTCGGCTCGGGAGAGGAGGCGGGTGGGGAGGTCTTGCTCGTTTACTGCGCCTTGGCCGTCGGGGGTGATGCGGACTACGCGGGCTCCGGGGTGGGAGACGACGCATTCGGAGAGCTCGGTGCCGCTGAAGAGCATGGCGGCGCCGTCGTCGGCGGCGTAGCCGGGAGGGAGGGTTCCGGTGGCGACGGCGGAGCGGAAGGTGGGCAGGCGCTCGACCTCGCCGTCGAGGTGGACGGACAGACTGCCGGGAATGAAGCCGAGGCCGGCGACGGGCTCGGGGGCACCGCCGCTCATGCTGATCCCTCCCTCGAACCAGCACATGGCGCCGGCGCTCAGGCCCGCGAGGACAATGCCGCGCTCCCAGGCCGTGCGCATGGCGGTGTCGATGCCGTGCTCGCGCCAGATGGCCAGCATGTTGCGCATCGAGCCGCCGCCCACGTAGATCGCGTCCTGGGCCAGCAGCCGCTCGATCGGGTCGATCCGGTCGCGACCGAGGTGGAACAGGGAGATGGTGCTCGTCTCGCAGGGCCACCCGCCGAAGCGCTCGTAGAAGCGGGTCACCTGCTCGCGGGGGTCGCCGCTGGCGGTCGGGAGAAAGCAGATCTTCGGGAACGGCTTCTCGGTCAGGGTGAGGACGAAACGGTCGAGCGCGGATGCGCGCTCGTACATGGTGAAGCCTCCGCCGCCCATGGCCAGAACTCGACGCGGCTCACCGGAACTAAGCATCACAGGTCAGGATGCCGCAACGGGATGAGGAGTGCTTCAGAGCCGCGCACGCAGGGCCGTCACGCGGCGATCGCCTCTCCCTCTCGGAGTGGAACCGGCGTCGCCCCCAGGTAGCGCACGCCCAGTTCCCGCTCGACGATGCCGACCCCGGTCGGGCCGCTGTCGGCGTCCCGGCTCACGTGCACGGCGCTGGCGCCGGGGCGCGAGCTCACGACCTCGGCCAGCTCCTGACCGACGAAGTGGAGCGCGGCACCGTCGGAGGCGCCGTAGCCCGGGACCATGCCCGCGGCGATCGCCTCGTGGAAGGCGGAGCGCCGCGCCGCCTCCTCCTCATAGTGCACGGCGTTGCTCCAGGGGAGGAAGCCGAGTCCCTCGATGCAGCGCGCGGGGCCTTCGTGGAAGGCGCTCACCGAGTCAGCGAACCAGCACAGCGAGCCCGCCGAGCCGCCGCACAGGACGACGCCCGCCTCCCACGCCTCGCGGAGGGCGAGGTCGATGCCATGCGCGCGCCACGTCCCGAGCAGCGAGACCAGGCTGCCCCCGCCGACGTAGACGAGGTCCTGCGCGAGCAGGTGAGCGCGCGGATCCCCGACGCCGGTCTCACGGCGGAACAGGGAGATGTGCGAGGGCTCGCAGCGCGAGGCGGGGAACGCGCGGTAGAAGCGCACCACGTAGTGGTCGGCATCGCCGCTCGCGGTGGGCAGGAAGCACACGCGGGGACGCTCGATGCCCGTGAGCGCGAGCACGTGGTCATCGAGCAGGGTGTTGCCCCACTCCATCGAGAAGCCGCCCCCGCCAAA
>DASZLV010000104.1:0-38562 GCA_035552215.1 Solirubrobacteraceae bacterium | reverse complement strand
TCGCTCGCCGTCCTGCCCGTGTCCGTGCTCACCTCGCGCAGCGACACGATGGACTCGCTGATGATGTTCTTCGTCGTCGCCGCCCTGTGGCTCACCGTTCGCGCCACCCAGAGCGGGAGCCGGCGCTCGCTCATGCTCGCCGGCGTCGCGCTCGGGCTCGCCTTCAACGTCAAGCTCCTCGAGGGTCTCCTCGCCGTTCCCGCCCTCGCTCTCCTCTACGCCGCCGCCGCACCCCTCTCGCGCCGGCGCCGGGCCCTGGACATCGCCCTCGGCGGCGCGGCCCTGGTCGTCGTCTCGCTCTCCTGGGCTGCCGCGGTCACCCTGGCGCCGGGACGCCATCCGTTCCCCATCGGCTCGGTCAACGGCAGTGTCCTTGACGCGATGTTCAACTTCAACGCCCTCAGTCGCGTATCCGGTTCCCTGGCGGCGGGAGGGACCTACTCGGCGCCCCCGGGCCCGCTCCGCCTCCTCAGCGGCGTGGGGAGCATCGGGCACCTCTTCGGGGCGATGCTCGTCGCCGCCCTCGGCCTCGGCGCCGCGGCCGTCGTGGTCGAGTGGCGGCGCCGCGGCCTGGCGGACCTGCCGCCGCGAAACCGGATCGCCTTGGCCTTCGCGCTCGCCGTGCTCGTGTGGCTCGCCGCCGGGGTCGCGCTCCTGAGCTACGTGTCCGTGCTCCATGCCCGCTACCTGGAGATGGTCACGCCCGCCGTGGCCATCGCCATCGGGTGTGCGCTGGCCTCGCTCGTCGCCGCCCTCCGTGCCGAGGGCCGTGCCCGGCTGGCCGTCCTCGGCCTGGCCGCCGCTCTGTCGGGGGTGTGCTGGTACACGTCGTCGCTGGCCTCCGCTTCGGCCCCTCGCGCCGCCGCCTTCGCGGCCGCCGCGGTCATCGCGGCCACCGTCGGCGTGTTCGTGCGTCGTGGCGCCCGGCCTGTGGCCGTGCTCGCCGGGGTGCTGGCGCTCGCGTCCTGCCTGAGCTTCCCCGTCCACGTCTCCGAAGCCGTCGTGCGCGGCGTGCGCTCTGACTCGGTCGGGCTTCCCGTGCAGCCGCGTGCGGTCGAGACGGCGATCTCCCAGTATCTGCAGCCGCGTACGGTGGGGTTGCGCTACGAGCTTGCCGTCGACGACCCGCTTGGCCTCGCGCCCCTTCTCATCCACGACGCGAGGGCCGTCCTCCCGCTCACCGCGTGGGCGGCCAAGCCCTTGCTGAGCCTGGCTCGGCTCCAGCGAGAGGTGCGCTCGGGGGCCGTGCGCTACGCCTTGGTCGGCAACTATTCCTGCGCCCACGGAAGGCTCGGAGCGGCGTGCATCCCCACCTCGCTGTGGATCCGCAGCCACGGGATCGACCTGAGCGCCCAGGCGGGAATTCCCCGAGGTCTGCGGCGCAAGCTCTACTACTTGCCCGGCTGAGACCGGGCAGCGCGGAACAAATGCCGCCCTCGCCTGTTGGTTAACCGATGCTCGCTCTCCGACCACCGCTCCGCGTCGCCGCCGTTGCCCTATCGGCGATGCTCGCGTTTGCGCTCGCGGGTCCCCTTCCCGGACGCGCCGCGACACCGCCCGCGGCGTGCGCCAACGCTCCCGTGGCCGGGACCTATGACGTCAACGTCTCGAGCGGCGGCCTTCAGCGCACCGCGCTCGTCCATGTCCCCGCCTCCCTCCCCGCCGGACCGCCCGCGCCCCTGGTCCTCGCTCTCCACGGGGCCTACGGGAGCGGTCCTGGTATGCAGAGCTACAGCGGTTTCTCGAACATCGCCGACGCTGACGACTTCATCGTCGCCTACCCGAGCGCGGTTGGGCGCTTCTGGAACATCAGCGGGGCGGCGAGTCAGCCCGACGACGTCGCCTTCATCCGCGCCCTCATCACCACGCTCGAGTCGACCATGTGCATCGATACCAGCCGCGTGTTCGCGACCGGCGTCTCCAACGGGGCCGGCATGGTCGCCCTCCTGGGCTGTGATCTCTCCTCGCAGCTCGACGGGATCGCCGCCGTCGCCGGAGACTACGACCACCTCCCGGCCTGTCATCTCAGGCGCCCCGTGCCCCTCCTCGAGATCCACGGCACCGCCGACCAGATCGCCGCCTACCGGGGGAAGCACCCCCCGGCGACGATAGACGCGCTCCCGCCCTTCGTGGTCGCATGGGCTCGGCGCGACGGGTGTGCCGGTCCTCCCCTGAGCAGCGGCGTGGCCACTCGCACCGTCCTCTTCTCGTGGACGAAGTGCGCGCGCGGCTCGACGGTCGAGCACATCCGGATCATCGGCGGCCGCCACCAGTGGCCGGGGGCCACCCCGCCGGACCCAGGCCCGCGCGCCACCATCTGCGCCTCATGCACGATCTGGAGCTTCTTTGACTCGCTCGGCCCCCAGCACCTGCCGCCCGCGGGCGGGGGAGCACTCGTCTCAGGCGGCACGGGGGGCGGCGGCACGGGCGGTGGCGGCGGCGCCTCGCCCTGAGCCTCGCTCAGCGCGCATAGACCGCGAAGAAGTCGCGGTCGTCGGGGGTCAGATAGCGGTAGGCGGTGCGGGTCATGTCGGGCAGCAGATTGCTCGGCGATCCCGCGTTCGGCTGGGTGTAGCTGATGAAGCTCACCCAGTAGGAATTGATGTCGAGCTGCATGGCGCGCACGGCGCCGGCCCGGATGAGGATCTCCGCCAGCGAGCCGACAGTCTGGTTGTTGGCCGCCGCGTAGATCAGGTTGCCGTTGCGGTCGACGCCGACCCCGGAGCGCCATACCCGGATGGCGTTACCGACGGTCACGCCCCAGGCCGGCCCGTCCGAGAGGTTGGGGTTGGCGGCGCCGTTCTCGACGATCAGGGGCAGGTTCTGGCGCGCGAAGGAAACTCCGGCCGGGATCGACTGGCCCCATTGCCAGGCCTCGATGTCGACCTTTCCGTTCGCGTAGCCGATGAGCGTGGCCATCCCCGCCTTCATCGGTGCGTAGGTCTGCCCGCCGAGGGCGAAGCCGCCATGCGAGTCCTCGAGCTTGAAGGCACTGTTGAAGGTGGCAATCAGCCGCCCGCGCGACGCAGGCGGTACCTCCATGGCGCCGCGGGGCAGGGTCACCGCGGGCTCGAGACGGCCGGGGTTGAGGGCGATGGTGGTGCGCGAGGTGTCGATCCAGGCGACGCCGGCGACCATGCTCGGATAGTTCGGATCGCTCCGGAACTGGGTGATCTGCACCGGCGCATTGGCACCGGTCCAGGTCTCGCTCGGGACCCACGCCCCCTCGCCGCGCAGGGCGGGCTGGATGAGAGGGGCGATGTCGGGCGGATGGACGGCCGCGGTCGCGCCCGCGTGCTTGATCGCCAGCTTCCGGATCCCCGGCCCACCGGTCGAGGGCGCGTTCAGCGAGTAATAGAGGTTCTCGGCCTGGACGGCCAAGCTGGCGGCGCCGTGATCGCGGAACCACTCGAACGAGTTGATCGTGAAGGTCGAGTTCGACGGCCTCAGCATCGTCGTCACGTAGGAGATGAAGATCGGCAGCGAGCACAGGCACAGGCCGATGACGATGATCCGGCGCAGGCGCCGTACCGGACTCAGGCGCGGAGGAAGCCGCGCGCGGCGGACCTGGGGTAGAGCGGTCTCGGTGACGGACACGAGCGTGAATGGACGCTCGCCGGTCAGGGTCAGTAAGCGAGCGTCAGGGAAACGTTCGAGCCAGTCTAGGTTCGTCCTGCGGCCTTTCCCCCTCCCCTGAGAGAAGTCTCATAGTTGCACGCGCAGGCGATTTCCGCCGCGAGGAGAAACGGCTACGGAAGTCGACTCGCTCATGCCCCCCGCCGCTCCCATCCCTCAGTCCCGCCCGGCGCGCAGCCCGTCGCGTCCGGTCGGGATCCGCGCCTGGGTGCGGGCGGTGCGCGTGCGGCAGTGGACCAAGAACCTGCTCGTCTTCGCCGCTCCCGCGGCGGCCGGGACGCTCGGCGGCTCCGGCGTCTTCGTCCGTGCCGTGGTCGCTTTCTTCGTCTTCTGCCTGCTCGCCAGCGGCGCCTACCTCATCAATGACGCCCGCGACGCCCCCGAGGATCGGCGTCACCCGGTCAAGCGACATCGCCCGATCGCTTCGGGGGCCGTCCCCGCCGAAATGGCCACCGCGGTGGGGGCGATCTTCGTGGCCCTGGGGATCTGGCTCGCCCTCGCCGTCAGCGTCGACCTCTGCATCACCGCCGTCGCCTACGCGGCCCTCAACGTCGCCTACACGACGTGGCTGCGGCGGGTGGCCATCGCCGACATTGCCGCCATTGCCGCGGCCTTCGTGCTCCGGGCGCTGGGGGGCGGGATCGCCGCTCAGGTTTCGATCTCGAAGTGGTTCATCCTCGTCGTGTCCTTTGCCGCTCTGTTCGTGGCTGCAGGCAAGCGCTACGCGGACTTCCTGGACCCCGAGACGCGCCGTTCGCGCCGCGTCCTCGAGCAGTACACGGCGGAGTTCTTGCGCCTCGTGATCGGCGTGTGCTGCGCCGGCGCGCTCGGCGCGTATTCGCTGTGGGCGTTCGCGGCCGGGGTGCCGCTGGCGCGCGAACTCACGATCATCCCCTTCATCCTCGCCATGCTTCGCTACGGTTTGCTTGTGACTTCTGGCAGCGGCGGCGAGCCCGAGACCGTCATCTTCGGCGATCGGTTCATGCAGATGGCGGGCCTGGTATGGGTCGTGATGTTCGGTCTCGGAGTTTGAGCTGAGCGCCCAGCCCGCACATCGACCTGCCTCGCGCCGCCTCGCTTCGCCTCCGATCGACGGCGTGCCGCCTCAGGTGTGGGCGGAGGAGGCCGAGCGTGCAGCCCGGCTCGAACGTCGCCGGCGGGTCATGCATTTCCGGCGCCGGCGCCGGGATCTCCTCGAGGACTGCGTGGCCGGGCTCGTGCTCATGATCTTCGCCATCGTCCTCACCCCGGGGCTGGGGATGCTCGCGCTCCTCGAGATCCCCGTCGGGCTCGCGGTGATCGGCAGCGTGGTCGCCGAACGCCGGATCCGCAAGCGCCGCGCCGAAGGGGGCGCGAAGGCGCGTCCGCGCCCTCAGCGCAGGCCGAGGGGCTGACGGTAGGCGGCGCCCGCCTGCGCCGCGGTGATCGCGTGGTTGTCGGCCAGCTGGTCGAGCACGTGGAGCTGCCGGAGCTTGGCCAGCGAGTAATGCACCAGCGGGTTGTAGGCCGAAGGGGCCTGGGGGAGGCCGGCGAGCAGCGCTGCCTGGGCCCAATCGAGCTCTCGTGGACTCTTTCCGAAGTACCCGCGGGCCGCCGCCACGTCTCCCCAGTAGCCATTTCCGTAGTACACGGCGTCGAGGTACATCTCGAGGATGCGCGCGTGCGAGTAGTGCAGGGAGAGCTTCACGCCGAGTCCGATCTCCTTCAGCGTCCCGCCCACTCCGCCGCCGTGCCCGTAGAGCTGCTTGGCGAGCTGCTGGGCGATCGTGCTTCCGCCGGGGTCCTGGCTCGTCTGCAGGGCGGCCAGCACGGCTCGTCCGGCGCCGTCGATGACATTGACGAAGACGTTCGAGTAGAAATGCTCGTCCTCGACGGCCACCAGCGCGGTGGCGAGCTTGCTCGGCGGCGGCATTCCCCCGGGTACGCCGTGATGGAGCGCGAGGACGTGGTCGACGCGCGCCTCGGCGTCGCCCACCCCGGGCAGGGTGAACAGATAGACGCTCCCCGCGGCGAACAGGAGGGCGACGAGCGCGATCACGCCGGCCGCGGCTCTGAGGAGCCGGCGACGGAGTTTTACCCCGGGCGCGCGCAGGCGGAGGCGGACGGGTAGGCGCAGCTCGCGCCCGGGTACTGCGTCCACGTCTCTCGCTGGTCCGAGCCTGCTCAACACGTCCTTGCCCGCGCATATACGCGTTTTCTCAGCACTCTCCGCCAGCGCAGAGATTTTCGCAGGCCGCGAGGCTCGGCATACTAGGCCGATGACGGGGCTATCGAGCGGGTGGCGGCGACGATGACGCCGTCGACCATCGACGAGCGCGCGCTCGTCCTGCGCTACGTGCAGCCCGGGCTCGTCGGTCTCATCGACGGCACCCTCTCCACCCTCGCCCCCATCTTCGCGGCGGCGCTCCTCGCCGGCTCGCACTCCGCGCTCTTCGTCGGGCTCGCCACCGCGGTCGGCGCCGGCATCAGCATGGGATTCTCCGAAGCCCTGTCCGACGACGGGACCCAGACCGGGCGCGGCTCGGCCATCGCCCGCGGCTTCGTCACCGGCGGCATGACCACGCTGGGCGGGACCTTCCACTCGCTGCCCTTCCTCATCTCCGACGTCAACACCGCGCTCGTGGTGGCCGGGATCGTGGTGGGCATCGAGCTCATCACCATCTCGCTCATCCGCAAGCGCTTCTTGAACGTGTCGCTACGCGTCAGCCTGCTCCAGGTCGCGCTTGGCGGCGCGCTCATCGTTGCCGTGGGCGTCGGGCTCGGCAGCGCCTAGGTCCGGCGTCGCCGAGCTCTCCCACGGCTGGCGCTGGCGCAGGCGGCGTACGTCGAGGACGCCTTCGGCGAGCTTGCCCCGGTGGGCGTCGTGGATGCGGTAGTTGCACGTGCTCCGGCCGAATGGCTGCGACTCCACGACGATGACCCGGAGCTCGCCCTCCTCGAACCCGCACCGCTCCTGGACGGCATGGAGAAGCTCCTCGTCGTGGAGGTGGCCGTCGCCGAAGTTGTAGCCGAGGACCATCCCGCACACGAGCTCACCGTCCATCCACGTGTAGTCCTCGAAGCGCTCGACGGCCCGAGGTACGAGGTCGCCCAGGGCCCGGCCCAGGAGGTGGAGCATGCGCCACCCCACAAGCTTGCTGGACAGGCTCACGGCGGTGGCCTCGTCATAGATGCGCGTGACCTGGCCGGGGACCCAGGCGGCCGTCTTCTTGACCCGGTCGAGCTTGGCATAGCTCTCTCCTTGGAACAGCCACACGCTGTAGGGCCAGTTCCCCGCGTAGTAGCGCATGGCCATGAGGAAGGAGATCCTGCTCGGGAACAGGTTCCCGAGCAAGGGGATGACGATGACCATGACCGTGAGCAGCGCTCCCGAGGCGGGCGACATCGAGAAGACGCTCACGTGCGCGTGCTTGTCGAAGAGGAAGAACGCGCCGTAGACCATCATCACGTTCCACTCCAGGGGGACGCCGGGGGGAACGTTGCTGGTGATGAAGGCGTGGAGGAAGACCATCATGATCAGCCCGATGGTGGTTACCGTGCCGCCCTTGCCCAGGAAGAGCATGAGCGGGACCCCGAACTCGAGCGCCACGCCTCCGTGGGCGATGTCGGCCAGGCGCGAGGGGCGCAGGTCATCGGGGAAGTGCCGGTAGAAGCGCTTACGGAGCCCCGGCAGGCGCGTCGTCGCCGGAGCATTGCTGTTCATCACCCCCACCACCGAGGTGAAGTGGTGGTTGAGCTTCGAGAACCCGGCCCAGAACCACAAGGCCAGCCACAGCGCCTTGACGGCACCGATCCAGTTCGAGGCCAGCGCGAAGAGGGCGACCGCGGTCCAGTAGTGCTCGCCCCGGGCGCTCAGGAAGATCGTCTTGTCGGCGAGGGCGAGGACCAGGTAGAGGACGGCGATGGCGACGAGCAGACCGGTGGGAATGGTCTTCGACACGAGCGCAGCGACGAGGAGCACGTTGGCCGCCGCATACAGGAGGACATCGAGCCAAGTGCGCCGGTAGCCGCCGAGGACGGGGGCACTCGGGATCAGCGGTCGCTTGATCGTCCCCGGGCGCAGGAAGTGCAGAAAGGCGGTGAAGGGGGGGAGGTAGCGCGCGGTCAGCGGTCCGCTGCCGCAGCCGAGACCCAGGCCCTCGAAGAGCATGCTCCACAGCACCGCCTTCTGGAACGCCGTCGGTGAGAGCCACCAATGCCCGATCGCCCCCAGGTCGCCGAGCCCGGGCGTGAAGGTGCAGAACAGCCACCACCCCGCGACATAGAGCGCGATCTTGAGCGCGTAGAACAGGTAGACGGCCAGCGGTGAGCCCCAGCCCTGCACCGCGTAGGCCTCGCACGCCATCCGAGCTCGCTCCGCGAACGGCTTGCGTGCCCACTCGAACGGGTCGTACTCCGGCAATACCGGCTTCATGAAGCTCATGCGCTCTCCCTCTCTGGTGCGGGCTCACGCTCACGCGGCGGGTATGTTCACACGTATGGAGTCGCTGGACGTCACCTTGTTCACCGATCCGGCATGCCCGTACGCCTTCTCGGCCGAGCCGGCGCGGCTACGCCTCGTCTGGCACTACGGCGATCAGCTGCGCTGGCGGGCGCGAATGATCGTCCTCACCCTCGAGCCGGGCGAGGCCGAGAAGCTCGCCGGCGGCGCTCCCAGCCTCCAGCGCCGCTACGGGATGCCCATCGATCCCGCGCCCTTGGCGCGCCCCGCGTCATCAGAGCCCGCCTGTCGCGCCGTGGTCGCCGCGCGGCTGGCCGCGCCCGGCCGCGAGCACGCGCTCCTGCGCTCCCTCCGCGTGCGGGCCATGGTCGGCGGCCTGCTCGACGAGCCCTCGGTGCTGGCGGCAGCGGCCCACGACGCCAGCCTGGAACCGTCCGAGCTCGAGCGCTGGTGCACCTCGTCAGAGGTCGACGAGGCGCTGCGCAGCGACATCGACTCGGCGCGCAGGCCATCCGCGGCCGCCCGCGCCCTCGACCATAAGCTCGGCGGCCCGCGCGAGCAACGGCGCTACTCGGCACCGAGCTACGAGATCACCCGCCCCGGCGACGGCGCCACCGTCGTCATCCCCGGCTTCAACCCGATCGAGACCTACGAAGCGGCGATCGCCAACCTCGCCCCCGGGCTCATCCGCCGCTCCAAGCCCGAGAGCGTCGCCGAGGTCCTCGCCTGGGCCGAGCACCCCCTCGCCACCGTCGAGGTCGCCGCCATCGCCGGGCTCGAGGTGGAAGCGGCCCGCGGAGAGCTGAGCGCGGTGGCCGAGCCGATCGCGGCGGGGGCGGATTTCTACTGGCGGGGGTGAGGGGGGCGGCGTGGCGTGGGCTGGTGGCGGGCGCTGGGCTGGCGGCGGGCGCTGGGCTGGTGGCGGGCGCTGGGCTGGCGGCGGGCGCTGGGCTGGCGGCGGGGCTGGCGGCGGGCGCTGGACTGGCGGCGGCCGCTGGGCTGGCGGCGGGCGCTGGGTCGCCGCGCGTGGTGGGCTCCGAAAGTCGCACGGTTAGACCAAACGCAGCATGTCCCCGGTAGGCGGCCGCCGAACTTCTGTCGTTCGGTCCGACCCCTCCGGACCAATCGACAGCAGTTCGGGCAACCTCACCGATCTGACGCCGGTCGGCCGGCGCGCGCGACCCGCGTCGGCAAGCGCGCGCCCGCCCGCCCCCCCGCGCCCCGGCGCCCGCGCCCGCCCGCCCCCGCCGCGCCCGCCCGCCCCCGCGCCCCCGCGCGGCGTGCCGTGGGGGGACCCGTGCTACGAAACTCCGCATAGTCCGGCGAAACGCAGCGCGGCCCCCGGGCGCGTCGCGCCCCGCCCCCCCGGCCGCGTCGCCCCCCGCCCGCCCCCCCGCCCCCCCGTGACCTCCGTGTAAGGTTCGCCGCCACACCCGCGGCGAGCAAAAGGGGATAGCGCGATGGCTGAGCAGATGTGTGGTCACGAAGGGTGCAACTGTGAGGCCAGGGAGGACGGGTTCTGCTCGGACTACTGCGCCCGCCACGCCAGCCACGAGGGACACCAGGCGCATGCGTGCGGCTGCGGCCACCCCGAATGCCACGCGCCGGACATCGCGGCGTGACCGGCGCGCGCTAACTCCGAGGACCGGCGAGGCCGTCGATCACGGCGAGGATCTGCTCGAAGCGGAAGGGCTTGGTCAGGTAGTCGTCGGCTCCCGCTCGGCGCAGGCGCTCCACCTGTCCCGGTGTCGCGTCGGCGCTGAGCATGACCACGGGGATACCGGCGGTGCGCGAGTCGGCGCGGATCCGGCGCAGGACGTCCTCGCCCGCGATGTCCGGGAGGTTGAGGTCGAGGAGGACGAGTGAGGGCAGGTGGTGGCTCGCCAGCTCCAAGCCGAGGCTGCCGTGGGAGGCGACGAGCAGCGTGACCTCCGGCCGCAGGCCGAGGATGGTCTCGACGAGCTTGATGTTCGACGGGTTGTCTTCGATGTAGAGCACGGTTCGGGCGTGCCCGTCCCCTCGCGGCACGGGAGCCGGGCGCGTGTCCGCGCGCGGCGCGGGGCGCGCCTGGGGCGGTTCGGCGATGGGGAGCACGAGCGAGAAGGCGCTGCCGCGGCCGAGCTCGCTCTCGACGTCGATCTCGCCGTCCATGGCCTCGATCAGCCGCTTGGCGAGCGCCAGGCCGAGGCCGGTTCCTTCCACGTCGCTCGTCTCCGCGCCGAGACGGTCGAAGGGCTCGAACAGGCGCGTTACATCCTCGGCGGCGATTCCCACGCCGCTGTCGGCGACCTCGATCCGGCACTTGTCCCCTCCCTCCCGGGCGCACGCCACCTCGACGGAACCGCCCTCCCGGTTGTACTTCACCGCGTTCGAGAGCAGGTTGAGGAGCACCTGCTTGAGCCGCTGGCGATCGGCCATCACGTGGTGGTCGAGCTCGGCTGGCACCGGAGCGAGCACGGTGAGCGAGCGGCCCGCGGCCAGCGGCGCGACCATGTCGAGCGCCTCGTCGAGCACGTCCGCGACGTGGACGGGCTCGAGTGAGAGCCGCAGCTCCCCTCGTTCGATCGCTGAGAGGTCGAGCGCCTCGTTGATGAGCGTGAGCAGGTGATCGGCGCCCCTGATGATCTGCACGAGCTTCTCGCGCTGCCCGGAGCGAAGGTCCTCGTGCTCGAGCAGCTGCCCGAAGCCGAGGATGGCGTGGAGCGGGGTTCGCAGCTCATGGCTCATGCGCGAGAGGAACTCGCTCTTGGCTCGGTTGGCGTGCTCCGCTTCCTCCTTGGCGCGCCGAATCTCGGCCTCGGCTTCCCGGCGCTCGGAGATGTCCCGGGCCGACTCCTGATAGCCGACCACGGCGCCCCCGGCCTCGTCGCGCAGCGGCCGGACGCTCGACTCGAGCCACACGTAACCGCCGTCCTTGCGGCGGCTGCGGTAGGTCATGGTCACGTCGTCGCCGCGGCCGGCAATGACCGTATCGCGCCGGGTGTCACTGGCCGCGGCGTCGTCCGGGTGCTGGAACTCCGCGGCGGCGTGGCCGATGAGCTCCTCAGGGCGATAGCCGAGGACCGCCTCGCACGAGGGGGAGGCGTAACGGATGGTGCGCTCGGCGTCGAAGAGGCGGATCACGTCGCGCGAGTTCTCGGCCAGGAGCCGGAAGCGCACCTCGCTCTCGCGGAGCGCCTCCTCGACACGATTGCGCTCGGTGACGTCGGAGTTGAGTTCGATGATCGTCGTCGGGCGCCCGTCGGCGTCGCGACGCAGGGCCTGGCGGCTCGAAACCACGATCACCGTACCGTCCCTACGGGTGTGCCTGAGCACGCCCTGCCAGTGCCCGTCCCGCGCGAGCGCGCCGGCCACCGCCTCCTCGGACTCGGGGAACACCGTGGCCAGGAGCTCGTGGATGACGGCCGGCGGCCTCGGCAAAGCTGTAGCCGTACACGGCTTCGGCCTCGGGGTTCCAGAAGGTCACCCGGCTCTCGACGGGGTCGCGCACGATCACCGCGTCGTGGGCGAGCTCGAGGAGCTCGGCCCGCAGGGCGAGCTCGGCCTCGGCGTGCCGTCGCTCGGTGATGTCGCGTGCGGAGATCACGATGTTCCCATCCAGGGGCACGGTGCTGAGCTCGACCACCCGGGCCGCCAGACCAGGGATGAGGTCCTCGATCGTGAGGGGCTCGCCGGTGCTCATGACGTGGCAGTACACCGCGAACCGCTCGCTGCTCTGAAAGCCGGGGAACAGCTCTGAGCCTCGGCTCCCGAGTACCCGCTCGCGCGTGAACCCGACGAGGTCGCAGTAGGCGCCGTTGACGTACTCGAAGCGGAAATCGATGGCGTTGCCTCGGTCGTCGCGGACCGGCGACATGATCGCGAAGGCGTCGAGCATCGACTCCACCGCTACCCGGAAGCGCTCCTCGCTTGCCTTGAGCTGGGCCTCCATCCGGCGGCGTTCGGTGACATCGCGGCTGATCGTGAGCATGAGTCCTCCGTCCAGATGCTGGACCGAGAACTCGAACAGGCGCGTCTCGCCGTCCTTGCGACGCAGGCGAAGCTCATGCATCTCACCGGCTCCGGCGCGCCGCAGCGCGCGCGCCCGCGCGGTGGCGTCGGCCACCAGGCCGAGCTCGACCGAAGTGCGCCCGACCAGCTCCTCGCGCGCAAAACCCGTGAGCGAGCAGTAGGAGTCGCTGACCACGAGGTAACGCCCCGAGTCGACATCGCTGACGGCGATCGCGTCCGAGGCGTATCTGAGCAGCGCGGCGACGAAGCCGCCGGCGTCCATGCCCTCGATCCCCTCCACCCGCTCGATCCTTCGACTCGGCTCCATCGCCCTTCCTTCCCGTACCGGAGCCCGCATTATCCGACAGGGCGCGCGCGAGCGGGAGGATCAGGGCGATAAGCTGACTAGACCTTTTATCTAAAAGGTCTAGTCAAATTATCTTGAAAATGGTACGGTCCGGCGGCACCGCCACGCCATGTACGACTACGGCTTCTTCTCCTACGACTCGAAGGCCGACTTCCTGCGGCGGTCCGAGGAGTTCTGGAATCCGGACAAGACGCGCTTCTGGCAGGACGCCGGCGTCGACCTGGTCATCGACCGCCGGGAGGGGTACTTCTTTTGGGACATGGAAGGCCGGCGCCTGATCGACCTGCATCTCAACGGCGGCACCTACAACCTCGGCCATCGCAACCCGGAGCTCATTGCGACGCTCGAGCTCGCGATGGGCCGCTTCGACATCGGTAACCATCACTTCCCGGCGCTCGCCCGGACAGCGCTGGCCGAGGCGCTCGTGGCCACCTGCCCGCCCAACCTGCGGCGCGTCGTCTACGGCTCGGGGGGAGGGGAGGCCATCGACATCGCCATCAAGACCGCTCGTCACACCCGCCAGCGGCGCAAGATCGTCTCCATCCGCAAGGGCTACCACGGGCACACCGGCCTCGCCGTGGCCACGGGCGATGAGCGCTTCTCGACCCTGTTCCTCGCCGACCGGCCCGAGGAGTTCACCCAGGTGTCGTTCAACGACCTCGACGAGATGGAGGCGGCGCTGCGCGGAGACGACGTGGCCGCCGTGGTCATCGAGACCATTCCCGCCACCTACGGGTTTCCCCTCCCCGAGCCCGGCTACCTCCAGTCGGTCAAGCGCCTGTGCGAGCGCCATGGCGCCCTGTACATCGCCGACGAGGTGCAGACGGGCCTGATGCGCACGGGCGAGATGTGGGGGGTGGCCAAGGCGGGCATCGAACCCGACATCATGGTCGTGGGCAAGGGGATCACCGGCGGCATGTATCCGATCGCCTGCACGGTGGTCTCCGAGGAATGCTCGCGCTGGCTCGAGGAGGACGGCTTCGGTCACATCTCCACCGGCGGGGGAGCGGAGCTCGGGTGCATCGTGGCCCTCAAGGTCCTCGAGATCTGCACCCGGCCCGAGGTCCGCTCGATGGTCCACTACATCGCCGAGAGGTTCCGCCGCGGGCTCCGGGCCATCCAGGAGCTCTATCCCGACTGGCTCGTGGGGATCCGCCAGGACGGCGTCGTCATGGGCCTCGAGTTCGACCACCCCCAGGGCGCCAAGCTCGTCATGCGCAATCTCTACGAGCACGGGGTGTGGGCGATCTTCTCCACCCTCGACCCCCGGGTCCTGCAGTTCAAGCCGGGCATCCTCCTCGGCCCCGACCTCGTCGACGAGGTGCTCGACCGCACCGCGGTGGCCATCGAGCTCGCCCGCGCCGAGGCGCGCACAGCCGTGGGGAGCGCCGCGTGAGCATCACCGACGCCAGACCGGCAGAGGTCCCGGGCGCCCCGCGGGCGCGGATGATGCTCCAGCGGGCGCGGTGGGCGAGCGCCGCCTTCGCCCGCTATGACCGAGAACAGACCCGGAAGATCGCCGCGGCCGTCGCCGCCGCGGCCCACGAGAACGCCGAGCGCTTCGCCCGCGACGCCGTCGCCGAGACGGGCATGGGCGTGGTCGAGCACAAGCGGCGTAAGAACGAGGCGTGCTCGCAGGGCATCTTCGAGCGCTACGCCGACGACGACTATGTGGGCGCACGCATCGATTCCGAGCGCAAGCTTGTCGAGGTGCCGAAGCCGGCCGGGGTGATCTTGGCCCTCACGCCGTCCACCAATCCGATCGCCACCGTCTACTTCAAGGTCCTGCTCGCCCTGATGACACGCAACGTCGTCGTCGTCTCGCCGCACCCGATGGCCCGCAAAGTGTCGGTCGAGGCCGTCCGGGTCATGGCGCGGGCCGCCGTCGCCGCCGGCGCCCCCGACGGCTGCCTGCAGGTGGTCGAGGAGCCGACCGTCCCGCTCATCGAGAGCCTGATGGCCGACCCGGAAACCGACCTCATCCTCGCTACCGGGGGAACCGCCGTCGTGCGGGCCGCCTACCGCTCGGGCACCCCGTCGCTCGGCGTCGGCCCCGGGAACGTGCCCGCGCTGGTCGACGCCACTGCCGACCTCGCCCGCGCCGCCGCCTCTCTGGCCGAGTCGAAGTCCTTCGACAATTCCATTCTCTGCACCAACGAGTCGACGGTGATCGCCGAGGAGCCGATCGCCGACGCCCTCATCGCCGAGCTCCGCCGCCACCACGCTCACGTGCTCGACGCCGAGGCGGCCGACCGCGTGCGCGCCGCCTGCTATCCCGACGGGCGCATCGACATCGCGCTCGCGGGCAAGGACGCCGCCACCCTGGCCCAGGCCGCCGGCATCACCGTGCCCGCGCGCACCCGCGTCCTCGTCGCCCCCTTCGCGCTCGTCGTCCCCGAGGAGATGCTCGCCCACGAGAAGCTCTTTCCCCTCCTGGGCATGGTCCGGGTCCCCGACGTCCAGAGGGGGATCGAGGCGGCGCGCGCGCTGCTGCGAATCGGAGGGGCCGGTCACTCGGCGGTGATCCATTCCCGCACTCCCGCGACCATCCTTGCCTACGGCGCTGCGCTCGGCGTCCTGCGCGTGAGCGTCAACGTCCCCGGGAGTACGGGCTCGGCGGGACTGGACACCAACCTGCCTGCGACCATGACCATCGGCACCGGCTTCTTCGGCGGCTCCTCGCTGACCGAGAACCTCCAGCCGCGCGACCTCGTGCAGTGGACGCGCCTCGCTTACGCCGCCGATCCCAGCGAGCCCTTCGGAGACTTCGCCGGGCTCGAGCCGTGGTCGGCGACCGCTTCGCGGCCGCTTGCGAGTTCGCCGCGCGCGGCCCCAGCCGCCGCGCCCATCGACCGCGAGGACCTCCGCCGCCTCATCCTCGAGGAGCTCCGAGAGGTCGTGCGAGCCTAGTGCCGCACTAGCCATGGCCGAGCTCCGATCAGCGATCTTCATCGATCAGCTCCAGCCGCAGACCATGTGCTACCTGGGCACCTGGGTGCGAGGGCGGCTGCCTCGGAGCCACATGGCGGCCGGCGTGATCGAGGTCGCGCCCGGGCTCGACATCGAGCCGCTCACCGACATCGTCCTCAAGCACACCGATGCGCAGGCCGGGATCCTCGTGGTCGAGCGCCAGTTCGGCTACCTCGAGTTCCACTCACGCTCGACCTCGGCGGTCCGCTCGGCGAGCACGGCGGTCCTCGAAGCCCTGGGGGCGATCCAGTCGGACGCGACCCCGCCGTCGATCCTCGCCGCCAAGCTCATCTCGCGCCTCGACCACCAGCACGCCTTTCTCATCAACCGCAACAAGCTCGGCTCGATGGCGCTGCCCGGTGAGTCCCTCTTCGTCCTCGAGATGCAGCCCGCCTCCTACGCCATCCTCGCCGTCAACGAGGCCGAGAAGGCCGCCGAGATCAAGGTCGTCGACTACCGGATGATCGGGGCAACGGGCCGCGTCTACATCACGGGAGCGGAAGCTGACGTGCGCGCCGGGGCCGAGGCCGCGACGGCGTCGCTGCAGGGGGGACGATGACCGACGCCGATCCTCTCGAGGCGATGCGCGCCGTGGCCAGAGAGGTCCTGCGCGAGGTCGTGCATTCGGCGTCGATGCCGGGGGCCGATCCCACGCCCCAGGTCCCGCCCCCGCCCGTGGCCGCCGTCCTGCGCCCGTCGACCTGGACCGGCCCGGCCATCCCCGGCGAGGTCATCGGCGACGGCGGGTCGGGCGAAGCGGAGCCCCCCGTGATGGGAGACACGCCCACTGAAGCCGTGACCATCGAGACCGACGAAGACCTCGAGCGCTTCGTGCGCGCCCTCCTCGCGCGCCTCGAGAGCCCCCGCGAGCGGCGGGCGATCCGCGCCGGGCAGGTGCGGTTCACGCTGCGGCGCGCAACCGGAGTGACCGGAGTGACCGGAGTGACCGGAGGCACCGCAGCGACCGGGGCGCCCGCCCGCCCCGCCGCGCCCGCTGCCTTACGCATCGCCGCCGGCGCGGTCACCGAACGCACGGTGCGCGACGCGGCTCATCGCGGGGCGCGCCTGGTCCTCGCCCGCGGCGCCGTGCTCACTCCGCTGGCGCGCGACCAAGCCCGTGCCCTGGGCGTTCAGATCGAAAAGGAGGGCAGATGCTGAAAGGCATAGTGACGGGATCGGTGTGGGCGACCAAGCGCGTGGAGTCGATTCCCCGCGGCGCCTTCCTCGAGGTGGAGAGCGACGACGGCGCGCGCCTGATCGCCTTCGATGTCCTCGGGAGCGGGGTCGGCGAGCGCGTGCTCGTGGCCAGCGGCTCGGTGGCCTCGGGCTGGTTCGCCCCCGAGCACCCACCGATCGACGCGTTGATCATCGGCTCGCTCGACGAGCAAGACAACCAGAGCAAGGAGAGGTGACATGAGCGAAGCGCTCGGAATGGTCGAAACGAAGGGCTACGTGGCCGCGCTGGCAGCGGCCGACGCAATGGTCAAGGCCGCCAACGTGAGCATCGTCTCGCGCCAGGAGGTCGGCGACGGGCTCGTCGCCGTGGTCGTCCGCGGTGACGTCGGAGCGGTCAAGGCCGCCACCGAGGCGGGCGCGGAGACGGCCGCCAGCGTGGGCGAGCTCCTTTCCGTCCACGTGATCCCGCGACCCCACCCGGAGCTCGGCAAGCACTTCACCGAGCCGGAGTAGCAGGCCACGGTGCCGACGCTGCCGGAGACGCCGGTCGAGCTCCGCGTCTACCTTCGGGTCCCCGACCTGAGGCGGCAGTTCGCCGCCTACCTGGGTACTCCCACCCGGGCGCGGGGATACCCGCCGATCGAGGGCGACCATGCCCTCATCGTCGAGGTGTCACCCGCCTTGGCCATCGAGCGGGTCATCGACCTCGCGCTCAAGGCCGTGCCCGAGGTCGAGCCGGGGATCCACTACGTCGAGCGCCAGTTCGGCGTCCTCGAGGTCCACGCGCGCGACCCCGACGCCGTGGAACGGGCCGGGCAGGCCATCCTCGCGGGCATTGGTGCCCGGGCCGAGGACGCCCTGCGCCCTCGCGTCACCTACCTGGGGATCGTCGAGGACGTCACCGACCAGCACGCGGTGATCATCAACCGTAACCGCGAGGCGTCGATGCTTCTGCCCGGCCAGAGCCTGCTCGTGGCCGAGATGACCCCGGCCCTGTTCGCGGCCGCGGCCGCCAACGCCGCCGAGCGGGTGGCGCCCGCCCTCACCCTGGTCAGCGTGTCGATGATCGGGGCCGCGGGTCGCCTCTATCTCGCCGGCCGGACGTCGGATATCGTGCTCGCGCGCGACGAGATCGGCGGTGTCCTCGCCGCCGTCACCGGACGTGAGCACTGAACCACGGAGATGACCACCGAGAACGAGCAGATCAAGGAGCTGGCCCGGGCGGCGACGGCGCGCTTCGGCCTCGGCGCCGGCGCCACCGTGACTCTCTGCAACGTCTCCGAGAACCACACCTACCACGTCGAGGATCCGAGCTTGGGAGCGCGCTACGCCCTGCGGGTGCACCGTCCCGGTTACCGCAGCCGGGACGAGATTGAGTCCGAGCTCATGTGGATCGACGCGCTCCACGCGGACGGCGTCGTCGACACCCCGCGGGTTATCGTCGCCGGCGACGGCGAGCGCGTCGTCGAGGTAGCGGCGCCGGGCGTGGGCCCACGCCAGGTGGTCATGTTCGAATGGGTGGCCGGGGTGGCGCCGGACCTCGACGGCGGCGATGCCGCGGCCCGGCAGTTCGAGACCCTGGGAGCGATTTCCGCGCGCATGCACGAGCACGCCCGCCGCTGGGTCACGCCCGAGCACTTCAGGCGCCCGCGCTGGGACTACGCGTCGACGATCGGACCGCAAGGGCACTGGGGCCGGTGGCAGGACGGCCTCGGCATGGGCGCCGAAGAGCGCCGCCAGCTCGCGTGCCTCGACGCCAGGATCGCCGAGCGGGTTGAGGCCTTCGGCGCTGGCCCGAGCCGCTTCGGGCTCGTGCACGCCGACATCCGCCTCGCCAACCTCCTCATCGACGGCGACGCCGTCCGCGTCATCGACTTCGATGACTGCGGCTTCTCATGGAACATGTACGACTTCGCCACCGCGGTCTCGTTCATGGAGGATCACCCGCGCGTCCCCGAGCTCCGCGAGGCCTGGATCCACGGCTACCGCTCGGTGGGCGAGCTCGAGCCCGCGGCGCAGGCCGAGCTCCAGACCTTCGTGATGCTGCGCCGGCTCCTGCTCGTGGCGTGGATCGGATCCCACCACACCTTCGCGCCCGAGGCGGCGCAGCTCGGCGCCGGCTTCACCGCCGGTACCTGCGCTCTCGCCGAGGACTACCTGTCAACCCATTAGGGAGGCTTCACCTGTGTTCACTCCAGTGACGGGCCGCACCGTCCTCGTGACCGGCGGCACCAAGGGCATCGGCAGGGGCATCGCCCAAACCTTCCTCGAGGCGGGCACCCGCCTGGCCATCGTCGGTCGCGATCCCGAGGTCGGCGCGCAGGCCGCGGCCGAGCTCGGCGCGCAAGGTGGGGAGGTCGCCTTCATCCGCGCCGACGTGAGCTCGGGAGCGGACACCGAGCGCATGGTCGCCGAGACCGTCGAGCGTTTCGGGGGGCTCGACGTCCTGTGCGCCAACGCCGGGATCTTCCCGGCGGCCCGCCTGGAGGACATGAGCGAGGAGGACATCGACGCCATCTTCGCCACCAACGTCAAGGGCACCATGCTCGCGGTCAAGGCCGCCGTCCCCGAGCTCGCCCGCAGCGGTCACGGGCGGGTGATCATCACCTCCTCGATCACCGGGCCGATCACCGGGTATCCCGGGTGGTCGCACTATGGCGCCACCAAGGCGGCCCAGCTCGGGTTCCTGCGTACGGTGGCGATCGAGCTGGCCGGCTATGGGATCACCGTCAATGCGCTGATGCCGGGGAACATCGAGAGCGAGGGCCTGGCCGAGCTCGGCCCCGAGTACCGCAGCAAGATGGAGGCCTCGATCCCTCAGCGGCGCCTCGGCACCGTCGCCGAGATCGGGCATACCGCCCTGTTCCTGGCCACCGACGAGGCCGGCTACATCACCGGGCAGACCATCGTCATCGACGGCGGCCAGACCCTGCCCGAGTCGATCATGGCCCTCGAGGAGTAGGGGATGAGCACGGGGCGCGGCGACGCCGGGGTTTCGCTCGGCCCTGCGGTGATCGCCGTCCGCGACCGGCTGCGGCGGGAGATGAACGCCGGGGAGCTGGCGCCCGGACAGCGGCTCGGGGCCGAGCGGGAGATCGCCGGGCGCCTCGAGGTCTCGCGCTCCACCGTCCGAGCCGCCCTCGCCGACCTCGAGCGCTCCGGCGCCATCCGCCGCGTGCGCGGACGGGCCGGCGGGATCTTTGTGGCCGAGCGCAAGGTGGAGCGCGATCTCACCAGCCTCGCCGGCCTTCCCGCCTACCTGCGCCGCCAGGGATTTCAGTCAGACGCCCGGGTGATCTCGACGGCGACCCGGGCCGTCGAGGAGGAGGCGGCGGCCGCGCTCGGCCTGGATGCGGACGCGCTCGTGCACGAGGTGGTTCGCGTCCGCCTGGCCGACGGCGAGCCGATCTCCCTCGAGCAGGCGGTGTTTCCCGCCGACCGCTTCCCCGGCCTGCTCGATCACTCGCTCAGCGGCTCGCTCTACGAGCTCCTCCAGTCCCGCTACGGCCTCGCGCCGGGAGAGGCCGAGGAGCGCATCGAGGTGGTAGCCGCGGGGGCGGCGCAGGCGCGGCTCCTCAGCGTTCCCCGCGGCGCCTCGCTGGTCTCGATATCGCGCATCGCCTGGAGCGCCGAGGGCGTGCCCTTCGAGCGCTCGCACGACCTCTTCCGTGGCGATCGCGTGCGCATCGTCGTCCGGGCAAGGTCAGAGGCGGCGACCACGAGCGTGGTCGCCGCCTCGGTTGAAGTTGTGTGACCGCCAGCGCCCCCGGGCGATCACACCCCCTAGTCGAACCCCTGATTGATCATCCGCCCGATCGTCTCGTACTTGGCCCGCTTTTGGCTCTTGAGGTAGAAGGCGTACCCCAGCCCCGCGAAGAAGATCGCCAGATCCGCCAAGCACAGCCACTTGGCGTAGCTGTAGCCCGAGCCCAGGAACTTCAGGTTCTTGATCGCCAGGTAGAGGACGATGGCCTGGGTCACGGTGGCCACGAGCGGAGCGGTGATCGTCGTCCACCAGTGGTGGTCGGCCTTGTGGTGGGTGCGGAAGTAGTTGAAGATGGCCAGCGAGACGAGCGCCTGGATGGCGAGGATCGACACCACTCCCATCACCGCCATGAGCCCGTACACCTGCAGGTAGCCGACGGAGTCGGCCGCCCCGAGCTTGGGGTCAACGGCGGCGAAGAGCGCGAAGGCCGCGAGGATCACCGCGGCGATCACCGACTGGGCCGTGGAGGCGAGATGGGGGCTGTGGTACTTGGGGTGGGTGCGCCCGAGGAACCGGGGCAGGACGCTCTCACGGCCGAGTGAGTACATGTAGCGGGCGGTGGTGTTGTGGAAGGCCATGCCGCACGCGAACGAGCCGCTGATGATGAACCAACTCAGGCAGTCCTTGAGGAAGAGCCCGCCGAAGTGCTGGGCCGGGATGAAGAAGAAGTTTGCCGAGTTGTTCTGGGCGACGTTCACGGCCTCGGGGAAGGACGAGTAGCCGCTGATCGACGCCCATGACGTCACCGCGTAGAACACCCCCAGCCCGATGACCGAGATGTACATCGCCCGGGGAATGTTCTTCTTGGGGTTTTTCGATTCCTCCCCGTAGTTGGGTGCCATCTCCCAGCCCACCCAGGACCAGAAGGCGAAGAAGATGCCGATGCTGTAGGCGCCTGCGGCCAGGGCGGTCCCCCCGGCGTGGCCGGCGGGGAGGCTCTTGAAGGCGTTGACCGGATTGATGGCGTTGGTGGAGACGTGACCGTCGGCGAACATGAAGCCGTCGAAGACGATCAGCGTGACGATCTCGAGGAGCAGGGCGACGCCGAGGATGCGCGCCGAGACGCGGACGTCGAAATAGGCGAGGATCGCGATGACCGCGATCATGATGAAGCCGAGCCAGTACCACTGCACGTGCCAGCCGTAGCGGGCCGCCTTGAGCGAGGCGAAGTAGGCGAAGCCTCCGACGAGCGAGACTTCGAACACGCTGTAGGCGGCGACCATGGCGAAGCCGCTGGCCATCCCCAGTTCCCGGCCCAGCCCGTGGCTGATGAAGCTGTAGAAGCCGCCGGCGGTGGTGACCTTGCGCGCCATGGCGACGTAGCTCACGCCGAAGATGGTGAGGACGACGGCCGCGACGATGAAGCCGGCGGGCGTGCCCACACCGTTCCCGAAGCCCACCGAGATCGGCGTGTTGAAGAGCATGGCCGAGATCGGCGCCGAGCCGGTCACGGTCAGGAAGAGCACGCCAATCAGGCCGACTGATCCCGGCCTGAGCTTGTGGAGGTCGTCGCGCCCGCCGACGTCCACGCTCTCGGCCACCGGAAGCATCCCCTCGTGATGTTCTCGTAGTACTTCGCCCTGGGGGCTCAATTGTCTCTCCTCGGTCTCGCGCTGGGCTTGGTGCTCGTGTGACCTACCTACACGCCCGCAGTCACTGGCTCCGTATCGGTGACCGCCTCGGCCTCGCTGCGGCCGAGGACCTCCACGAGCAGCCGCTCCACCGCTCGGTTCCATTCCGACTGCCTGAGCCGGACACGATCAGGCAGGACTGCCCGCGGCTCGATGTCCGAGTAGGCGGTCCGGGCGAGCCCGTCGAACGCCTCGATGACCCGGATGACGATGCCGTAGTCGTGCGGACCGACGAAGCTGCCGATCCAGTCCCCAGGGCGGCCTCGGTCGGCGAAGACACCGTCCCGGACCCCCTCCCAGTAGGCATGCTGGAACAGGCAGCCCGCACTCCCGTGCCGGTTCCAGCAGCCCGCTGCGACCCCGCGCTCGCCCCGCGCGATGCCGCGAAGGCCGAGCTGGAGCAGGCGCCGGCCGTCCTCGGAGGCGGCGAGGACGGACAGGTCGTCTCGCAGCTGCCGTTCCCCTTCGCTCATCGCCCGCCCCCGAGCGTTCCTGTCCCCCCAGCCACTTTTCCGTTCTCTCCCTGCGCTGCTCCGAGCACGTACTCGAGCTGCCCGGCCAGTGGTGCCCCCGCCACCAGCTTTCCGTCGAGCGCCGCCGTGCCGATGGTGAAGGCCCACACGCCGCGCTCGCCCAGCGCATCGATGCGCTCGGCCGAGTCGACCGAGCCCGCCGCGATCACCGGCAGGTCGGTGGCCTTGACCACCGCCTCGACGAGCTCGTCGACATCGCCGTCGTAGCGGTAGGCGAGGAGATTGATGCCGTCGACGCCGAGCGCTTGCGCCCGCTTGGCGTCGGCGGCGATGTCGGCGATCGTCCCGCGGAGCAGACACGGGTGGTCGATTACCGTCCCGATATAGGGGCAAAAGCGCACGCCGGTTCCGGCGATGATCTCCTGGATCGGCTCGATCACCGTGCCCCCGATCAGGTAGTCGGGGCCGATCTCGGCGGCCACGCGGGCCGAGGCCAGCGTCGCCTCCTCGGTCTCGGAGACCACCTCGAGGTAGCTCGTGTGCCCGTTGGCGCGGATGTCCGCCATCAGCGCCGCCAGCTCATCGCGCGGGAGCCCCAGGTCCTTGCACCCCACGTGGGTGATCCCGATGCCGGCGACCGACTCGTAGACCTCGCGCGCATCGGCGATCGTCTGATCGTCGCGGGTGAGCATGAAGATGAATTCGGACACCGAACGCTCCAGGTTGTCTGACAACTAGCGGCACCCTACCGGCCAGGGTGGACGGCTGCAACCCCTTGTCGTGAAGTTGTCGGACAACCCTGTTAGGGTCCTCGCGATGCGCGCAGCGATCTGGAACGGCCCCGGCGCGATGACGGTGGAGAGCGCCCCCGACGTCGGCTGTCCCGATGACGGCGTCCTCCTGCGGGTCCTCGCCTGCGGGATCTGCGGCACCGATGTGCGCTCGTTCTATAACGGCGATCGCCGCATCGCGCCTCCTTGGGTCCTCGGTCACGAGATCTCCGGCGAGCTCATCGAGATCGGCGCCCGTGCCGAGCGCGAGGTCGCCGAGGCGGGGATCACCGTCGGCGACCCCGTGCACTGCATCTCGACGCTGTGGTGCGGTCGCTGTCGCATGTGCCGCAGCGGCCATGAGAACCTGTGCCTGCACGGCGAGCTCATGGGCTTCGACCATCAGGGCGCCTACGCCGAGCACGTTGCCATCCCCCAGATCGCGCTCAAGAACCTCTTCCGGATCCCCGAGGGCCTCTCTCCCGCTCACGCCACCTTCGCCGATCCCCTCTCCGATGTCATCTGCGGCCACAAGGATCTCTCGATCACCCTCGACGACGTCGTCGTCGTCATCGGCGCGGGCCCGGTGGGCACCGCTCACGCCGCGCTCGCGCGCCTGCAGGGCGCAGGCCAGGTCCTCCTCCTCGAACGAACGGCCCAGCGCCTCGACCTGGCCCGGGCCATCCTCGGCGACGAGCGCCTGGACTACATTGACACCGCCAGCCAGGACGGCCCCGCCGCGGTCATGCGCGCGACGAGCGAGTTCGGGGCCGACGTGGTCATCGTCGCCTGTTCGAGCGATGCCGCCCAGGAGGAGGCGATGCTCCTGGCCGCCCCCCGCGGGCGCGTCATGTTCTTCGGAGGACTGCCCAAGGGAACGACGGCGATCTCCTTCCCCTCCAATGTCCTGCACTACAAGGAGGTCCAGGTCCACGGCTCCTACGCCTCGCGCCACCGCGACCAGGTGAGCGCCCTGGACATGCTGGCGGCCGACGTGGGCGGCATCTGCGCTGTGGTCTCGGAGATCATCCCCCTCGACGAGACCCCGGGAGCGTTCGAGCGAATTCGCGCCGGCGACGCGCTCAAGCTCGTCGTGGCGCCGTGAGCTCGAGCCAGTCGCTCCGCCATCAGCTCGCCCAGGAGCTCCGCGGCCTGATCCACTCGGGGAAGCTCGCTCCCGGCGACAAACTCCCCTCCGAGCCCGAGCTCGCCCACGAGCGAGCCGTCTCGCGCTCCTCGATGCGTGCCGCCATCACCATGCTCGAGGAGGAGGGATTCGTGAGCCGGCGTCACGGCTCGGGAACCTACGTCACCCACCGCCCCGCGCTCCGCAACGACCTGAGCCGGAACTTCGGGGTCTCCTCGCTCATCGCCTCCACGGGACTCGAGCCGGGGACCGCCGCGGAGACCTCCGAACTCGTGAGCGCCCCCCCCTTCGTCGCCCACGCGCTCGAGGTGCCGGAGGGCACCGCGGTGAGCGAGCTGCGCCGCGTGCGCACCGCGGACGGGCGGCCGGTCGTCGACACCACCGACTGGTGCCGCGCCGATCACCTGAGCCCCGAGGAGCTCAGCGGCCTCGGCGTCGGCTCGGTGTACTCGGCGCTCGGCGAGCACGGCCTCGTCGTCCACCACGGAGTCGCCACCATCACCCCGGGCAACGCCGACGCCGAGACCGCGCGGCGCCTCGACGTGGCCCGAGGTGCCCTCCTGCTCACCATCGACCAGGTCGACATGACCTCCGAGGGCGTTTCCGTGCTCGTCTCGCGCGAGCACCACCTTGCCGACGCCTTCGCGTTCACCGTCGTGCGCCACGGACCGGGGGTCGCCGCCGAGGTGCACCGCTGACGGCGGACGCCCCGCTTGTCGTGGGGGTCGACGTGGGGTCGCAGGGGACGTGCGCGCAGGCGCTCGAGCCCGATGGCACCCTGGTGGCATCGACCTACGCCCCCCACGAGCTTGCCTACCCCCGACCCGGGTGGGCCGAGCAGGACCCGTCCGAGTGGACGCGGGCGCTCGTGCAGGCCCTCGCCGAGCTCCGCCTCGCGGTGGCGGGCCGGCCCATCGCCGCGCTCTCCTTCGGCTCCCAGCTCGACGGCCTCGTCGCCACCGACCGCGGCGGTCGCGCCCTGCGCCCAGCGCTCATCTGGTCCGATCGTCGCGCGGGCGCCGAGTGCGAGCGGCTGGCCGAGAGCATCGACCTCGAAGCGCTGCGCGAGCGCACGGGCTGCAATCTCGATCCCGGGCACGTCGCCGCCAAGATCGCCTGGCTACGCGCGCACGAGCCCGAGGTCGACGGCGACGTTGCCAGCTATCTGCTGCCGGGCTCGTGGGTGGCCTGGCAGGCCTCGGGCGAGCTCGCCGTCGACCCCTCCAATGCGTCGTCGACGGGGCTCCTCGACCCGCGGAGGATGGCGTGGTGCGAGGAGACGTGCGATGCCTTCGCGGTCGACCCCGGCCGCCTCGCGCCCGTCCGCCCCGCTCACGCCGTGCTCGGGATGATCGCGCCGTGGCTGCGCGAGGCCACCGGCCTGCCCGCGGCCATCGAGGTGGTCCTCGGCGCCGGCGACGAGATGGCCGCCGTGCTCGGCGCCGGGGTGATCGAGCCCGGTGAGGTGTGCGACGTGATGGGGACCGCCGAGCCCGTGTGCGCGGTGATCGCCGCGCCCGCTTCGGCCGCGGCGCCGGTCGTCGAGCTCCACCCCCATGCCCTGCCCGATCGGTGGCTGCTCGAGAACCCGGGCTGGCTCTCGGGAGGGGCCTACCGGTGGTTTCGCGACGAGCTCGGAGGTCCCGAGATCGCCCGCGCCGCCGCCACCGGCGCCGACGTCTACGAGCTCCTCAACGCGCTCGCGCGCGCGGCGCCGCCCGGCGCCGACGGCGTTTCCTGGGTCCCCGCGCTGTCGGGCGCGATGACCCCGGAATGGAATTCCCGCGCCCGCGCGGGGTGGTACGGGCTCACCGCCGCCCACGGCCGCTCGCATATGGCGCGGGCCCTGCTCGAAGGCAACGCGATGGCGCTCCGCGACGTGGTCGAGGCGATCGCCGCCGCCGGGCATCGCCTGACCGGGCTCGTGTGTGTGGGGGGCGGCGCGCGGGGCGACCTCCTCCTGAGCATCCGCGCCCACGTCACCGGGCTCACGGTGTGCCGGCCCCTCGACGTCGAGACCACGGCACGGGGAGCGGCCATGCTCGCCGCCGCCGGGGCGGGACTCCATCCCTCGGTCGCCGCCGCCGCCGAGGCGATGGCCGGGGCGCGCGCCGAACCCGTCGAGCCCGAGCCCGAGCTGTGCGCGGTCTACGACGCGTTGCATGCCCGCCATCTTCGTCTCTACGCTGCCCTGCGCCCCCTGTTCGACTGATCGGCAGCCAAGGTGAGTAACCACCGCGCGCCGGGCGCCCTCAACGCGACGACTCGAAGCGAGGCGCTGGCCGCCATGGCCGCAGGCGGGCTCGACCTCCTCGTCGTGGGCGGGGGGATCACCGGCGCCGGGGCGGCGCTCGACGCTGCCCTCCGGGGGCTCAAGGTCGGGCTCGTCGAGGCCGTTGATCTCGCCTCCGGCGCCTCGAGCAAATCGAGCAAGCTCATCCACGGAGGCCTGCGCTACCTGGAGATGGGCGATATCGGGCTCGTGCGCGAGGCGCTCCGCGAGCGCGAGCTCCTGCTCACGCGACTGGCGCCCCATCTCGTCTCCCCGGTGCCCTTCCTGTGGCCGCTCCGGGGCCGGGGCTGGGAGCGTCTCTACCTCGGGGCCGGTCTCGTCCTCTACGACACCCTCGGCGGCGGGCGCTCGGTTCCGCGCCACTGCCACCTGACGCGCCGCCGCGCGCTGGCCGCGGCCCCCGGTCTGCGCGGCGACGGCGTCGCCGGCGCCGTGCAGTTCTGGGACGCCGCCGAGGACGATGCCCGGATGGTCGCCCTGGTCGCCCGCACCGCTGCCGCCCATGGTGCCCACGTGGCCACCCGCGCTCGCGTCCTTCGCCTCCTGGACGCCGGACGCGGCGTGGCCGGCGCCGAGGTCCTCGACGAGGAGACGGGGGAGACGGTGATCCTCCCGGCACGCCACGTCGCCCTCGCCGTCGGCGCCTGGACCGACACTCTGCGGGCGAGCGCCGGCGGGCGCTTCCGCACCGAGATGCGACCCTCGAAGGGGATCCACATCACGGTGGCGCGCGAGCGCATTCCCATGTCCACCGGACTCCTGGCGCGCACGGAGAAGAGCGTCCTCTTCGTCATCCCCACCGACGCGGGATGGCTGATCGGGGACACCGATACCCCCTGGCGCCACGGCCTCGAGCGCCCCGTGGCCAATGGCGCCGACGTCGACTACGTGCTCGCCAAGGTCAACGCGCTGCTCTGCGACCCGCTGAGCCGCGAGGACATCCGCGGGGTGTTCGCCGGCCTGCGGCCGCTCGTCGGTCCCGTCGCTTCCACCGACACCACGCGCCTGAGCCGTCGCCACGTCGTCGAGAGCCCGCGGCCCGGCCTCACCACCATCGCCGGGGGCAAGTACACGACCTACCGCGTCATGGCCGCCGACCTGATCGACGCCGCCGCTCGCGATCTCGGTTCCGTCGAGCGCTCGAGTACCGAGCGGGTGCCGATCATGGGGGCCGAAGGGTTCGCCGCCGCCTGGGAGCGCCGCGCCCCGCTCGCGGCCCGCGCCGGCGTCGACGTGCCCACGATGGAGCGCCTGCTGCGCCGCTACGGGGACCGGGTCGATGACCTCATCGGCCTGATCGAGGAGCGCCCGGAGCTCGCGGATCCGCTCGGCGGCGGCGGCGGGCACCTCGGCGCCGAGGTCGTGTACGCGTGCACCCACGAGGGCGCTCTGCGCCTCGAGGACGTCCTCGAGCGGCGCACGCGCCTGGCCATCACCGCCGCCGACCGAGGCCTCGGAGCGGCGGCGCCCGCGGCCGCGCTCATGGCCGGGGCCCTGGGGTGGAGCGAGGCACGGACCGAGGAGGAGGTCGAGGGATGGCACCGTCGCGTCGCCGCCGAGCGGGCCGCCGAGTCCCAGCCCGACGACGAGCGCGCCCTGCGCGCCTATCGCGCCGAGCTCGGGCGCGCCGAGGTGACGCCGTGAGGGAGATCGTCCTCGGGCTCGATCAGGGCACCTCGAGCACCCGCTGCCTCGCCCTCAACCGGGACCTCGAGGAGCTCGGGGCCGCCACCGCGGCGGTGCGGGCGTCCTTCCCCGCGCCCGGACTCGTCGAGCAGGATGCGGGCGAGCTGCTGGCCTCCTCGGGCGCCGCCATCTCCGGCGCCCTGACCGCCGCCGGAGCGGAGATGGCCGATGTCGTCGCGCTCGGGATCGCCAACCAGACGGAGACCTTCATCGTCTCCGAGCGCGCCTCGGGACGGGCCGTGCACCCGGCGATCGTGTGGCAGGATCGCCGCACCGCCGATCGCTGCGCCGCCCTCACCGACGCCGGCCACGCTCCCTTCGTGCGCGCCCGCACGGGCCTCGAGCTCGACGCCACCTTCCCCGCGACCAAGCTCGCGTGGCTCCTCGACCACGTACCCGGCGCCCGCGCCGCCGCCGAGGCGGGCGAGCTCGTGTACCACGACGTGGGGGGGTGGCTCGTGCGCGACCTCTCCGGCGTCCACGGCTGCGAGATCGGCAACGCCGGACGCACCCTTCTGTGCCCGCTCGGCGGCCAGGAGTGGGACGAGGAGCTCCTCGACCTCTTCGAAATCCCGCGTGCCCTGCTCCCGCCCATCGTGGCCTCGGACGCGGTCGCCGGACTGGGCGACGGCGCCGTCGCCAGCGTGCTCGGCGACCAGCAGGCGTCGCTCTTCGGCCTTGGCTGCCGGGTGCCGGGAACCGCGAAGGTGACGCTGGGGACGGGGGCATTCATCCTCGCCCAGGCCGGAGCGACCGCCCCCGAGCCGCCGCCGGGCGTCCTCGCCTCGTGCGCGTGGCGCCTGCGGGGAGAGACGAGCTTCGCGCTCGAGGGATTCGTGCCCGCCGCGGGCGCCGCCCTCGACTGGTTCACGGGGATCGGGGTGCTTTCCCCCGCCGGCGAGCTCGACCGGGTCCTGAGCGCCGCCGGTCCCGAGGACGGCGCTGTCGCGTGCGTTCCCGCTCTCCAGGGTCTCGGCACCCCGAGCTGGGATCCGGGCACGCGTGCGGCCCTCATCGGCCTCACCCGGGCCACCACGCGCGCCGACGTCGCCCGTGCCGTGGTCGACGGCGTGCTCCATCAGGTCGCCGACGCGCTCGGGGCCATCAGCGCCCAGATGCCGCTGGCCAGCGTCCTCCTCGACGGTGGGATGTCGCGCTCTGACTGGATCGTGCGGCGATTGGCGGAGATCGCCGGCGTCCGCGTCGAGCGAGCCGCGCGTCCCGAGGCAACAGCGCTGGGCGCCGCGATGATGGCGGGGCTGGCGGTGGGGGTGTGGGAGGGCGTCGCGGCGCTACCCGCGGTCGTGGCCGACCTTGTCGCCGAGCCTTCATGGCCCGAGGCCGAGCGTTCCGACCGGCGCGCGCGCTGGTCGGAAGCGGTGGCCCTGGCGTCGCGCTGGCGGGGCTGAGCGGTCAAGGAGATCCAGATCGTCAACGGCGTCGAGCCCGCCAATATCACCAAGGCTCTGGCCGGCGAGCACGTGGGGACGATCATCCACGCATAGACATGGCGCTGCCCGCCGACAGGGCGTGCTCGGCGACCGCCGCGCGAGCGGGGTCGACGAGCACCTCCTGGAGCCGGCGGACGGCGTCGAGGTGGTCACCGGTCCAGATCACCCGCACTCCGGTGGCGGTGGCATTGCCATCGGAGTCGTGGAGATCGCTGGCCACCGCGTCGACGAGCCGGCCGTCGGCGTCCTGATCGGGGGCGAGGGGGTCGGGAACCTGCTCGGCCCCGGTCAGGCTGTCGGCGAAATGGTCGTACCAGCCGGTCAGGTGATCGGCCGCCTCCAGGAGCTCGCGCCGGGCCGCGGCACGATCTCCGCCGCGCGCCGCGCCGCCGTCCCATAGGTCGAGCACGGCGTCCGCGGCCAGGCGGACCCCCGCCACGCCGGTGACCAGGCTTGTCACCTCGGCGAGGGGAATCGGCTTCGCGCCCCGCTCGCCCAGGTAGCTGCGGAAGGTGTCGTCGAGCCGCCGGGATGCGGCGGCGGCCTGCACCGAGGTCTCCGCGGGCGGGGGCGACCCGGGGCCGGCGGCGTCGCACCGGCTCACGCCGTAGGCCACCGCGTCGGCCAGATACCGGGCGCTGACCGCGTAGGCCTCAGACAGGGACCGGCCCAGGGCCGCGGCGGCACCGCGGGGCCAGAAGAGCAGGCCCACGCCGAGGCTCACCGCGCTCCCGATGGCGACGTCCTCGATCCGTAGCAGGCCGATCTTCCAGCCCGCGGGGACGAGGATGTTGAAGAGGATGAGCAGCGTCACCGTGAACGCCGCCTGCCCCGCGGCGAAGGAGATCGTCGCCGGTGCCAGCCCGGCGACGAGGATGACCAGGGGCAGGAGCACCCACAGCACCGCGGTGTTCGTCCCGATCAGGTAGACGAGCACCCCGCCGATCACAAACCCGGTGGTCGTTCCCAACATCGCCCGGACGATGTTCTGTCCGGTGCTCAGGGCATTGGAGCGGAGTACAGCCAGGGTGCCGAAGACCACCCAGAAGCCGTGCTGGACCCCGCTCACGTCGGCCACGAGCACGGCGAGGCCGAGGGCGACGGCGCCACGGAGGCTGTTTTGCAGCCACGAGGAGCTCCACCGGGCATGCGAGCCGGCGCGTTCCCGAAACGAGGCCAATGCTCCGGCGAAGCCAGCAGGCTGGCGACCGAGGATCCGATCGAGCCAGCTGCGCCGCTGCGCCGCCGCCGCGAAGCTCGCGTTGGCGGCGATCTGCTCGACCACGAAGCTCAGCTCGAGCGCGCGGAAGCTCGGGTCGAGGGCGGATACCACCCGGCGCGCGCGTTCCCCCGCCGAGGGGGCGGAGTCGGTCGGAAGCTCGGAGGTGGTGGCGCGCTCGAGCGCGCCCAGCGCCTCCCGCAGCTTCGCGAGCGCCGCGTCCAGCGCCTGACTCGTGCCTCGCGGCGCCTCGAGGAGATCGGCCGCGCGCTCGAGGACCTCGGCGGCGGCCGTCTTGACGCGGCACACCGGGCGGTTGGGCTGCCGTGGATGGCTGCGCGGCGCCGCGCGCAGGACGACGGCGTTGGCCCAACGCAGCTCGTCGACCAGGCGGACCAGCGCCCGCGCGTCGGTGGCCAGGCCCGTGGGGCGGTACGGGGTGGCGAAGAACAGCGAGTGCAGGTGCTGGACCGCGTCATCAGCACGCGCCACCGCGGCCCGGTGCGCCGCCTGGGCGGCTTCGTCGCCGGCGCTCATCACGAAGGCGACCTCGGCCCTGAGCCGCGCGGCGAGGGCGCGGGCGGCGGAGAGGGCTGCGGTGCGAACGGGATTGCCTGCCGGCGATGGCCAGAGAAGGGAGATCGCGAGTAGGGATACCGCCGCGGCCAGGCCCCACCCGGCGACCCGATCGGGGATCTGCGAGGCCGGACCCGGGAGCGAGACCGGCAGGATGAAGGCGAGGAGCAGCGAGGTCGTGGCCCCGGCGAGCACCGAGCTCACGACGCCGGAGAAGAGGATCACGAAGGCGACGACGACCATCGCCACCGCCGCCACCGGGGTCGACTCCGAGGCCAGGGTCCCCAGGCAGATGAGCACCGCGCACGCGAGGCCGAGCGCCGCTTGGGCACTCAGCCGGTCGCGCATCGAACCGGAGAAGTCGACGAGCAGGAGCATGGCGAACGACCCGAAGGCCACGAAGTACGACATCGTCGGGTTGGCGATGACCTTGTCGCTCAGAGCGAAGAGCGCGGGCATGACGATGGCGGCGCGCCCCGCCCGGCGCAGGGCGCCGTAGCCGGGATCGTGAGTACTCAGCCAGGCGCGGCCAGGAAGACGGGCCAGGCGATCGGCGGCTCGGGTGCGCAAGGGGTGAGGCAGCGTACCTCGACATCGGTTCGCCTACCCTTCGCCGGTGCGACGCGGCCCCGCAAGCTCGATCGCGTGCCTGTGCCTGCTGGCCTGCGCGGCCTGCGCGGCCCTGCTCGTGCCCGCCGGCGGGAGCGCTGCCAACGCTCGCGTGGTCGGCCACGGGACCCCGGCCTCGTGCACCTCGGCGGCGGTGGTCGCGGCCGTCCGCGCGGGCGGGGCGATCCGCTTCTCGTGCGGGCCCGCGCCCGTCACCATCAAGATGACCGCCACCGCCAAGGTCATGAACACGAGCCCGCAGGTGATCATCGACGGCGGCGGGCGGGTGACGCTGAGCGGCCAGGGGCGGCGGCGCATCCTCTACATGGACACCTGCGACCAGGCACAGGTGTGGACGACCTCGCACTGCCAGGACCAAGCCACTCCCCACCTGGTCCTCGAGAACCTGACGCTGAGCGGCGGGAACTCCACCGGCCAAGGCTTCGACGGCGGTGGCGGTGGCGCCGTCTTCGCTCGTGGCGGGCGTTTGACCATCATCAGGTCCATCTTCTCGGGTAACCGGTGCGACTCCGAGGGCCCCGATCTCGGAGGCGGCGCCGTCCGCGCCCTCTCGCAGTACCACGGCCTCCCCGTATCGGTGACCGCGAGCCGCTTCTCCGCGAACGTGTGCAGCAACGGCGGCGCGCTCAGCAGCATCGGCGTCTCCTGGACGGTGGCGAACAGCCGCTTCCTCGGTAACCGCGCCATCGGCCACGGCGCCAATCCCGCTCGGCCCGGCACCCCGGGCGGCGGCAGCGGCGGGGCCATCTACAACGACGGTGACGCCATGGCCCTCTCCATCACCACCAGCACCTTCACCGGTAACCGCGCCAACGAGGGCGGCGGCGCCATCTTCTACGTCAGCAACGACCGGACGGGAACGATGGCGATCTCCCACAGCACCCTCGAGGACAACCCCAACCTGGGCTTCCACACCGCAGGTCTCCCCGGGATCTTCTTCCTGGGCGCCCGCGCCCCGGCGATCACCGGCTCGGTCTTGCGATGATCTGAGCGGCATGAAGGATCTCGCCACCCTCGACCTCCACGGGCACGCCGCCCTCATCGCCTCGGGTGAGGCCACCGCGCTCGAGCTCCTCGACGCCGCCATCGCCCGGATCGAGGCGGCGCGCCACCTCAACGCGGTGATCTGCGATCTCTTCGAACGCGCTCGGGCGCGCGCCGCCGAGCCGCTCGGCGACGGACCGCTCGCGGGCGCGCCCTTCCTCCTCAAGGATCTGGGAGCGGCGCTCGCGGGCACCCCAGAGCGGATGGGCTCGGTCGCCCTGCGCGGGCACGTCTCTGCGCTGAGCTCGGTGGTGGTCTCCCGCTACGAGGCCGCGGGTCTCCTCATCGCCGGCAAGACGAACACGCCCGAGTGGGGCAACCACTGCACCACCGAGCCGGTGCTCTTCGGCCCCACCGTCAACCAGCGGGCACCAGGCCTGTCGCCCGGCGGTTCGAGCGGCGGATCGGCCGTCGCGGTCGCGGCCGGCCTCGTCCCCGCCGCCTCCGGAGGGGACGGAACCGGGTCGATCCGCGCGCCCGCGTCCTGCTGCGGGGTGATCGGGCTGAAGCCCGCGCGCGGGCGCAAGACCTTCGCGCCCGACGGCGGGCACGGCCTCGAGGGCCTGGTCAACGAGCACGCCCTGACCCGGAGCGTGCGCGACTGCGCGGCGCTCCTCGACGCCACCGCCGGGCGGGTCCCCGGCGACCCCTACAGCGCGGCGCCTGCGCCGGAGCCATGGTCGACCGTGGTGACCCGCGACCCCGCCCCTCTCTGCGTGCGCTGGACGGCCAACGGTCCCTTCCCGGGCGACACCCACCCCGAGACCCGCGCCGCGATCGAGGCCGCCGCCGCGGCGCTCGCCGATCTCGGCCATGACGTCGAGCCCGGCGCCCCCGCCTTCGATCCCGAGCCGGTCATCGATGCGGTCGCCGTGCTTCACCAGGTCTCGAACCTCGAGCTCTACGCGCTCGCCGAGTCGGCACTCGGCCGGCCGCCCGAGCGCGACGAGCTCGAGCCCACGGCCTGGGAGATGCTCGAGGAGGGCCGCGGCGTCACCGGCGAGCGCTATGCGGCAGCGATCGCCACCGTCCACGCCCAGGGGCGCCGGTTCGCCGAGGGCCTGGCCGACGTCGACGCCTTCCTCGTGCCCACGCTCCTCACCGGCGGGCCGCCCCCGCTCGCCCACCTCAACCAGCCCCGCGGGAGCACGGCGAAGTTCTTCGCCGTCGAGTTCGCAACCACGGGGTGGACGCCGATGGCCAACGTATCGGGGTTCGCCGCCATCTCGCTGCCCATGGCCACGACCTCGGACGGCCTGCCCATCGGCGTTCAGCTGATGGCGCCCGACGAGTCGGTGCTCCTCCAGCTCGCCGCGCAGCTCGAGCGCGCCGGGCGCCTGCTCGCGTAGCCGCTTCCCGCCGGGCGGGGAGTTCATCGTCGTTACATCCTGCCTTGTGAGCCTGTGTCCCGCTTGGCAAACCACGACGAAAGGAACCTGATGACCAAGCGGATCCAAAGGACTGTTCATTGCCTTCGCGGCGGTCGCGGCGATGGCGATGGGAGGGGCGGTGTTCGCCAGCGCCCAGACCACGCACCCCAAGGCGGTGGAAAAGGTCGCGGCGGTCGACAAGGACAGCATCCAGTCGGGCGACCAGACCACTCCCGACACGACCAAGAAGACCACCAAGGCGGCTGAGCTCCCGGGGGTGGAGAGCACCACCGAGACGAGCTCGGAGACCGGACCGAGTGACGGGCCCGGCGGGCACGCCGATGCGCCCGGCGCCACGGTCGACCATCAGTTCCAGGGCACCGAGTAGACGCTCACGATCCGTGCCGGGCGCCCTTCGAGGCGCCCGGCGCGGCCCGGGGCCCGGCGCTCAGGAACGATTCATCTCGTACTGGCAGGCTCACGGTATGCGCGTGCTCGTGGTCGCGAGGACAAGGTCAAGCTTGCCGCCCTGATGCGCCGCGCCCTACGCGGCGAGGGGCTGGCGGCGGATGTCGCAGTGCGCGGAGAGGATGCACTGTGGATGGCCGGCGCCACCCGCTACGACGCGATCGTGCTCGATCTCATGCTCCCGGGGATCGACGGCATCGAGACCTGCCGGCGCTTGCGGGCCGACGGCGTGTGGACGCCTGTCCTCATGCTCACCGCCCGCGAGGAGGTCGTCGACCGGGTGAGGGGGCTGGACGGCGGCGCCGATGACTACATGACCAAGCCGTTCCAGCTCGCCGAGCTCATGGCCCGGCTGCGCGCCCTCGCCCGCCGCGAACCGGTGCCGCGGCCCGCCGTGCTCGAGGTCGGGGGCCTGCGCCTCGATCCCGCTACCCGCGAGGTATCGCGCGACGGCCAACCGGTCGAGCTGCCGGCCAAGTGCTTCGCCCTCCTCGAGGCCTTCATGCGCCGGCCCGGCGTCGTGCTCTCACGCTTGGATCTCCTCGAGAGCGCTTGGGAGGGCGACTACGAGAACCGCTCCAACGTGGTCGACCAGCACGTGCGGGCCCTGCGGGGGCGGATCGACCGGCCCTTCGCGTTACGCAGCATCGAGACCGTGCGCGGGAACGGCTACCGGCTGCGGGAGAACGGGCGATGATCAGGCGCCTCGCGGTGCGCCGGCGCCTGACCGCGGCCTTCATCGCCGTCATGGCCATCGTCCTCGCCGCCACCGGCTCGTTCGTCTCTCAGCGCCAGTCGTCCAGTCTCAACCAGGCCATCGACCGCGCTCTCCACGTCCGCGCCGCCGATGTCGCCGCCCTCGGTGACCTTTCTGGCCCGGCCCCGCGGGCCGGTGTGCTTTAACGCCCTCCAGCGGCGTTTAAGCACACCGGCCCCATGTTGACGTCCCGCAGCCCAGCGGATCTCCGTCTGTGCGTCATATGGCGTGGTCACGGCGCCGACCGACGCCGATGATGTCAGTGCTGCTCCTCACATCGCCGGCACACGGATGTACGCGAACAAGAACGGAAGGCGAGCCACGACGATCATCACTCAGACCCGCGATGTCCTCATGCGCGCCACCGCGGAGCACACCGCCGACCTTCCCGAGCACATGCTCGAGGTCGGCGAGCTTGCGCGCAACGTCGCACGCCGGCTCGGGCTCGACGCGGAAACCATCGAGCTGACGCTGCGCGCCGGCGAGCTCCACGACGTCGGGAAGATCGCCATACCCGAGAGCATTCTCAATAAGCCCGGCCCGCTGAGCGAGAGCGAGTGGGCGTTCATCCACGGCCACACGGTCATCGGCGAGCGCGTGCTCGCCGCCGCTCCCGCGCTGCGACCGGTCGCCAGGCTCGTGCGCTCGACCCATGAGCGCTTCGACGGCGGCGGCTACCCGGACGGGCTCAGCGGCCAGGAGATCCCGCTGCCCTCGAGAATCGTCTTCGCCTGCGACGCCTACCACGCCATGGTCTCCCGGCGACCCTACTCGCGTTCGATGACCGAATCCCACGCGCGCGCGGAGATCCTCCGCTGCTCGGGCACCCAGTTCGATCCGCGCGTCGTCGCCGCGCTCCTCGCTGAGCTCGACGAACGCCCGCGGGCGAGCTACTTGCCGCCGGCGGCGAGGTACGCCGCCTTCATCACGGGCAGGAGCATGGGCGAGGTCTCGAGGTAGCCGACGCAGCACGGCGTGGTGTCGCCGGGCGCGCTCATCCCGATCTCGATGTGCGGTGCCGAGGAGATGCCGACATCACCACAGCCGACTTCGGCGATCGGCGTACCGGCGGTGACCTGCGTCCCGACCGGCACAAGCGCCGGCGCGGCATGCCCGTAGTAGATGTAGCGCCCGATGTAGGGGCCGTCGGAGACCTTGAGGATGGGAGCGGCTGGCCCGAAGCCCGAGATGCCCTCCTGGACGATCGTCCCGTCGGCGACGGCGACCTCGGTCACGCGGGCGCCGCAGGCGTTGTTGACGGTGCCGATGTCGATGCCCTGATCGAGCGTCCACGCCGACGGCTTCAGGACCCGGCTGAGCGGCTGCAGCGGGAAGAGCAGCGTTCCCGTGCCGCTGCTCGTGACCGTACCGGGCGTCGGCGAGGTCGCAGGGCCTGCGCTCTTCACCGCCTGGTTGACGGCGGCGAGCAGCGCCGAGGCGGTCTTCGGTCCCACCGTTCCCGTCACGGGCCGAAGGGCGGTCGCGTTCTGGAACCCGGCTACGGCCGTACGCGTCATCGGCCCGAAGAAGCCCGTCTGGGGGACCGAGAAGCCGACGTCACTCAGCCACGCTTGCAGGGTTTTCACGTCCACGCCGTGCTCGCCCACGCGCAGCGCGCGACTGAACACCGAGCTGCCCCCCGTCCGAACGACGATCCCGCGCGGCTTGCCCGGCGTGATGAGCCCGGCGCCGCCGCTGGCGGCGAGCGCCGCCGAGGTCACGGCGAAGAGGACGGCCAGCGACGCCAAGGCCATGAGGGCAAGGCGGACCCGGGCCGGCTTAGCGGAAATCGAGTTGGGGAAGCTGGGGGGAGCTGGCACCGGGGACTCGCGCGCGACGCGATATAGAGGACGCCGTGGGCCTGCGGGGTTAGCTGACGGGCTGGCGACGCGAACGCCGCCCCACGCAGATCACTGCGTGATTAGCCCCAGAGGAAATGTTGGTTTCCCCGCTCCCCGGATTGGGCATTCCGGAGATTCGGCGCAGGAAACGTAACAGACCTGTCGGCTTGCTGCGGTAGCTACTTCCCCCGGATAAACCGGGTGGGGCGGTGAGTGGGCGTCGATCGTGCTCGTGGGTGACGCGGGGCCGGGGGTTCTGTTGGGTTTCGCTTCGCGGCTTCCGGTCCGCGGGTCCCGGTGCCTGGGTTCCTGGTTCTTGGGTGTCACCGGACGGTGGTGTAGGTGTCGGCGTTGTAGGTGAGGGCTGCCCACCCGGCCCAGATTTGGTGGCCGGTGTCGCCTTTGAGGCGTGATCGGTCCAGACCGTAGCCGCGTTTGAGGTGGCTGATCCGGCCCTCGGCGCCGGTGCGGTAGCGCTGGCGGCGGCGGCGGGTGCGCCTGGAGCCGCTCTCCTGGCGGCCGGTGATGTGGATCGTGTCGGTCAGGTCCTCGAGCGCGGTGTTGCTCGGGGTGGCCATGAACCCGCCGTCGAGCACGATCTCTTTGAGCGTTATCTCGAGGTTCTTCAGCTCGGTCGCGGTGTCGGGCAGCAGCGTGTTCTCGGCCGGGTTCCCGAGCTTCGATGTCGGCGGCAGGATGAACCCTCGCGCGCCGCGCTTGGTGTTGGCCGTGATCTCGCAGATCTGATCGACGTACCCGAACTCCGTCGGCTTGCCGAGCTTGCCCTTGCGGATCGGGCGGGCGTCCGGGTCCCACAGCGAGATCAGCCGGTCCTTGATCGGCTCCCCGTTGACGCGCTG
>DASZLV010000103.1:0-43122 GCA_035552215.1 Solirubrobacteraceae bacterium | reverse complement strand
CGGTGATCCGCCTGAGTCCGAGCAAGTGTTCGAGCAGCTGACGAACGTCTCGTTTGATCCGAGGATGTCTCGCAGGACAACGGTGGCGCCGTCATTAGCCGCGGTTGTTGCCAGGTTCGAGTAGTCGAGCCTGTAGGTGACCGTCGCTCCCGCCGTGGCGGTGTTCGGTCCGGTGGTGGAAGAGCAACCGCTCGTGCACGTCTTCGCCACCGCCAGGTCCGGGCTCCCGGGCGGGATCTGTCCAATTCCTGGCTTGGCTATCTGGACATTGCCCATGCCGCTAGGGCTGACGCCACCGACCGCCATAGAACTTCCGGTGAAGTTGTGCGCGCCGACCGCCATCAGGGCACTGAAGGTGATGTACCGGGGGCTGCTGGTGCTCGGTGCCGTCCCCGTCGTGGTGACGTTGAAGCACTCTCCCCAGACCGTTCCTGTCGTATCACAGAGGGTCGGAGTCGTGATCGTGACGCCGGTGTCAGGCTGGAAGTTCGAGAGGCTGTCGATTCCGAAAACTGTTCCCCCGGAGCTGTTCAACGATCGGTCGAAGGCAATCTGGAACTGTTGAGAGGTGAAGCCACCCGTGAGCTTGACGCGCATCGGGATCAGGGCATTCTCGCCCCACCCGCTCAGGTTGCCAGGATCCCAGCCGAGATCGCAGCCGCCCGCGCTTCCGGTGCACGGAGGGGTCGACTGACCCTCGAGCTGGGCAGCCGAGTCGGTGAACGTCGTCTGGACCACACCAGAGACATCGCCGGTCGCCGTCGCCGTGTAGGTCGCCACGAACCAGTTCGGTAGATCAAATTCGTCGCGAATGCCGCCTTGCGCGTCCGCGGTGATGGTGTCGGTGCGGTACCAGGTTTGGTTCTCGTTGTCATCGACGTTTACGCTGACGGATTCCCCGGGCTGCCAGCCGGTGCCGGTCAGAACCACGTGGTCGCCGGGCGCGTAGTCCGCCTTGTCGCTCGAGATAGTCGCACCCGAGGGCGTAGACGTCCCGTTGCTCACGACACCGAAGTTCGAGGTGGAGGGGAGGTCTTGGGCGAAGGCGCCGCCCGCACACGTAAGCGTGAGGGCAGCGCCCAAGCACAGCATGATGAAGGTACCCCTCAGCAATGGCACCGCAGTCACACATGAACGCGCCCAGCCGTCATCCCGCCGCATTGCAGCACCCCGCCCTTACCCTGTCACCCTCGTTTGTCCACGCACCTCCCTGCGGTTGCGCTTGTGGCGATCATTACATATCCGGATTCGCACCAGAACTAGACCTTGGTCCCGGTTTCACGTCGGAGAGTCGCCTCGGCGACCTGCGCGGCTTCGATGCCAGATGGATCTCCGCGCTGCTCCCCGCCGCGCCGATCCGCTGCTCGAGTGCGATTTCCCTACGTCAGCCTCTGGTCCACCGCCGGTCGTGCGTGCCTTGGACCCACGGCGCCCGATCTCCGGGGTGGTCCTCTCCTCGGTCATATCCGTACCATTAAGTCTTCCCGTCGTAGGAGGCTAGGCAATGTCCCGACTCATCAGGATGGATAAGACCGGACACACGACGCTGGCGCAATGGAGCGCCGATGATCCACCCTCCGTGCACGCGGCCGTCGAGGCCTTCCGCGCCGAGCTCGATCAGGGCTACTTCGCGGTCGTCTCCGAAGGGGAGGGCCAGGCCGTGCAGGTGCGCGAGCTGCCGGTGGACGCGTCGCTGGTGATCCTCCGTCGTCCCATCGCCGGGGGCTAGAGCGACGACGAGCGAGGCCGCCGCCGAAGTCCAGGAGCTCCCCGAGCTCGCCAGCGTCTATTGGCGCCCGCGCGCGAGCGAGGTCACGCTGCGGCGGGCAGGCTGGGTGTGGACGCTTTGGAGCGTCGCCCATTCGGTGCCCTTCCTCGCGGCCGCCGCATTGATGATCGCACTCAATCCGGTGACGGCACCCGTCGCGCTCGCGCTCATCGCGCACGCGTGGATCATTCCTGAGCTCTACGCCGCCCGCGGCGCGAACGTGATCCGCCCCCGGCCGCCGGCCAAGCACCGCGACGCCGAACTGGGTTCACTCGGTCTGCTCGGCGACCTCCTCGGCCACGACCCGCGAGCCCTGCAGGCTCGCACCGGCCTCGTGCTCGAGCAGTCAGGGTTCGGCGTCTGGCTCGTCGGCGAGGCCGGCGCCGTGCTCGTTCGCCACGGTGGCCGTCGCGTGCATTGCTACTGCGTCAAGGCCACCGATCCCCATCTCCCCTCGGGTGACCGGATCGCCCATCTCCTTCTGGCCCTAAGGACCGACGAGAGCGGCTTCGCCACCGTCGCCAACCTCGCCTTCTCAGGGTCGCGCCGGCGGCTGCGCCGGCGGCTCCCGAAGCGCGCCCGTCCCGCGCTGGACAGCGCCGTGGCGGCGGCGCGCGCGGTCGCCTAAGGGTCAGGCGTTTCGGCCTGGTCCCCGCTTACGGGCATGGTGTGCAGTCCGCGCTCCACCGCCCGGCGAACCGGGCTCGAGGGATCACAGGCGAGGAGAAGCAGTGAAGGGAGCCAGAGGGCGGTGGACAGTCCCGGTGCGAGCTGGCCCGAGGCTCCCGCGAGCATCGCCAGGGCGGCGATGGTGAGCAGGCACCAGCGGAGTCGCAGAAAGAGCATCCTGTGCTCTACATCGGCTCCCGAAAGCAAATGTATGAGGCCAGGCGCTCAGAACTCCCCGTGCCGCCCCTCCCCCGCGCGGAAGCGCTCGAGTCCGGCCTGCACCTCGGCGAGCGAGCGCTGGCCATGCTCGAACTCGCCCGCCATCGCCGCCGCCTCGCCGAGACCCTCCTGCTCGAGCGCGGACAGGCGGTCCTCGCGCAGGCACCGCTGCGGGAAGCGAGCGAGCTCGTGGGCGAGCGCCTCGGCGGCGGCGCGGCTCTCCCCCGCAGGCACGACACGATTGGCGAGACCGATGCCCAGCGCCTCGTGCGCCCCGACGGGCCGGCCGGTGAGGAGCAGGTCCATGGCGCGGCTCATGCCGATCAGGCGCGGAAGGCGGACGGTGCCGCCGTCGATGAGCGGCACCCCCCAGCGCCGGCAGAAGACGCCGAACACGGCGTCCTCCTCGACCACGCGCAGATCGCACCACAGCGCGAGCTCAAGCCCGCCGGCCACGGCGTGGCCGGCCACGGCCGCGATCACCGGCTTGCCGAGGCGCAGGCGCGTGGGGCCCATGGGACCGTCGCCGTCGGCGGCCAGGCGATTACCTTCCGAGGTCCCAACCGCGTGGAGGTCCGCACCGGCACAGAACACGCCGCCCTCCCCGTGGAGCACCGCCACCGCGGCCTGCGGATCTGCGTCGAAGGCCCGGAAGGCGGCAGCGAGGGCGACCGCGGTGGGCCCGTCGACGGCGTTGCGGCGCTCGCCCCGGGAGAGGAGCACGGTGGTGACCGGCCCATCGTGTTCGATCCTTACCGTATCCAATGGTTGAGTACTCAAGTGCACCCCTCGTCCTCGGTGGCTGTACCACCCATAAGGTACGTATATGTACCGTGTAAAAGGTACAGCTTAGAAGTCATCGGGCGGCTCGGGCAACGGCGGGCGGTCGGCGAGCGGCGAGGCCCGCCGGAGCCACTCGCCGAACAGCGGATCGACGATGTACCAGGTGTTATCTCGCCGGTCGACGAGTCCGCGGCGTTGCAGGCGTTCGAGGGCGGGTCGCACGCGCGAGTGGCTGGAGAAGCCGTAACGCGTCGCGGCGGGTCGGCTGGTGATGTTGTCCCCGCCGCGATCGGCCAGCAGCTGCAGGGCACGGACCTCATTGACCTCGCCCTCGTCGCCACTCATGAGGATGCTGAGGACGGACGCGAACTCGGAGCGTTCGATCGTTTGCACGAGCCGGTCATGGGCGCGGATCACCGTCCCGAGTGTCACGGGTTTCCCAGCCGGCGTGTCGACCCAGCACTCCCAGGCCAGCTGCTGGGTGCTCCGTGGGTGCGCGCGAGTGGCGTTGAGGAGATGGCTGAGCGCGTCTTCGTCGGCGAGCTTGCCGGTCGCTGCGAACTGGAAATCCAGATACTCGAGAAACTCGAAGCGGCTGATGACCGGCAACTGCATTTCCGCCGCCTCGCGGAAGATCGGCTGCTGTGAGTTCTCCAGCATCATCTGCATCGCGTTGCGGATCGATCCGGTGAAGAGCAAGGAGACATGGTTGGCGCCCGAGCTCATGAGCGCGGAGCGGATGATCGATAACGGGTCGCCGGGGCAATGGCGGAGCCTCTGAAACTCGTCGAAGACGACGACGAGATGGTCGGCGAGCGAGCGCAGCGCGACGAGCTGCGCGTGGAGGGTTTCCGCATCTTGGCCCGGGCTGGCCCCGGAGCTCCTCACCGTGCCCTTGATGACCTTGATATCGAACCCGATCTCCTTCTCGAGGGCGCCGATCTGACGCAAGGCGGCGCGACGCAGGCGCTTGACCGGGTGAGTGGTCATCGCGTCGTGCACGCACCCGATGAACCCCGGGATGCTCACCACCCGCTGCAGATTCACCTTGACCGTGTCGAAGGGCGGGGCGTCATCACCATGCGCCTTGGCGAGCTCGAGAGCGAGCTGGTTGGTGAAGGTGGTCTTTCCCGTGTCGCGGGGGCCGAACAGGGCGACGTTGGTCTGAGCCTTCAGGGTGAGGGCGACCTGGTTGGCGAACCCCTCCATCCCGATGATCTTCGACGGATCATCGAGCGGGCGGTCCCACACGAAGGGGTTCAGGGCGGCTGGCACCATGACTGATTGTACCTGATAGCCGGTACAGATATGGACCGACTACGCGGTACGACTGGCCGTTCAGGCGGGCCGCGCGCCCACCGCGCGGGCGACGAACCCGCGCAGCGCCTCGATGATCTCCGCCGCCGGGGGCGCCGTTCCCGCCACCGGCGACAGCGGCCCCACGAGGGCCTCGCCGACGCCGCCCACGAGCGCGGCGGCCGTGAGCTCAACGCCCTGGTCGGGGATCTCCCCCGCCGCGATGGCCGCGTGCAGCCCGTCGACCAGGCGACGGGCGTACTCGCGCCGGTAGGCGATCCGCTCGGCGTCGACGAGGGGGTCGACGGGCTCGGCGATGAGCGCCCAGGCGAGCCGCGGGTTGCGCAGGGCACGCTCGGCGAAGGTGATGAGGACCGCCTGGATCCCTTCCACCCCCGAGCATCCCGCGGCTCCCTCCGCCGCCGCTTCCATGGCAGCGATCTCGCGATCACACACCACCCGGAAGAGCTCGGCAAAGAGGTCGCCCTTGGAGGGCCAGTGGCGGTACAGCGTCCCGGCCGCGACCCCGGCCCGCTCGGCGATGGCGATCACCGAGGCGGCGCCGTAACCACCCTCCTCGACGAGCTCCTGAGCGGCGCGCAGCAGGCGCTCGCGGGTCCCGGCGGCGATCGCGCTCACCTCGGCTCAGCCCTTGAAGGTCGAGGGACCGTGGTCACCGAAGGGCTCGTCGCGCTCGCGGACCGCGGTACGGAACCCGGCCTCGGCCGCGCGCTGCTGAAAGGCGTAGCCCTCCCTGGTGTGGCGGGTGATGCCGTCGAACACCGTCCCCAGGACCTGGGTAGCGTGCAGCCCCTGGGCGGGGAGCGACTGGTTGACGAGGAGCTTCATCATCTGGAGCTGGTTGACCGGGTTGCGGGCGATGCGGGCGACCAGGACCTCGGTGCGCTCGTCGAGCTCGTCCGGTGCCGGCGCCTCGATGGCCAGGCCCCACTCGAGCGCTTCGGCGCCCGAGAGCGAGTCGCCGGTGAAGAGGAGGCGCTTGGCGCGCTGGGGTCCGAGCCGGTATGCCCACATAGAGGTTGTGGGCGAGCCCCACACCCGCGCGGGCGGGTAACCGATCTTGGCGTCGTCGGCGATCACCAGCAGATCAGAGCACATGGCCAGGTCGGTACCCCCAGCGACGCAGAAGCCGTGAACCTTGCAGACCACGGGCTTTGAGCAGTGAAACAGGGACATGAAGGCGCGGACGTTGCGACTCATCCACGCGTAATCGACCATCGGATCCCAGGTGCGGGCGGGGTCGTGATTGGCGATGATCGTATTCGGGTGCGTCGGGGCGCCCTCGGGGGCCTCGGGGTTCCCGAACGCTGTGTTTCCGCCCGCCTCCAGCTCCTCGCTCGCGAGCAGGTCGTATCCGCCGCAGAAGCCCTTGCCGTTCCCGGCGAGGAGGAGGACATGCACGGCGGGGTCGAGGTCGGCGCGCTCGACACATCGCTCGAGCTCTGAGATGAGCTGCGAGGTGAGGGCGTTGCCGCGCTCGGGCCGGTCGAGGGTGATCCGCGCGACGCGGTCGCCGACGTCGTAGACGACGGTCTCGAGGGTCACGGCGGGGTCACGCGGGAAGCGCCCGATCGACGATGGCGCCAGCATCAACCCCGGCCGGAAGCGTCCCGTAGGCGCGGCCGCCCTCGCCGCCCAGGCGCGCCGCGCAGAACGCGTCGGCCACCTCGGTCGGGGCATGGCGCACGAGCAGCGAGCCCTGGAGCGCGAGCGCGAGATCTTCGACCACGCGCCGGGCAGCGAACTGGACGTCGCCGCCCCCGAACGCCGCCTGCACTTGTTCACGCGCGCGAGCGAGATGTGCGTCGAGGCGCGCATCGGCGCCGGCGGCGAGCTCGCACTCGGCGAGGAAGGCGGGCAGGCCGTCGGGCTGGGAAACGATCGCGCGCAGGACGTCAAGGGCGGCGACGTTCCCGGAGCCCTCCCAAATCGAGTTCAGCGGCGCGTCGCGGTAGAGCAGGGGCATTCCCGAGTCCTCGACGTAGCCGTTGCCTCCGAGGCACTCGAGCGCCTCGCCGGCGACGCCGGGGGCCCGCTTGCACACCCAGTACTTCATCACCGCGGTGGCGAAGCGCTGGAACGCGGGCTCGCCCCCGTCGTAGCTGCGCGCGATCCGGAGCGCCGCCGCGGTGGCCGCCTCGGACTCGATCGAGAGGTCGGCGAGGACGTTGCGCATGGCCGGCTGCTCGACGAGGGGGGCCCCGAAGGCGGAGCGGTGGCGGGCGTGGTGGAGCGCTTCGACGGTGGCGCGGCGCATCGCGCTGGCCGAGCCGATCAGGCAGTCCAGGCGCGTGTGGTTGACCATCCGGATGATCGCCGGCACCCCGCGCCCCTCCTCGCCCACGAGGCGCGCGCGCAGACCCCGGAACTCAACCTCCGACGAAGGCAGGGACCGGGTCCCGAGCTTGTCCTTGAGGCGCTGGAACTCCATCCCCGGCCCGCGCTCGACGAAGAAGCACGACAGCCCGGCCGGGGCCTGGGCGAGGACAAGGAAGACGTCACACGGTGGATAGGAGCAGAACCATTTGTGTCCGTGAAGCTCGTAGGAGCCGTCGCCCACGGGCTCCGCGCGGGTGATGTTGGCGCGCACGTCCGAGCCCCCCTGCCGCTCGGTCATGGCCATGCCCGCGAGGGCACCACCTTCGTAATCGGGCCGGGTCAGGCGCGGCTCCCACTCGGCCGCGATCTCGGGCGCGGACTCGCGCAGGGCGGGCACGACGGCGTAGGTCATGGAGACCGGGCACATCACCCCCGCGTTGCCGTTGGACCACAGCATGAACAGCGCCGCCCTGACGACGTGGGCGCCGTCGCGCGGGTCACGCCACGGTGAGGCGTGGATGCCGCGCTCGACGGCGCCGCGCAGGAGCCAGTGCCATGAGGGGTCGAGCTCGACCTCGTCGACCCGGTTTCCGTAGCGGTCGTGGGTGCGGAGGATGGGCTCGTTGCGCTCGGCGCGCCGGCCATGCTCGAGGGTCGCGACGCTCCCGGCCACCATGCCCGTCTCGCGCGCGCGCTGGGCTCCCCAGGCCCCGCCCTCGCGCTCCAGCCCTTCGCGCAGGGCCAGGTCGGCCTCGAACAGGTCGATGGGCTGCAGCGGCGGCGGCTGGTTCAGCACCTCGCGCGCGGGGTCGGTGACGTCGATGGTGTCCATCCTGCTCTCCGTTGCTCCGGCGTGAATGCGGATTCACAGTGTAGGCAAATCCGCGACCGGGCTTGCACCACGGTCTAGAGTGTCGTGTCGAACCGCGACCGTTTTGGGGGAAGCGACACGGGACCTCGCGTCCGATTGGCCTGGATATCCGTCCGTAGCTGGATGCTGCTCGGCACCGCCGCGCTGGCTCTCGTCGTCGCGGTCGCATTCTTCGGCCTGATCGTGTCCGTCGGCAGCCTGCGGACGGCAGCGAGCGGTCGCGCCCATTCAGAACAGACGATCGCCGCAGCCAACGCTGCCGAGAAGCTCCTACTCGACCTCGAGACCGGCGAGCGGGGCTACGTCATCACCGACAGCCCGAGCTTCCTGGAGCCCTGGCGCTCGGCGCGCACCGCGTTCCCGGCAGCCACGGCAAAGCTCGAAGCCCTCGCGCAGGGCAATGCCGCCCAAGCGGGCCGCGCGTCGGAAATTCGTGCCGCCGGCAACGCCTACCTGCGCACCTGGTCGCTCCCCCTCGTCGCCGCCGAGCAGCGCGATCCGGCGAGCGCACGACGGCTCGTCGCGAGCGGGCGCGGCAAACGCCAGGTAGACGCCATGCGGCGCCTGTTCACCGCGTTGATCAGCCGCGAGCAGGCGCTCGTGATCGCCCGCACGGGCGCCGCCAACCGATCGGCCACCACTGCCGTCACCACCGCGATCGTCGGGCTCGTCGTCTCTCTGCTTCTCATCGCGCTCTTCTCGCTCCTCGTCTCCCGCTCCGTTCTGCGCCCGCTCGAGCGGCTGCGGGCCGCAGCGGACCGGATGGAGGGAGGGGTCCTCTCGGTTCGCATCCCCCGTCGCGGGCCGCCCGAGCTCGCGAGGCTGGCGGACTCGTTCAACGCGATGGCCCACTCGCTCGACGAGAGTCACACCCAGCTCCACGACGCCACGATCCGAGCCGACGAGGCCAATCTCGCCAAGAGCGAGTTTCTCTCGCGGATGAGCCATGAGCTGCGGACCCCGCTCAACGCCATCATCGGCTACGGCCAGGTGCTCGAGCTCCAGCTTCACGAGGAGCGCCGTCGCGACGATGTCGAGCACATCCTCAGGGCGGGACGGCACCTGCTCGCGCTCATCAACGATGTCCTCGACATCTCGAGGATCGAGGCGGGCGAGCTCACGCTCTCGGCGGAGCCGGTGGCGATCGCGGAGTCGGTGGCCGAGGTGCTCGCGCTGGTGGCGCCCACCGCCGAGCAGCGAGGGGTTCACCTCAGTGCCGACATGAGCGCGGTGGACGAGGACGCCCATGTCTACGCCGATCGCAGGCTCCTGACCCAGGTCCTTCTCAACCTGGTCTCCAACGCCATCAAGTACAACCGTGACGACGGCCGAGTGGAAGTGTCCTGTGCCGTCGCCGAGGATGGGCGTATCCAGACGCTGGTCGCCGACACCGGCCACGGCATCCCGCCTGCCAAGCTCGCCCGCCTGTTCGAGCCCTTCGACCGCCTCGGGGCCGAGTACACCGAAGTGGAAGGCACCGGCCTCGGGCTGGCGCTCTCCAAGCGCCTGGTCGAGGCCATGGACGGCACCATCGAGGTTCGCTCGGAGCCTGGGCAGGGCACCACCTTCATCGTCGAGCTCGCCGCCGCGGCCGCCCCCGATGGCGGCGCTCCGACCAAGGTGGGGGCCGCCGCCCCGCCGGTCACCGGCAGCGAGCTCGGCCACGGCGCGCGCCGGATCCTCTACATCGAGGACAACCTCTCCAACCTCACCCTCGTCGAGCGCATTCTCGAGCAGCAGCGAGATGTGGAGGTGATCCCGGCGATGCAGGGCACGATCGGCCTCCAGCTCGCGCGCGAGCACCGACCAGACCTGATCGTCCTCGACCTCCATCTCCCCGACATGGCCGGGGCCGAGGTCCTGCGCCGCCTCAAGGGAGAGGAGGAGACGAGCGACATCCCGGTCGTCGTTCTCAGCGCCGACGCGAACAAGAACCAGATCGACCGCGTGCTCGAAGCGGGGGCCGACTCCTACCTCACCAAACCGCTCGACGTCCGGGAGTTCCTCGACGTCCTCGCCGCCAATCTCCCCGACGGCGACGGTCCGCCCTCCTCCGAGCTTCACGGATCCCGGATCGTCATCGTCGACGACGTCCAGACCAACGTATCGCTGCTGAGGATGATCCTCGACGACTGGGGCTATCACAACCTCGTGAGCACCACCGACTCCTCCAAGGCACTAGCGCTGTGCCTCGAACGTCATCCCGACCTCCTTCTCCTCGATCTGCAGATGCCCTCGCCCGACGGCTACGAGGTGATGGAGGCGCTCGGACAGCGGCGCAACGGGGACCTCCCGATCCTCGTGCTCACCGCCGATCTCACCGAGCAGGTCAAAGCGCGAGCACGAGGCCTCGGCGCCAACGACTTCGTCAACAAGCCCTTCAACTTCGACGACCTGCGCAGGCAGGTGGACGAGCTGCTGCAGGCGAGGCGGGCGGCGCGGAGCTGAGCGACGGCCTCATCGACCCTTGTCATAGGCGGGAGAGCGCGTCGAAGGCCGCAGCGGTGGTCAGTCCGTAGACGAGATGGGCGCTGAGATCCTTGGCCAGCGTCTGCGCGTCGTACTGCCAGATCGGCTTGTAGAGGTGGGCGAGCGGCAGCACGACGTAGCCCGAACCCCACACCGTGGCGCCGAACGGGAGCCCGTATACGACCTTCGGGGACTTGAGCGATCCCGCGACGATCCCGTACTGGAGGGCCCCGAGCATGCCGTAGCCCCAGTGCGTGATGTTGTTGACCAAACCGGCCTTCTCGGCCGGTATTTCACGCTGGAAGATGCCCTCGAAGAGCCGGCGGCCGACCTGCGCCGGGGCCGGGGCTTCGTCCCAGCTGCTCAGGCCCGAGGAGAACTCCCAGGCGAGGAAGCCGTCCTCGCCACCGCCCTTCTTGTAGCGGTAGAACCAGAGGAGGTCCATGGCCGCGGTGCCGACGGCGCCGGCGGCGAGGCCACGGGTAATGGCGGTGAGAGGGGTGCAGCGGGGCTTGGGTCCGGGGAGCATCGTTCTCCTTGGTCTCTAGGTCGAGCGTACCTGCCCGCCACGGCGATGGGCCGAAGCCTCCAGGCGGCCGTCAAAAGCGGCATCCGCGGCGGCGCGCTGTACGACGCGCTGATCGCGACCACGGCAGCACACCACGACCACACCGTGCTGAGAGCGGACCGGCGGGCGGCGGCGGTCTATGAGGCGTTGGGGGTGGAAGTGGTGTTATTTGGAGGGGAGCGCTGGAGGGTGACGACGGCTGTCAGCCTCAGCGCGTCTCGACCGTAGACTGTTTTTGATGAGAAGTGCGGTAATCGGGCTTCTGGTGGCGCTCGCTCTTCCTGCGAGCGCCGTGGCGGCCTCCTCTCCGACGACGATTGCACCCCCCGGGAACTCGGGCGTCAGCCAGTACCGCGAGGACGTTCCGACCGCGAAGGGCAACCGCCCGAGCAGCGCGTTCACGCCCGGCGGCGGCGGCTCCACTGGATCCGGCTATTCGGGCGGGTCGGTCAGTCCATCGACGCTCCGCGCACTCGACAAGCAGGGCAGTGCCGGCCGCAAGGCCGCTGCGCTCGCCCAGGCGACCGCGCCGAGCACCGGCGCTCCAGCCGGTCCGAAGACGTTTAAGACGAACGCCGGAAGCCAAGGCTCCGGAGCTTCGCCGGTCACGAGCGTCGTCAAGGCGCTGACGGGATCGTCGAACGGGAGCGGGCTCGGAGCGCTGCTGCCGATCATCTTGATCGCCAGCTTGCTCGGGGTCAGCGCGCTTGCGGTGCTGCGGCGGCGCGGCGGGCCACCTGAGCAGGCGCCCTAGCGGCGCCCTACTTGTGGACCTCTAGCTCGAAGACGACGAACCAGGCGGGGAAGATCCACGCCCAGCGCTGCTCGTAGCCCGCGGGGTAGCGGTTCGCCAGCCGTAACGCGATCTTCCCGACCGGAGTCTTGTAGAACTCGATCGTTCTTCGGACCATTCTGTAGCGGATCTGGGTGTAGTAGTCGTGTGTGTGCTCGCCGGTCACCGTGTCGAGCGAGAAGTAGCCGAAGAACGTGCGGTGCGTGATGTCGGTGTAGGCGTTGCCCGAGGAAAAGTGGGGGACGACGATCTCGACCCGCGCGCCCGGCGCACACACGCGGTGAAGCTCGATGAGCGAGTCAAGAGGCCGGTCGAGATGCTCGAGGACGTCGAACATCTTGACCCGCGCAAAGCGATCGCTTTCGAACGGCCACGGCACCACGTTGAGGTCGTGTACGACGTCAGGATTGGTGTCCGGCGTGACGTCGAGATTGACCCAGCCGGTGAGGTAGTCGCGGCCGGAACCGAGGTTGAGGTTGCCGGTCGTTCGGCGAGCGTCAGGCACCATACGCCCGCTTATGGCAGACAACGACGGTGTAGCCCGGCAGCGGCTCTGGATGCACGCTCGCGTAACGTGCAAGATCGGCGATCGTCGCGCCCTCCAGAGACTCGAGCCCAAAGCCGTAACGCTCGACCACCAGCTGAACGTCCGAGATCGACTGGCCGCGACCCGCGAGAGCGTCATAATGGAGCTCCAAAATGATCGTTCGGACGAACTCCGGAAAGGTGCGCTGGCCGCCGCGGAGGACGTCGAGCTCCATTCCTTCAACGTCGATCTTGACGAAATCCGGCGCGAGTCCGTGTTGTTCGACAAATTCATCGACAGATGTCACCGGAAGGGTTTCGGCGCCTTCGCTCGATGCTGCGACACCAGCCACTTGGCCATCGGAGTGTCGGCAAAACGTTCGCTGACCGCTGTGGGCATCTAGCCCGAGGTTGACCGACTTAATGTCCAGGGCTGGATTCAGACGCCGTAGGTCTTCAAGGTTCGCGAACTTGTCCGGGGACGGTTCGAATGCCCAGGCGGATTTGCCCGTCAGCGCACAAAATGCCGCGGCGTATATCCCTTCCGCGGCGCCGATATCGAGGAGGACGTCGTGATCAGCCGCCAACCGTCTGAAGGCGTTCATCTCGATGATCCCGTGCCCGTACTCGATCCAGTGCGAGCGAACCGCTGGGACTGTGCCGGCATGCAAGATCATCTGGCCGCCGCCGATATCGAACAGCCCGCCAGCCTGCGGCGCGGGCTTCCGACGCTCGGCGTGTTCGAGCCGGGTGTAGCGCAGAAACCTCACCAGACCCACGCGCTGGAGCTTGTAGCGCGCCTCGCGTACGCGGCGCGGGGTCGCTCTTCTCAATGCTGAGTGCAGTACAGCCAAGCCTACCGCCCAGGTCTCAAGAGTTATTGACGGCGAAACGCACACCATGAGGTGTGGGGCGAAGTTGCCACGACGGATACACGATGATTAGTACGGGTAGATGCTGTCCGAATGTCCGAGCAATCTCGGCACAAGTCGCCATCCACGCATCATCGCCGCCTTGACCGCCAAGTTACGAGCCAGCCAAGCGAGGCGAGCGAACATCCGCATTGCGCTCACTAGACGCGACAGTGGTCGGCGCGCGGAGGCGCGCTGGAACCGGACCAGTGACCCTGACGAGGATGCGTAGACAAAGGTCGGATGTCCGAACATAAACCGGAACGCTGCGCGGGTGACCCCCGGCGCGGAATACGCGTCATGCATCAGCACGGCCGCATTTGGTGAGAGATGGGTAAGCCACGCCGTGAGATCGGACACGACGGTCGAATAGTCGTGTGCTCCGTCGAGGAAGAGCATCCCGACGGGACCGTCGCTCCAGGCTCGTCCTGCTTCCGCCCCGTATCGACGAACCAAGGTCACCTCGTTCCGTAGGCCAGCGGCGCGCAGGTTGCCGTCGAAAATGTCAATCGCACCGGGACCGCCACCCCACCGAACGTCTTCGAATGGGTCTACGGCGACCATATTGACCCCGGGCGGCTTAGCTGACGCGAGAATCACGGTGGAGCGACCTTGATGGCTGCCGATCTCAACGATGGTCTCACCCGCTCGTGTCTGAGCGGCAGCATCGAACAGCATCCGCGCTTGTCCTCGCGTGAGCCAGCCTTCGATCGTCTCCGCTTGCGTCCAAGCTCGCTCGAAATCCACCGGCGTAGGGTATCCGGCTCGGCGTAGAGACGCTGGCTCTGCGCAAGTGAGACCAAACCGCTTCGTGGGGTTACGCCCTACAGCGAACCGGCCGCCTGCAGCGCCGCAAGCACCAGGAACACGCCACTCGCGGACAGGCATCCCAACGTGATCAAGCGCAAGCGAGTTGGACGAGGCCCGTACCCGGGGTCTCGCGCCACCAGGTATCGGCTGAGCGCCCCGCGGAACGTCGGAGCCGGCACTGGCCGTGTGACTTGGAGATGCTCGGCGAGCGCGCGCTCGGCCGCCGACAGCTCGATCTCACTCTCGGAATCGTCGGTCATCGTCTACTGGAAAAGCGCGGAGCGCGGGTTGAGCGAGCGAGCGCGGCGGTACGCCGCAATCGACGCCTGCGGGTGGCCCGACTCTGCTTCGATCCTGGAGAGGACGAGCCAGTCGCTCCAGTTCTGGGGCTCGTTGCGCGTCGCCTTGCGAGCTGCCGTGCCCGCGGCCCCGTAGCTGTGCTGCAGCTCTAGCACGAGCGCGATCTGCAGCTGGGGCGAGGCGGCCCCGGGTTCGAGGCGCGCAGCGGAGCGTGCCTCAGCGAGTGCCGACGATGTATTCCCGCCAGCCGCGGCCGCCTGACTTCGGCTCACATCGGTCGCCGCCGCCAGTGGGATACCGATCGCGGCCAGGCACGCGAGCGCCGTCACGACGAGGGCCACGCGTCCGACCAGTCGGCGGTGGGACGCCCTCGCGCCGGTGCCATCGGCCGGGACTGCGGTCTCAGCTGTCCCGACGGACGAGCGGCGTGCAGCGGGCGCGAGAACGGCCGCTGCTAGGAGCAGGAACGCAACCGGTAAGACCGGTAGCTGCCACACCCAGTCGCCGGCCGCCGAGATCATGAAAGCGAGCAGCGCTGCTGCCGCGGCGGCGGCACGGGTGCGTCCCTCGTACTCGGACTGCATGACGAGCCGGACCGCGGCGCCAAGCACGAGGACGAAGAAGCCGACAAGGAGGGCAAGCCCGACCACTCCCACCTCGGCCAGCGTCTCAACGTACAGCGAGTGAGCATTGACGATGTACCCCGGTACGGTCGCCTGCGGCAACCAGAGAAGCTGGAAGGTCCCGGGGCCCGAGCCCGTGAGCAGATGCCCACGAGTGGAGTGGACGGCGACCTTCCAATACTGATAGCGACTGTCGCTGCTGAAGCTGGTGAAGCGTGCGAGCGCGATCTCGCTGTCCGCCGCCGATGGCGGGCTCTTGAAGTCGTGCCAAACGTGCGAAAGCTGCGACGGCGCCCCCGCCGCGAGGCCCGCGATAAGCGCGACGACGATCGTGCCGGCGAGCAGCGCGCGCGCACGGGACCGAGAGATTCGCAGCAGGCGGGGCAGCGTTCCATGGCGGCCGGCGAGGCCGATTCCCGCCTGCGCGGTCGCTACGCCTGCGCATACGAGGACGATCGCGATGAGCAACTGCCGGGTCTGTACGGAGGCAGCGTGATTCGTCAGGCCGTGTTCTATAGCGCTGCGATGGATTGCCGCGGCGACGAGGATCGCGCTTCCTGCTCCGGCGACAATCAAAGTCGCGAGCTTCGGAAAACGATCGGGAGCGAGGATCACGAAAGCCAGCAGCGCCGCGACTGCGGCGATGGCGCCGCCGCGAGAAAATGTGAGGTACCCACACAGAACGAGCAGAGGTATCGCGGCGGCGGCGGCTGCCTGCGCGCGCAGCGTCCGGGCCGCGGTGGCGATCGAGAGCAGCAGCGGCAGCCCGAGGGCGACCAGCGCCGCGAGTCCGTTCCAGTAGTTGAGCGGCCAGCTGAGGCGTCTAAGCGCTCCACTGCCGAGGAACACCGCCGTGACATGCGCGCCTGGGAAAGCGCCGGGGGCCAGACGCGAGGCCAGCGCGAGTGCGGCGACGACGACTACGGCCGCGGCGACGGCGTTCGCGGTGTCGCGGACCGCTCGCGCGCGGTCTCCATGAAATGCGAGCGCGAGGAGCAAGACTCCCAGGTACGAAGCCACCAATCCGAGGTCCTGGAGACTCCGCTCCGAACTCAGCGACCACGTCGAGGCAAGCGCCGTCCAGACCACGAAGCCACCGAACAGGGCCAGCCCGGCCCACGCGGCTCGGGTCAGATGCCCAGCGGGCAGCACTTTCCACGCGGCTCCCACGAGCACCGTCCACCACAAGACGAGGCCGACCTGGCTCCTGACGACGACGCCATAGCCACCGCCCTCCAGCCCGAGGTACAACACGAGTCCGGCTGCCAGCGCCCACGTTGCCAGCGTGGCCCCGTCCACACGCCGGAACGCGCGCGGCGATAACGCTGCGGAGCGGGTCGCTACTGATTCCACCGCTCGGCTATACGTGCGCGCGGCATTCGGGCTGACACCTGCCCCCGTCCCCGGAACTTACTCTCCGACGAAACGGGCGAAAATTTCGGAGCAGCTTACGCGTCCGGGTGCGCGAGCAGATCTGGCGGCTACGATACGAGCCTGTCCGACCCGAGCCAAGGCCCTTGTCTTCCGTTAGACCCGCTGGACCATCCCACCACGGCTGGGGAGTCGCGACAGGAGGGGCCGAGAACGGGACGCTCGTGACCCGGCTCCGATCCGTACCCAGCGACCTGGCAGCCGGACGGTTTTGAGGCTACCGGGCCGGGACCAACGTGGCGAGGACGACGAGTTCCGCGCGCGCCTACGAGGAACAGGCGTGGGTCGTGTACGGCTTCCTCGCCTACCGGATTCGAGATCGGGCCGCAGCGGAGGACCTGACTCAGGCTACGTTCGAACATACGCCGCGCACATGGAGCCGGTTAGACGCACGGAAGGGGTCGCATCGGACGTGGCTTCTGGCCATCGGCCGGACCGAACGAAACCTCGACGGCGTCGCCTGAGATCGTCGATGCTCCCGAGCCAACTCGGCGACCGCGATCGCGACGTGACCGCGCTGCGGATCGACGGGGATCCGACCGGGCCGGAGATCGCAGCGTTGCTCGGTCTTACGCTCGCGAACGTTCAGCAGATCCTGTCGCGATCGCTGCGCAAGCTGCGACCAACCTCGACGAGACCGGCTTTCTCGAGCTCCGGGGCGGAGCGCGCTCACGATGACCTGTTCTCGGCAGAGACCAGGGCACCGTCTCAAACACGCATGGGCTCCCTCTCAGGCTCCGCTCGGTGAGGGTCGTAGCGCGCTCCATCGCTCGGTCTGTCGCGCCGGGCGTAATGGCGGAGCGCGCCAGGACATACGAACGCGAGCTTCGCACTAGCCAAGGCCTCACTGATCTTGCGCGGCGTTTTGTTGACCTCCACGGCAGCAGGGTTCGGAATGGACCGTTTGCGGGCCTTTCTTATCCCCCTCGATTGGTCCTCAACCAGGCTGATGCGCCGATCGCGAAGCTGCTCGGGGTCTATGAGGAAGAACTGCATGCCACGATCAACGATGTCATTGCTGCTCCGCCTCGGACGATCATCGACATCGGCGCTGCCGACGGGTATTACGCGGTCGGATTCGCTCGGGCGTGCCCTGCCTCTGACGTGCATGCGTTCGAGCTGGCGCCTTCGGGACGGGCCTCGTGCCGGGAGCTGGCAAGGTCGAACTCCGTCCGGTTGGAACTGCATGGCAAGGCTACGGCTCGTCGTGTGAGGGCCCTTCCGCTCGACGGAGCGTTTGTACTGTGCGACACCGAAGGCGCCGAGGCGACCGTCCTTGACCACGCGACAGCCAGCGCTATGCACCGAGCAACGGTCGTTGTAGAGCTGCATGAGCGTGAGGTGCCCGGGATCACGCAGGTGCTCTGCGGCCGATTCGTGGCACATGACTGCACGATCATTTCCGGACGGCCGCGCGCTCCGGATGCGACCGAGCTCGAGGCTTTCACGCCCACCGAGCGCGAATTGGCCATCGCCGAGTGGCGGAGTTACAACATGACGTGGGCCGTGTTCCGGCCCCGTACATAGCCGCGAGTCACGAACACGGCTCGGGGTGGCACGAGGCGAGAGCCTGGCGCGCGTCAGCTGCCCTGACACTCGGGCGGTGCCGGGGAACGCGCACGTCAGGATTACGCGCGCCGAGCCGTAACAACACGAGATGTTTGGCCTCAGCGTGTCTACTGTGCGCGCGTTTGCCGCCTCGGGGAGTTCGGTGCAGCAGCGTTGTCAGACCGGATCGTGACCTTCACCTGCCGGCGCGCGGCGCATGCCCTGCTTGTCGCCGCCGTCATCCTCGCTGTGGCACCGACCGCCTCGGCGGCGGGGCTCCGACCCCTCAGGCTCGCGTTCACCGATGGCCTCTTCGTCGGCCCGACTCAGAGCCTCTGGCTACAGCGAGCGGCCGGCGCGGGTGCACAGATCGTGAGGCTCGATGCGGGCTGGCCGGCCGCCAGAGCGCCCGCGGATCCGAGCAATCCCACAGATCCCGCGTATGACTTCACGACGCTCGATTCCTCCGTCCGCAACGCCGCAGCGGACGGACTGACGCCGTTACTGTCGTTCACGAGCGCGCCGGCGTGGGCCCAGGGCCCTCACCGTCCCGCCAGCGCCCCCCCGGGCAGCTGGCTCCCGGACCCCGGCGCGATCGAGGCCTACGGGCGCGCACTGGCTGAGCGATACAACGGCCAGTTCCGAGACCCCCTCGGTTCTGGGTCCGTTCTGCCGAAAGTCACGCTCTTCCAGCTGTGGAACGAACCGAATCTCCCGCAGTACCTCAGCCCGCAGTGGCAGAAGGTGAGCGGCCACTGGGTGGCAGTAGCCCCGAACCATTACCGACTGATGCTCAACGCCTTCTACGCGGGCGTCAAGGCAGTCCAGCCCGGCGCCACCGTCGTCACCGCTGGAACCGCGCCCTTTGGGGATTTTGGCCACGGTCAGCGGATGATGCCGGTGCTCTTCTGGTCGCAGGTGCTCAGGCAGCCAACCTCTTTCGATGTCCTCGCGCACCAGCCCTATTCCGTCGGCCCACCGTCCACCAGAGCATTGAACGCGAACGACGTATCGATCCCCGACATCGGGAAGCTCACGACACTCCTGCGCCGCGCCGAACGGCGCGGGGACGCCCTTCCTCGGGGGCTCCACCATCCCGTGTGGGTCACCGAGACCGGCTACAACACGAAGCCGCCCAACCCGGGCGGCATCGCGGTCGCCACCGCCGCCCGCTGGTTAGAGCAGACGGTTTATCTGTTGTGGAGCCAGGGGGTGAGCGTCGTGACGCAGTACCTGATCCGCGACGAGCCGCCGATTCCTAGCTACGATCAGAGCAGTCAGTCGGGCGTCTACTACCTCGACGGAGCGCCGAAGCCGTCACTGACTGCCTTCCGGTTCCCTCTCGTAGGTCATCGAGCCACCACGGGTCATGTCCGAGCGTGGCTCCGTGCCCCGGTCGCCGGCCGCCTATCGGTGTTCGCGCGCCGTAGTGGGCGATGGACCGCCGTGACCACGGTGTCGGTCAAGCAGGATGAGATTCTCGATCTGCCGGTACCCGGCAAGCCATCGGCACTGCGGGCCTCAGAGGCTGGACTCAGCAGCCTAGTGTGGACTATGTAACCCCTTTGTGGAGCTTGGCCCGTACGCTCGGCGAAAGACGACAATGGCTGATCGCGGCATCTTCATGTGCGCTCGCGGAAGCCATCGTTGGTCTCCTCGCACTCGGCTTCGAGCCGGTGAAGGCGCTCGAGCGACGCGCGTGGCGCTCGGTCGCCGGTCCAGACCCTGGAGATCTCCATGGAGGCTTCATAGGGTCGACCGTTACCTACCTGCACCCTCGTTACTACGTGGAGATCGGGATTGTCCTGGTGGCTGTCACCGTCTTCCGCCATCGCTGGCGGTTAACTATTGCGATAGTCATCTTCCTAGCGGCAGCTCCGCTCGCGGCTGAGGTCCTCAAGAACGTTCTCGAATACCCGCGGCTTCGACCCTTCACGACTCCCGGCCAGGCCCCGATCTCTCCAGCCTCATGGCCCAGCGGCCACGCCACGGCCGCAGCTGCTCTGGGCTTGGCGCTCACGGTTGCCGTCCCGCGAGCGCTGCGCTGGTGCGCCGCGGCCATCGGAGCATTACTCGTCGCCGGGGTCTCGGCCGACGTGGTGCTCAGCGGTGCGCATTTCCCCAGCGACGCCCTCGGCGGGTACCTGCTGGCGGGAATCTGCTTCTGCCTCATCATGGCGGCTTCGACATCCGCACCTCTCAGCTAGCCGACCAAGCAATTCCGTCGGGTAGCAGGACCTATCTGCGTCACACAGTCGGCGGCCATAGTGACAACTCTGTCGAGGCAGAGTTCTCGATGGCGCCGACGCCCATGCCGCTCTGGCTCCACGAGCGGACGAACTCGTGCGAGGGGAACTGGTTCTTGACGATCTGCCATACCAGGGGCACTTGACCGGCATAAGAATCACCGTGGCCCGATCGCAGCCAGTCGTCGGGCACGATGTCATGGAATGCGACGATGCCGCCGTCGGCGACCAAGGGGCGATATGCCCGCAGATCATTGACGACGCCCGCGTATGAGTGATCACCGTCGATCAGGAGCACATCGATCTGCCGTCCCTGGAGCGCGCGCCGCACTCGATTGACCGTGGCCGGAGTGCTTGAGTCGCCAACGATCAGCCGGAGCTCTACCTCGGGACGGCGAAACGCGCGGAGACGAAGGCGGTTGAGGTCGAGTAGGTCAACGCCGATGACCAGCTCAACGGATGGGAGGTCGCGTCCCAGGAGGAAGCTCGTCCCTCCGAACTGCACTCCGATCTCGGCCACGACGCGCGGATGCCGATCCCCGATGAAGTCCAAGAACCCACCAATCTCCTCTGGATGCTGTACCGACCCGCCGGGGATGTGTCCGGCGGCGAAGCGCAGCAGGTCGTCCCGGTCGGCGCACCGTCGCAGCGCCTCAACGGCAGCCCGACGCTTCTCACGCCGGACCGCAAAACCTACGTCGGAGAGGGCATTGCTCAGAGCCGACCGCCGGCCGATACGGCGGGCTCCGTTCCATCGTCCGTGCCACTGGGCAACGAATTCGGCCGACATCGCCGGTGCGTCGCGGGGGCCATTGAAATTCACCCGCGGGAACTCTACCGAGTCGCATAGGTTCGATTCGGACGAGGCATGACGGGCGAGTCCCTAAGCTGCCACGGTGCCCGTAGGCTCCTTCCCCAGCGTACGCGTCCACATCGCCAGCTACAACACGGTCCACGCCACTGAACTGTGCGTGAGGTCGGCGCGCCTCACCGAGCGTGCGCCCTTCCAGCTGCTCGTGGGCGACGGCGGCTCGTCTGACGACACGATCAGGATGTTGAGCGCGCTGTCGGCCCGGTACGGCGTCGAGGTCGAGCATGGCGGGAGGCGCAGTCATGCCGACTGGCTTGACCGGTGGACCTCGGCCCGCGACGTCGACTATCTCGTCTTTGTTGATTCCGACGTCGAGTTTCGGCGCCCCGGATGGCTGAGCGAGATGGTGGAGGTCGCGCAGTCGACCGGCGCCGCGCTCGTCGCCGCTGAACTGCTTCCGGAGGTTCCGGGATACGTCGAACCGCTCCTCGACAACCTGCGGATGCGCGTCATGCCGAGACCCAGTCCTTGGCTCTTGCTGCTTGATGCTCGCCAGATGGACAGCCTCGGAGCGGTCAGCTTTCACGGCCTTCACCAGCCTGACCGATCAGCTGAGGAAGGGCACCGATTCTGGGACGTGGGCGGCGCGGTGATGCGCGAGGTCACCCGGCAGGGACTGACATGGACAATCATGCCAGCGACGTTCCGACGGAGTTACCATCACTATGGCAACGTGACATGGGCCGACGCGAGCAAGGGCGGGACGGTGCTTGCACGCAGACGCGATGCGGCCATCCGCCGTCGCCTGGCCGCGACCAGGGCCCTTGACAGTGGGTCGCGCTGGGCCCGTGAGAGCGGTCGCTGGAGGCTCGACCCACGCCTCGAGAGCGCAAGGACGCTCATCGCGCGAGCGCGAGGACGGGCGTCGCGCTCCATCGCACGCGCGCGATGAAAGCGATTTACCCCCGTCGCCGCAGCCAGAGCGAACTCGGCGACGGTGATGCGTGGTAGTCCAACCCCAGTCGCCTAATGTCCTCAGATCGGTCGACGCTCAGTGAGTGCAACCCGCAGAGCGTCTCAAAGCTCTCATTGAACTGAAGAAATGCCTGAAGGAGATACTGCTCAGCCCATAAATACTTAAGCCCCTCGACGAACTCTCGCGGATACTCGTAGGGAAGGAAGATATCGTGGAAGTGAATAAGCACCCCGGGCGCAAGCATTGGCAGGACCTCGAGGATGATCCGGTTAACGTCACCGGCGAGCTGGACGGTATGCGTCGTGTCGACGAAGAGAACGTCGCCTTTGGTCAACCCCCCAAAGACGTCCTCGGGGATGTCCTGGACCGCGACCGCCCGGATCGGATGCTTCACGGTCTGAGCGACTGGGGGTGGAAACGGGTCGAAGCTAACGACCGCGATATCGGTATCCGCGTGCTCGCGAAGATGCTCAACCGCCTCCGCGATGACGACCGTTGAATGGCCGACACCGAGCTCGACAATTCGCCGTGGTCGGCACGCCACGACGGTGGCGAAGAGGACGGCAGCGTCAGCGCCACCGAAACCCGTACTCGTGACCAGCTCGGGTCGCCGTCGCACGGCGGCCGCCCAGGGCTCATCGGCGTGCTCCCGCAGCTGTTCGAGCCAGGTGATCCCACGGTCAGGATCCCATATCACCGCCGAGAGTGGACTGCGCCGGTTCCACACCGACTCCGGGAGGGTGGCGAAATCGGGAACGGGTATGTAATACGTCCTCCACAGGGTCACATAGCCGAGGCGTTCGGCGAGAGCCCGAACGAACGTGTGGAGCAGGGAGCGCAGCGAGGATCGAGCGGTTCTCACGCCGTACCGATCAGCCGTGCTGAGAGACGTCGGGCGATGATGCGCATCTCGGTCACAGGGACAAGAAGATAGTCGGACGCTGAGCCACCGAAGTCGTTGCGCGCCATCCTCAGCAGCCAGAGGAAATTCACAGAATAGGCGGCCAAACTGACCCAGGCAGCCCCGATGCCGCCGAGCGAGGGGAGGAACAGGATCAGGCCCACGATGGTAATAGCGACGGCGACGACCTCGCTGAAGCTCGCGAGTCCGATTCGCCCCCGGCCAGTGTAGATCGAGGCGAGGACACCAACTCCACCGAGCGGGAGATTGGCGATGAGCAGGATCCACAGCATCGGAAGAGCGGGTCGGAACGCGCCGCCGAACGCGAGCGGCACAACCAGCGGGGCCGCGAGCGCCGTGATCAGCGAAGTGGCTCCGACCGCTAGGAGCGTCTGCCGAACGAGCCTGGGCACGTCCAGGTCCTCACCTGCCGCCATCTTCGGATACACCACGGTACCGACTGCGGGCGCCAGAGTACCGGCGATTCCGCTCACGGTCACGGCGATGGCGTACAGCCCGAGCTGCCGACGACTTACCAGCGAGACCATGAGAAGCTGGTCGAGACGATGGTTCATGAGCTGGCTTGATTGCAGGATCCACGCCGCTCCTACGATCTGTCTCGCCTTGCCTACGATGCGCCGCTCGAAGCGAGGCGGCCATGCCTGACGGAGCACCGGCACGAACGGCAGCGTGCTGAGGACTCCCGCGCCCACGACAACCGCGCCGGCGGACGCGGCGGTCAAATCATGGGTCAGGACCAGCGCAACATAGGCGATGGCTGTCGTGACGGATGGGACGAGGCGCTGGACGGTGACAAGCCGCCATTGCTGCTGTCCGAGAGCTGCATCGGCGAGCAGGTTCGTGAAGAGGATGTAGGGCATCAGACAGAGCCCGACGATGAGGACGACCCGCGTCGCGTGATCGTGCTGAGAGACGGTTCCGGCGAGCAGCGCGGTTAGCGGGAAGATCGACACGCATCCGATGACGATGGCGAAGACGCCGGCCGTACCGATCAGGGCTCGTAGCGACTCCCCGCCGGCCACTTCGCGTGAGGTCAACGTTGGCAGCCCGAACGAAAGGACGATGGGCAGGAGCGAGAGCGGGACGACTATGGCCGCGAGGTCTCCGCGGCCGGTCGGACCTAGGACGCGGGCACTGATGACCCCGGTGATCACCCCGAGCGCCGTCTGGGCAGCTGTGATGGCGAGGAACCGCTTGACGAGGGAGAGCACGCGAAAGGGATGGTCGATCTGATGGTCCGCAACCAGCAAACCGGTCGCGGCCAACGGTAGCGAGACGCGAAGCGTGGCGAGTGCGCCTGCTGCGTTGGCGGAACGTGCGCGTCGAATAGGGTTCAATGAGCACATGCGGTCCGCTCGCTCAGCGATTTTCCATGCCTCGCTCTGGTGCCTGGCGCGAAGCGGGGGACTGTCGTGGGCCATGAACCAGTACGGCTTTCGAAAGCTGCTGGGCAATCGCGCTCGGATCCACGCTTGGCGACTACTCGGCAGCACGATCGACGACGATGTGGTGATCGGGCCGGGCGTACGGATCCGGATACCGTCGAACGTCACGATCGGCGCGGGCACCTTGATCGCCGGGCGGGCGTGGATCGACTCGTGGGCGCCGGTCCGGATCGGACGAAACGTGCTCGTGGACGACGACCTGATGCTGCTAACAGCCAGCCACTTAGTGGATTCGCTTGACTTCGAGGCCGACGTACGCCCGATCTCGATCGGGGACTACGCGTGGCTTCCCGTTCGCATCATCGTCCTGCCGGGCGTCACCGTCGGAGAGGCAGCGGTAATCGGCTCCGGATCGGTGGTGACGCACGATGTCCCCCCCTACTCCGTCGCGGCAGGGACCCCGGCGCGGGTCAAAGGTGAGAGAGCTCGTCACCTCTATCGGTACGTTCCCAGCCGCCTGTAGCCGCATAGCTCGAGTGAAGAACCAGCGACGGCAACAGATCCGGGTGCTTCAAGTGGTTCCCGCTCTGTTCGGAAGTGAAGGGACGATCGGAGGGGCAGAGCGCTACGCCTCCGAGCTGAGCCGCGCGATGAGTCGACGTGGCGACTCGGCCGTGCAGCTCATCGGTTACGGGGATCGCACGACAGAGACAGTGGTGGGCGGCATGGTCGCAGAGATGATTCGCGGCTGGAAGGTCCGTGGAGAGGACTTCAACCGCATCGGCGCCGGCGTGATCCCGTATGTGAGGTGGGCGGACCTCATCCACTGCCACCAGCACCACATCATGTCTTCGTCGCTACTGGCGCTGCTCGGCCGGGTCTCAGGCCGTCCCGTGGTGGCCACCGACCACGGTGGGGGCGGCTTTGACTTCTCCCGCTATCTCGATACCGAGAGATGGTTCTCCGCCCATCTGCACGTCAGCGAATTCAGCCGCGCTCGCAGCGCCGCCGTTGACCTCTCACGAGTCGTCCTCGGTGGCGTCGACATCGATCGCTTTCAGCCTGGCCCGTGGCTGGGCGATCGGCACCGCGCGCTTTTCGTGGGACGTGTGCTCCCACATAAGGGAGTGGACGACCTGATACGCGGACTGCCGTCCGGGATCGGCCTGGACGTTGTCGGCCCCCTCGTCGATGAGCGGTACGCCGCTGACCTCGGGCGGCTCGCGGAAGGGCGCGACGTCGCCATTCACGGACCGGTGAGCGAGGAGATGCTCGTGACCATGTATCGAAACGCCCTGTGTGTAGCCCTTCCCAGCGTTACTCGAGACTGCTATGGACAGGTCACCGAGGTGCCGGAGCTCCTTGGTCAGTCCCTCCTCGAGGGCATGGCGAGTGGCGTTCCTGCGGTGTGCACCACGGCAGGGGCTATGCGCGAGGTCGTCGCCGACGGCGTCACGGGATTCGTGGTTGGCGAGAATGATCCAGATGCTCTCGGCGCGTCTCTTCGGGAACTCCATGGGGATCAGGAGCTCGCCCGCATCATGGGCGGACGCGGCCGTAAACGCGTCGTCCAGCATTTTTCTTGGGACGCTGTGGCCGACCGCTGCGTGGGCGTGTACCGCTCCCTTTTGCCGTAGCTGTCGCCGCTCAGCGACCACGCGCTGACGGCTGACGATCAAACGTCGCCAGCGCCCGCTCGTAGGCGGACATAAGAGCCGCGAGGTGCAGACGGTCGGTGAACCGTTGCTGGACGCTATGGCGTCCAGCGCGCGCCATGGCCTGAAGGCGGACGGGGTCGCTGAGGAGGGCGGCGATCGCCCGGCCCAGCGCCACATGGTCGCCAGGCGGGACCGCGACGCCGTTCTCACCGTCGTGGAGCCAGTCCGACACTCCGCCCGTGGAGCTCGCCACTACGGGCCGACCGCGAGCGAGGGCCTCCGGCCCTACCATCCCGAACGGCTCGGGATAGCGCGACGGGACCACCACCAGCTGTGCGGCATCCACCACGGCGGCGACGGCCGCCTCGCTACACCAGCCGTGGAACGCGATGCGGTGGGCTACGCCAAGACGTTCCGCCAACCGCTCCAAGCGTGACCGCGAGTAACCGTCGCCGCACACATCGATCGGGGCTTCGAATGACCGGGCGGCGCGAATGAGGACGTCCACGCCCTTGACCGCAGTCAGCCTCCCGACGCAGGCGACGCGCGGGGCTGGCGGCATCGGCGCTACGCCGCTCGGCACGTTGACCGGAAGCGGCACGAGGGCCGTGCGAGTGACCCCGTTCATTCGGAGATGCGCCTCGACGGCGCGCGAATGCGCGACTGCGAGATGGGCGGCAGTGAGGGCTTCGAGTCGCGCGCCGGCTTTCCTGTAGTCGCCGATGATCGGCCTCGGGTCGAGCCGGTGGTTGCAGTTGCGGAACAACATATTGGCGACGCAGCCGGGCCCGTGGCGCCGTCCGCATTCCCTGCCGGCACCGAAGTACCGCGTGCCCGGGGCGCATCCCGACCAGTTGTGCGCACTCACGACGCACGCGCACACCCGCGAGAGCGCGGAAACGAGCGCGGGCTCTTCGAACCCATGGACATGAGCCACCTCGATCGCCCGCTCATCTAATCGATCGGCCAGCCAGGCCGCTCCCGCCGACCCTGATTGCTCCGCGCGTGGCCACTCGAGGGCTTCCTCCTCCGGCGCCGTGTCCGCCGCCGCGATGAGGACCTCGTGCCCGGCAGCGCGCAGGACCTCGCCCGAGCGCTGCACATGCACGGCCACCCCGCCGTCGAGGCGAGCGGTAGGAGTTATCAAGGCGATGCGCAGGAGAGAGCCTCGTGCGTCAGCGCGGCGATCCAGCCGGACGGAGGACCGCGTGCCAGCGGGCGGCTTCGGCGGTGACCTCGCCCGACAGCGCGCTCAGCGCGTATCCCAAGGGCGCCACGCGTTGGGCGAAGAAATCTGTGAACGCTTCACCGAGCCAATGGACTTCGCATGTCACGACGGGGCGATGCTTCGCCATCACCTCCAGCATGCCCTCGAGCACATCGAGCTCGGCACCCTCGGCGTCGATCATCACCAAGGTCGGGGGAGGAACGTCACCGTTGCGCAGCCAGTCGTCGATGCTAACCACATCGACCTCGATCCCTTCACCGTCGGGCACGATGCGGTGGGTCGCATGATGATCGCTCACCGCCAGGGTCGCGCGACCAGGTCCGCGTCCCACGGCTGCCCGTATGACCGTTACCTGACCCAAGTGATTGAGCGCCGCGTTCGCCTCGGCCCGATCCGCTGAGAGAGGGAACGGCTCGAAGGCGAAGACCCGCCCCGTCGGCCCTACCAGCCGACCGGCGAGCGTTGAAAAGAAGCCGACATTCGCGCCGATGTCGTAGAAGACGGCGCCTGGCCCGAGCTCCGCCTGCAGCAGCGCCTGCTCCTCTGGTTCGGAGGTTCCCAGGACATACCCGGGATAGCCTCCGGTTCCGCGAAAGCGTAGGCCAGCGCCAACCCCGTGGGCGATTACGGTCTCCGCGTCAGCCACGCGCGCAGCGAGGCAGGCGACCACGGGTCGCAACCACGGGTATTTGAACTGGAGTCGTCCCGCCCCCCTCACCCATGCGGGCGGCAGGCGTCGCAATAGGCGGTGTGCGGCGCGCTGCGCCACTGAGCGCCGACCCGGCGCTGGCGATGGCTCATCCGTCACCGCTTCCCTCAGGATGTCTCGAAGCTGTGCTCCTATGGCCCCCGGAGCAAACAGGCCGCGCGCTTGTGCGGCGGCAGCGCTTCTGATTCCTGACTCGTCTCGCTCCAGGTCCCCAAGGAGCTTGCGCACTTCGCGCTCGAAGGCGTCGAGGTCTCCATCGGGGAAGCGCCGGCAGACAAGCTCTGACACCGATTCGCCCGCCCCGACCTGATCACTGACTACCGTCGGCAGCCCGCACGCGAGTGCCTCGCCTACCACCAGCCCAAAGGGCTCATACCGACTGGGTAGCAAGAGGGCGTGGGCGCTCCGGTACGCCTCGACCAGGTCGAGAGCGGGCAACGCGCCGCCGTAGCTAGCGATGCGCGGGTCCAACTCACCAAGCATCGCGCTGTAGTCCGACCACATCGTCGCGCCTCCATAAACCGCGATTCTCACCTGCCCCTCGAGGTCCCCCAGCCGACGGGACAGCCCGACAATGAGCTCTAATCCCTTTCGCGCCGAAAGGCGCGAGACGAAGAGGAGCGTGACTGGCGAGGCGGGTCGAACGAGTGGACCTGGCGTGAACCGATCGAGGTCGATCGGGTGTGGCAACACTCTGGTGCGCGCGACGGGGATTCCGCAGTCCGCACACAGCAGCGCCCGGAACCGCTCGCTTGCCGCAAGAACCAGTGCTGCCTTCGCGTACTCACGCCTCTGCAGTCGCGCTCGAGCCGTGAGGTAGGTCCGCGCGAGGATGCGCCGGCCGCGCGGTTCGTAGCGCTTGGCCAGCGCCCGCTCGGCGCGCAGCCACCGCAGCTCTCCCGCTGCGTGGGTGCCGGGGTACAGGACGACGGGCGGGTAGCGATCAGCAAGCCAGCGGGGCACGAAGGTCTCGGGCTGCGAGAGCTGAAACACCAGGTCATAGGGGTACGCTTGATGACGGAGCGCTAGCTGGAGGCTGAGACGAGCGTAGGTAACGACACGTGCAGCGGCGCTCGTTACGAACGCGAGTGACATGTTCGCGCTGTACCACCTCCCCCACTGCCAGCCTGACTGACGGCTGACCACCGACAGACGTTCGACGCCATTGAGGGGCGCTGGAAGATCCTGTGGCGAACCGGGCAGAAAGAGGTCGACCTGCGCACCGCCGTCGAGCAGCGACCGAAGCAGCGTCGTTGCGAACCATGGGCCTCCTTCGTGGCCGACCGGGCCGGTCCAGGCGATACGCAGCGCTTCTCCGTGCTCATAGACGCTCGGCGCAGGCTGTGAGCGCGTGTTTCTAGGCACCCGAGACGGTTGCCGGTCGCCGTCGTCGAGCAGCGCGATCAACCGGGGTACCCCGGCCGACCAGCTCCAGCGACGTTCATAGGCTGCCCGCCCGCGCCTCCCGAGCTCCAGGCGATCCTCTCGGCTGCGTGCGAGCTGGCCGACAAGAGCGCCGAAGGCCACAGGATCTTCGACCGGAGCGAGAGCCAATCCAGCGTCTGCGTCGCGCAGCTCGGAATCGGTGAGATGTCCGTCAGTCGAAACGACGGCGACCTCGTGCTGCAGAGCGGCGGCGATCGTCGTTCGACGTGTCGACGCTCCATCGACGAGCGGCGAAAGGAAGATATCCGTCGCGGCCAGGTGCTCGGCGAGGACGTCTGCATCGAGCCATCCCGGGGTTACGACCTCGACGCTTTCGGGCACGTGCGCGACAGGACGTGCGCCCGCTCCGAGGTTCAGGCACAGGACGTCCGGCTGATCCTTGACCAGTGCTTGCAGCGCCGCGAGGGCGTGGCCGTCATTACGGCTGTCGTGACCGGTCGAGAACAGACTCACCACGAGGCGTGACCCTGCCCCTAGCTTCGATCGGCGCTCCTCACGACGGTCGCGACGATCGGGGAGATTCGAGGCCACCGGAAGGTGGGCGACGGGGATCGAGGGCTCGAGCTCGGACACGAGCCTCGCCCAGCTTTCGATCGAGGCGGCAGCGCAGCGGCTGAAGCTGAGAAGAATGCGCAGCTGGCGCCGCTGCCACGCGGATATCAGTGCGCGGTGGCCACTACCGCGCTCCAGATATGGCTCATGCACGAAGGTCGCCACTGAGCTCGAACGCGCTACCCGCGATACCCATGCGAGTAGCCACGGTGCGATACCGCCGCGCGCCATCGCGAACGGGCTGTATTCGACGATGGTCCAGTCGGCGGCGCGAGCCAAGCTGCGCGCGGTGGCTTCAGTTGCCGGACGGCCGCTAGATCGTCCGTCTTGGACCGACCACTGCCCCTGTGCTCGTTCTAGCAGAGTGGTCGTCACGCCAGCGCTCTCCATCTCTCGAACCAGTCCCGAGGCGTGGTCGGCAACCCCGTCGGCTTGCCTTCCGCTCGTGCTGACAAGCACGCACAGGTTCATTCCCGGGCCCCGGCTGGACCCCGCGCCCCGGCTCTGACCCACGCGCGCGAACTCCAGGCCGAGATCGTGCCGAGCGCCACCCAGATGAAGGGTGAGAGGGGGGGAGCGGCCGTCACCCCACCGCTTAGCCACAATGCGGCGCAGCCGAACAAGCCCGCGGTCAAGGCGGCCAAGTAGAGACGACTCTCGGCTGAGCCGGGCGCGACGGCGACCCGTGTACCGCGACGCAACGCGGCACCGAACAGTGCCATGACGCACAGCAGACCAGGGAGACCAAGCTCGAGAATGAGAAAGGTGAAGCCGTTCTCGCCGCTGAACTTGCCGGTGTTTACACTCGCGCCGAGCGTCGAGGCGGGGCCGGCGGTTCCGAGCCCTGCGCCGAAGGGGAAACGGACGGCGTAGGTGGGAATCAGGTTGATGGATGCGCCGCGCTGTGAGCCGAACGTGCTCGCAAAATGGGAAGGCGAGATCGTGGCATACCGCCCGAGGTTGTAGCCACCGAGGCCGATCAGGAGCAACCCGACCACGACAACCGCGAGCAGGGGCCCCGCGACTGCGCGACGGTGTACGGCCAGAAACATGAGAAACACTACGAGCGCCACCACCGCGCCGATGACAGCGGCCCGGGTCTGCGACGTGATCACCGCAACAACGATCGCGGGAATGGACGCGATCGCGAGCCATCGATGAAGCGGCCGGCGCGCGTTGACAACCAGGGCCACCGCCAGCGGCAATGCGCACATCCCGAGCACGCCGCCGAACCCTTGGTCGCCGCCGAGGGCCGAGGGCCGGACGGCCCCCGACCCGGAGGAGCTGATGTATACGGCCGCACTGTGGTAGATGCCGTTTATGTAGCTCGCCGTGTAGAGAGAGCTGAACCCCGGGCCCCAGGAGCTCAACTGGGCCGGTGTCAGATTGGATTGAACGAAGCTGATGATCCCGTTGGCGACCCCGGCGCCGACAAAGACGATGGCGAGGCCCATGAGGCGACGGTCGGTGTCCATGACCGCATAGCTGATAAAGAAGAGCGGCACGAACTCGAGGTCCTGCCGGAGCGCCTGAACGCCGAGCACCGGCGAGATCGTGTCCGGATTGAAGATCTCAGCGATCGCGAGCAGGATGAACGCGAGGACCAAGCCGAGCATCGGGATCTTGCCGGGGCGCTGCCGACGCACACTGAGCACCCCGACTCCGATGAGCGAAAAGCCCCATGGGATCACGTCTCGAATCAGAGTGATGTGGCTGCTCCCGGTCCGGAGTCGCAAATATCCGTCGACCATGAGGACGTAGGCGAGCGCCAGCAGCAGACCGCGGTAGAACAAGCGACTCATGGGAGTGGCGATGCCTCGTGAGGGACCCCGGCGAGAAGGGTCCGGGCGGGGTTGCCTGCGACGGTCGTTCTCGCCGCCACGTCACGAGTGACGACGGCGCCGGCTCCGACTCGAGCGCCGTCGCCGACGGTGATCGGGCCCAGCAATACGGCGCCCGCACCGATGCTCACATCGTCGCCGATCCGCATCATCAGGCCACTGTCATTGGGGACGTCCGTTCCGAGCGTGACGTTGTGGTGGATGTTTACGCGTTGCCCGATCTCCACACGTGGGTGTATCACGATTCCGAGTGCGTGGTGGTGCAGGCGGAGATCGCGGGGAAGCGTGGCCTCCGGCGGTAGGACGGCGTGGAAGAGAAACGCGTTCAGGTGGGTGAGGGCCCGCGCGAGCCGTGACCAGCCGCACAGGTGCAAACGATGAGTCAGTCGCTGGAGGTGCAGAGGCAGGTTGTTCAACGATCCGCTTCTTCCCTGGCACGGCGGCCACCATTCGGTGAAAGCAGACAGCGACGGAGAATGTTCCCGAAGTCGCTGGCCATCCTGTCGGCCGCGAAGCACGCCTGCGCGTGGGCGCGCGCGGCGGTGGCGATACGAGTGCGAAGCTCGCGGTCGCGTGCAGCGACGAGAATGCGCTCGGCGATCTGCCGGGGCTCCGGCGCGTCGCACAGCAGTCCGTTCACCGAGTCCGTGATGACATCCGCCGGTCCGCCAGACCGAACCGCGACCACGACCGCGCCAGTAGCCATCGCCTCTGCGACGACGAGGCCGAATGGCTCGGCGGCAGATGCGTTGACGACGATGTCGAGCGCATGCAGCCAATCCGGGACATCGTCGGTATGGCCGGTGAAGATGACTCGGTCCTCGATCCGAAGCTCGCTCGCCAGGCGGCGAAGCCGATCAGGGTAGTCACCTTCCCACCCGAGGATCGCTCCGCCGACGACGGCGAAATGTGCCTCGGGCATCACCTTGGCGACTTCCGCGGCAGCGAGCAGGAACTCTTGTTGGCCCTTCCACTCCTGGAGGCGACCGACGATGCCCACGAACGGGGCGTGAGGCGGGACGCCATGCGTGGCCCTGATCTTCGCACCGTCGGCCGCTTCGAAGCGGTCCAGCGCGATCCCGGGTCGGAACAGGGCCACGGGGGGGCCCGGGCGAAGCCGGCGCTGTGCCCGAGCCGCCTGCGAGGAGACCGTGAGGACGCAGCGCGCCGGCAGGGCCGACGCACACCGGTCGAGCATCGATGCTGGCGCGGGAATCCCCCCTTGGTGCCAGAGCGCCGGCCTGTCGGCGAACCAGGCCGGGAGCGCAGCGTACATGTGGGCCATGGCCATATTGCTGTACACCACGTCAGGCCGCTCGCGGTGGATCACCGCAGCGATGCCGCGCATGGTCGTCGCCGTGGCAGGGAGGTCGCGGAAGCGCCCGATCGCCGCCAGCGTCATCGGCACACCCGTTGGTTCCAGCGCGGCGCGTAGCGGGCCATCTCGCAGCAACAGCACGGAGGGCTCGTAACCCCCGATCGACGCGCGCTCGATCAAGTTGACGAAGATGCTCTCGGAGCCCCCCATCACGCCGGTCGGGCTGACCATGAGCACGCGCGGGCGCGTCATGCGACCAAGAGCTCCGTGTAAAGGTGCTCGTAGCGAGCTGCGACCTGCAACCAGTCGAATCGCTCGCTGGCCCGGTGCCCACCGGCGGCTAGCGTCTCTCGCCGTCGCTGGTCCAACAGCAGCTCACAGATCGCGTCACCGAGCTGGGCATCTCTCATGAGGACACCGCCCTCGCCATCCACGAAGAGTTCATGGGCGCCCGCGTTCGGGGTGGCGACGACTGCCGTACCGGACGCCATCGCTTCGATGTAGGGAACACCGAAGCCCTCATACGTACTTGGAAGGGTGAAGACCCACGCCCGGCGGAGGTACTCCGCCACGGTGTCGTCGCTCGCGGAGCGGACCACCGTGATCTCCGGCTCCTCCCTGACGTCGGGAGCGATAACAATCATCTCCGCGTCTGGCACCCGAGGCCGGACCTGGGTGCGGAAGATCTCGCAGGCGAGATCGCCGCGCTTGCGACCGCGCATGGTCCCGATGAAAACAACCGTGGGATGCTCGCTCTTCGGGCCCGGACGGAATCGGCGACGATCGACGCCGCACGGAATGATCTCGTCGAGGGGGCCAACCGCCTGCTCGGTGGCTCGCGAGATCCCGACGGTCCTATCGGCGAGCCGCCGCGCGACGCGCTCGCCGACGTGCTGGTAGCGCTCGATGGCGCGCTGTTTGAGCCGCTGGGCATGGCGTGCCTCGTCTCGGGCCGAGCCGTAGAAAGTCCGCACCACCCGAGGCCCGCGGCGAAATAGCAGCTGACTGTCGCCGTGGGCGTGCACGATGTCGCATTCGCTGTAGTTGCCCATTGCGAATGCGACCGGGGTGAGTGCAAGGCGCGCCAACCGACCGCGGGCGCACATGCCGCCGAGCTGGGCCATGCGCACCTCGAAGTCGACCGGCTCGTGCTCGGGGACGACTACGTAGGCGATGACGTCGTGCCCGCGGCTCACGAGCGCCTCGCCGAGCCTCGCGACCTGGTGGCGAACCCCACCAGCCCCGCCCGAGTCCGGCGGGAGATCGCTGTGGAGCATCGCAATCCTCATGCCCGCTCGAGGATCGCATCTAGGAAATCGCGTACTCGCTCGGCGACCCGTCGGTAGGCAAAGTGCTCGAGCGCAAGGGGCCGGGTCCCCGCCCCTCCGTGCAGCTCGTCACGCCGGCGGCAAAGCTCCGCCAGGCGCTGGGCAAGTCGGGCGGGATGCGCAGAGTCGAGCGAGTCCGAGTAAGGCAGGAGCATCTCTGTGGGCAGGATCTTGCTCGCAGTCCCTACGTCCGTGGCCAGCACGAAGCGATCGCAGGCCAGATATTCAGGAAGCTTGGCCGTGGTGCGTCCGCGCCCGATCGGATCGTTGCTCTGCGTCGAGACGCACACATCCATTGCGCTGAGCAGCCGCGGGATCTCCGGGTGCGGCTGGCGACCGGTGAGCAGAAGCCGCTCGGATACCCCGAGCTCGGAGCCTCGGCGCCTGAGGTGCTCGAGACCGTCCCCGCCGCCGACGATGAGGACACGGATCGGATAGTCCCGGAGGTCGGCGAGAGCCTCTACGAGATCAAGTCCATATGCCCACCGACGGCGCTCGGACCAGGTGATCGAGCCGACTACGCCGACTACCAGATCATCGCTCGGCAGGCCCAGCGAAGCGCGGGCTCCGGCGCTGCCCAGGGCACGAAAGCGATCTGTGTCCACGCCGTCGGGAACGAAGCGCCACGGCATCTTCGGAGGGAGCGTCTGGGCAAGATCGCTGCCACGGAAGGCGACCCCCGAGGCGTACCGCACCGCGGCCGCATCGAAGGTCGCCCCTATCGCGACGGTGGCCGAGCCCCGGCCCTGGGCGCGAAACAGCTGCGCCTGCGGGTCTCCGATCTCGACGATCGTGGGTTTCCCGAGGGCGCGGCAAACGACAGCGGCCGCCATTCCTCGCTTGCCCGGATCGATGACGTAGGCCGCGTCCCACCTCGGCGCCTGGGCCGCGACCCTCCGGGGACCTGGGGCGACGAGGATCTCTGCATCGGCCCGTTCGAGGTGGGCGGCGATTCCACGCGCGCGTCGGTCCATCATGCCCGGCAGGTTGGTGACGATGCCGAGGCGGAGCGGCCGGGTGGGCTCCATGGACGGCGGCGAGCCGCTACTGGCTGGGAACGGGAACGTCGGGCGCGGCCGGCGGCGGAGGCACGGTGTACGGCTTGTCCTCGTACCCGTATCCGTAGATCGCATCTGCGCCGCCCGATGAAATGTCGTTCGCGACGAGCCCGATGACACGCAGCTTGGGCACCCGGGCAAGCGCATCGTGAACACGCCGGATCTGTTCGCGCCGCGTGTGCTTCACCCGGCCCACCAGCACAACCCCATCGACCATGGACAGGAGAGGAAGAGTGTCCCCAACTGGAAGTAGAGGCGCGGAGTCGACAATGAGGAGCTCGTGGTCCTCAGCCAGGTTCTGGAGCACCTCTGCCATCCGCGAAGACCCCAGGATCGCGGGGGGATTCGGCGCCCGTCCTCCGCTCGGCAGCACGGCGATCTCGCTTTCTCCGCTGCTCTCCCCGGCACCGTTGCGCGCGACATCCAACGGGAGGGCCACCGGGGCCGCCACTCGGGCATCGCGAACTGTGCTGTCGCCCAGCAGGACGCCGGTCAGGCCGCCGCTGGCAGTCTTGACGTCGAACGCCTTGCTCAAGGAGCCGCTGCGCAGATCGGCGTCGACGACGGCCACGTTGACTCCGGCCTCCCGATATGCGAGCGCAAGGTTGCGAGCAGTCGTCGACTTGCCCTCCTGGGGCACCGCGCTGGTCACGAGAAGGATGCGCACCGGCCTGTCGAGAGCCTGCAGACCGATGCTGATGCGGAGCATGCGTACTGCTTCGATCGTGTTCGCCGGAATCGATGGCTTGCCGTCGACCATGGGACTCGGCATGGCCTCGTGCGGGAGTGTCGCGAGAAGCGGCAGGCGGTAGGCCGCCACCAGCTCGTCTACGTCCTTGATCCGGCGGTCGAGCCGCTCAAGCAGGAAGCACAGCAGGATCGCAGCGACCAGCGAGAGCGCGAAGGCGAACTCGGCTATACGCTTCGGGCGCGGAGATACCGGAAAACCCGGGACGGCGGCCGGATTGATCTGCTCCTCGTTGGTCGCGGGGTTGTTCGAGGCGTTCTTGAGCGCCTGCAACTGGGTGGTCAGCTGCTGGCGCTGCTGAGCGACCCCCACTCCCTTCTTCGGAAGGGCCTGGAGCTGGTCTGCCGCGGCTAGGCTCAACTGGCTCAGCTGCTGAGCCGTCTGACGCTTGCCCTGGTCGATGATCGCCCGCGCGTAGGCGTTCGCCAGGGCAGCTGCGGACGGGCCGGTCGGCCCAGTGGCGGTGATGTCGACGAAATCGGCCGTCGCGTCAGGCGCGACCTTCACTCGGGTTCCTAGGGCCCCGGGCGGAAGCGGGCTCTTGAGGACGCGTTTGACCTCGGACGCCACCGCGTTCGAGGTCATCAGCCGCGCGAGATCCGAGATCTGATTCTGGGACCCTCCGCTCAGGCTGAGGGCCTGCTGTGAGGAGGAGGAAAAGGCGGCCGCTGGATTCGAACCGAGATTGATAAAGACGCTTGTCGTCGCCTGGTAGACCTTCGCCTTCCGCGAGTCGAGGAAATAGGCGGCGGCGGTCGCAACCGCGACGATGATGAGGATAAGCCACCAACGGGTGTAGACCGGGCGTAGTACAGCCCGTAGGTCAAGTTCGTCATTGGCCGAGTTCTGGGTCTCCATCAATGTTCACCCCAAGCGTCGGCAGTCAGCCCTAGATTACGGTTCAACTCTGTTCCGGAGATTTGCGATCCATGATAAGCCCTCCTGCGCATGCCAACGACGACAACCGCAGCCCGAGTCGATGATAGCGGAGCACCGTTCGTCTCCCCCGTCCCGGCGTCTGCTGACGCTGACGCCCGACTATTTCCCGTCTCTCGGCGGGATTCAGATCCTGCTTCTTCGCTTGCACGAGCACCTGCCAGGCTGGAAGCACGAGGTCGTCGCGCGCCATTCGGCGGGTGTCCAGGCCGGTCCAGCAGTGGTGCGGCGCACACGGCGGCCTACAGGCCATGCCTCGATAGTCGAGCTGAACCTGCTTGCCGTCCGAACCGGGCTCCGTGCGCCTCCGGACGTGATCCTCAATGCTCACGTCGTCACCACGCCGGCCGCATTGCTCCTCTCTCAGGTCTTGCGGCGACCCGTCGTCAGCTACCTCTACGCCGACGAGCTGCCGGGTCATCCCCGGCTCGTGCGATCAGCATGCGCGGGCTCGGCCGGCTCGATCGCGGTGAGCGGCTATGCGCGAGACCTCGCTCTAGCATCCGCGTCGCCACGCGCGCCGATCCACGTGGTGCTGCCGGGGATCGATCAGGTTCCCGAGAACACGCTGCCTCCGTCCCTGGAGCGCGAGCCTCTGCTGGTGACGGTCTCTCGGCTCGCGGATCGCTACAAGGGCCACGACGTGGTGCTGCGAGCACTGCCTGCGGTGCTCGCAGCGGTTCCCGGAGCACGATGGGTCATCGCCGGCGATGGCCCGCTGCGCCCCGATCTCGAGAGGCTCGCCAGCGAGCTCGGACTCGCTGAAAGGGTCACCTTTGTCGGCAGGCTGACCGACGCGGAGCGTGATCAACTTCTCGACCGCGCCGCGATCTTCGTGATGCCCAGTCGTCTACCGTCTCGCGGTGCGGGAGGCGAGGGCTTCGGGATCGCCTATTTGGAGGCTGCGTTGCGCGGGGTTCCGTCGGTGGCGGGAGACATCGGCGGGTCGGTCGACGCCATCATCGATGGCGAGACAGGACTGCTCGTGGACGCAACCTCCCCCGAGGCGGTCGCGGCCGCTCTGATTGGGCTGCTCGACGACGAGCCGCGACGTCGCCAGATGGGCCTCGCAGCGTGGCGCAGAGCACGTGCATTCACGTGGCGACGGATGGCGGACGAGGTCGACACGGTGTTGCAGTCGGCGCTTGGGAGTGGGCGAGCGCGCTGGCAGCTATCACCGTGACTCACGACCCGCAGGTCGCGACCCTTCCGCGGGTCCTATTCGTCAATCACACCGCGACGACAAGCGGTGCGGAGATGGCGTTGCTCGACCTGCTGGGGGCCTTGCCTCCGGAGCTCCCTCGGTGGATCGTCTGTCCGAGCGGAGAGCTCGCTCGCGCCATGGACGAGGCTGGCGAGACAGTAATCCTCTTTCAGGGCACAAGCGCCAGCCTGCGGACGACCCCGAGCGCGTTGGCTCGCGCGGTCGCGGAGCTGACGATCTCCGTGTGGGGCCTACGGCGCTCACTTAGCGATGTCCGGCCCGACATAGTCCATGCCAACACGATCCGGAGCGGAATTATCGCGTGCGTCGCTACCTGGCCGACCGGCCCACCGGTCATCGTCCATATCCACGATGCGCTCCCGAACACGCGACTCTCGCGGGCGGCGCGGAGGCTGCTCGCACGCCGCGCGGCCGCTCTCGTCGGGGTCTCCGAGTACACGCGAGCCCGGTTCGCAGGGGGGTTAGGGGCTTGTCTGCCCCCCTTCTCCGTGCTCTTCAACCCGGTGGAAACAAGCCGGTTCACGCAGTCAGAGCTCACTCGACGGACTGCTCGAGAGCAGCTCGGATTGGACGTCGCCGACGAACTCTTGCTGATGGTCGGTCAGATCTCGCCCTGGAAGGGACATGAAACCGCGATCAGGACGCTCTCGCTCGTCAAGAATCGTCATCCGCGAGCCCGCCTGCTGGTCGTCGGAGAGACCCGATTTGTCGCTGCCGGGACGCGTCTTGACAATCTCGCGTTCTTTGAAGCGCTCCGACAGCTGGTCATAGACCTCGGTCTCGACGCCGACGTCGACTTCCTTGGTCAGCGCTCCGACGTCGCGCTCCTCATGCGCGCCGCCGACCTCCTTCTGCTGCCCTCCCACGGCGAGCCACTGGGGCGCGCCATGCTCGAGGCGATGGCGGCGGGGACGCCGGTGCTCGCCAGCGATGAGGGCGGACCCTCGGAGGTCATCGTCCAGGGGAAAACGGGCGCGCTGCTGCCTGCGGGCGATCCGGTCCCGTGGGCGGACGCGGTCGACCGACTCCTGTGCGACGAGCAAGCACGAACGGAGATCGGTCGAAACGCACAGGAGGTCGTGCGCGACCGTTTCGAAGCCGCCGGAGTTGCGAACGCCACCGTTGACCTCTACCGGAGGACGATCGCGACCGCATCGATCGCTCGAAGATGAAGTTCGCCGATTGGCCATGGAGACGACGTGCGAGTCGCCTGGGTTGGGCGGCTCCGCAGCTTGCTCCGTGCGCGGCCGCGAGCGTTCCGCTCGCCAGCGAGTCTGTATAGCCGCAATGGAGCCGATCGTGTCAGTCCTCTGACCCTGGCCTTCCTCCGCGCCCAAGTAAGCCGGATTCGCGGGTATGCTTTGGGCGCCTGAATATTGTCGGTGCACGGTTCGGAGAGATCGAGCGCTGTCGGCAGGCTGCGGGCGCTTTCGCGCACGTGAAGCTGAATGGACAGGGATGGACATGGTGCAGCGAATCTCATTCTGGCGCCGGGTGCGCTTTTCAGGCAATTTTCCTCCGCGCAACTGCGCCGCGACAAATCAACGCGCCCGTCTTGTCATAAGGGCATCTCGCTGAGCCTGCGGGGTACCTCAGTCTCACACGCCCTTCTCACCTCGAGGGTCGTTGTCAAGCTTGGTTCGGGGCTCTAGCGATGGCGTTCCACCAGATTGAATGCGCTCCGGCGCCGAATGCCCGATCGGGCGCGCAGGTCGCGGGGGCCCTGAGCTCATCTAGGGTGGCGATTGTCCACGACTACCTCAACCAGCGGGGCGGGGCCGAGCGCGTGGTCTTGGAGCTTTCGGAGATGTGGCCCCAAGCCCCGATCTACACCTCCTTATATAGAGCTGAATCCACCTTCCCGGGGTTCGAGGGTCACGACGTACGGGCCACGGTCCTCGACCGCCTCCCGATCGATCGAGGCTTCCGCAATCTCTTCCCGCTGTACCCTGCGGCGTTTCACATGCTGGGAACGATTGACGCGGATGTAGTCCTCGCGAGCTCGAGCGGGTGGGCGCACATGGCGCGTGTCGATCCGAACGCTCTGCACATCGTCTACTGCCACACGCCCGCGCGATGGTTGTACAGCGACGAGCACCTAACGATCCAGGATGCGCGCTCGATGCGCGAAGGCATGGCGCGGCCGGCGCTCGGGCCGTTCCGACGCGTTGACCGGAAAGCGGCCCTGCGCGCCGATCTGTACATCGCGAACAGTGCCACCGTACGTCGTCGGATTCGGAGCCAGTATGGGATCGACGCGGTCGTGGTACCGCCGCCGGTCGACATCGATCGGTTCCGTCCGACCCCCCGGGGCGAGCGCCTGCTCGCCGTGTCGCGGCTGCTGCCATACAAGCACGTGGAACTCCTCGTTCGAGCTGCAACGCGCGCCGGGATGGGGCTCGACGTCGTTGGACAAGGGCCGCTGCTCCCTACCTTGCGCGAAATCGCGGGGCCGAGCGTCACGCTCCATGGTGGCGTAGACGACGACGTGGTCGCCGAGCTGATGCAGGCCTGCAGCGCAGTCTGCGTCGCGGCGGAGGAGGATTTTGGACTCGTGGCCGTCGAGGCACAAGCCGCGGGGAAGCCGGTAGTGGCCTACGGACGCGGGGGCTCGCTGGAGACTGTCGACGATGGCCTAACCGGCGTCTTCTTTCACGAGCGGACCGAGGAGAGCGTGATCGCCGCAATTACGGCTTCCGAGTGCCTTGATACGTCGCCCGAGCGGATTGCTGAGCGGGCTCGGCGCTTCTCGCCCGCAGCATTCCGTGCGCGACTGGCGCACGCGCTCGAGGTGGCGCTCGAGCGAAAAAGCCAGGCGCCTAAGAGCTCTGGGATAACGCGGCGGACATCGCGTCGAGTGCGGCGGAGTCGAGATGAAGATCGCCTGCGCGGCTCGGGCTTACAGCCAGGCCTGCGCACAGTGAGCCGATCAGACCAGACGGCTCGCTAGGCCCCGTCGCCATCCTTCCCGGCCAGGAACGGTGGCACCGACTTGGGTCTTGGCTGCTGATGTGGCCCAGACGATGCCCGCCTCCTGCCAACGCGGCGCCGGGCACAGCGTGTGCGACCATCGGGTGATGTGCCGCCAAGCTAGCGCACCGTCTCCTCCCGGCGGCCCAGTGCTGTACGTGAACCACACCAGCGTGATCGGTGGTGCCGAGTACGCGCTTCTCGAGCACCTCCGGATCATGCCGTCGCAGCGCGAGGCCGGCCCCGTGCTGTGTCCGCCCGGCGAGCTGGCGGACGCGCTCGCGCATCGCGGAATCGAGGTGCTCCTGTTCCGAGGCACAACCGTGAGCTTCCGCTTCACGATCAGATCGCTCACGCGTGGCGCGGTCGAGTTCGTGAGCTCGGTCCGGGCGATTCGCAGAGCTGGCCGCGAGGCTGGCTGCGCTGTGGTGCATGCCAACTCCATTCGGGCCGGCTTGCTTGCCTGCTGCGCCGGAATGGTCGGCGGCCCTCCGGTAGTCGTCCACGTGCACGACGTGCTCCCGTCCGGACCGGTCTCCCGCCTGGTGCGCTCGCTATTGATGCGACGCGCGGCCGCTCTCGTAGCGGTATCGGAGTTCACTCGCGCCTCCTTCGTGAGCGGGCTTCGGTCATCGAGAACGCCCTTCCCTGTGATTCACAATCCTGTCGATATAGAAGGCCTAATGGCGCAGGCCCCCGAGCGCGCGGTCGCACGCGAGAAGCTCGGGCTTCCATCTCTCGCCCCGGTCCTCGGGATCGTCGGGCAAATCACGCCCTGGAAGGGTCACGAAACAGTGATCATGGCGATGCCCAAGGTGCTTGAGGTGTTCCCCGAGGCGCAACTGCTGATCGTCGGCGAGCCACGCTTCGTCGGTCCGTCCACTCGGTACGACAACCGCGCCTACAGTGCCGGTCTGCAAGCGATGGTGGAGGACCTGGGTGTGTCGCACGCGGTGCGCTTCCTAGGTCACCGTGATGACGTCCCGGCAGTCATGCGCGCGTTGGATCTCCTGCTGCTCCCGTCCTCGGTCGAGCCCCTCGCGCGCGTGGCCCTCGAGGCGATGGTCCTAGGAACACCGATGCTCGCCACCGTGGTCGGAGGGCTGCCCGAGGTGATCGACGAGGGCCGTACGGGTTTCCTCGCACCTCCCGGGGACGTCGCAGCGTGGACGGAACGAATCCTTGAGCTTCTCCAGGACCGCACACGTCTGAGCGAGGTCGGCGAACAAGCCCGCACAGCGATCGTTGGGCGCGTCGCCAGCGAGCGCTACGTCGAGCAGATGAGCTCGCTCTACGCGCAAGTCCGGAGCACCCGTTCGTGTCGTTCGAGGCGTTCGGTAACCGTCGATGCCGCCAACCCGCCATCGCCCGACGCGCGGCCATCCGAATCGATATCGACCTCGGCGTCGCTGGCGGGGCAAGCGACCGAGCAGTAACCGCCTGGGCCGACCAGCGCGGCAGGGTCCGGATCGAGGTCGTCGGCTTCCCGAGCCAGTGGTCTGACTACCGCGGGCTCCTCGCGTGATTGTCATCGTGGTCGGCGTTGTCCTCGCTGGGGCCGCTGTCGAACCTCCGATGAGCGGGGTGGGCGAGACCACGGTCTGCAGTCGAGCCCTCAGTGTCCCGGTCCCGCTATATCAAGCAGATCAACCAGGATCACTCCAGGGAGCGCGATCATCAGGGCCGCGAAACCGGTGATATAGGCAAGGCGGACACGTCGGCCAGCGGCCATGACCTCCGGGAAGGCGAGCAGCATCGGGACCGATACTGACAGCACGGCACGACTCGAAGCCGGATAACCGGAGAAATCCGGGCCAAAGATTACAAACGCGGCCGCTGAG
>DASZLV010000102.1:0-5656 GCA_035552215.1 Solirubrobacteraceae bacterium | reverse complement strand
CTCGTCGATGTCGCGCCGCAGAGCCGCCGGGTCGACGGGCGGGAGGTGACGCCATCGCTGCAGCAGCGCGTCCGCTTCTAGGCCCGGACGCGACAAAGGCCGAAGCTCGGCGACGCGCTTGCCCGCCCGGGTGATGGTGATGCGTTCACCACGAGCTACGCGGTCCACGACGTCACCGCCCTTGTTCCTGAGGTCACGAATGCTCACGTCGGACATCGAAACTAAGTGTATCACCCGTGAGACAACGCTTTCGCCCGTCAGCTACACCTGAGCCTCTGCCATCCGGCTGCGGTGATCTCGCCGCTGCCCACGTACCTATGCAAACGCGCCTTTCTACGCACTCACGAGTCAGGCTCGCTCCCGGCGAAGCAGCGCATTCTGAATCTGACCGAGCGACGAGGGAACGGTTATGACCCGGCGGCCACTGTGCCATCCGCACTCGACTGCGTCTCTTCTACGCCGGCGGCGGTAGCCCGAAGAGTCGCTGTCAGGCCGACGACAAACGTCGCGGTGGGAGTGACGATCCACGTCGATGCGCGCTGTCACCACCCGCGACCAGAAGCTGAGCGTCGACGACGATCCCGATCCGGGGCCCGGGTACTCACGATGTGACGCGGAAGTGGTGGCCAGCACACCCGCGTATGGGCCTGCCGTGTGAATCGTCTGAGGGCGTCCAAGGCTTGGCTGCACGCTCGACGTCATGCGGTTCACGCGACGCATCCGGCTGCCCGGGCACCAACGGCGATGACTCGCGAGCGTCCCGCCGGGATCGCCGACCGCAGGTCGCGGCCGGAGGCTCTGGCAACTCACAACCAGAGCCCGGCGGTACGGCTGGCCGCGCCCTCGCTCAGGGGTGTCGTGCGGGTCGTGCTGATCGTGATCGTGTGTGCGATTCTGCTCTACCTCGCCTGGCGTGTGCGCTTGGTCATCGAGCTGGTCGGGATCAGCGCCTTCGTGGCGCTGGCGGTCAACCCGACGGTCGACGCGCTGCACGGCAAGGTCCGGGCACCACGCGCGCTCATCATCCTCACCATCTACATCGTCTTGCTCGCCGCCGTCGCCGTGATCGGGTATGTGGTCGTGCCGAGCCTGGTCAAGGAGGTTCAGCAGCTGGCTCGCAACGCGCCGCAGTACGCGATCGATCTGCGCCGCAGCACGACCTTTCGCCACTACGACAACCGGTACCACATCACCGCGACCCTCGTGCGCGACGCGCACCGCCTGCCCCAGCTACTGGGACATCTGGCCGGCCCACTCAAGGATGTAACGGTGCAAGCGTTCAGCCTCGTGGGACAGCTGGTAACGGTCCTCGCGCTCTCGTTCCTGCTCATGCTCCACGGTCGCGAGTACGTGAACATCTTCCTCTCCTTCACCGGTGCGCGCAGGAGCGGTATCGGCGCCTGGTCCTCGACATCAACAAGGCAGTTGCCAACTACATGTTCGGCAACATCGCCATCAGCGTGCTCGCCACGCTCGCGACCTGGATCGTGCTCTCGATCCTGCGGGTGCCGTACGCGCTGTCCCTCGCATTTGTGGTCGGGTTCTTCGATCTGATCCCGCTCGTCGGGGCGACGCTCGGCGCCGTCGTCGTCGCCCTCGCCACGCTGACGGTGAGCTTCCCGACCGGCACGATTGTCTGGCTGGCCTTCATCATCGTCTGGCAGCGCTTCGAGGACTATGTCGTGCAGCCCCTCGTGTACGGCCGGGCGCTCCGGGTGAACCCGATCGTGACGATCGTGTCGGTGCTCGCAGGCGCGGAGCTGCTCGGGATCCTCGGTGCCCTGCTCGCGATCCCAACCGCCGCGGCGATCCAGATCATCCTCCGCGACTGGTGGGGAAACCGATTCCCCGAAGTGGCCGCGGCCGTGGCCGCAGAGCCGGCGGGGAACGTGCATGCGCCGCCGAGCGGCGCCATCTTGAACATCAACGAAGGGAGCACTTCGTGAATACCCAGCTCGAGGATGAGGTACGGGCGACGCTCGCGCTCGATCCCAGGCTGCTCGAACCCGTCGATGTCGCCGTCTGCGCCGACGGCGGGATCGTCACGCTACGCGGCACGGTCTGGAGCTTCAAGCAGCGCCGCGCGGCGGTGGAGGACGCACGCAAGATCGCGGGCGTGTACGAGGTCGTGGACAAGCTGGAAGTGCACCTGCGTGATGACGTCCGGGACGACGTCATCCGCGGGGCGGCGCTGCAGTCGCTGATCTGGGACGCGAACGTACCCGCGGATTCGATCGAGGTGAAGGTCTCGGCGGGCTGGGCGACGCTGAGTGGCCAGGTCGCGTTCCAGTTTCAGAGTGACGCCGCTTTCGACGACGTGGCGATGATCCGCGGCGTCGGCGGGATCACCAACAAGATCGAGGTGATCACGCCGCGGCACGCGGGAGCGTGACCTTGTCTCAGCGCTCCTGGCGAACTGCTGCCAACGCGAGCCCGTAGCAGAGCGCATCCTCCGCGACGGCTGCGCCGAGCTGGGCCGCCCGGCCGCGGACGCTCGTCCGCAGCCGCGCGCCGGTGTACGCGGTCGCGACCGAGGCGAGCGCGGCAATACCCGCCCCCTTCCAGCCGTCCAGCTCGCGACCTCCGATGCTCGCTGACACGATCCGTCCCGCCACCGGGCCCGGACCCCATCGGCTCCCCGTCGTCGGCAACTTGTCGGCGGCGAGCTCGACGGCGCCTCCGGCAAAGGCAACGAGCCGTGCCGGTCCGTGGAAGGGTCCGCGTTCGCGGACGGCGAGCGCGACGGGGGGCGCAAAGGTTCGCATCCCCGCGCTGAGGCCGAGCATGGCGGCGGCGATGAGCGGCCGATCAAGTTGCGCCGGCTGTCGCGTTGGCATGCGGGCATTCTGATGGCATTCGGGCCGCGCCCGACCTCCCCGTACGATTCCCCCGGTGCCCAGCCCTGCCGCCACGACGTCCCGGCCCTCGGGCGCGATGGCGCGACTCCCCGGCTGGCTCCTCGACGCTGAGCGGGTCGACGTCGCCGTCTACGACGCCATCCTCCGGACGCCGACGCCCAATCTCGACCGTCACATGCGCCGCCTGACCGAGGCGGCGAACTACTCGCGCCTATGGCTCGGTTCCGCGGCGATCCTCGCCGCGACCCGGGGCGCTTCCGGCCGCCGCGCCGCCTTCACGGGCATTGCCGCCGTGACCGTGACCTCCGCGGTGGCCAACCTTGCGCTCAAGCCCCTCGGCCGTCGCGGACGTCCCGATCCGAGCGAGGCGGTCGCCGAACGCCGCACCGCGATGCCCGCCAGCACGTCGTTCCCGTCCGGCCATTCGGCGTCGGCTTTCGCCTTCGCGACCGGGGTCGGCAGCGTCCTCCCCGTCGAAGCGATGCCGATCCGAGTGCTCGCCTCAGCTGTCGCCTACTCGCGCGTGCATACCGGGGTTCACTACCCCGCCGACGTGATCGCTGGGGCCTGGCTCGGCACCACGCTCGCGCAGATCACCGTGCACGCGCTCGAGCGCGCGCCCCTCAGGCCTTGCCGCCGACCGTGACCTCGGGAGCGATCTCGGCGGGGCGCATCGGGATGCCGGCGGCCTTATAGGCGTCGACGGCGTCGAGCGTCTCGGCGGCGAGCAGCGCGTGCGAGAGACTGTCGAGCTGGTCGCGGTGCTCGTTCAGGATCTGGACGACCTCGGCGTGCGCCTCCTCGACCATCCGGTGGACCTCGTCGTCGATCAGCCGCTGCGTATCGGGCGAGGTCTCGCTCGCGCCCGGGAAGTACGGCGAGGCGCCCTCGCTGGGGAGCACGGCGATCGGTCCGATCCGGTCGCTCATCCCCCAGCGGCCGACCATCTGGCGGGCGATCTGGGTCAGCTGCTGGATGTCTGACTCGGCGCCGGTCGTGATCCTCCCGTACACCACCTCCTCGGCCACGCGGCCGCCGAGCGAGACCTTGATCTTGGCCTCGAGCTCCTCCCGGGAATACGAGACCCGGTCGGAGTCCGGGGTCGAGAGCGTCACCCCGAGCGCCATCCCGCGCGGGATGATCGAGATCTTCCGGACGGGGTCGGCGTCGGGCGAGAGCATTCCCACGAGGGCGTGACCGGACTCGTGGAAGGCGGTGCGCTCGCGATCCGCTGGGCTCAGCAAGGTCCCGCGCGGCGCCCCGAGCAGGATCTTCTCGAGCGAGTCGGTGAAGTCGGCCATCAGGACCTTCTCATGGTTCCGGCGCGCCGCCAGGAGCGCGGCTTCGTTGGCGAGGTTGGCCAGATCGGCGCCCACCATCCCCGGCGTCGTCGAGGCGAGGGCGGCGAGATCGACGTCGTCGCCGAGCGGAATGTGACGCGTGTGGACCTCGAGGATCTTGCGCCGGCCGTCGCGGTCCGGCGGCTGCACGGCGATGCGGCGGTCGAAGCGGCCCGGGCGGAGCAGCGCTTGGTCGAGGACCTCGGGTCGGTTGGTGGCCCCGAGGACGACGACGGCCTCGGTGCTCTCGAACCCGTCCATCTCGGTCAGGATCTGGTCGAGCGTCTGCTCGCGCTCGTCGTTGGCGCCCGTGACCGCGACCGAGCCCGCGCGAGAGCGTCCGATGGCGTCGAGCTCATCGATGAAGATGATCGCGGGCGCCGCCTCCTTGGCCTTGGCGAAGAGGTCGCGCACGCGCGAGGCCCCGACCCCGACGATGGCCTCGATGAACTCCGACGCCGCGATCGAGAAGAAGGCGGCATGCGCCTCCCCCGCGACGGCGCGTGCGAGCAGCGTCTTGCCCGTCCCGGGTGCGCCCGAGAGGAGGACGCCATGGGGCATGCGTCCGCCGAGCCGCTCGTAGGGCGCGGGATCACGCAGGAAGTCGACGATCTCGGTGAGCTCGCCCTTGGCCTCGTCGATCCCGGCCACGTCGTCGAAGGTGACCCGGATCTTCTCGGGATCGACCCGCCGTGCCTGCGAGCGACCGAAGTTACCGAGGGCGCCCATGCCGCCGGCCCCGGCCTGTGCGCGCCGCGCGAGCAGGATGAAGAGGCCGACGATGAGGAGCGTCGGCCCGAAGCCGAGGAGGATCTCCGCGAGTAGCGACGTCGTCGTCGTCGTCGACTGGGCGTTGACGGTGACGCCCTTGGACTGCAGGAGGGCCGCCAGCTGCTGGTTGTTCCAGAAGGACGGGACCTGGGTCGAGAACAGCGTCGTCGGGGTCGCCTTCGTATCGCTCGCCGGATAGCGGATCTTCGTCGTGAAGGTGCCGTTGATGGTGTCGCCCTTGGAGGAGATGGACTTGACCTGGCCCCCCTGGACCTCGTTGAGGAAGAAGGGGCTGAACGGCACGTGGACCCGCGGCTGAGACCCGGGCTGGACGGCGAGGACCGAGATCAAGTTCACCGCCAGGAGCACGAGCACGAAGATCCAGAAGCCGCCGAGCCGGTGCGGCGGGCGGGGCTTGTGCTCGTCGGGCGTCCCGCGCCCGTCGGGGGCGGGCGCAACCTGCCAGCCGCCCTTGTCGCGGGGCATCGGCGACGGCGGCACGGCCTTCGTGCCCCCGTCAGTTGCGGTGCGTTGATCCTGACCCCGGTCGGGCATCCCGTTATTCTGGCCGATCTCGTTCCTCGGCATCGATGGCGTGCTCACGGACAAGACACCTAGGCCGGCTCACGCGGCGCGGAAGGCGAGATCCGGGTGCGCGCGCGACGGGCCCGATATGGCGACCGTGGC
>DASZLV010000101.1:0-1847 GCA_035552215.1 Solirubrobacteraceae bacterium | reverse complement strand
GATCGCCCCGGGGCCGTCGCCGCGCAGGAGCGCGCAGTCCGCCCAGAGGTGACGGAGCCACTGGCCCAGCACCGGCTCGGTGGCACGCTCCAGAGCGTCGGAGACGAGCGGCTCGACCTCCTCGACACGGCCATCGGCGATGTCGACCTGCGCGAGCCACACAGTCGCCCAGTCCAGGAGGAGATTGTCAGCCGATGCGCGGGCGCGGTCGAGCGCCTCTTCAGCGGCGGCGCGCGCGGCGACGGGATCCTCGGCGAGGGCTGCGCTCATGATGAACATGAGCGTGAGCGCGACCTCACGCGGCTCGTCCTCCTCCAACCACAGTTCCTTGGCGCGACGGAGCCAGCGCAGAGCCTCATGCGCGTCGCCGCGATGGAACTTCAGCTGGGCACAGTTGACCAGAGCGCGGGCTGTGTGCGGCCCGCGCTCGGGGGCACGGTCCAGCGCGAGCTGCAATTCGGCCTCGAGCTGATGCCTTGCCCCCCGTTCTCCGACCGCCAAGCCGATCGTTCCGGCAAGGCGCAGGTGTAATGACGGGTCCCGATCGCGCGCCCAGTCGAGCGCGGCCAGGGCATCGTCGAGGCGCATGAGCATGCGCTCCTCGGCGCCGATCGGTTCGGCGAGCGAGTCCCTCCAGGCGATCTCCACGAGGTCGGCAACCCATCGGCCATGGGCGGTGTGCGCACTCTCAAGCCACTCCTTCGCGGACAGTTGCTCTCGTCCGAAGTCGCGCAACGTCTGAGCGATGGTGAACGTTGCGGCTCGGTTTCCGGTATCGACCCGGCGCAAGAACGAGTGGTCGAGTAGTTCCTCTACCCCGTCGAGACAGTCGAGGCCGCAGACCGCCTCCGCGTCTGCCATCGTGAACGAGGTGGCAAACAGAGAGAGCCGGGCGAACAGTTCCTGATCAGCGTCCGAGAGCAGCGCGTGGCTCCACTCGATCGCCAGAGGCAGACAATCCAGACGTTCACAGGGAACGGGCGGGGTCGCCGGTGAGATTGAGTTTCTCCGCCACGGTGGGCAGCAACCACTCGGCGTCGTCGTAGTCGGCAAGGGGGACAAACCAGGCGCCACCCGGAAATACCTCCAGGAGCTCCTCGGCCGCCGCGAGCGCCAGGCGGGTCTTGCCCGTCCCGCCGGAGCCGGTCACCGTGACCACTCGAGAGCCGTTATCAAGCCGCTCCCGTAGCACCGTCAACTCGCCGCGGCGGCCGACGAGCGACGTCTCCAGCACCGGGAGGTTCGTCGGTCGCACTGCCAGGGTCTTCGGCGACGAAAACTCACACGCACGGCGCCCGTCGATGACGAGGTGAAACAGCCGCTCGGGCTCCGGAAAGTCCTTGAGCCGGTGGTCGCCGAGATCCTCGACGACGTGTCCCTCGCCCAACAGATAACGCGTGGCCGCTGTGAGCAGCACCTGGCCACCCCGCGCAGCAGCACCGACCCGCGCCGCGCGGTGGATCGCGAGGCCGATATATCCCGTCTGCGCGCGGCGCACCGATCCGGTGTGCAGACCCATGCGCACCCGCACCATCGTGGCCGGCCACGCGGCAGATTCGAGCCCTGGCTGCCCCTCGACACACGCGGCAGCCGCCTCCTCCGCTTCATCGAAGACGGCGAAGAATGCATCGCCTTCGGTCCCGTCGATCCAACCACCATGGTTGCGTCGCCTCCTCGAGAACCTCGTGATGCAGGGCGAGGGTCTCCGCGAAAGAGCCGCGACTGGCACGCCCTCGGGTCCGGCCGCGACCGTCGGTCAGGCGCCGACGTAGGCTGCCAGGTGCTCGCCGGTGAGGGTGGAGCGGGCGGCGACGAGCTCGGCGGGTGTGCCCTCGAAGACGATCTCG
>DASZLV010000100.1:0-58500 GCA_035552215.1 Solirubrobacteraceae bacterium | reverse complement strand
CCTGGCCACGGTGGGCGCGATGGCCGCGCGGATCGGCGCCAGCGCGAGCGTGTGGCGCTCGAGCGTGAGCGCCAGCCGTCGCACCGTTCGCCGCGAAGGCCGGCCCCTGTGGCAGCGCCTCTATCTCGACGTCCTCGCGCTCGCGCTCAGCGGGCTCATCTACTGGCTGACGGCGAGCACGGGCTTCTCGGCGGTGGTCAACCCCGACTCGAACCCGACGCTCTCACTGTCGATCTACATGTTCTTCGCCCCCGCGCTGCTGTGGATCGGTGCGACGCTCCTCCTCGTCAGGCTGCGCGGGCGCGCCCTCGCCTGGGCGGCCCGGCGCGTCGCGGGGGGACGGGCCCAGACCCGGCGCGGGTTCCTGCTCGTCAGCGCCGGCCGGCGCGGCTCGGCGATCAACCGCGGCCTCGTGGTCATCAGCCTGCTCCTGGCCTTCGGCGTCAACCTGGGGATCTTCACGGCCACCTACGACCAGCAGGCCCAGGTCGACGCCCAGCTCACCCTCGGGGCCGACATCACCGCCTCGGCGCCCCCCGGTCTCACCGGGCAACGCGACCTCGCGGGCAAGATCGCCCGCGTCCCCGGGGTCACGGCCGCGAGCGCCGTCGATCACTCCTACGCCTACGTCGGTCCCGACCTCCAGGACACCTTCGGGATCAACCCGAAGACGTTCACCGCCGCCACCACTCTGCGCGACTCCTACTTCATCGGTGGCACGGCCGCGCAGATGCTCGCGCGCCTGCAGGCACGGCCCGACGGCATCCTTGTCTCCAAGGAGACGATCAGCGACTATTCGCTGAAGCTCGGCGATCTGCTCCGGCTCCGCGTGCTCGACCACCGCACCGGCCACTTCCACGTCGTGCCCTTCCATGTGGTCGGCGTCGTCCAGGAGTTTCCCTCGGCCCCGCGCGACTCGTTCATGGTCGCCAATCTGTCCTACCTGTCCGCCGCCGACCATGCCGGCGGCCCGAACATCGTCTTCGCCTCGGCGGGCGACCCGGCGGGCACCGCCGCCCGCGTCGCCGCCGCCACCCGCGGCGACGGGACCATCGTCAAGGACATCACCCAGCAGTCCCAGAGCACGGTGAGCTCGATCACCACCGTCGACCTGCGCGGCATCAGCAAGATCCTCGAGGCCTTCACGGTCATTCTCGCGGCCGCCGCCATGGGCCTGTTCATCGCCCTCGGGCACGTCGAGCGCCGCCAGGAGTTCGCCACCATGGCCGCCCTCGGCGCCCGCACCCGCATCATCCAGACCTTCGCGTGGAGCGAGGCCGGACTCGTGCTCGCGGCCGGGGTGGTCCTCGCCGGCGTCCTCGGCTGGCTGCTCTCGGAGATGCTCATCGCCATGCTCCAGCACGTCTTCGACCCGCCCCCCGACTCGCTCGCGGTTCCCGGCACGTACCTGGCCGAGCTCGTGGGGGCGGCCGTCGGCGGGACACTCATCACCGCGGCGCTGGCGGCGCGAGGTCTGGCGCGCATGAACCTGGGAGCGGCGCTGCGCGAGGAGTGAGAGGCGGCGCGCCGGCGCCGTCTCAGCCCATCACGGGCGTCCACCAACCCCGGTGAGGAGCTCTCGGATCCGGGCCGGGCCGCTCACCTCGCGCGCCAGCGGCGGAGTCCTGTCGTCGGTGCCCGCGCGCAGGCCGTCGATGAGCTCGAGCAGTGTGTCGGGGGCCGACCGGCGCGGCTCCCATCCCAGCTCGGCGCGAGCCCGAGCGCTATCCATCAGGGGAACGGCCAGCGCCATATCGAGCCAGCCCGGCTCGCTCGGCTGCAGCCGGGCCGCGAAGGTGAGGGCGGCCACCGCTCTGAGCAGGCCGGCGGATATGGTCACCGGCCGGGCGTGGAGGATCTCGGCGAGCTCTGCGGGCCCGAGCGGTGGGTCGGCCGCCAGGTTGAAAGGCCCCCGCGCGTCGCTCACTAGCGCCCGGCGGTAGGCATCGCCGACGTCGAGCGAATGCACCGCTTGGAAGCGAAGGCGCGGCACGTCGGGGACGATGGGGATGAGCGCCGGGTTGATCAGCGCGCGGGGCAGGAACGGGCCCGCGAAGAGCCTGCGAATCTCGGTGGCGGCCGCCGCCTTGAAGATGAGCCCCGGACGCATCCGTACCACCCGCAGCTGCGGCTGCTCGCGCTCCAGGCGGTCGAGCCGACGCTCGACCGCGACCTTGTGGCGGGAGTAGAACGAGCTGCGGATCCCCTCGGTCGGCCACGTCTCGTCGACCAGGCGGTCCTTGGGCCCTGCCGAGTAGGCGCCCACCGAGGACGCGTACACGAGGGAGGGCACTTTGGCCGCCACGGTGGCACGAAACACGCGCTCGCTGCCCGTGACGTTGACCTGGTAGGTGGTGCTCTCGTCGCGACCGGGCTGAATCAGCCACGCCAGGTGGACCACGGCGTCGGCGCCGCTGAGCATCGGTTCGAGCTCTGAGCAGGCGACGTCGGCGCTCACGAAGGTCGTGCGCGGGAAGGTGCGCTCGGGGATGCGGCGGGCGATGGCGATGATTTCCTCGACACTCGGTTCCGAGGCGAGCGACTCGAGTAGGCTCGTGCCCACGTTGCCGGTGGCGCCGGTGATGACCACGCGCATGGACGGGGTCTACCCGGGGGGCGGCCGGGGCACGCGCCGGCGCCGTTCAGCGGACCACCGTCCGCTCAGTGCACCCGTCAGCCTTTACCCGGTGGGAAGCCGACCTGGATCTTCTTGCGGTCGCTGCGGATGATGACCGGGACGATTCCTCGGTTGTTGGTGTAGCCCATGACCTCGTCGCGCCATTCCCGCTTCGTGGTCGCGTCGCGTTCCTCGACGCTCTCGCCTTCGGAGGCGAGCTGCTCTCGGGCGGCCTGGCAGTAGGGGCAGCCGGGCTTGACGTACATGACCACGCTCATGGGTTCTCGGTGGAGCCTAACGGAAGGGGCGGTTAGCCCTCGCTCGCGCGGGTACGTTGACCTGGAGAGATGGATGAGGACGCGCACGCCAAGCCGGGCCCGGCCGAGCAGGTGTCTCGCCTGTACGAGGACCTCGAGGCCCAGGGCGCCAAGGCCAGCGAGGAGCTCGTTGGTAGTTCGGGCTTCGCTGCCGTGCTCGCGCGCGCGGCCGAGAACGCCGCCGCACTGACCAAGCTCTCCGGCGACGCCATGGACATCGTCCTGCGCAACCTGCGGCTCGCGGGCCGCCGCGATGTCGTCAGCCTCTCCCGCCAGCTCGCGCGCACCGAGGACAAGCTCGAGCGCGTCCTCCAGGAGGTGGAGGAGCTCCGCGACGAATTGGGGCGGGCGCGCACGCGCCCGGCTCCCGCCGCTGACAAGAAGCCCGCGCGCGCGGCGCGGTCATCCTCGGCCCGCCGGACAAAGGACTCCTCGTGAACACGCTGCAGAGCTTCGCCCGCCTTCCCCGGGCCACCTTCGAGTTCGCCAACGTGATCCTCACCACCCCTGATGCCGCCATCGGCCAGGCGCCGCGCGACGTCGTCTGGACCCACCGCAAGACGACGCTCTACCGCTACCGGTCGGCGGATCGCACGCACCCCATCCCCGTGCTCCTCGTGTTCGCGCTCATCAACCGTCCCGAGATCTTCGATCTCCGGCCCGGTAACTCCTTCGTCGAGTACCTCCTCGAGGAAGGGTTCGACGTCTTCCTTCTCGACTGGGGCGTTCCCGACGAGGAGGACGCCGACATGGGGTTGGCGGAGTTCGTGTGCGACGAGCTCGACTGGGCCGTGCGCGAGACGCTGCGCGCCGCCGCCGAGGAGGAGCTCACGCTCCTGGGCTGGTGCATCGGCGGGACGTTGTCGGCCATGTACTGCGCCCTGCATCCCTCGGGCGCCGTCCGCAATGCCGTGCTTTTGACCACCCCCATCGACCCCCGGGGATCGCTGTATGACCGGTGGGTGGGCGACGAGGAGTTCGACGTCGACTACATCGCCGAGAGCTTTCCCGCCATCCCGGGCGCGGGCATCGACTTCGCCAACAAGCTGATGAAGCCGGTCACCAATCACCTCACCACCTACCGCCGTCTGTTCCAGGGGATCCTCGAGGGCAAGGATCCGCGCGAGAGCTATCAGGCCATGGCCAAGTGGGTCGCCGACAATCCGCCCTTCCCGTCACGTGCCTATCGCGAGTGGATCACCTGGATGTACAAGGAGAACCGGCTCGTGACCGGGCGCCTGCGCCTCCGCGGCGAGCGCGTCGATCTCGCACGCATCGAGCAGAACCTGCTCGTCGTCACCGCGGGGGCCGACCACATTGCGCCGCGGGCGGGGACGCTGCCCCTGCTCGACCTCGTCGCCAGCGAGGACGTCACGCACCTTGACCGGCCGGGCGGGCACATCGGCCTGATGGCCGGCTCGAAGGCCAAGCACGAGATCTGGCCCGAGCTCGCCGACTGGATGAGCGAGCGCTCTGATCACTGAGTAAGGAGAGGACATGTCCACCAGCACCACCACCCCTGCGACCCTGGTCCGCCGGCCCCGCCTGCACGGAAAGGTCGCCTTCGTAACCGGAGGGACGCGCGGAATCGGCGCGGCCATCTGCCACAGCCTCGCCGAGCAGGGCGCCGATGTCGCCGCCGGCTACAGCCGTGACCGCGACGCTGCCGAGTCGTTCATCGGCCAGCTCACCGGCGAGGGCCTCAAGGGGAGCATCCACCAGGGCAACATCGGCTCCGCCGAAGACTGCCGGCGCACGGTGGCCGAGGTCATCGACGAGCACGGCCGCCTCGACATCCTCGTCAACAACGCGGGCATCACCATCGACAAGACCGTGCTGAAGATGACCGACGAGGACTGGTACAAGGTCATCGCCGTCAACCTCTCCGGCGCCTTCTTCATGAGCCAGGCTGCCCTGCCGCACATGATCGAGCGAGGCACCGGCCGGATCGTCAACATCTCCTCGATCATCGGCGAGACCGGCAACATCGGCCAGGCCAACTACGCCGCCTCCAAGTCCGGCCTCTTCGGTCTCACCAAGACCCTCGCGCTCGAGGCCGCGCGGGAGCTGAAGAAGGCGGGCAAGCTCGACGACGACAGCCCCGGCGTGACCGTCAACACCGTCGCCCCGGGTTTCATCGCCACCGAGATGCTCGAGAGCATCCCCGACAAGGCTCTCGACGGGATCAAGGCGAAGATCCCCATCGGCCGCCTTGGCCGCCCTGACGAGATCGCCCGTGTCGTCCACTTCCTCGTGGCCGATCAGTCCTCGTTCATCACTGGCGCGGTCTGGAGCGTCAACGGCGGGATGGACATGTGAGCGGCGAGGACTTCGTCCTCGCTTGCGAGTTCGCCTGGCGGCGAACTCGGGGGATGGCGAGGACTTCGTGGTCGCGGGAAAGACATCCTTGTCTTTCCTTGCGAGTTCGCCTGCGGCGAACTCGGGGAGCGGTCTGTGAGCGGTGACGGACGGGCCGCACTCGTCACGGGCGCGGCAAGCGGCATCGGCGCCGCCATCGCCACCCGGCTCCGCGCCGACGGCTGGGACGTCCTCGGCGTCGACCTCCGCGGCGAGGTCGACTTCCACGCCGACCTCACCACCCGCGCGGGCAACCGCGGCGCGGTGGCCGCCGCCACCGAGCGCTTCGGTCGCCTCGACGCGGTCATCCCCAACGCCGGCTTCCAGCACGTGGCGCCGATCGAGGAGTTCCCCGAAGATCGCTGGGACGCGATCATCGCCCTCCTGCTCACCAGCCCGTTCCTCCTCGCCCGCCACGCGTGGCCGCACCTGCGCGCCTCGGGCGCCGGGCGCTTCGTGGCCATCGCCTCCGTCCACGGGCTCGTCGCCTCGCCCTACAAGGCCGCCTACATCTCGGCCAAGCACGGCGTCCTCGGCCTCGTCAAGACCCTGGCCCTCGAAGGCGCCGAGCACGGCATCAGCGCCACCGCCGTCTGTCCCGCCTACGTCCGCACGCCCCTCGTCGAAGGCCAGATCGGCGACCAGGCCGCGGCCCATGGCATGTCCGAGGACCGCGTGCTCGAAGAAGTCATCCTCGCCCCCCACGCCGTCAAGCGCCTGATTGAACCCGATGAGGTCGCCGCTACCGTCGCCTTCCTGCTCGGGCCCGACGGGCGAGCGTTCACGGGGGCGCCGGTGGTGATGGATCAGGGGTGGACGGCACGGTAGGCGGGGCCCCCCGGGACGGGGCTACGACCGCGCCCGCACCGACCCCAACAGCGGCGGCCAGTGCCGGGACAGCGCCTCGTGGCCCATGAACAGACCTAGGTGGCCGCCCGGTGTGGTGTCGCGCACCACGTCCTCGGGCGCGGTGGCCGCGTAGTCGGCGAGGGCGAAGACCTGGTCGGGCGGGGTGATGTGATCGCCGGCGCCGGCGAGGAGGTTCAGGGGGCAGGCGATCTGGCCGAGGTCGACGCGCTCGCCCGCGACCTCGAGGGTCCCGGCGATGAGCTCGTTGTCGCGGAACAGGTGCTCGACGATCCATAGGTAGAAGGCGCCGGGGATGGCCTGCGTGTGCTTGAACCAGTCCTCGAACTCGCGGTAGCGGTCTCGGTGCTCAGCGTCGTCGATGTTGGCCAGGAGCTGGAGCTGGCGGGCGATCTCGTTGTCGGGCTTGATGGCGATGAACCCGGCGACCATGTGCTCGCCTGCGAGTACGCCGCCCCCGGCGGCCACGAGACCGCGGTAGAAGGAGAGGTTGCCACCGGGGGCGAGGGCGGTGAGGGCCGCGTGGATGACCGGCTCGCCGCAATGGAAGTCGATCGGCGCGCCGGCGATGGTGAGAGTGTTCACCCGCCCGGGGCGCAGGGCGGCGTAGATGGTCGCGAGCCAGCCGCCCTGGCAGTCGCCGATCAGGTTGACGGAACCGCCCGCGTGGTCGACGGCGCGGTCGATGACCTCGAGGTAGTCCTCGACGCCGACGTTCTTGGTGTCCGCGGTGGCGCCCGCCCAGTCGAGGGTGAAGGCGCGCTCGAGTCCGGCCGCGAGGATCGTGCGCATCTGGCTCTGCTCGGCGGAGAAGTCGACGATGCACGAGTCATGGCCGGCCTGTGGTGGCAGTACCAGGGTGGGAACGACCTCGGCGGGCCGCTCGGGCGAGAAGTCGCGCAAGCGCGCCACCGGCGAGGCGAACACGACCTGGTGGGGCGAGCTCCAAGTCGGGCGGCGCCGGTGGGCCATGGTCTGCCACCAGCGGATCCCCTCGACCATGAGCTCGGGCGGTGTCGAACCGCGCCGGAGCGCTCCGGCCCACCAGTCGACGGCGCCCTCGGCGGCCGCGGCCCAGGCGGTGATTCCGTCCGTCAGGGCAATCTCCTCGAACGTCGGGGGGCATCTCATGGCCATGCAGACTCCTTTCTGAGGACGGGCCGAGCAGACCGGACACTCCGCCAACGACGCTTGCATGATAGCTGGCCAGTTGCTAAACTGCAAGCATAATCAAGTACGTCAAAAGGAGCACCCGATCATGGCCACAGCCAATACCAAGAACAGCTTTGTCCCCGACCTTGAAGCCGCCACCGAGCGTGTCCACGAGACCAATGAGCGTCTCAACGAGGTGGGGCGCAAGATGACGAGCGCCTACCTCGACGGCGTGGAGAAGTACGCCGAGAGCTTCGCCGATTTCGAGCGCAAGCTCGGCAAGCAGACGCACGTCGATGCCGTTGCCGGCATCTTCGAGACCCACGCCCAGCTCACCGAAGAGGTCGTCAAGGCCAGCGTCTCGGCGGCCCGCGAGCTCATCACCGCCTGACCCTGCGCGTGCCCATCGCACGCAGCGGGAGCATCTCCCTCCATTACGAGAGCACGGGCGCGGGAGCGCCCGTGCTTCTCGTCATGGGCCTGGGGATGAACGCCACCGGTTGGTGGCGAACCATCCCTGTCCTCGCCGGCGCCGGGCTGCGCGTCCTCGCCTTCGATAACCGCGGCGTCGGGCGCAGCGACCGCCCGCCGGGCCCGTACACCACCGCGGATATGGCCGACGACGCCGTCGCCGTGCTTGATTGCGCCGGCCTCGAGCGCGCTCACATCTACGGCATCTCACTCGGCGGCATGATCGCCCAGGAGATCGCCCTCAGGCACCCCGCTCGTGTCGAGCGCCTGGTCCTCGGTGCCACCACCGCAGGCGGCACCCACGCCAGCGCGGCCGACGAGGCCACGCTCGCCTTCTTTCACCGGCGGGGCGAAATGCCCGCCGAGGAGGCGGTGTGGGCGTCCGTCCCCTACAACTACTCGGCGCGAACCCGAGCCGAGTACGGCGAACGGGTCGCCGAGGACATCGCCCAGCGCCTGCGGTTTCCGGTCGCGCCCGAGCCCTACGCGGCCCAGCTCGCGGCCGCGCTCGGACATGACACCCACGACCGTCTCCCGAGCATCGCCGCGCCCACGCTCGTCGTCCACGGGGCCGAGGACGTAATGGTCCCGCGCGCCAACGGCAGGCTGGCGGCCGGCCGGATCCCGCACGCCGAGCTTGTCGAGCTCCCGGGCGCCGCCCATCTCTACCCCACCGACGAACCCGCCGCCGACCGCCGGATCGCAGATTTTCTCTCGGCCCCTCAGCGCCGCCTGGGCCGCGCCCCCACCCCGATGAACGCCTCGTAGACCTCGATGAGCGCCTGGCGCTGGCGGCCGGTAAGCCTCGAGTCCTCGCGGATGGCCCTGACCACGTCCGAGGGGCCGTCCGCTTGGCGCGGCACGCCCGCCTGTTCGTAGAGGGTGTCGGACGAGACCTTGAGCGCATCGGCGATCGCCTGGATGACCTGCTCGGACGGGGCGCGCAGTCCCCGCTCGATCTGGGACAGGTAGGGGTTGGAGATTCCCACGAGTTCCGCGAACTGGCGCATGGAAACCTCCGACAGCTCCCGCTGCCGGCGGATGAACTCTCCCAGCGCCGACGAGCTCCGTTCCGCCACGCGTCAAGGATACGTTCAGTCCTTCTTATCAGTGCCTACCAGGCGCGCCTGCTCGATGACGTGGTCCTCGATGTGCGCCAGGAGCGCGCCGCGGTCGAGGTCGGGAACGAGCACGAGGTCCTCGTCAAGCGCGTACACCCAGAAGTAGTAATGGTGGGTGCCGTGTCCCGGGGGAGGGGCCGGGCCGCCGTATCCGGAATTGCCGAAGGAGTTGAGTCCTTCGGTGGCGTCGGCGCCGCCCTCGGGCACCCCCGTCGCGGTCCCGGGGATCCCGTAGGCAACCCAGTGGGTGAACCCGTCGACGAGCGGAGCGTCGGGGTCGTGGACGATGACGGCGAACGCCTCGGTCCCGTCGGGGGCGCCCGACCACTCGAGCGCGGGAGCTAGGTCCTCTCCGTCGGCGGTGTAGCGCTCGGGAATCGGCGCGTGGTGATCGAAGGCCGGACTGCGGACGCGGAGGTCTCCGACATAGAGCTTCTGGGCCATGGGTTCTCCACTACCCGGTGCTCTCGGCGTCGAACCGCTCGTAGTTGTGGCGGAGCCGCGCTGACCTACTAAGCTTGTTCGTGGCGCAGCCCCCATTTGTCAGGTGAGGATGCGCTCCCCGGTACGGGGACGGGCGAGCTCGAAGGGCGCTGCGCGGACCACGGCCATCGTCGAAGCGATGGAGTTCATGTGTCTGGCGTGGTCTACCTTCCGCCGCGACGCAAGCGGCATCTCCCGTCGGCGATCGTGCGCCTGCGCTCGCTGGTGCGCCGGGGGCCGTCGAGCCGAGCCGGCGGCGCCGGGCCCATGAGCGCCGATCCGGCGCCGCTGCGGGTTCGCAGTCGCCGCTCGCGCGGCGAGCACATCGTGACGGTGTCGGGCCGGCTCAACGGGCGGACCTGCGCGCCCCTCGTGGAAGCGCTCGAGGATGCCCTCGAAAGTGACGCCGTGCGCATCGTCCTCGATCTCGCCGAGCTCGAGTCGATCGACCATGCGGGGCTCGACGCCGTCCTCGCGGCGCAGCTTCGCGCCGACGATGAGCTCAAGCCGCTCGTCATTGCGCCCGGGCCCCACGCGGTGCAGCGCCTCCTCGACAGCAGCCGAGGACCGTTCCTCTACGTTGCCCGCCAAGACGCCCGAGCGTCGGGTCGCCCGCGCTCACGTGGTGGCCGACCTGCTCGGCCGCTGCAGCTCCACCGCGCACGCCGCTCCGGCTGATCCCGGCCTCAGGCCTGGGTCGCGAAGGGGAGCAGATGCGTGAGCTGGCAGATCTCGAATACCCGGTGGACCTGCGGGGGGCCGGGGATGATGACGACATGGACGTTGCGCTCAGCGCAGCGTTTGGTCGCGGTCACGACGCCATGGATTCCGCTGGAATCGATGAAGCTCACGCGGTTGAGGTCGAGGACCAGGCACTCGGGTGCCCGCTCCAGCGCACGCTCCAGCGCCGCGCGCGTCGCGTCCCGCTCGGCGAGACACCACTCGCCGTCGAACTCCAGGGTGCTCGTGGTGCCCTGGTCGACCGCCACGATCCGCAGCGCGGCGGGAAGAAGGTCGGTGGAACCGACTCCTGTTCTCTGCTCTCTGGGCGCAACCACACTGTCCCCTCAGAGGTCGTCTGGGTCACGGATGAACCCACCACCCTCGAGCGAGCGGTCGATCAGCATTCCGAGGCGGTGCACCAGCGCCGGCCGGGGTTCACCCGCCGGCGGCCGCCTGCGACCTTAGCATCCGATCACGTCCCCGTGGAGACGTGAGTCAGAGCGTGTCCTCCGCCTTGCGGTAGGCGATCTGCAGAAGGTCGGACCCGAAGAGGATGGTCAGCACCGACGCCGCCAACCGGGTCGCCCGGGGAGCCACGACGAGCCCTGCTGCGAACCCGGCAGCAATCCACATCGCCACGCAGTACGGACATACGAGAAGCTCACCGAGTGCCCGGCGGACGCCAGTGCCTCGGGCGGCTTCGCTGACCTCGCCCGCGCCTTCGTTGGCCTGGAATCGGGTGAACGGGGCGCGCACCGTGCTCGTGACCTTGTCCTTGGTGAGAAGCCGCGAGGCCTTGTGGGTGGCCACCGTGAGGACCGCGAGATCGCCGGGGTCCACCCTCTCGGGGAGCTTGCGCCCGGTGCTCCGCAGCCACAGCGAGAACGCGCCCGCCAGGGACGCGAAGACGCCCATGAGCACCGCGTAACCGCGAAGCGGACGCTCCTGATCGGTCGAGGGCCCGGCCGTCGCCCTGCCGTCTTCGAGGGCCTGTTGAACCATGCTCCTGCTCTACCCGCGGATCGCCGCCCCCTACCCCCGCTTTGTCGACCGCCGTCAGGCGTCGTCCTCGCGCCACCGGCGGACGGTCGAACGGAGCGCGATGTAGCCGGCGATGCCGGGAAGGGTGGGAAGCCAGAACGAGATCGCTCGGTAGGCGAGGACTGCGACGATGGCCGTGCTCGCGGGCGCCCCGAAGGCGACGAAGGCGCCGATCATGCCGCCTTCCACGCCACCGATCCCCGCGGGTAGCGGGAGCAGGCTCCCGAGAGTGCCCAGGAAGTATCCGACGATGAGGACGGCCACCGGAGCGGTTGTCCCGAAGGCGTGGAAGCACACCCCGAGCACGGCGATGTCGAAGCCCCAGTAAGCCACCGCCCCGAGAAGCCCGACCCGGCGCTGCCTGATCAGCGCGCCTGCCGTTCGCACGCCGCTCCCCAGGGTCTCAGGCGCCTTGGCGGCTCGCTGCGCCAGCATGCCGAAGCGCCCGGTCCCGCGGGCGAAGCGCTCGAGTCGTTGCTCGATATCGCTCGGCATCAGGGCGAGGCTGAGGATCACCGCGGCGAGCCCGAGCGCCAGCGCCGCGGGCACGAGGGTGATCAGGCTCGAACCGCCGCCCGGGAAGATCCCGGCCCACAGCCCCAGCCCGCACACGAACAGGGCGCCGAGATACACCGAGTACTGAACGACCAGGCTCGCGACGATGCGACAGGCGATGACCTCGGCGCTCAGCCCGGCGCGTCCGAGCGCCCATGCCGTCACCGCCACTCCCCCCGCGCCCGCCGCTGCCACCAGGCGGATGGCGGCGATCCCGGCGAGGGGGATCTCCAGGCTTGTCCGCCAGTCGATCCGCGGGACGCCGTGGCCGAAGACGGTACGGAACAGGGCCGCGTAGCCGACGATGGAGAGGAGCTCGAAGAGCGCCCCGAGGGCCAGCCACACCGGATCCCCGTGCTTGATCTTTCCCCAGGTCTGCTTCAGTCCCGCGAGCTTGGGAATGAGGAAGTACAGGCCAACGAGCGCTACGACGATGAGCGCCAAGGCGATCAGCAGCCGCTTGCGCGTGATTATCGTCGGCGCTTCTTCCTCGGGGGAGCGGCCGGCCGAGGCAGGACCGGACTGCTCAACTCGAGGTTCGACACCGGACATCCCAACCGTCTCCTAACGCACTCCCTTACCGGCGACCCACCCTGGTGACGCCCGTGCCTAGGCTAGCGTCCGGGCGGCGACGTCCCGGGAACTTCGCGGGAGGTGGTGAGTCCGCGTCAGCGCCGGCGCGGGAGCGGGGCGCAGGGCGCCCGGCGGCGGTGCTTCCAGGGCCGCACGGTGCGATACGACCGCACGGCTGCCTGCGCGGGCTGGGCGGGGAGGGGTGGATCGGGATCGATCGGCTGGTCAGGCGTCTCGGGCCCGCGCGGATCCGGGGAGGGAACATCGGGCTGCACCGGGCCCGGTTCGCTCGGTGGCGAGGGCTCGGGGAGCTCAGGGCCGGTCGGCTGGGGGGTAACTTCGAGGACGATGACCATGGCCAGCATGGTGCCCCCAACCGCGAAAGTCAAAACCACGTTAAGACGCGGGTTCAGCCGATTCAGGGCTTCCATCCGGGGTAGCTAAAACCGGAAGGACGATAACTGCGAACCCAAATGAAGGGGCCCTCACATGAGTGAGAAGGACGGAAAAGAGAAGCTCGTTGAATACCTGATCGAGGCTCGCGCCACCGAGCTCGGCCTCGTGCGCACGCTTCAGGCGCACATTGCCATGACGCCGGCGAGCCAGTATCGCCGAAGCCTTGAGCGTCATCTGTCCGAGACCGAGGATCACGCCAAGCGCGTCGAGCGCCGGGCGAACCAGCTCGGTTACGGGCGCTCACTGCCCGAGGTCGGCATCGGCCTTGCCCAGACCCTGGTCGGCCAGGCGCTCGCCATCTCCAAGGCTCCGTTCGACATGATTCGGGGCGACAGCGGCTCCGACAAGCTTGTACGGAACGCCCGCGACGAATGCGCGAGCGAGGCGATGGAGATCGCCATATACGACGCCATCGAGGAGTTCGCCCGTCAGCTCGGCGATGAGACCACGGCCGAACTGGCGGCCAGCATCCGCGCCGATGAAGAGCGGGCGCTCAGTGAGCTCCGGAAGGCCATTCCCACGCTCGTCGACGATGTCTACCGCGCCGAGGTCGAAGGCGCGGACACCTACGACATCGCCAAGACGGGAGCCGCGCGCGATGTGAAGCGCGCCGCCCGTACGGCGCGCAGGACCGGCCGCGAAGCGGCTCAGGAAGCGTCAGCCGAGGTGCGCGGAACCGCCCGTCAGGCCCGGAAGATCCCGGGCGTGGCGCGCGCCGAAGGCGAGCTCAAGGGCGTCGTCGCCTCCGAGTCGGATCTGCCGATCCCGGGTTACGACAAGCTCAGCGCCGAGGAGATCGTTTCCCGGCTCCCCGAGCTCTCGCAGATCGACATCTCGAAGATCGACGCCTACGAGCGCCGGCACGCCAACCGCAAGACGGTGCTCGACCGCATCGCGAGCCTGCGGGCGGACGAGCCATGGCCTGGCTATGACGAGCTCACGGTGGAGGAGATCCACGCGGTCCTGTCCGACGCCGACGAGGCGACGGCCAAGAAGGTCGCCGATTATGAGCGCCGTCACAAGCAGCGCCAAGGCGTGCTCGCCGCCGTCGAGCGCGAACTCGCTCACCACTGACAGTCCTCTACACCTCCCGCTCGGGTTCTCGCACCCGGGCGGGAGGGGCCTTTCAACGGCCGGCGTCGCGATAGCGAGCGTGACTCTGCGCGAGCGCGTCGAGCGCGTCCTCGCGCGAGCGCCAGCCAGTGACCTCGACGGCTTTGCCTTCAGGCTGCTTGTAGATCGCGAAGAAGTGCTCGATCTCGGTGCGGAGCTGGGCGGGAATGTCCTCGAGCTGCTCGAGCTCCGTCCAGTTGGGATCGGTGCAGGGAACGCACAGGATCTTGTCGTCGCCGCCCTCCTCGTCGGTCATGCCCAGGATGGCGATCGGCTTGACTTCGATCAGGCAGCCGGGGAAGGTTGGCTCCGAGACGCACACGAGCGCGTCGAGGGGATCCCCGTCCTCCGCCAGCGTCTCGGGGAAAAAGCCGTAGTCGGTGGGGTAGACGACCGAGGCCGAGAGGAACCGGCTCAGGAAGATCTCCCCCATCTCCTCGTCCCACTCGTACTTGTTGCGTGACCCCTTGGGAATCTCCACGCGGCAGATGAGCCGTTCTGGCACCGCAGCGGACACGGGTTCTCCGCTACCCGACCCACCCTGCGGGGAAACGCGGGGGCCGCCCCGTTTCGATCGATCCGCCCGCGGGTACGTCTGGGCTCGGAGATGAAGGTACTCGTCCTGGCCAGCGAGCCGATCTCGGCCGACCAGTTGCGCGCCGCTCTCGCGGGCGATGGGCCCGCGGCCCCGGACCTCGAGGACGTCGAGATCAGGATCGTCGCTCCCGCCCTCCACGGCTCGGCCTTCCAGTTCTGGATCTCAGACGCCGACGAGGCCATCTCCAAAGCCGATGCGGTGTGGCGGACGTCGGTGGCCAAGCTCGGCGCCGCCGGCGTGGACGCCCAGGGCGATACCGGAGAAGGCGATCCCCTGCGCGCGGTCGAGGACGCGCTGGCGAACTTCGACGCCGACCGGATCGTGGTCTTCACCCATCCGGAGTCCGAGCAGCGCTATCGCGAGGACATCGATGACGCCGAGCTCGAGGAGCGCTTCGGCCGCCCCGTCGAGCACGTCGCGACCTCTGATTCGTAGCTAGTCGCCGCGCTCCTCGAGGACGACGCGCAGGAACTCGAAGCCCTCGACGGATTCGATCGCGCACTCGCTCAGAACCGGCGACTGGTCCAGCAGCCCGTCCGCGAGCAGGCGCTCACCGTTTCCGGCGCGGAAGGGCCCGACGACGAGCTCGAGCCGCTGGTGGGACCCCGTGACGGCGAAGGTGACGCCGGGTGCGCCCGCGGCGGAACCGGCAAGGCCCGCGATGGCATCGGTAACGAGATAGATGTCGGAGAAGCGGTCGACCGACAGGTGGGTGCGCCCGGCCACCGCCCGCGTGATGCGCCCGAGGACCCCGGTGAGCAGGCTGACCGGCCACACCGTCACCACCACGTCGCCGGAGAGCTGCACGGGCACGCGCTCAAGCGCCCCGGTGGCGCCGCTCCCCCCGGCGAAAGCCATCCGCACCTCGGTTCCACCATCCGGCGCGCTGATGAACTCGGCCCGGTCTGCGAGTGCGCTGATGACGGCCAGCCCCACCCCCATCCGCTCTTCCGAGGCCTCCACCGGCCCGATTCCCCGGCCCCAGTCGCGGATTGTCGCCGCCATCCCCTCCGGCCCGAGGTCGAGCGCCACCGCGAGCGGACCGGGCTGGCCGTTATAGGCGTAGAGGACGACGTTGTTGCACGCCTCGCTGACCGCCGTCTTGAGATCGTCGAAAAGCTCGGGATCGAGGTCCAGCCGTTGCGCGACACCCGTCAGCGCGGCACGAACCAGCGCCGGCGCCTCAGGTCGGCTCTCCATCTCGAGACGCACCGCAGAGATGTCTTCGGTCACATCTAGCCTGCCTCCCGACTTCCCGGCGAGTTGAGGGGCCAAACCAACGCCGTCAGGTTAGTGCGTGACCTTGCCAGCCTCGAAGCCCGGCCTACCGGGATACGCAGAGCAGGACCTCCCCTCCTTCGTTTTGATCGCTTCCGTCCAGGGTAATTCCTAACGCATGCCTTCGAACATCTCCCCCGTCGTCGGGTCATCGCGAAGCGCCGATCCGCGCTTTCAGCCCGGCGCCTACATCTCCGACGGAGATGATCTGTACTGGGTGCAGCGGGCGACGTTCTCGCCCTCGCCCATGTCGCTGCCCGGCGACGTGCTCTTGGTCGAAGATTGCCGGACCAACACGGCGCTCGAGCTCGATCTCGCTCGCGCCGAGAATACCTGCACGCTCGTACGGCAGGCACCGGTCACGTGACCGAGAACAGCGACCGGATCGAATTCAGGCGGCGCCTCGCGCAGCAGCTGCGGGTCGACTCGATCCGCGCCAGCGACGCCGCAGGCTCGGGTCACCCCACCTCCTCGATGTCGGCGGCCGAGCTCATGGCCGTGCTCCTCGACGGCCATCTCAGGCTTGATTTCCAGCACGCTCGCGATCCCCGCAACGACCATCTGGTCTTCTCCAAGGGTCACGCGTCGCCGCTCATCTACTCGTGCTTCAAGGCGGTGGGAGCGATCAGCGACGCCGATCTCCTGAGCTTCCGGCAGTTCGGGAGCCGCTTTCAGGGCCATCCCACTCCGATCCTCCCGTGGGTCGACGTCGCCACCGGCTCGCTCGGCCAAGGCCTGCCCGTGGGCGTCGGCCTGGCCCTCGCCGCCAGCCACCTGGACCACTCGCCCTCGCGCGTGTGGGTGCTGTGCGGGGACGGGGAGATGGCCGAGGGATCAATCTGGGAGGCCTTCGACCATGCGTCGTTCTACCGCCTGGGCAACCTCAACGCGATCGTCGACGTCAACCGGCTCGGTCAGACTGGCGAGACCATGCACGGCTGGGACGTCGACACCTACGCCGCCCGCGCCCGCTCCTTCGGGTGGGAGGCCATCACCGTCGACGGGCACGACGTCGTCGCGGTCGACGAAGCGCTGACCCGAGCCGAGCAGAGCGACGGCCCATGCGCGATCTTTGCCCGCACCAAGAAGGGCCGCGGCGCCTCCGAGGTCGAGGATCTTCCCGGCAAGCACGGCAAGCCGCTCTCGGACCCGAAGCGCGCGATCGAGGAGCTCGGCGGCATGCAGGAGATCCACGTCGAGGTCGCCAAACCCACCAGCGACTACGAGCCGCCGCGCATCGACGTCTCCGGTGGTGAGCTCCCGCGCTACTCGGTGGGTGACTCGGTCGCCACCCGTAAGGCCTACGGCGAGGCCCTCAAGGCGCTCGGTGACATGCGCAGCGACATCATCGCGCTCGACGGCGAGGTCGGCAACTCGACCTACAGCGAGATCTTCGGAGACGCCCACCCCGACCGCTACTTCGAGATGTTCATCGCGGAGCAGCAGATGGTCGCCGCCGCCGTCGGGTTCCAGCGTCGGGGATGGGTGCCCTTCGCCTCGAGTTTCGCCGCGTTTCTCACTCGGGCCTATGACTTCGTGCGCATGGCCGCGGTGAGCCAGGCCGACCTGCGCCTGTGCGGGTCGCATGCCGGCGTTGCCATCGGCGAGGACGGACCGTCGCAGATGGGACTCGAGGATCTGGCGTCGTTGCGGGCCATCACCTCGAGTGCCGTGCTCTGCCCCTGTGACGCTAATCAGACCGCCAAGCTCGTAGTGGCAATGGCTGACCGCGAGGGCATCACCTATCTGCGCAGCCAGCGCGGCGCCACGCCGGTGATCTACGACCCCGACGAGGACTTCGTCATCGGCGGCAGCCGCGTCGTCCGCGAGGGGACCGATATCACCCTGGCTGGCACCGGCCTCACCGTTCACGAGGCCCTCGCCGCCGCCGAGCGCCTGGCCGACGACGGCATTGAAGCGCGTGTCATCGACGTCTACTCGATCAAGCCGCTCGACGTGGAAACACTGGTCTCGGCGGCCGAGGAGACGGGCGCGATCGTCACCGCCGAGGACCACCGGCCCGAAGGCGGGCTTGGCGATGCCATCGCCGGCGCGCTCGCGGAAGCGGGCAGTCCGGTCCGCATGCGCAAGCTCGCCGTCTATGAGCTTCCCGGCTCGGGCAAGCCCGAGGAACTCATCCACCAGGCGGGCATCGACGCCGACGCCATCGTCGGCGCGGCCCGTGAACTGGCTCACGCCCTGGCGGGCTGACCGATGGAGGGCTCACACAACCGGCTCCGGGAGATCGAGGCGCTCGGTCAATCTGTGTGGCTCGACAATCTCGGCCGACACCTGCTTGACGATGGCGAACTCAGCCGCTTGATCGAGGAGGACGGGCTCTCCGGAGTCACCTCGAATCCCTCGATCTTCGAGAAGAGCATCGGGCACTCGGGGCGTTACGACGATGTCGTCCGCCAACTCGCCCGAGAGCTCGACGACCCGCAGGAGATCTTCGAGCAGATCGCCTACCGCGACATCAGGGATGCCGCCGATCTTCTCCGCCCCACCTTCGAGAGCACGGGCGGGCAGGACGGGTACGTGTCCTTCGAGCTCCCAGCCTCGCTGGCCCACGACACCGAGGGATCGGTGGCCGCGGCCCAGAAGTATCAGGCGGCCATAGACCGCGCCAACGTGCTCATCAAGGTCCCCGGCACCGAGGCCGGTGTCAAGGCCTTCGAGCAGATCACCGCGCTCGGCATCAACGTCAACGTGACCCTCCTCTTCGCGCTCTCCCGCTACCAGGAGATCGCCGAGGCATATCTGCGCGGACTCGAACAGCGTGTCGAGCGGGGAGAGCCGGTGGACCGTAGCGCCTCGGTGGCGAGCTTCTTCGTCTCGCGGGTCGACACCAAGATCGACGCCGGGCTCGAGCGCCTGAACCGTCCCGAGCTCCGAGGACGGGCCGCAGTCGCCAACGCCAAGCTCGCCTACGAGTCCTTCCGCGGGCTGTTCTCCGGTCCGCGCTGGGAGGCCCTGGCGGCCCACGGCGCCAATCTCCAGCGACCGCTGTGGGCGTCGACCTCGACTAAGAACCCCGACTATCCCGCCACCCTCTACGTCGATGAGCTCATCGGTCCCGATACGGTCAACACCATGCCGGACGAGACGTTGGCCGCGGCCCGAGATCACGCCACGCCCGCGCGGACCGTGGATCGAGATCTCGAGAGCGCCCATCGGACGATGGAGGCGGTGCGCGAGGCCGGTGTCGATGTAGACGACATCGTCCTGCACCAGCTCGTCGACGAGGGCGTCAAGGCGTTCAGCGATGCCTACGACTCGCTGATCAGCACCCTGAAGGACAAGGCGCGCGAACTCGCGCCCACGTCGTAGCGCTCACCGCGGGCCGCCCCCCTGCAGAGCGGCCTCGCAGGAGATCTATCTGTCAGCCGGCGTTCTCGGGGTGTCCGGTGGCCTGCGAGCCTTCACTCGCGGCCCCGGGATCGGAAGCGCCGGGCTTGGACTCCTCGGGCGCCTGCTCGCGCCCATCCTCATCGCCGCGTGCACCGGGGTCGGGACGACCCCGGTCTGCATGAGCGCTCTCGGCCTCCTCCTGATTCTGGTTGGAGACCGCGGCGGGCGGATCGCTGCTCTCTGAACCCGAGCCCACGTCTACCAGCGTCCATACCACCGGCGCCGACCTGCGGATGCCTCTACGCCGCCGATGAAGAAGCCGATAACCCACAGAACGAGGGCGGCGATGAGCACGAACCACAGGAAGTGGGCGGCAAAACCGAGCCCGCCGAACAGGGCGAGAATAAGCAACAGAATGACCAGCGCAACCATTTGGGTGACCTCCTTGGTCTGCAGGAGCCGAAGTCCCGGCCCGCCTGCTTGTGGTCATTGATACCTACCCGGATTCGGGTGCATCCATTCGCTGTCACGGTTTGTTGACGGTGGTCGCCCGCCGTGGGCGCACGGCGCTCGACCTCGACCGCCGCGTTCAGCGCGAAGGCTCGTCCGCCTCGAACTCGCTCGACTGTTCGTGGTCGGCCTCGCCCCCATCCCAGGTCGCCCGGTCATCGTCCACCTCGTCGGGTGCGTCCTTGATAATCCGGAAGGCGGCGTGCTCGTCGCCGTGGCTGGCATGCTCGATGAGCTCGCGCTCGGCTTCCTCGAAGCCCTCGGACTCACCCTCGCCGGCTTCGATGAGGGGGCGATGGGCTTCGTCGCGGCCCTCGTCGTCAGTGGGCGGGGGCTCGGAGCTCACGCGCCCGCCGATGGCGGCGGCTTCGGCGGCCGCCAGGTCCTCTTGCTCCTTGGCGAGGTCGCGTTCGTCCATGGAGCCGAGATTACCCGTGACCGGGACCATCAAACGACAAACCTCACGAGCCGAAGGCGCCCCGACCCGATACGCTCGCCGCCAGGTGCCGAACGAGTTCCGGGTAAGGATGGTGAGGACCGATCACGCGACCGTGGTCGTGGTCGGCGGTGAGCTCGATCTCGTTTCCAGCGTTGAGCTCGAGGAGGCCCTCGAGAAGCTCGACCGCCCCGACCACGGATCTGTGGTCCTTGACCTCCGCGAGGTCGAGTTCATGGACTCATCAGGGCTCGCCGTCGTGGTCAGAGCCCACCAGCGAGCGCACAGCGCCGGGATCACCTTTGGAGTGGTCACCGAGTCCCCGCAGGTGCGCCGACTCCTGACTCTCACCGGCGTGGATGAGCGGATGCCCGTAGCCCAGACTCCCGAGGATCTGCTCGGCGGGGGCTGAAGCTGCTCTGGGCAACCCATGTCTGAGATCCTCCTGGTCGGGGCGCGGCCGGATCAGGTGCGCGCGGTCGCGGCCATAGCCCACGAGCTCGGACACACGGTAGAGACCGTGTCCTGCGCCGCCGAAGCGCTCGAGCTCATCGGCAAGCGCGATTTCTCGGTGGCCGCCGTCGAAGCGGCGGACACGGACGCCGAGGCGCTTCGCGCCCTCGAAGACGAGGCCGGCAAGCGCGACCTCCCCCTCGTGTCCCTGCCCACCGGGCGCAACGGAGCCGAGGCCGACGCGGACCGGCTCGCCCTCATGCGCTCGGAGGCGTTGCTCCGGGGCGCCTTCGAAGCCGCTCCCATCGGCAAGACCGTGCTCGACGACGCGAGGCGGATCCTGCGGGCGAACCGCGCCTTCGCGCTCCTCCTCGACAGCAAGCCGGACGCACTGCTCGGGACCGACATCACCAGCCTCGCGGTCTCGGATGATCGCGGCAAGCTCGCGGCCGCGCTCACCCGTGTCGCGGGCGGCGACCTCGGTCCCGACGATCCCGATCGCTCGGGCTTCGACGTCCATCTGCGGTCGAGCTCAGGCTCGGAAGTGTGGACGTGCGCATATCTGTCCTCGATTGACCCGGCCGAGGTCGGGGCGCCACTGCTGATGATCCAATGGGTGGATCTGAGCCCTCGCCGTCACGCCGAGCAGGCCCGCGCGGAGCTGCAACTCGAGCATGTCGCGCGAGCGCAAGCCGAGGCGACGGCCGAGCGAATGCACAAGCTCCAGATGTTCACCGATGCGCTCGAGACCGCATCGCTCGACGAGCTCCTGCCCGAGCTCGCCCTTCGTCTCGCCGAGCAGTTCGACGTCCAGCTCGCCGAGGTCCGGGTCGACGGCCCAGATCGTGCCGGGCCGATCGTCGTCCGGGCCGCGGCCGGGCGCGTGTTGAGCGGCGAAGACGACAGTGAGCTCCCGACCGAGGCCTGGCAGGAGATGCCCCTCCTCATCGACGGGGCGGCAAGAGGAAGACTGCGCCTCGTGCCCTCGGCCGAGGGCACATTCGCCGCCGCGGACCGCTCCTTGCTCGGGGACCTCGCCGACCGTGCGGCGCTGTCGATCGGCCGCGCCCAGCTCCACGAGCAGGAGCACCGCATCGCCGAGATCCTCCAGCGGGGCCTGCTCCCCACCGAGCTGCCCGAGGTTCCGGGGGTCGAGCTCACGGCCCACTACGACTCCGCGGGCGACATCGGCGAGGTCGGTGGCGACTGGTACGACGTCTTCGAGCTGCGCGGAGCCCGGGTCGGCATCGTCCTCGGGGATGTCGCAGGAAAGGGGATACCCGCCGCCTCGGCGATGGGCCAGCTCCGCAGCGTGACGCGCGCGTTCGCCCTCGGGGACGGGCAGACCCGAGCCCCCGGAGATGTCCTCACCCGGCTCAACCGACACCAGCTCGCGCTCGCCGCCGAAGACATGTTCACCGTGCTCTACGCGATCATCGATCCGGAGCGGGGGAACATCTCCTGGGCCAACGCCGGGCACCCGCCGCCCCTGCTCCAGAAAGGCTCGGGGCACGGTCTCTACCTCGAGGGTGGCGACGGCCTGATAGGGATCGACGACATCGTCTACGGCGACCTGGAGCGGCCGCTCAGCACGCGCGACGCCCTGATCTTCTATACCGACGGGTTGGTGGAGCGCCGCGGAGAGTCGCTCGATGCTGGCCTCGAGCGCCTGGCCCGCGCGGTCGCCGGCGGTCCCGAGGAACCCCAGGCGCTGTGCCGGCACATCCTCACCGCGATGGTGCCCACCGATGGCACCCAGTACGACGACGTGACCATCGTGTTGGCGAGAATGGCGACCGCTGCGCGGTCGCTGGGGAGTTCGCCTGGCGGCGAACATCCCGGCCGGGGCTAGGCGCCGACCGCTGCGCGGTCGCTGGGGAGTTCGCCTGGCGGCGAAGATCCCGGCCGGGGCTAGGCGCCGACCACGGTAGGGGTCACGCTGTTCTCGTCGAGGACGACCAGGCGCCACATCTCCGCCCCGTCCACGGGCTCCACGGCGAGCTCGACGGCGAGGAGCGAGAGGGCCGAGCCGAGCTCGCCGAGTCCTCGCTCGCGCTCGAGTTCGACGCCGCTTCCGGCGCGGAACGGCCCCACCGTGAGCTCGAGGCGGTGATCGCGGAAGGCCACCGCGAAGCGCAGCTCGTCGCTCACGGCCGAGGGGGCAGCGTGGGCGGCAACCGCGTCGGTGACCAGGTAGACGTCGCAGAAGCGGTCAAGCGAGAAGCGAGCCTGGGCGGCCGCCGCGCTCGCGACCCGGGCCAGGACCCCGCCCAGCAGTTCCACCGGGGTAAGCGTGGCGATCGCGTCGCCCTTCAGCTCTGGTGCTACAGGCCGGGGGCCATCGACGCCGGCCGGCGCGTCCAGGGAGCGGATCCGCCGGCCGATGAAGGCCATTCGTACCTCCGTCCCTCCCCCGGGAGGGCGGACGAACTGCGCCTCATCGGCGACGGCGCTGATCACTGCGAGGCCGACGCGCATGAGCTCCTCCGACGGTGCCGTCTCGCGGATCCCGCGGCCCCAGTCGCGCACGACCGCCTCAACGCTGTCCTCCCCGATCTCGAGCCGTATCGAAAGCGGCCCGGGGTCGCCGTTGTAGGCGTGAAGGACGACGTTGTTGCATGCCTCGCTGACTACGGTCTTGAGGCTGTGGACGAGCTCCTGGTCGAATCCGAGGAACTCGGCGACGCCCACCAGCATGCCGCGCACGAGGACAAGTGACTCGGACCGGCTCTCCAGCTCGAGATTGACGGCCGACACCGATACCGATCGATCACACCCCGTCTCCGTCGTCGTGCTTGGCGCGATGGATCTCCAGGGGGTTCGCGACGGCCACACTCCACCCTCATCGACCCGCGCCCGTGGCGCAATCTCCGCGCTGCGAAGATCAGCCAGCGGATAAACGCTGAGCGTGCGCGTCGGGCTCGGTGAGTTCTCTGAGCTTCTCGAGCGCTCCGCGCAAGATGCGCGAAACCTGCATCTGAGAGACACCGATGAGCTCGGCGATCTGAGTCTGCGTCCGATCCTCGACGAAGCGGAGGATCAGTACACGCCGCTCGCGCGCCGACAGCGAGCGGGCGGCGGCAGCGATGGTGACGCTCGCATCGACGAACTCGAAACGCTCGTCATCCTCACCGAAGGTGTCCGCCAGCGTTCCCGAACCGCCCTCCCCATCGTCGTGGGGAGCGTCGAGCGAAACGCTGTGGTGCGCCGCCGCGGTCTCCAGGCCTTCGAGGACATCCTCGATGCTCAGCTCGGTGTATTCGGCGAGCACGCCGACGCTGGGAGCACGGCCATGCTTGACGGTCAGCTTCTGGTAGGCGTCCTCGACCCGAAGGGCCAGTTCCTGCGCCCCACGCGGGACATGGACCGACCAGCCGAGATCCCGGAAATAGCGCTTGAGCTCCCCGAGGATCGTCGGCACTGCGAACGACGAAAACGCGGTGCCGCGTGAAGGATCGAACCGGTCCACCGCCTTGACCAGACCCAGACTTGCCACCTGGAGCAGGTCGTCGAAGGGCTCGCGGGCACCGGCATAGCGCCGCGCGAGCTTACGCGCCAACGGAAGAAAGCGCTCTACAAGCTCGGCCCGAGCCCGGGTATCGCCGTGCTCGCGCCACTGGGCAAACAGCTCGTTGGTGTCGAGGCGCCCGATCGTTGCGACCGGCTCGACAGTGAGGCTTTGGTGGGTTCTGGAGATAGTTTCCATAGCCCCCGCTTCTTACCCGGGCGTCAGCGGCGTGAAACCTCAAAACCGTTTTCCCGGCCCCGCCCCCGGGTACCGGCAACTCAGCATGTCCGCCCCCGCGATTGTCACTCCCGCCACAAGTCTTGCCCAGGCTGAGACGGGCTGACTGCTCCGACCAGGGGCTGGCGCGGCGCCGGCGCGGGCGCGGCTTTGAATATCTCGATGAGGCCGGCCATCGCCTCCGCGATGAAGAGACGCTGGCACGGATTCGGGAGCTGGCGATCCCCCCGGCGTGGACCGATGTGTGGATCTGCCGCGATCCCTTCGGCCACATCCAGGCCACCGGCGTCGATGCCGCCGGTCGCAAGCAATACCTCTACCACCCGTCATGGAGGGCGCGGCGCGACCGGGCGAAGTTCGACGAGATGCTCGACTTCGCCGCCGCCCTCCCGCGGCTGCGCCGCCGCGCTCGTCGCGATCTGCGCGGTGACGAGCTCACCCACGATCGCGTCCTCGCCTGCGCCCTGGTGCTCCTCGATCTCGGCTTCTTTCGGATCGGCTCGGAGACCTACGCCGAGCAGAACGGGAGCTTTGGCCTGGTGACCATGCTCAAGCGCCACGTGCGCCTGGAACACGACCAGGTCGTGTTCGATTACCAAGCCAAGGGCGGGCGCAGGCGGGTGCAGGCGATCGCCGACCCCGCGGTGCGCGAGGTGGTGGCCGAGCTCAAGCGGCGGCGCGGGGGAGGCGAGCGGCTCCTCGCCTACCGCGAGGGCAGGCGTTGGGTCGAGCTGCGCTCCGACAGTCTCAATGATCGCATCAAGGCGCTGACCGGCGGGGACTTCTCGGCCAAGGATTTTCGAACCTGGAACGCGACGGTGCTCGCGGCCGTCGCCGTCGCGACGCTGGCCGCTGACGAGAGCTCCAAGGGCAGCCGCAAACGCGCCGTCAACGCGGCGGTGAAGGCGGTCGCCGCCTATCTGGGCAACACCCCAGCCGTATGCCGCACCTCCTACATCGATCCGCGGGTCTTCGATCGCTTCCGGGGCGGGCTCACGATCGCCGAGACGCTCAACCGACCCCTCGCCAGCGTCGACCTTGCCAAGCGCCGCGCCCGCGAGGATGTCGAGGCCGCCGTGCTCGACCTGATCGGAGACTAGGGGCCCGATCCGGCCCGGCGCCTGAGCTCGATGGCGTTGGCCGGGGCGAAGCCCCGCCAGTCGTTGTTGAAGTAGGCGTAGACGTCCTCGCGACGACGCCACTGGGCGATCCGGCGGGTCCACTGCGCGATCTCGGTGGCGGAGTAGTTGCCATCCCGCCCCCGGGCTCCGTAGTGGAAGCGCACGAAGCGCCAGGGAGCGGTCGCCTCGTAGGACTGGAACGGTCGCTTGGGATGGTCTCCGATCGCCAGCGCGACGCCGTGCTCGCGCAGCGCGGTGAGCACTTCGGGGACGAACCAGCTCGGATGGCGGAACTCGATCGTGTGCAGTCCGCCCGGCACGGCCTCGAGCCACCCGCGCAGACGCTCGTCGTCGCGGTGGAAGTTCTCGGGGAGCTGCCACAGGACGGGTCCGAGCTTCCCCGCCTCGCGCAGCGGTTCGAGGGGGGCGTAGAAGCGCTCGATGCCCTCGCCGAGGTCGGTGAGACGCTTGACGTGGGTCAGGTAGCGGCTGGCCTTGACCGCGAACAGGAAGCCCGCCGGGGTCTGCCTCGCCCACCCTGCCACCGCGTCGCGCTTGGGGAGGCGGTAGAAGGTCGTGTTGACCTCGACGGTGTCGAAGGTCTGCGCGTAGAGCTCGAGCCATCGGCGCTTCGGCGCCTTCTCGGGATACAGGCGCCCTCGCCAGTCGTCGTACATCCACCCCGAGCATCCCACGCGTAGCGCCTTCATGGCCCGGGTACCAATCTCACCGAGAAATGTCGCCTCGCGCCGGCCCAGCCACCCCCCGCCCCGAGTATCCGTCTCCCCCGGTGCCCGACCGACAGACGCCCGCCGCCTTGCGCAAGGCCATCGCGCGATGCCGCGCCTGCGACCTGTGGGAGCACGCGACCCAGCCGGTCATGGGCGAGGGTGCCGAGCATGCCCGCCTGATGTTCGTGGGCGAGCAGCCCGGCGACCGCGAGGACATCGAGGGGCACCCGTTTGTGGGTCCCGCCGGACGAGTCCTCGATCAAGGCCTCGAGCGCGCCGGCATCCCGCGCGACGACGTCTACGTGTCCAATGCCGTCAAGCACTTCCGCTACAAGGCCCGCGGCAAGCGCCGCATCCACCAGCGCCCCGACCGGTGGCAGGTCTCGGCCTGCCTGCCCTGGCTCGAGGCCGAGATCGAGATGGTGCACCCGGCCGCGCTCGTGTGCCTGGGAGCCACGGCGGCCCAGGCGCTGCTCGGCTCACAGGTTCGGATCGGCCGCGATCGCGGAAAACCCGTGCCCTCGCCGCTGGCCGAGCTCGTGACCGTAACCACGCATCCTTCCGCGATTCTCCGGGCCCGAGGCAGCGCCGAACGCGACGGAGCGATGTCCGAGTTCGTCGCCGATCTCGCGAACGTCGCCTCGTGGCTCGGCTCGCGGTAGCTCGCGCGGACGCGATGCACCCGGCGTAGATACCCCTGCGCGCGGGCACGCAACCAGCCCCGGTTACCACCTCGATGAGGATTTTCTGATCCCGTTTGCCGCCCCGAATGCCGGGTAATTCGCGGAGCAGGCCGGAGCGGATCGTTCTCTCAATCCAGGAGTTCTCATGCCTAACTCACCTTCTCCTGCGGCGATCAGCCGCAGGCGTGCCCTTGCCCTCGGAGGCGGAGTCGCCGCGGGCGGTCTGCTCTCGGCGGCGACGCCGCTCATCGAGGAGGCCGGTGCGCGGACCCGCACCTTCGCCCTGCGCCGTCAACACGGCACCCTTCCCGCCAAGCAGATCCAGGCCATCGTCCAGGCCGAGGGCAGCGTGACCAACGGCGTCCTCAGTATCGATGTCCAGCGCTCGGACATCGGCAAGGTGTCCGGTCCCCTCGGTGTCACCTTCACCCCCGCCTTCGAGATCGACGGCACCCTCACCTTCCAGCCGCTCGGCAGTGGGCTCGCGTTCTTCAACGGAGACATTCCGCTGCGGCCCAACGAGACCAACGGCTTCATCGACGCCCTCCTCGCCCACGGGCTGACCTTCCAGGCCTTCCATCAGCACTACACCGAGATGAAGCCGCAGGTGTGGTTCATCCATTTCCGCGGCATCGGCGCGCCGCTCGCGCTCGCCCGCGCCGTCCACGCTGCCCTGAAGGCGACGTCAACGCCCTTGCCGCAGAAGAAGCCCTCCAAGCCCAAGACGCCCCTGGATGCCAAGCGACTGGCATCGATCCTCCACGGAACCGCTCAGGTCGGCGACGAGGGCGTCGTCACCGTCAGCGTCTCCCGCCGGGGCCGCATCGTCATCGGCGGCGTCGTCGTCTCCCCGGACGCCAACATCTCCACCGGGATCCAGTTCAAGCCGCTCTCGTCCTCGGGCTCCACCGCCGCGGTCGGCCCGGATTTCTCGATGACGAGTCCGGAGGTGCAGAAGGTGGTGGCCCTGATGCGCAAGCAGGGCTGGTTCGTCGGCTGCCTCTACAACCAGGAGACCTCCGAGAGCCCGCAGCTCTACTTCTCGCACATGCTCAAGACCGGAGACGCCTACGCCCTGGCCAACGAGGTCCGGCGTGGACTGGACCTGACCCATACGGCGTGATGAGCGTCCTAACCGCCAACCGCCCGCGGACGTCGATGCCGGGCCTCCCCTCCGCCGTTGGCCCCGGCGCGGCCCCGCGCCGCGGGACCCGCCGGGACGGCGTGGCCGGGGAAGCCGAGCGCGCCCTCGCCGCGGATGCCCGCCGCCAGCGGCGGCGAGTCCCAAGCGGGCTCCTCACCCGACTGCCAGCGTTCGAGGTCCGGGCGCTCCAGGCGCGCGCGGCCAAGGATGAACAGGTAAGCGGCGAGCAAGCCGCCGGCGGCGGCGATCCCGAAGCACACCCAGCCGGCCGTCGCGATGCCCGCCGCCGGCCCACCGGCGGTGGTCATGGCCAGGTGCAGGAGAACCGGGGCGAGCATGAAGGCGGCGACCCCGCGGAGGAGCTCGACGAGCGCGAACACCCGCTGAATCTGTGCCGAGGGCAACGAGAAGCCGGCGATGAAGAGCGATGGTGAGACCGAGGCGCCGACACCGAGGCCCACCAGCCCGGAGCCGATGAGGACGAGGTTCTGGGGCCCGGTGGCGACGTCGGTGAGCACCGCCGCCCCGGCGGCGAGGACGAGCATGCCGCCGAACGCGAGCAGGGGGATGAGGCGGGTGCGGAGCACGGCGCCGAACAGGGCGGCGGTGGCTACTGCGCCCCCGAATTCGGGCCAGAAGAGCATGCCCAGGTGCGTCGGGGTGAGCCTGGTCTGCAGCGCGGTCTGGGCGAGGTCGATCAGGGTCACCGAGGCCGCCCCGGCACACATGGCGACGATGAGCCCGGCCAGCGGACGCGTGGTGGCGATCGAGCGCACGGGCATGAGCGGGCTCTTGACGAAATACTCGAAGAGGACGAGCGAGATGATCATCCCCACCCCGGCAAGGAGAGGCAGGAGCACGATGAGGCTGAGCATGCTGTGGGTCTTCAGCTCGGAGGATCCGAAGAAAGCGGCCGCGCAGCCCCCGCCCGCCAGGGTGATCGCCACCCAGTCCCAGGGCGCGCTGCGGTCCTGGGGCGGCTGGTCCTCGAAGGTCAGCACGGCGAACACAAGCGCCAGCACCCCGACCCCGGCGACGATCCAGAAGAGCGGCCGCCAGTCCCCCGCGCCCGCCTGAACGCCGCCGATCACCGGGCCGACGGCGACGGCGCCGAAGATGCACATGTTCATGGTCATGCCCGTCCAGGGAAGCTTGGAGACGGGCCAACCGGTGACGAGCGGAGGCACGGCGGCGATGAGCATCAGGCTGGTGCACAGGCCCTGGAGGATGTGCCCGGCGATGAACAGGCCGGGGGTGGGCGCCCACGCGGCGAGCACCGAGCCGATCACGAACAGGGAGACATAGAGCAGGAGCATGCGCCGGCCCCGAAGGTGCTGGGCGAACTGCACAGCGAGGACGGTCCCGAACGCGTACGCGGCGTTGGCCATCCCGCTCGTGAGCGAGATCGCCTGATCGCTGAGGCCCAGGCTCTTGACGAGCAGCGGGGTGAGCGGGGTGATGGCCCCAGTCACAGCCAGATAGGGGACGAGGGCGCAGACGACGAGGGCAACCGCCGCCGGATAGCTGTCGGCCAGGGGCCCGCGAAAGCGCATCAGCGAGCGGGCACTTGATCACGCATGCTCGCCGGCGCCCGTCCATCGCTGGACCCCCGAGCCAGCGGCCGCACCGCGAGCTCCATGGAGATCTCATGCACGACCAGCCCGGCAAGGGCAAAAAAGGCGAGCAGCGCACCCGTTCCGAAGGTGATCCACTTCAGCGGCGCCCCGCTGAAGGTGCGCGAGGCGACGATCAGCCACGCCCCGGTGAGGGCGATGAGGACGTCGACGATGCGCTGGGCGATGCCCCGCCCGCGCATCGCGAAGGCAGCGAGGACGATGACGGCGACGAGGGACCCCAGGCCGAGGGCGATCCAGGCGACGACCCCGGGGGGAAAGACGAGAGAAAAGGTCACGAGCACCGCGGAGGCGATGAGCACCAGCACATTTGAGACGAAGCGGGAGGTCACGAGTCTCCTTCTGCACCTAGGCCGCGGCGGAGGTATCCACCGCGGGCCTCAGTGCGGATCTAGGCGCGCTTGCGGTTGGTCTTAGCGCGACCGGCGGCCTCGCGCAGGCCCTCCGCCGCGTCGCGCACGGCGAGCTCCTTCTCGCGCTCGCGCAGAGCCTGTGACTTGGCGTCGAGCGCTTCCAGGCGGTCCCTCGCCGCCCGGTCCTCGACCGCCCGCTCGGTGCGCTCCGCCGCCTTGCGGCTGCTCCCGAGCCGGTCGTTGCGGACCTCGGCGGCACGGCGGACCTGGCGTTCGCGCTGGAGCGCGGCCTCCTCGCGCTTGGCCTCCGCGCGCTGCCGAGCCTCGCGGCGCTGACGGTTGGCCTGGCGCTGGCGCTCCTCGAGCCGGGCGTCGGCCTTCTCCTCTGCGCGCGCCGCCTCTGCATGCAGCATCTGCGCGTGCTTACGCTCATCGGCGGCGGCTCGGCGCCGCTCGGCATCCTCACGGAGGTGGTCGTCGCCGAGGAGGTCGGCGATCATCGCCCGCACGGTGGCGTCGGCGCGATCGAGCGCGAGCCTAGCTGCCGGCCCCGTCCCCGTGCCGTTTCCGGGCAAGAGACGGATCGCCGTGTCCAGGGGCAGCCGGACGAGCTTGAGGTAGCTGTCGACGGCGGTGGTGGGGATGTCGCGTACGTTCATCGTGTCTCCTCAGGATCGATTGCGTCGGCGTTCGCCTCGGCGCGGCGCGCCTGCCCTTCGAGGCGAACGGCGTGCGCAGCCTCCGCCAGGCGCTCGCGTTCTGCCTGCTCCTCGGCGCTCTTGGACGCGGTCTCGTGCGCGCGGCGCTCGGCCTCGGCAGCGGTCTGCCGGCTCTGGGCTTCATCCTGGGCGCGGCGCTCGGCCGCCGTCCGGTCGGCTTCGATCTTCGCCTCGCGTTCGCGCTCGGCGATCTCCGACCGCAGGCGCTCGCGCTCGGCCTCGGTCTGTGCCTTCTCCTCTTGCAGTTCCGCCTCGTCTTCGCGGAGCTTGGCTTCGGCAGCGTTCTCGGCAGCCTGCGCCTCGGCATCGGCCTGAGCCTGCTGCAGACGTCCCTCGCGACTGAGATGGTCGTTGCCGATCACCGCGCCCGCCGCCGCCTTGGCCTTGCCGGCGAGCTTGCCGACGATCCCGCCGGCTGTCCGCTGTGAGTTCTCTTGATCAGTCAAATCCGTTCATTGCTCCTTTTCGCTGCGTCTCGTACCGGTCGTGAGCACGCCAGGGCGTCGCTGATCACCCCGCGCCTCTTAGCTGGCCCACCTCTGACGACTGGCCCGCGGCGCCGGACCTCCCTCGGGTCCCGGGCACCAGCCGCACGCTTCGCCTGCTCAGCCTCTACCCGGGGACCGGAGCAGACAAACGTCTGTTCGCACGCGGTCCCATCACGGCGCCTCCAAGAGGCGGAGGGTCGCGAAGGCGCCATCGCGAGGCAGGAGCTCACGCCAGCCCGTGCTCGGGAGTGCCACCTCGTCGAGCCGCGTATCGGCCCGCAGGCCGACGATGACCGCGACGTCGTCGCCGCGGGTGAAGGCGCACACATCGTCCGGGGCGCTCAGCAGCGCGTAGGCACCCGCGAAGGCACCGGGCCGGCGGGTGCGGAGGGCGAGCGCCTCGCGGATGAGGAAGAGCTTGCGGCCACAGCGGTCGGGGAGCGCCCCGTCCTTGATCTGCTCGAGCACCTGGCGGCGCTCCTCCCAATCGACGGGACGGCGGTTATCGGGATCGACGAGGTTGAGCGCCCACAGCTCGTCGCCCTGGTAGATGTCGGGCACGCCGGGGCAGGTGAGCTTGAGGAGCACCGCGCCCAACGCGGCTGCCTCCCCGGCTTCCGCGACGCGGTCAACGAACGGGTCGAACGACTCCCGAAAGGGCCGGTGGTCGTAGAGAGCGGCGGCAAAATCGATCACCGAGCGCTCCCACTTCTCGTGGGGGTCGTCCCAGCCGGTGTTGACCTTCGCCTCGCGCAGCGCCTTCTCGAGATAGGTGCCGAGGCGCTCCTGCTCGATCGGCCAGGCGCCGAGAAGGGTTTGGTAGATCAGGTACTCCTCGTTCGCGTCGGGCCCCGGCCCGGTGCGCAGCGGCTCGTTGGCCTCGTGCCAGGCGAGGACGAGCTCGCGCCATTCGGTCGCGAAGCCCGCCAGCGCGCCGATCCGTGCGCGGACGTCGCCGCTGCGCTTGGTGTCATGAGTCTGGGAGGCGAGCATGTGCTCCGGGAAGCGGACGGCGCGAGCGAGGTTGGCGCGATGAAACTCCTCGACGGCGAGCGAGAAGCGGCCGGGATCACCCCCGACCTCGTTGAGGGCGGTGAGCCGGAGGTAGCGGTAGAAGGCGGTGTCCTCAACGCCTTTGGCCATCACCGGCCCGGTGGTCTGCTGGAAGCGCACGACGAACTCCTCGTGGCCGCCCTCCTCGAGCAGGAGGATCCGGCGCAGATCCTCGGGAAGATCCCTGAGCACCTGGCGATCGGCGTCCTCCACCCGCCCGGTGTAGGGCTGCACGTAGCTGCGGTAGACGTGGAGCGAGGCGACGGCCGCCTCGAGCTCCGGGTCGTCGTAGAGCGAGCGGAGCTTGCCGACCTCGGGCTGGAAGGCGGTGGCGGCCTGCTCACGCTTGGCGCGATCGGCGACCTCGGCGAAGGACTCGTGGTGACCGATGAAGGCCGCGTAGAGATCGGTGAGCTCCGCCTCGCCGCGCGGATCGACGAAGAGCGCGGTCACATCGTTGGCGAACTCGTAGCCGGTGGTGCCCTGCACCGGCCAGTCGCGCAGCTGCTCGCCCGCCTCGAGGATCTTCTCCACCCACACGAGCTCGACGCCACGCTCGGCCAGCCGCTCCAGGTAGGTGGCGGGCTCGGCGAGCCCATCCGGGTGGTCGATGCGCAGGCCGTCGATCAACCCGTCGGACACCAGCTCCAGGACCTTGCCGTGGGTCTCCTCGAACACTTCGGGATCCTCGACGCGCACTCCGGCGAGATCGTCGATGGTGAAGAAGCGCCGGTGCCATCCGGTCCGCGGGTCGACGTCGAAGAACTTGGCCCGGCGCTCGGGATCGCTCCAATACGGGTTCTCGTCGCTCGTCGCCATGTGATTGGGGACGAAGTCGACGATCACCCCCATTCCGGCGTCGTGGAGGGCCCCGGCGAGACGGCGAAAACCCTCCTCACCGCCGAGCTCGTCGGACACCCGCGTGGGGTCGACGACGTCGTAGCCGTGCGTGGACCCGGCCCGGGCCTGCATGATCGGCGACAGGTAGAGATGGCTGATCCCCAGCTCCCCCAGGTAGCTCACGAGCTCGCGCGCCCGATCGAAGCCAAAGCCCCCCGTGAGCTGGAGGCGGTAGGTCGCGCGCATCATCTGCGAAACCGCGTACCCGCGGCGCCGCCTTTCAATCCTCCTCGCCTATCGACGGCTTGTTGTCGGCGCCCAGACGGGGGCCCGGGTGTTCGATCTCGAACCACACGTGCGTGGTTCCCTCGTGGAGGCCCCACCGGCTCGACTCCGCCTCGACGAGCCTGAGGCCCCGGCCTCCGAGGTTCTCGGCGTCGTGTTCGCGGACCTCGCGCTCGAAGCCCGAGCCCTGGTCGATGACCTCGACATGGAGCCGGTTCTCCCCGAGGTCGGCCCTGAAGACGATCGACCCCTCGCCGTGGAGGACGGCGTTGTTGACCAGCTCCGATACGAGCAGCTTGGCGCGCCCGAGCTCGTCCCCTTCGAGCTTCCCGGCCGCCATCTCCTCGAGCAGGCGGCGAGCCCGAGCACCGGCGCTGGGATCACGCGGGAGTTCGACCTCTACCGGCTCAGACACGACTGGAATCCTTTCCGTTGCCTCGGCATGGCAGACCAACGCTACCGGACACCCTCCAATGCGACCTCAGCGCGGCACCTCAGCGCGGGGATTCCATCGCGCCCGCCCGCTCGCGCGCGAGATCGAGATGGCGTTTGGCGAGTGGAAATTTCGGTGATCTGAGCGCCATGGCAACCACGAAGCAGCGATATGCCGCTCAGGAGAACGTCAAGAAGCACGAGGAGCAGACGCCCAAGCTGGGCATCTGAGGCCGCTCGAAGATGGGCAAGGCGGAGCTCAAGCGCCGCGTGGCCGGGGCCCGCTGATTTTTGCCCTTCCGCAGTGTTGTTCAAAATTCGCGCTCGGCGTCGTTTTGTGCTGCTAGATTCCGCTTGGGTCGCTGCCCACGCGGCCTACCGAAATCAGGACTCGCGGGCACGTACAGGGCGTGACCGCAGGGTTCTCGTCATCTGCCAGAGGTTCGTCCGATGCTCTCTCTGAATCATCCGCGACGCGGGACAGGGGATCGACCCGATGCGTGAAATCGCCTCTGAAGAGCCGCCTATGCCCGGCAGCCTGACCATCCGCCGCCTCACCGACGACCGCGGAGTGATCCTCGAGCTCGCCGGAGAGCTCGATCTCGAGTCGGCGGCCGAGCTCGACCGCCAGCTCGAGGAGGTGGCGGCCGCGAGCCCGGGCCGGCTCCTCATCGACCTCGGGGGCCTCGAGTTCATGGACAGCACCGGGCTCGCGGTGATGGTTCGCGCGCAGCGGTCCGCCCGCGACAACGGGCATCGGCTCGCCCTTCGCCCCGGCCCGACCCAGGTGCAGCGGCTCTTTGAGCTCACCGGGGTGCTCGAGCGCTTCGCGTTCGAGGACTGACGCGCCGCACATCACCGCAGGGCGAGCAGGCACACGGCTCCGAACACGCTCGCCCCCGCCGTCCACCAGGCGATGTAGTCGCCGATGTGCCCGGAGTGCAGCCCGCGCAGGGTGCGCATCCCCGCTCGCCCGCGTCGCTGGATCGATTTCGGCAGCGCTTCCCGCACCGGGCGGCCGAAGAGCCCGAGCGCCGCGAAGCCGGCGGCGCCGGCGATCGAGAGCACCCCGTAGAGCACGTCGACCGCTTTCGCGTGGTCGGCGGGCACGGCTGGCCAGCGGACGGCGCGGCCGTGCAGGACCCAAGGTGGCGTAGGCGCCGTGGTCGGTGAAGTGCGTGGCCAGTCGCTCGATCCCCGGCACCACGCCCGGGATCACCCCGGCCGCTGGGGCGCCCAGGAGCAGCAGAGCGGGCACGATGACCATCGGCCTGGGCGTGTAGTCGCGCTCGCCGCGCGTCTCGTCGACGCGCTCCTCGGCGGCGCGGGCCGCATGACGTCGAGCTCCTCGGGCCGTCCCTGACGACGAAGCTGGTGGACGAGGAGGAGCCCGCGCTCGGTGTCGATGCCGATGACGATGGTGTTCGGGGTCAGGGAACCGAGCGCCTCCGCAAGGGCTCGGCGTCGCGAGGGCTCTGACCGCGGCGATCTGCGTCGGTACGCGCAGTAGCACCCTCCAAGCGCGCGCCAGCCATCCAGGGCGATCTCGGCCTCCGCCAGACCCTGCTCGCGCGAGACCCCGAAGACGGCGGCCGCGAGCAGCGCCACGACTGCGCCGGCGTAGAGCTCGGGCGCGTCGACGGTGTCGATGAGGACGAGGCAGAAGCCCGCGGCGAGGACGAAGCCGGCGGCGGCGATTCGGACCCGGCGCATTACCCGCCCTACTGCCCGCATGCGCCCTGCGGTAATCGAGCCCACGGTTAGCGCTCCGCACCGCCGGGTAGCTGCCGCCCGGTGACCGCGTTCGGGTACACGCTGATGTGCGAGCAGTCGCCGCCCGATGCGCTCGTGCGCGATGCCCGCCGCGCCGAGGAAGCCGGGTTCGACTTCTCGGTGATCAGCGACCACTTCCAGCCGTGGCTGGCCTCCCAGGGCCATTCGGGTTATGCCTGGTCGATCCTCGGCGCCGTTGCGCAGGCGACCGAGCGCATTGGCCTGATGAGTTATGTCACCTGCCCGACCCTGCGCTACCACCCGGCGGTCGTGGCCCAGAAGGCGGCCACCATGCAGATCCTCTCGGGCGGCCGCTTCCGTCTCGGGCTGGGCGCCGGCGAGAACCTCAACGAGCACGTCGTGGGCAGGCGCTGGCCGTCGGTCGGCGTGCGCCACGCCATGCTCAGCGAGGCCGTCGACATCATCTCGGCGCTGTTTGACAGCGAGGAGCGCGTCAGCCTCCGGGGCCGTTACTTCGATCTCGAGTCCGCGAGGCTGTGGGACCTCCCCGAGCACCGGGTGCCCATCGGCGTCGCCGTCTCGGGTCCCGAATCGTGCCGCCTCGCCGGACACAAGGCCGACCTCATGGTCGCCGTCGAGCCCAAGCCAGAGCTCGGGGAGATGTTCGACGCCGCCGGGGGCCAGGGCAAGCCCCGCGTCGGGCAGGTCGCGGTGGCCTACGACGCCGATCGTGAAGTGGCGATCGAGCGCGCCCATGAACAGTTTCGCTGGTTCGGTCTGGGCTGGAAGGTCAACGCCGAACTCCCCAACCCCGACTCCTTCGAGAGCGCCACCCAGTTCGTCACCCCCGACGACGTCGCCGCCCAGCTCGCCTGCGGCCCCGACGTCGAAGAGCACGTCGAGAAGATCAAGCCCTACCTCGAGGCCGGTTTCACGGAGATCGCCCTCGTCCAGATCGGCGCCGACGCGCAGCAGCCCTTCGCCGAGTGGGCGGAGCGGGAGCTCCTACCCGCGCTGCGCTCGCTCTGATTTGCGTTCGTCTGACCAGCGCCCGCTCCCGCCCTGCTTGATCTCCTCGAGCGTGCGCTCGAGCGCGTCCATGAGATCGGGGGCGGGGTCGGGCTCATCGCGCTTGTCCGGCGCGGTGACGGTCGCGCCCTTGCGCTTGCGCGCCACCACGCGCTGCAGGCGCGCCCGGTACTCATCCTCGTAGTTCTCCGGCTTGAACTCGACCGAGAGTGCCTCGATCAGGCCGACGGCCGCGTCGAGCTCCTTGCGAGAGGGCTTATGCGCCTTCTGGGTGGCGGCCTCGACGTCCTGGCCCGGGCGGATCTCGTCGGCGAAGAGCATGGTGGTGAGCGAGAGCGCCCCGTCGCGGGCGCGCACGAGGGCCAGATATTCACGGGCGCGCATGACGAAGCGGCCGAGGGCGGCACGTTCGGTTCGGCTCATGACCTCGCTGAGGAGCCGGTAGGCGCGCGCAGCGCCATCGTCGCTCGAGGCGGGAACGAGAAAATAGGGATGCTCGAAGTAGATCGGGTCGACATCCGCGAGGTCGACGAACTGCTCGATGTCGATCGTTCGCGTCTTGCGCGGCTCGATGGCCGCGAGCTCGAGGTCCGAGATCGTCACCTGCCTGCCATCGTCGAGCTCGTATCCGTGGGTGATCTCCTCGAAGGGGACCTCAACGTCCTCTTTTGAGCACAATCGCTTGACCTCGATCGGCGCGCCGTCCTTTTCGTGCAGCTGGTGAAAGTGCAGGTCGACGTCGCGCACGGCCGTGACCAGGCTCACCGGGACGTTCACGAGCCCGAAGCTGAGCGAGCCGGTCCACAGCGAGCGCGCCACGATCAGCTCCGCGAGCTCGAGCCCAGGCTCGCTTCCAGCGCCGCCATCAGGTCACCGCTGTCCTCGGTCTCGACGTCCTCGGGCAGTTCGGGCTCCTCGCCCCGGGCCTTCGCGTCTATGAGCGCGAGCACGCGCTCGCGGTAGCTGTCCTCGAAGGCCGCGGGATCGAAGCGCTCGTGAAGGGTGTCGACGAGCTTTCCCGCCATCTCGATCTCGCGCTTGCTCGGCTTGCGGCTGGGGGCGGGGAGCTCGAGATCCCCGGAGTCCACAAGCTCCTCGGCGAAGCGCATGGTCTGCAGTGCCAGCATTTCGTCGAGCGGACGCACGGCCACCAGATATTCCCGGTTGTGGAACACCCAACGGCCGATCCCCACCCGGCCGGCCCGCTCGAGCGCGTCGTGGAGCAACCGATAGGCGTCCGCGCCGTCGTCTCCGGCCCCCAGGTAATAGGTGCGGTCGTAGTAGACGGGATCGATCTCCGCGGCACATGCGAACTCCTCGAGCTCGATCAGGTGAGAACGTCCCCCCGCGGCCGCGTCGATCTCCTCCTGAGTGAGGAGGACGTATTTGCCCTTGCGGAACTCGTAGCCCTTGGCCACCTCCTTGTAGGGCACCTCTTTGCCCTCCTTGGTGCAGATCCGCTTCTGCTTGATCTGGGCGCCGTCCTTGCCGTGCACCTGGTGAAAGTGCACGTTCTTGTCCTCGGTGGCGGAATGCACCTTGACCGGTACGGCCGCCAGACCGAAGGTGATGGTGCCGTTCCAGATCGAGCGAGACATGAGCGTGAGTTACCCGGTGGGTGCGAGGGTGAAGCGGGGCGGGCGGGCACGCGGGCCGGCGGGTGGGCGGCCTCCGCTGTCACCTGCGGGGCGCGCTAGGTCCCACCGGCCCTGGATCCCACTCACACACTGCCGGCCTGTCGCCTCCGCGCCGCTGTTCCCGTCCGGCGCTCGGCTGCGCCGCCATTGAGGACACTCGTCACCTCGCGGTCATCCACGACGACGAACTCGACGGCCTCACGGCGGCGCACCAGGCAGCGTGGACAGTACGACGGGGCGATCGTCGGGGATCGGACCGCCAGCGACAGGCCGCAACGCGGACACCTGAGACGCATTGTCACTACTCCGGTTATTCATGTCGCGACGCCTGCACAGACCCACGCCACGACTGATGGCTCGCCACCTGGGCGCCTGCTTGGCGTCCATCGGCGGCGTACTACTTATCGGGTGATAACTGCCCGTGACCAAGCACCTCTAAACGAGCGCGGGATGGGGTAGTCATGACCACACACCAACGACCGCGACAGGGGAGACGACATGAAGGCAGTCACTTACCACGGCAGGCGCGATGTGCGCGTGGACACCGTCCCTGACCCGGGGATCGAAGAGCCCACCGACGCGATCATCCGCATCACCTCGACCGGGATCTGCGGGTCGGACCTGCATCTCTACGAGCTGATGGGCGCGTTCATGGACGAGGGTGACATTCTCGGCCACGAGCCCATGGGGATCGTCGAGGCGGTGGGGGCCGAGGTTACCCAGATCGCACCGGGTGACCGGGTGGTCATTCCCTTCAACATCTCGTGCGGCCACTGCTTCATGTGCGCCCAGCAGCTGTACTCGCAATGCGAGACCACGCAGGTGCGAGAGCAGGGCAAGGGCGCGGCGCTGCTCGGGTACACCAAGCTCTACGGTCAGGTCCCCGGCGGCCAGGCCGAGTACCTGCGCGTCCCCCAGGCGCAGTTCGGACCCATCAAGGTCCCCGAAGGGCCGCCCGATGAGCGCTTCGTCTACCTCTCCGACGTCCTTCCCACCGCATGGCAGGGGGTCGAGTACGCGGCGATTCCCGAGGGCGGCACCGCGGCGGTGTTCGGACTCGGCCCGATCGGCCAGATGGCCGCCCGGATCGCACTCCACCGCGGGGCCAGTGAGGTATTCGGGATCGACCTCGTCCCCGAGCGACTGGACTTGGCGCAGCGCCACGGCATTCACACCCTCGATGCCCGAGAAGATGACAACATCCCCGAAACGCTGCGTGGGCTCACCAACGACCGCGGACCGGACTCGGTTATCGACGCGGTGGGCATGGAGGCGCACGGAGCTCCGGTGGCGAAGCTGACCCAGCAACTCGCGAGCATGCTCCCGAGCCCGGCCACCAGAGTGCTCATGGAGAAGGCCGGCGTGGATCGCCTGAGCGTTCTCCACGCAGCGATCGAGACCGTCCGTCGCGGCGGGACGATCTCTCTGAGCGGGGTCTACGGCGGCGCCGCCGACCCCATGCCGATGATGGACCTGTTCGACAAGCAGATCCAGCTGCGCATGGGTCAGGCCAACGTCAAGCGTTGGATCGACGACATCATGCCCCTGCTCACCAACGGCGGGGACCCCCTCGGGGTAGAGGACCTGGCCACCCACCTGCTCCCACTCGAGCAGGCCCCATACGCCTACGAGATCTTCCAGAAGAAGGAGGACGGCGCCGTCAAGATCCTCCTTCAGCCGTAGTCAGTCCTCGGGGAGCACCGGCCAGTTCTCGAGGTCGATGAGCATGGCCTCGGACCCCACGGGCTCCTCGCGCTCGGCGATACGCCGGTGGATGACGCCGCAACCCTGCTGACAGGCGAGGCACATGTCGGATCCGACTGCCCGGGCCCGAATGCATCCTTCCTCACTACAGAACGCATCAGGATTCATGCGCCAGCTCATCGGAGGTAAATCTACCTGAGGCCCGAGGCGGAGCGCAAGCGCTTCAGTGCTGGCGGCCGCCTTCACATCGTCATTCATCCGGTTATTTCTGACCCAGATCGCGACCCCGCGATTGCAAGACCTCAGCCGGTGCCCGACCGGACGCCCCGCGGTCTGGGAGGCTTCCTGCGATGACCTCGCTCCAGACGGCCACCGGCGTGTTCGGTGGCCTGCTCATCGTCGGGGCGCTGCTCTCCGGCCTGGCGTACCGAGGCGTCCTGTCGCTTGTCGCCGTGTTCGTGCTCGCCGGCTTCCTCCTCGGAGACGGGGGGGCGAGGGTGATCCACTTCACGCCGGGCTCCGGTTTCGTCGCCGACCTGACCACCGTTGCCCTGATCGTCATCCTCTTCCGCGACGGGCTCGAGGTCGATGCCGAGCTCATCCAGCGCGAGTGGCGCGCACCGCTGCGCAAGCTGGCGATCGGGATGCCCATCACGGCGGTGTTCGTCGCCGCGGCCACGCACGCGTTCGTCGGGCTGAGCTGGGCGCAGTCTTTTCTCCTCGGGGCGCTGCTCTCCCCCACCGACCCCGTGCTCTCCTCCGCCGTGGTCACCGATGCTCGCGTCCCCCGCATCGTCCGCCACTCCCTGAATCTCGAATCGGGCCTCAACGACGGCCTCGCGCTCGCGGCCGTGCTCGCGCTCGCCGCCGTGCTCGACACCCGTTCGGAGCACTTCGTGTGGTGGCGCTTCGCCCTGCAGGACGTCGGCCTGGGGTTCGCCTTCGGCATCGTCTGCGGACTCGTCGGGTCGGTTCTCATGCCCCGCCGCAGCGCCCGCATCCGCCCCGTCCAGAAAACCCTCTACGGGCTCGGGGTCGCCTTTGCCACCTATAGCGTCACCGTCCTGCCGCCGAAGGGGAACGGCCTGATCGCGGTGTTCACGGCGGCGATCGTCCTCGGCATGCGCCGGCCCGATCTCCGCGATCACTTCGTCGAGGGCACCGGTGAGGTGATCGAGATCGTCAAGCTCGGCGTGTTCACCGTTTTCGCTTCACTGCTGACCGTGCACGGCTTGGCCACCGACGGTTGGGCCGCGGTGGCCGTGGTCATGGTCACGCTCCTGGTCGCACGCCCTGTGGCGATCTGGGCGGCGCTCGCGGGCACGAGACTGGATCCGGCGGCCAAGGCATTCATGGCCTGGTTCGGCCCCAAGGGGGTGGCGACGATGGCCTTCGCGCTCCTCATCCTCGGGCGCGGGCTCCCCGGCGGCCGGCGGATCTTCGACATCGCCGCCCTCGCCGTCGTCACCTCGGTCGTCCTCCACGGCGTGAGCGAGACGCGCGGCATCACCTGGCTGTCCGCCCGGGGAGGAACTCCTGAGCGCGAGCGGCCGCCTTCTGCTTCATCGACCGGGTGAGGACCTTGCGCGCACCCGGGTCGCCCTTGAGCAGCGCCGAGGCGAGCGCCTTCGCCTGGTCGACGGTTATGTGGGGAGGCAACGGGGGGACATCGGGGTCGGTGACCGCCTCGTAGGCTTTTGACTCGTATCCCGTGGAGCCCGAGCATCTCGGCGTAGCGCGCGTAGTAGAAATCCGGCAGGTCCTGGGAGCCCGCGAACTTCGGGTCGCCTGACATCGCCCGCTGCTCCCAGGTCACCTGGTTCAGGTCGCGGTTGTTGAGCACGAGCACGATCATCCGCTGGTCGCTCCAGCGCTCGCGGTACCTGGCAATGGTGATGAGCTCGTTGAGGCCATTCATCTGCATGGCGCCGTCGCCGACGAGGGCGATCACGGTCGCTCGGGAACGGCGAACTTGGCCCCGAGGGCATAGGGCACCGCGGCCCCCATGCTCGCCAGCGTCCCCGACACAGCGAAGCCATCATCCCCGGGCGCAGCCTGATGTCCCTGGCGAACCAGTTGGCCGCCGAACCCGAGTCGGCGGTGAGGATCGAGCCCTCGGGCAGGCGCTCGGAGAGCTCATGGAAGACGAGCTGGGGGTAGAGGGGATCGGCTCCGAGGTGATCGCGAGCATCCATCAGCCTCCCCACTGGGCCACGTCCTTCTCGATCTGCTCGCGCCAACCGCGATCCTCCTTGCGCACGAGGCGCCCCGCGAACGCGCGCAGGGTCTCGGCGCTGTCCCCAACCGAGTGCACGGTGCCGTGGGCGTGCGGCGGCTGCTCGACCGCTTCGGCCTCCTGGATGTCGTTGGGCAGGATGATCGCCGTGACAGTCCGCTCGGAGAGCGCGGTCCGGCACGCTCGGTCGACGAGGTGACGGATCTGCGTCGGCTCGGTCGCCGTGTGGACGTACTCATGGGCCACGTCCTTGAACAGGCTGTGGAGGTCGACTTCCTGCTGATAGCTGCCGCCGAGCCCGGCGCGCGCCTGCTGGCCGACGATGGAGAGGACCGGCTGGTGGTCGAGCTTGGCGTCGTAGAGCCCATTGAGCAGGTGGATGGCCCCGGGCCCCGAGGTCGCCATGCACACGCCGAGCTCGCCGGTGAACTTGGCGTGGGCGCACGCCATGAACGCCGCCATCTCCTCGTGACGGGCCTGGATGAACTCGGGACGCTGTCCGTTGCTCGCCCGGGCGAACGCGCCCATCACGCCGTTGATACCGTCGCCGGATATCCGTAGACGCGCGGTGCGCCCCAGAGAGCGAGGCGGTCGAGGAGGAAATCGCCGACCGTGATGGCCATGAAGGAGGCTTACCCGGACGGCCGCCGCTAATAGCGGGTTGCAACCGCGGCGACCGGGTAGCCATACCCCAAAGGTCGACCGATACCTCAGCGAGCGAGCAACCCGTTCGCGCGATGGGTCGGGCGACCTGGATAAGCCCTATGAGCCTCGGCGCCGTCGCGCGACCAACCGTGAAAGGAGTGGCTACGGCCATGCTCAAAACAAGCACCAAGACCAAGCTGCGAACCAAAGCCGTCAAGCAGGCGGCCAAGAACCCCCGCCTCCTGAAGTACGTGGTCAGGTTCGTCAAGCCGGTGGCCAAGCGACGCGCGCGAAAGCGCGCGGAGCGTGTGGGTGAGGCCGCTCGCAGCATCGCCACCACGGTGGCGACCTACGCGCCCTACGTGGCACAGGCGTCCGCGTCGCTGGCCCCACCGCGGAAGCGCAAGCGCTTCGCTCCGCGCCTCGGCGCCGCCGTCCTCGGCACGGGTGCCGTCCTCGGCGCCGCCGCGGCCTATTTCCTCGGGCCCGCAGGTGGGCGCAGGAAGCTTCGGCGGCTGTTCCGGTAGCGGATCTCGCGGCAGGGGTCCCGGTGGCGCCGGACCCCTGCCCTCACATCAGGTTGGGGGTGTGGAGATCAGAGAGAGGGTGGGCCATCCGCGAGTCGAACCCGTATGCGACCAGGCGTCGGCGGCGGTTTCGCTCCATCCTCGTCATCAGGGCACCCACCGCGGGGGCGGCCTCAGCCACCTCGGCGGGCTGAAGGGAGGCGGCGGCCATGGCCGCGCCTCGAGGAGGATCGGGGAGAGCCCGGAGAGACTGACGAGCTTCGCGGCCCCGGCTTCCGCGGCGGCTACCAGGGTCTGCGACAGACCGAAGTCGTGCGCCCATCGCGCGCCTGATATTCGAGATGCCGAATGCACGTGGCGGCGCTCGTCGCGGTGGGCCAGCCTCGCCGCCCCCGCCGTGCCCGCGTCGGGAGCGTGGCGCTCGATGAAGCGCAGGCAGGTCGAGGAAGGTACCCTCGCCGAGCACGTTGAGGAGGAGCGAAGACACGGTGACGTCGTGCTCCTCAAGCACCGTATGGAGCGACAGCTCGGTTGAGGCCAGCGTATCCACGGTAACCGCCGGCGAGTGAGCGCTTGGTGAAGACCTCCAGGTGCCGGGCCTCGTCGTGCACGTGGCTGCCGAGCCACAGCACCAGCTCGGTGAGCTGGGGATTGACGTGCGGGAGAAACCGCGCGGGGACATAGAGCGCCGCGTACTCGTTCTGGGCGAGGACGGTCATGACCTGAGCGACCGCGCGCTCGGTGGTGTCGTCGAGCCCACGCGCGGCCTCCCAGGGGAATGTCCCGCGAGGCGTCCCACTGCTGCGCGCTCGCCTGCTCGACGAGATCGCCGACGTCGTCGGCCCACACCGCGTCACGGTCGATCAGGGAACAGGGGTGGTCGGGCGCGCCCGCTTCGGGCACCGCCCCCAGCGGAGCCAGGCCCGCATTCGGCGGCGGGTCGGACGGTGGGTGCCCGGCCCGCCGGTCCGCGGTCTGCAGTTCACCGTCGGCGCGCAACCTCAGCGGCTCACCGCGAACAGGGAGGGGACCGGCGAGCACCCGCTGCGTCGAGCCGCGGCGGATCTTCACCATGCTGGCTCCGCGTCCATCTGCCTCGGCGATGACTTCGTGCCCGGGCAGCCGGGCCCATCCCGGCATTTTCGAGCGCGACCGCGCGCGACGGCGCCCTTACCTCCACGACGCCGCCCGGCGCCACGCGCTCGAGCGCCACCGCGAGGAGGATCTCGAGGCCGCCGCCGAACTCGAGCTGCTCGGCGTCGAGACGATGCACTTCGCTCGTCACCGCAGCAGCGCCTGCTCACCCATCGCCGCGGTCAGCGAGGCGTACCCAATCACGGTCGCCCTGATGCCACTCCCGCACCCCTTCGAGCTCCATCGCCGGGCGCAGGCTCGGGTCATCGAAGCTCATGGCCAGCAGCGCCTGGGACCACCGCCGCGCCACCTTCGGGTCGATCGAGTCGAGCGCCTTGAAGTTGCAGTGGTAGTACTCAGGGCTCCGCCATCTCACCTCGAGGTCGGTGAGCTCGGGCACGCCCGCGGCCCGGAAGGCGCTGAAGTAGGCGGCTGAGATCGCCCCTGCGTCAGCGTCTCCGCCCGCCACCGCGCGCACGACGTGGCTCGGAGTCACCCGTGTCGCCGTGCTTACCGAGGTCGGTGTCGAAGCGCACGAGCTCGCAGCTCCGCGCGTGGTCAAGCCCCTCCTCGGCGAGGTAGTGAAGGGGCAGGATCGCCGCGTGTCCGGAGTCTCGGCTCCCGAGGGCAAGGACTCGACCGGCCAGCTCGCCGACGGCGTCCATGCGCGCCTGCTTGCGCATGACCAGGACGGTCGCCCAGTCCCGGTCCACGTCGCCGCATGCCGAGGATCTGCGTACCCCCGTCGACGCGATGGTCAAGGACGACGTAGGCGGTGTTCGTGTTCCAACCGATGTCGACCGTCCCGTCGAGTACGGCGTCGACGAGACTCTCGTCGTTGGAGAACAGCAGGTAATCGGTGGCGACGCCGGCGTCGGCGAAGTAGGTGCGAAAGCGCTCCCAGATCGTCACCACGCGCGGGTGATAGGAGACGGCCTCGAGTCTCAGCTCGCCGCCCCTCATGGGACCGGGAGCCCGGAAATCGCCTTGCCCGACCACGTGCGCAGAACGCCGTTGGTGGGCGCCATGACCGCGCCCGCACGAGCATCGCGGAGGTGGCGCTCGATCGGTAACGCCGGCGTGTAGCCCTGGCCGCCACACACCTCGAGCGCACCGTGCGTCACGCGCGCGGCCACGTCGGTGCACAGCACCGTGGCCTCCATGAGCGGAACCAGCGCCCCTTCGTCCCCGGCGTCAGCGACCTCGGCCGCCTCGCACAGGAGGGCCGCGGCGGCGCGCGTGTCCATGTCCATGTTGGCCAGCGCATGCTGAACCGTGGGCACCTCGACGAGCGTGGTGCCGTCGGGATAGCGCCGGGACTGGGCATGCGCGATCACCGCGGACAGCGCTGCTCGGGCGATCCCAGGTTGACCGCGGCGAGGCCGCTGAGGAAGGTCGGCGCCACCACGCCGAAGACGAGATCGGCGCCGGTGCCCGGCGCCCCGATGACGCGTCCGCGTCGACGGTGACATTCTCGAAGAGGACGGCGATGCTCGAGTTCCCGCTCATTCCGAACCCTTCCCAGCGCCCTTCGAAGCTCACCCCGCGCGCCACCCTGCTCACGGCGTAGCAGTCGAGGCCCTCGCCGTCACTTTGGAGGAGCACGAGCATGATGTCCGCGTGCCCACCGAGGTGACAAATGTCTTGCGGCCGCTGACGTGGACATGACCGTGGTGACGTGCGGGCCGCAGCTCGGGTGCGTAGATGTGAGCGCCCGTGCCCCGCTCGCTGAAGGCGAGCGTCCCCAGTGCCTCGCCGCTCCCCAGCACGGACAGTAATTGCCCCGAACCGGGACCGCCGCCCCCCCCGACACCGTCGCCGCGGCGACACAGTGCATGAGGAAGACCATGCCGGTGGAGGCGCACGCCGTGCCGAGCGACTGGCACGCGTGCACGAGGTCGCTCAGCCCTCCGGCGCTTCCTCCTTGGTCGGCGGGAACGAGCAGACCCAGGGCTCCGACCTCGGCCAGCGCGCGCAGGTGCTCGGCCGGGAAGCGCACCTCACGGTCTAGGTCGGCGGCGGCGGGGGCTATCTGCGTCCGCGCCAGATCGCGCACCTCGGCCACCACGGCGTCGGCGTCGCGAGCAGCAACTTCTGTCATACGGGCATTCCTTGCCGAGCAGACCGCTCACCGGTCGTTCATGGCCGCCACCTCCTCATGACGCGAATTCATCCGGCGCAGCCTTCCCGCTTCTACTCGTGCCCGGGCACCGTCCCCACCGGCGGCTCGGAGGCGGGCTCGTGCTCGCGGTCGGGGCTTTCGGCGATGACCTCGACCGCCCCGTCGGGTCGGCGGCGCACGACCGTTCCCTGCCAGTCACGGAGCGGGTGGGCTTCGCTGCTCTGTAGGGCGCGGCACGCCGCCCGGGTGATGAAGAACACGATGATGGGGAGGATCCAGATCCCCACCCGCCAGAAGTGGATCTGAGCCGTGTAGGAGACGTCCAGCCGGTAGAAGAGCCGGTCGGTCGAGCCGACGGCGAAGACGATCACCACCCAGCTGAGGAACGCCGCGCCCACGGCCGTGCGGATCGGCCGGTCGCGCGGGCGGTCGAGCAGGTCGTGGCGGCGGTGGTCGCCGGTGATTCGGCGCTCGAGCGCGGGCCACGAATACATCACGCCGAAGACCACGAGCGGGAAGAAGGCACCGCCCCAGAACGGGTTGGGGATGATGGTGTGACCGGCGATCGTCGGCTCGAAGTTCGGCATCAGGCGCAGGGCCCCGATCAGCCACCCGATGTACCAGTCCGGCTGAGCGCCGTTCTCCGACAGATATGGGTGGTATGGGCCCCATTGCCAGATCGGGTTGATCTGGATCAGTCCGCCGAGGAGGAAGAGCACCGCGGCGACGGAGAGCATCAGGCCCACCGACCGCAGCGCGTAGGCAGGCCACATCGGGGTCCCCACGACGTTACGCTCGCGGCGCCCGGGCCCGGGGAACTGGGTGTGATGCGCGCGCATGATCATCACCAGGTGGACGGTGATGAGCACCGCCAGCGCCGCGGGGATCAGGAGCACGTGGACGATCTCGAGTCGCGCCAGGAACGAGCTTGAGCCCGGAAAGGGCCCGCCCCAGATGAGCGTTGAGAGCTGTCCGCCGATGAAGGGGATCGACATCGCGACCCCGTAGGCGATCGCCAGTCCCATCCCCGAGAGGAGATCGTCGACGAGCGAGTAGCCGGCGAAGCCCTCGAGGATCGCCAGCATGAGCATGGTCAGCCCGATCAGCCAGTTGAGGTCGCGGGGCTTACGGTAGGCGCCGGTGAAGAAGATGCGCATCAGATGCAGGACGATGGCGGAGATGAACACGTCGGCCGCCCAGTGGTGCACCTGCCGGAAGAGCAGGCCGGCGGGCACATTGAAGGTGATGTCGAGCACCGAGCGGTACGCCTCGGACATCTCGGTGCCGCCGAGCAGGGCGTAGGAGCCGTGATAGACGACCTGCGAGTCGCCGGGGGTGTAGTACAGCGCGAGGAAGACACCCGTCCCCACGAGGACGATGAACGAGTACAGCGCGATCTCTCCGAGGAGGAACGACCAGTGGTCGGGAAAGACGTAGCGCAGCAGCCACTTGATGCCCTGCGCGGCCCCCATGCGCTGCTCGGCGGCCCGCGAGAGGCGCTCGAAGCGGCGGTGGAGGATGCGCCCGACGAGCCTCATGACTCAGGTCCGGCGCACGCTCCACCAGGAAGGGCCGATGTCCTCGTCGAACGGCCCGGCGCACCGAAGTCGCCCCTGCGCGTCGGCCATCAGCGGCAGCTGGGGCAGCGCGCGACCGGCCGGGCCGAAGATGAGCTTGCCGCCCTCCCCGGGAGCGAAGGTCGAGTAGTGGCACGGACAGGTGAAGGCCGGGGTGAGGCTGGTGGGCGCGTAGGTGGGGTAGCGGTAGAGCGAAACCGCGCACCCGGCGTGCGGGCAGATCTTCGAGTAGGCGACGATCCCGTCCACCGCCCAGTCGCGCCGGGCGGGAGGGAGGTGGAGGAACTCCGAGGGCAGCCGCACGACGAGCACCCCTGCGCCGAAGCTCTCGCTGTCACCGCCCTCGGGGAGCGCCGTGTAGAAGGAGCCGATCTGGATCTCGGCGGCGAGGTAGGGGCTGCCCTGCTCGTCGATGAGCCCCACCCCCCGGCGCCACGGGGTCTGATGGAGCACGCTGAGCGTCGGTCCCAGGGAGGCGAGCGGCGTCGCCGCCGCCGTCAGCACCGCCGCTCCCGCCAGCCCGCCGGCGCCGGTGAGGAGCACGCGGCGCGAGATCCCCTCCCCCCCGGCCTCGACCATCTCCACTATCTCCTCGGTCTCGTCCTCGTCGAGCAGTAGCCCGCGGTCCTCGACGGCGGTCTCCTGAGGCACGACGGCCTTGCCGGCGATGATCGCCGCGGCGGCCAGGAGCGCGAGCATCCCGCCCATCGCCAGCCCCAGCAGCTGCGTGTTCGTCTCGAGAATCCCGTAGACGACCGCGAAGCCGAAGCCGAAGACCGCCGCCAGCGCCAGCAGCCCTGCCACGAGCGTCTCCGCCCGGCGGTTGGAAGGGACGATTCGCTCGGAGGGATCGAAGTCAGACTCGGGCGCCGCCCGCGAGGGGGGGGACGGCTTCCGGTCAGTCAGGGTTCGCCAGAACATGAGCGCAGCGAGCAGGGCCGCCAGCAGCCTGCCTAGCCGCGTGCCCGGGGTCGGTCCTTCAGGGGTCATGCTCCACCTCGCTTCGTTCGAGCCGGGCCTCCGTCGTTCGCTCGCTCCCCGATGAGCCGGGCGACGATGACCAGCGTCGCGAGCCCAATGAACCACGCGACCATGCCCTCGGGGATCGGCCCGATGTTGTAGATACCCCAGCCGCCGGCGTCGTCGGGGTGACGGGTGTAGAGGAGATAGCGCGCGAGCGAGTCCAGCTGGTGCTGGTCGATCTGATGGGCGTCGAAGTGGGGCATCAGGTAGGGCCCCATCCGCACCGCTTCGGCAATCTGTTGCGCCGTCGCGTGCGTCAGGTTGGGGACCTGGGCGCCGATCGTCAGTCCTCCGCGGGCGACGATCTGGTGACAGCCCGCGCAATCGGTCGTGAACACCCGCATCCCCAGCGCGAGGTCGCCGTTGTCCGGGTGCGCGGCGGGGGCGGGCGGTCCCCCAAACGAGCTGATGAAGTCAACCAGCGCGCCGATCTGCGTGGGGGCGAAGGCGGGCGTAGCTCGGGCAGGCTCGTCGGTCGGATTGGCGAGCGGCATTCGCCCGGTCGAGAGGTAGAAGTCGACGGGCCCGGCGCCGACTTCGACGAGCGACGGCCCGATGCCGAGCTTGCCCTGGAGCGCGATTCCATGACAGGAGGAGCACCTCTCCTCATACAGGTTGAAACCCTCACCGATCAGCGCCGGCGGGCTCGGAAACGTCGCCGTCGGGTCGCCCGCCCCCGGCGGCTCCGGCGACTTGCTCGGCGCATTCGGGAGTGCCGTCGGTGGCCCCCCGAGGGAGGCGAGGGGACCCTTGGCCGCCGCGGCGGCCCGCGCGGCAGCGAGCACGTGGGCCAGGGCGGTCGGTTGGAGTGCGCGCGAGCCCGCGGCCGCCGCGGGAGCCCGCACCGGTCTCGACCCCTTGGCCGCGGGAGAGGGCGGATCCGCCAGGCCGACCAGCGCGACCGACCCGAGGACGACCACGAGAGCCCAGCGGAGCGAGCGCGGCACCCGCGAGGGGCGCGTCAGCCAGCGGCGCGCGCGGTACCTCACGCCACCGCTCCCCGGTCCGCGGGCACATCCGTCAACGCCGACTCCGCCAACGTAGCTCGTTCAGCCCGGGCTTCGCGGGCCCGCTGGCGGCGCTCCTCCTCGAGGAGCGCCGCCATCGAGGCCCATAGCCCGACGACCACCATGACCGTGCCCCCCGCGACCCACATGATCGCCCCGGCTTGGGCCTGATCGGCCGGGGCGTAGAGCCCGAGCGCCCGCGCCGGGGCACCGTAAGCGGGATAGACAAGCGAGCTGTTGCGGGCCAGATAGGCTCCCACCACCTCCATCGGCAGCATCGCCACGAGAACGTAGACGAGTCTGCCGAGACCGCCAAGCCGGTGCGTGCGGACCGGGTCTCCGTCGAGGATCGGCCACCACAGCAGCAGCCCGGCGCAGAGGAAGAGCAGGTGCTCGCCGCCATGCAGCATGCCGTCGCGCAGCGTCGCGTCGTAGAACGCCGGCAGGTGGGCGAGGAACATCACGGCGCAGAAAGCGGCGAGGCAGGTGACAGGACGGGTGATCGGCCGCAGGCGGGTCAGCGCGCGGGTAAGTGCGCGGCGGCGCGCTCCGTGAAGGACACGGAGCGCGAGGAACAACGGCCGGCCGCCGAGCAGGAGCAGCGGCACGATGAGGAGCAAGAGCATGTGCTGCACCATGTGGACCGAGAGCATTCGATCGTCGTAGGCATCGAGGCCCGACTCGAGCGCGACGAGTAGGCAGGCGGTCCCGGCGAGGAAGGAGAGTGTCCGGTGTGCCGGCCAGCCTCCCCGCACCCGCCGCGCCGCCCATAGGTAGAGCCCGGCCGACAGGAGCGCTTCGGCATTCAGCGACCACACCGGGTGCCAATGCCCCACCAGCAGCTGCGCCAGCGATGGGGCCCTCACGAGCGCCCCTCCTTGAGCGAGCGCTCGCTGCGTCGCTGCGCCCGGACCTCGATCGCCAGCCGCCCAAGCGATGCGACGAGCATCCCGAAGCCGAAGAGGGTGAAGAACGCGCCGAACACGAAGCCGAAGGCGATCGAGCCGACCGACAGGCCCGCGACCACCGCGGCCACGCTGACCTGGGGGACCGCCTCGGGATCGCCACGCGGCTGGGGCGGGCCGTGCCGCAGGGCCTGGCGGCTCATGAGCACGAGGGCGCCGGCACTGCCGATGATCACCAGGACCGCGAAGGCGAAGGTCTCCACCTGGATCGCGTCCCCCGTCCAGATCCAGTTGATCGCCCCCAGCACAACGAGCAGCGCGCCCCACGCGAGCAGCGGTATCGCACCCCCGCTCATGAAGGCGTCCCCCGTCCGGCGCGGGCGCGGTCCTCGGCCGCCTCACGCAGGTCGAGCAGCGGCGCGTAGGAGGTGATCGGCGGGAGCGGGCGGTCGAAGTTGTGCGCCGGCGGCGGTGAGGAGGTCGCCCACTCGAGCGTGTGCCCCAGCCACGGATCCTCGCCCGCCGACTCGCGGCGGCGCAGCGACACCCACATGTTGGCCAGGAAGCTGGCGATGGCCAGCGCGATCACCACCGAGCCGGCCGTCTCGATCCGGTTCAAGGTCGCCCAGCCGGGGTGCGTGGGATAGCGCGAGATCCGCCGCGTCATCCCCTCCTGGCCGAGGATGAACATGGGAAAGAACGTCATGTTGGTGCCGATGGCCAGCAGGACGAAGTGAAGCTTGCCCAGCGACTCGCGCAGTCGCGCGCCCGTGACCTTGGGAAACCAGTGATAGACACCGGCGAAGAAACCGAACACGCTGCCCGCGAACAGCGTGTAGTGGAAGTGGGCGATGACGAAGTACGAGTCGTTGACGTGGTAGTCGAGCGCCGGAGATCCGGTGAAGATCCCGCTGAGGCCGCCGATGAGGAACTGGACGAAGAAGCCCAGCGCGAACAACATCGACGTGCGCAGGACGATCGCGCCGCCGATCAGGGTCGCGACCATGTCGAAGTACTCGATGCCGGCGGGGACGACGAGCGCCGTCGAGGTGAAGGCGAAGTACTCATTCGTCACCCCGCCGGTGGTGAACATGTGATGGCCCCAGACGCTCATCGATAGAGCCGAGAACAGCATCATCGAGGCGACGAAGAAGGTGTAGCCGAACCAGCGCTTGTGCGCGCTCACCGCGATCGCCTCGGCGGCCGCGCCGAGGTAGGGGAAGAACATCACGTAGACGACCGGGTGGCCGAAGAACCAGAACAGGTCCTGGTAGTCGATCGCCCCGTTGAAGCCGATGAAGATGTGGCCGCCCTGGCGCTCAATGTAGAGCAGCACCATCACCAGGATGAGCACCGGGAACGAGCCCACGGTCATGAGCACGCTTACGAGCGCTGTCCAGGTGAACACCGGCATGCGCATCAAGGACATTCCCGGCGCGCGATGGCGAAGGATCGTACCCACCACGCATGCAGCCATCACGAACAGGCCGGCGGCCGCGAGAATCACCCCGACCACCCACATGTCCTGGCCCACCCCCGGCGTGTTGGTCGAGTCCGAGAGCGGGATGTAGGAGAACCAGCCGTCGCGTCCGGGATCTCCGGTGAGCCATCCCGACTGCATGACCAGGCCCCCGCACAACCAGATCCAGAACCCGGTGAGGGCGATCCGCGGTCCGGCGATCGACACCGCCCCGATCTGGAGCGGCACCAGGTACATGGCCATGGCGATGGCCATCGGCGTTACGAACAGGTAGATCATCGTCGAGCCATGCATCGTGAAGAGCTCGGCGTAGGTGTTATCCGACACCACGTGACCATTCGGCGATGCGAGCTGGGCGCGCATGAGCAGGGCGAGAACGCCGCCCACGAGGAAGAAGAGGAGCGAGAGGATCCCGAGGTTGAGGCCGATCCGCTTGTGGTCGGTGCTCGTCGCGATCCCGAGCCAGCCGGGGATCCGACGGGCTCGCACCACGCTCGAGGTGGCGGTGCTCACGAGATGGGTCCCACCCCGCCACCGGCCGCCCACGCGGTGAACTGCCGTGGGCTAACAGCACGCACCGTGAAGATCATCTCCGCGTGCCGGAGGCCGCAGAACTCGGCGCACTGACCCTGGTAGAGCCCCGCGCTGCCGACGGCGAGCGTTACGTCTTGCGTGTAGTCGGGGAACGTCTGGCGCTTGAAGCGCAGCGCGGGGATCCAGAACGAATGGATCACGTCGATCGAGCTCAGCTTGAAGCGAATCGCCTCCCCCGTCGGAACGACGAGGGGTTGGTGGCCGACCTCGCCGCTGCGCGCGGTGATCCCGTAGCCGGGGTAGGTGAACGTCCACTCCCACCGGGACGAGATCACGTCGATGGTCAGGCTCGGCCGCTCCTGGGCGGACACGGTGTCAACCTTGTGCTCGGCCGAGTAGGTCAGGTAGAGCAGGAAGGCCACCATGCAAGCGAGGAGCAGAGCGTAGACCCCCTCAAGCCGGTTGTTCTCGCGCCAGCGCGCGGCGGCTGGCGGCGCCCGTCGCCGGTAGCGCAGAACCGCGATGCCCATTGCAAGCACGACGACCACGAACACGCCGACCCCGATCGGCGCGTAGATGTCGAACAGATGGTCGTACACGTGGCGCGTGTAGACCAGCCCCGGTAAGAGGGATAAGGCGCTGGCCAGTCCCTGAGCGCGCGACATTCCGACGGCGACCTACCCCGGCGGAAGGGTTCGAAACGCGGTGATGGTCAGGTGGCATACGCAATCGCCCATCGGGTGCCTCAGCGGCTCTCGGTGCACGCGGATCCGCAGCCAGCCAGGGCACGGGCCATCCGCTCCCACGCGCCTCGCTGTGGCCCCCGGGCGCTCGGGAAGGTGCAGCGCCTGCCGCGTGGCTGGTATTGGAGCGGTGTACGCCACGATCGTTCGTGCCGCCCGGTCCCAGCCATCTCGCCGCTCGGGGGGACGCTCACCCGATCACCCCTCGGTCACGCGCGGGGGAACATACTGGGCTGGTCCGTACGCGTTCGGCGATCTTCTCTCGATGCGAGCGCCCGGTGGCGCTCCGGCGCACATTCCTCTCCACCCACTTCGTGGCGCGGGACCGCGGCGCGCAGTTCATCTCTCAGACCGATCCGCCACCCTCGCTTACCGTTGCGGCGGCGGCCTGCCGCAACGACGGGGTGTGGCCGGTGCTGGTCGGAGGGCCCGGCAGCCGCGAAACGCTGCTCGGGTCGCCGATCATCCTCGGCGACTATCCCAGCGTCGCGCCCGAGAGCCCTGGTGACCTTTTCGACGGGGGAGAGATCGACGCGCTGTTGATCCACAGCATCCGCGGTCTGACCAATGCCGATCAGGAGGAGATGCGCGCGACCGACCCCCGGGCGCGGGAGATCCTCGAGCGCAGCCTCGCGCTCGAGCCCGAGCAGATGCTGCGGCTCTACGGCGCGGTACGGGAGCCGCGGCAGGTGCAGCCGTGATCAGCGACGTCGCGCGGAGATTAGCCGGCCCGGACCTCAGGCGGTCACCGTCGAGGGGGTCAGCATTCGCGCCCGCGCCCGAGTCCTCCTGCGACCGCGGACGACCCGAAACCGACATCCTCATGCGCGCGATCGATTGCCGACGGGCGATCGCCGAGGCGGTCGTGAGGACACCGAGAACGTGGTGAAGCTGACCGTCTCACTAGAGGACGACCCCCGCGCGCGCTCGGCAAGGGCCGCGGCCTCGGCCACCGCTCGCTTTTTCTCTCACCCGCTGAGGTCGTGCCGCTCGAGGCGGATGCGCCTGAGACACCGCGGCGGGTGCTGATGGGCGGCATAGGCAACATCTTCATGGGCGACGACGGCTTCGGCGTCGCCGTCTCGCAGCGCCTCGCCCGCCGGCCGCTGCCTGACGGGGTCGACGTCGTGGACTTCGGCATCCGAGGGATGGACCTCGCCTACGCGGTAATCGAGCCGGAGATCAATCCCGCGTGTTCGTCGGCTTCCAGGCCCACGGCATGAACCCGCGTCGCTGACCATGGCGCGCTGCACAGGGTCGCAGACATGCCGCGTTTTCACCCGTTGCTGGGCAAGCTGCTAGACACCGGGTGCGGGTCCTTGTCGTCCATGGCCAAGTTCGTCGGGGCGAGCTGCGCCGGTGCGGGCTCACCGACAATGAACTGGTTACCCACCTGCGCCAGCGCGGCGTGTTCTCGCCCGCAGACCTGCGCTGTGTGCTCTACGAGGCCAAGGGCAGCTTCGCTATCGCCGGTGAGGACGCCCCCGCAGACCCCGATCCCGAGCTCGTGCGCGTCGGGCTCAAACACGCCGCCGGCTATCGGTGAGCACTCACCTGTCGATCAGGCCGCGCGCTTGTCGGACGCATTCCTCCGCCGGCTAGATCGGTCCTGATTCGGGTACAGGGGTGGAAATGCGCAACTCATGGCGGTGAGGACGATACGAACTGCAGTGAGCATCGGGACATCTCGACGCCGGCTGCTGTGCCTCAGCATCGTCGCGGGTTCCGCCGTGGTCGCCAAGGGTCACCAACGTCTTCGGCTTCACCCTGCGCTGACCACCGCCTGTCTATTCCTCGCATCCCCCGCGATCGCCGCCGGTTTCGGACGATCCGCGAAGCGTGACACGGCCGTGTGGACTGCGCAGATGCTCGCCTACAAGAATGCGTTCGAGCTGCCCCACGACAAGCCGGACCGGCTCAAGCGGCGAGCCCACGTCGACTATTCGATCGCGCTGGACGGGCTGATCGGACGCGGCCGTCCGCCCGGGCAGAGGTTGCAGCGCGCGCTTCGTCGGCGCGGACACCTCAACGCGCTAGACAAAGCGCTGACCTTCTTCTACTGGACCTGGGAGATCGACCCACATGCCGTCATCGCGTGGATCCGGTGGCGCCATCCGGAGCGATTCGCGGGAGCGACGGGCCGCCTCGCCGCTGTCTTTGATTCATCGCTGATCGCCTACTGGTCGATCCCCACGGCCCCCCCCATGGTGGGCCTCAGAGCGAAGTGGACGGATGAACGGCGACGTCCACCGAGTCATGGACGAGGTCGCCCGCTGGGTCAAGGGCAAGAGCAACCCCACCGGAGGCGACCACGAAACCGGGCCCAACCCATTCGCCTCGATGCCATCCGACCACTTCGCCTCGACCGCGATGACGGCGATACTGCGCACCGAGATCGATCCGGCGCTAGGCGGGTTGGGCTGGACTTACGCGGTCCTAATGGGATTCGCTCTGGTCTACCTCGGAGAGCACTACGTGAGCGACCTGCTCGCTGGCCTGCTGCTCGCGGTGACGGTCAATGCCGCCGGGGCGCCGCTTGAACGTGCGGCTGGGAGCATCTTGAGGCTCGGCCCGGAAAGCTGAATCTCGAGTAAGCTGCGAGCCGCGCCAACCCGTACTCGGATTCCCGCAGTAGCAGAACCCAGGGATCGCAGACGCGGCACCGAGCACGCGAACACTTGCGAATCTGAACACGCGCGGCTGACGACTCGCGGTTCCTGTCTGCTCGTCAGCACGCGGCGGCCACGCTTGGCCCGGGTGCAAGCAGGAACGCGATGCCGGTGCGCGAACAGACCGACATGCCACCTTCGCCACCAGCGCAGCTCGGAAGGCGGGTTCTGGCCTGGTCGCTGGGCTGGTGCTTCTCGGCGGCCCTCTACCTGCTGCTGATCGACATCACCGACTTGCCGGAGCTGATCGTCGGCGCCGGCGCCGCGGCGCTCGCGGCGACGGGGCTGGAGCTCGCGCGCGAGCAGGGGATCGTCGGTGAGAGCATTCGCCTCCGCTGGCTGCGGCGCCTGCATCGCCCGCTCCTGAAGGTTCCCGCTGACATCGCCTCGGTAACGCTGATGGCCTTCCGCGCGCTCGCTCATCATGACGCCACCGTCGGCAGCTTTCGTGCGGTGCGCTTCTCCGGAGGCGAGGACGAGCAGCGGGAGACCGGGCGACGCGCGTTGGCGGAGGCGTTCGGGTCGCTCGCGCCGAATACGATCATCGTCGGCATTGACGGCGAGCGGGAGCTGATCCTCGCCCATCAGCTCCGGCCGACCGGAGGGCGTGAGGCGATCGACCTCTTGGAGCTGGGATGAACGAGTGGGAGATCGCCGCCACCGTTCTTGGCTTCGCGCTGATCCCCTGCCTGGCGGTGTGCGCGCTCGCCCCGCCGCCGCACGGCCTCGCCGCGCTCGAGATCGCCGGCGTGCTCGTGTGCAGCATCCTGATCCTGCTCTCCGAGGGTTTCCACCGCCAGCCGTTCATCGACCTCGCGGTGGTGCTGGCGCCGCTATCGCTGGTCGGGTCGCTCACGTTCGCGCGTCTGATGGAGCGCCAGCTGTGAATTGGCGCGTCGTGGTCGCGACCGTGTTGCTGATCTCAGGGGGCGCGATCGAGCTGCTGGCGGTGTTTGGCCTGTGCACGATGCGGGATGTCTACGACCGCCTGCACTTCGTCGGTCTGGCCGGTTTCGGCGCGCTGCTGATCGGCGTGGCGATCGTGTTCCGGGAGTCCTTCTCGCTGATCGGTGACAAGGCCCTCCTGGTCGGGGTGGTGCTCGTCTTGGCCGGGCCGGTGCTGGTGCACACCACGATGCGGAGCATGCTCATCCGGGAGCGTGGGGACTGGCGCGCGGGGATCGAGCAGGCGCAGGAGGAGAAGAGCCCGTGATCATGCTGCAGATCGCCGCTCTCGCCGCGGTGGCTGTCGGCGGCGGCGCCGTGGTCGCCGCGGGGGAGCCGCTGCGCCAGACGCTCGTGCTGGGCATCTACGGCCTCTCGCTCACGATGCTGTTCTTCGTCTTCCAGGCGCCCGATGTGTCCCTGTCGGAGATCGTCGTTTCGACTGTCGGCCTACCGGTGATGGTGCTGCTCGCGCTGCGCAAGATCCACGAGCAGGAGCGCGAGCAGGAAGACCAGCAGGACCAGGAGGAGCAGCAGGGATGAGCCGCCGCGTGCGGTTGGCTCTCTTCGCGCTCGCCGGAACCGGCTTCGCCGCGGTGCTCGTCATCGCCTTCACCGGACTGCCGGACTTCGGCGCCTATCACGGCGTGTACGGACGGGTGATCGACGGCGTCGGCGTCGGCGCGCGTCACGCCACTGACCTGGTGACCGCGCTCAATTTCGACATCCGCGGGTTCGACACGCTCGGCGAGGAATTCATCTTGTTCTCCTCGGTGCTGGGCGTGGTGCTGATCCTGCGCGAGCTGCGCGGCGAGGAGGAGCAGCCACACCAAGAGGAAGCGGACGAGCACCACTTCGCCGGTGCCAGCGCCTCTCTGCGGGCGCTGGCACTCGCGCTCGTCCCGAGCATGATCGCGCTCGGCGTCTACATCGACGTGCACGGCCACATGACCCCGGGTGGCGGCTTCCAGGCCGGCGTTATCCTCGCCGTCGGCCCGCTCGCCGTGTTCATCGCCGGCCGCTACATGCGCATGAAGCTGATCGCGCCGAATGTCCTGATCGAGATCGGGGAGTCGCTCGGCGCCGCCGGCTACGGGCTCGTTGGACTCGGCGGCCTGATCTTCGTCGGCATGTTCTTCAAGAATTTC
>DASZLV010000099.1:0-71621 GCA_035552215.1 Solirubrobacteraceae bacterium | reverse complement strand
GGGTCCACGGTGGATCCGGCAACCGTCCGACGCCGGGGCCTAGAGGCCGGCGGCCGCCTTCAGGGCGTCGGCCTTGTCGGTCTTCTCCCAGGTGAAGTCCGGATCGTCGCGGCCGAAGTGGCCGTAGGCGGCGGTCTTCTGATAGATCGGGCGGTGGAGGTCCAGCCGCTGGCGGAACGCCGCCGGACGCAGGTCGAAGTACTCGTGGACGAGCGCCTCGATCCCCTCCGGCGTGATCCCGTCGGCCTCGGTGCCGAAGGTCTCCACCATCACCGACACCGGGCGGGCGACGCCGATGGCGTAGGCGACCTGGACCTCGGCGCGGTCGGCGAGTCCGGCTGCCACCACGTTCTTGGCCACGTACCGTGCCGCATAGGCAGCTGAGCGGTCGACCTTGGAGGGGTCCTTGCCCGAGAAGGCGCCGCCGCCGTGGCGGGCCATGCCCCCGTAGGTGTCGACGATGATCTTGCGTCCGGTGAGGCCGCAGTCGCCCATCGGGCCGCCGATCACGAACCGACCCGTGGGATTCACCAAGAAGCTCTTCTGGAGCTTGCGCGCGTCGTAAAGGTCCGCAGGGAGGATCCGCTCGACGACGTGCTCCCAGAGGTCGTCCTTGATCAGAGACTCGGCGCCTTCCTTGTGCTGGGTGGAGATGAGGACCTTCTCGATCTCCACCGGGCGCCCGTCCTGATAGCGGATCGTGACCTGGGTCTTCCCGTCCGGCCGCAGATAGGGGACGATCTCGGCCTTGCGGACGTCGGCGAGGCGCTTGGCGAGCTTGTGCGCGAGGGCAATCGGGAGCGGCATGAGCTCGTCGGTCTCGTTCGAGGCGTACCCGAACATCATCCCCTGGTCGCCCGCGCCGGCGATGTCGAGCTCGTCGTCGTCGCCCGGATCGGTGCGGGCCTCGTAGGCCGTGTCGACTCCCTGTGCGATGTCGGGCGACTGTTTGTCGATCGCGTTGATGACCGCGCAGGTATGGCAGTCGAACCCGTACAGGGCATCGGTGTAGCCGATCCGCCTGACCGTCTCCCGAGCGATCGCCGGAATGTCCACGTACGTGGTCGTGCTGATCTCTCCGGAGACGACCACGAGGCCGGTGTTGACCAGCGTCTCGCAGGCCACGCGGCCCGTGGGGTCGTCACGCATGACCGCGTCGAGGACGCCGTCGGAGATCTGATCGGCGATCTTGTCCGGGTGGCCTTCGGTGACGGACTCGGACGTGAAGAGATACTCGTTGTCGGCTAGTGGGGTCATGGGATTTGGAGGAACAGCTCCGCGGTCGATTCGGCCTCCCCGCTCGTCGAGGCCATGCCGATGGCATGGACTCGTTCGAGATCCGGCTTCAGCGCGCTGTAGCGCGTGCCAGTGATCAGGCCGGTCTGCTCGCCGAGGCTGAGGAGCTGGTTGAGGTCGAGGAAGAGTAGCGAGGTAACGCGCGCGGGGTGATTCCCCAGCGTGACCTTGTATGCGGGCTGGTCGAGCAGCGAGGAGCTGGGCCGAGCGACGCTGGCGATCCCTCCGAGGCTGGTGGAGAGCAGGACCTCGTGCCCCGAGACCGCGTAATCGAACTGGAGGCCGGGGGCGAGCACGAGCTGGTGGGCGGTGACCCCGCCGACCGTGGTCTGGTTGAAGATCGGTGACTGGCCGGCGGCATTCCCGGTCGGGGCGAACAGGCGCTCGAGCGGCACCTCGAGCTCGGCGAACACCCTGCGCGTGACGGCCGGATCCGGAGTACGGGCAATGACCGTGACCACCGGCTTACCTCCGTGCGAGGAGATCACCACCGCCGCCTCGCGCCGGAACAGGCTGACGATGTCCTGCTCCACGTTGACTCCCTGCGCCGTCAGGGCGATGCCGAGCCTGGTCAGGAGCTTGGGAATCCGGGCCCCGATCCCGATCGTCGTGAGCACGTGCGGGATGACGGCGTTCAGGCCGACGGCATCGAGGAAGAGGGCCGCCCCGGCGGGAACGGCGGAAACGAGCGACGGGGTGAACGACGAGGGTGTCGCGCGGGTGAGCTGCGGGTTGAGCACGCTCTTCTCGTGCACCTGGAAGCCACCGGAGGCGGGGGTCAGCGAGAAGGCGATGCCTTCCAGCGTGGGCTGGTAGATCAGCGCTCCGAGGGTGCCGAGGAGACCGGGGCGGGGGGCGACGAGCCGCGTCACTCCCGCGCCGGAGACGTAGCCGTCGCCCGCGCGCGCCGCCGGCTCGGCCGCCGTCGCTCGCCGGTAGCTCGGATTCTCACTCAGGGAGGGCGAGCGCCGGGCCGCGACATCGACTGCGGCGCGGATGCCCGCGCTGTGGCCGACGAGGAGATAGTGGCCGACGATCGCGGTATCGAGCGCATGGGGATGACCGATGATCGTCGTCCCCGCGTAGGTGGCCGTGCCATCGCCCGGAAGGCCCGCGATGAAGCGTGTCGCCTGACGGCGGTTCCCGATCGCCACCACGAGCAGCGATCCCGCCGTCGAGGTCGGCGTGTCGAACACCGCTAGCGCGATCTCCTTGCCAAGCCACGGCCGCACGTCGCGGGCGAAGTCCACGGCGACTCCGGGTCCCGTCACGCCCAGCCGGGTCATCAGCCCGTCGCGCAGGGCCTGGTAGCCCGGGAAACGCGCGGCGAGCGCCAGAGCGCTCGTGACCGACGGGCGAGACTGGTCGGTGGAGAGGTGGATGTAGGCGAGGGTGTCGCTCGGCACCACTGACGCGGCGCCGGTGGCCGGGGGTGTCGCCGGCTGTCCCCCCGACCCCGAGATGAGCACGATGAGGACGACGATGACGGCGGCGCCGGCCACGACGAGGACGCGCCGATTGCGAGGCACCGTGACCCGCGCGGGGCTCGGCCCAGGCGTGTCCTCCCGCCCTCTCCTGAGGGGAATCCTGTCTGCGAACCTCGCCACCGGCCGGTCAGTCAATCATGCGGCGCCGGCGCGCGGCGGCGCCAGCGCGCTCGATCCCTCGTCACCGTCGCTGCCGGCGGCTCGCGTCGCGGCGCGCCGGCTGCGCTCCTCGCGCGCGGGCCCGGGCCGCCGCTGGTTGCGCTCGACGAAGTCGATGATCAGCGGAATGCCCTCGAGGCGGTAGCGCCCGCGGAGGCGGTTCTCGATGAAGTACGCGTAGTCGCGGGTCACTCGACTGCGGGAATTGACCTGGATCGAGAAGCGCGGCGGGGCCTCGGCGGTCTGGGTCATGAAGATGAGCTTGAGGCGGTGTCCCTGCTTGGCCGGAGGCTGGCGCTCGGCCACGATCTCGGAGAGGAAGTTGTTGAGCTGCGGGGTGGGAATACGCCCGCGGGAGCGGTCGGCGAGCGCCAGCGACTCCGCCAGCAGGCGCTCCATGTGGCGTCCGGTGAGGGCACTGGCGGTGAGGACGCGCGGGCGCAGCCGGAGCTTCTGGAGCACGCGCGCGCGCTCATAATCGAGGTCGACGTCGGTGGCCAGGTCCCACTTGTTGAGGACGAGCGCCGTGGCGCACCCGCTCTTCATCGCGAGGTCGCCGATCCTCAGGTCCTGGGTGGTGATCCCTTCAGCGGCGTCGCACACCACGAGCGCGACGTCGGCGCGCTCGGCGGCGCGCTGGGAGCGCAACGCCGTGTAGTACTCGATCGATTCGCCGACCTTGGCCTGGCGGCGCAGGCCGGCGGTATCGATGAGCATGAGCTCGCGCTCGCGGTAGCGGAACGGGAGATCGATGGAGTCGCGCGTCGTCCCCGCGAGCGGCGAGACGATGACGCGCTGGGAGCCGAGGAAGCGGTTGACGAGCGATGACTTGCCCACGTTGGGCCTGCCGATCACCGCCAGGCGAACGGGATCCTCGGCGTCGGGTTCAGCGTCGGCGCCGGGCGCGAGCTCCGCTAGGCGGTCGAGGAGATCGCCGGTGCCCAGTCCCTGAGCGGCGGATACGGGGATGGGATCGCCGAGCCCGAAGGCGTGGAATTCCGCGGCGAGCGCGAGGTCGCGCACGCTGTCGATCTTGTTGGCGGCGATGACCACGGGCAGGGCGCCGCGGCGGAGGATGTCGGCGATGTCGTGGTCGCCGGGCCGCAGGCCCGCGCGGGCGTCGACGACGAAGAGCGCCACGTCGGCGTCGGCGAGGGCGGCGCGCGCCTGGTCCTGCACCTGGATGGCGAGCGCGTCGCGGTCCTCGAGGTCGACGCCACCCGTATCGATGAGGATCAGGTGGCGGCCGTTCCACTCGGTGTCGAGCTCCTTGCGGTCTCTGGTGACGCCGGCGCGCTCGTGCACCACCGCCTCACGCGACTGCGCGAGCCGGTTCACGAGCGATGACTTCCCTACGTTGGGGTAGCCGACAACGGCGATCTTCATGTACCGAGGTTAGCCGCGGGACGGATCGGCGGGCGGGTGGCCGCCGCCGGCGTCGCGCGCGAGCGCGAGGATGCGCGCCGCCACCTCGTCGAGCTCGAGACCCGTGGTGTCGAGAACGGTGGCCCCGGGAGCGGGAGTGAGCGGCGAGTGCTCGCGGGTCTGGTCGCGCTCGTCTCGCTGCCTCTGCTCCTTGAGCACGGCCTCGGGGTCCGCTCCCGTCTGCGCGGCCCGGCGCCGGGCGCGCTCCTTGGGGCTCGCGGTCAGGAACACCTTCACGGCGGCGCCGGGCGCCACCACGGTGCCGATGTCGCGTCCCTCGGCAACCCAATCGCCGCTCGACATCATCCGCCGTTGCTCGGCGATCATCGCCCGGCGGACGTCCGGGTCGGCGGCGGCCCGTGACGCCGCCTCGGAGACCTCGGGCGCGCGGATCGCCTCGGTGACGTCCTCGCCGTCGACGGTCACGCGGTCGCCGAGCTCGATGCGCAGCGAGGGGGCGATTTCCGCCGGCGCCCGCCCGCGCTCGGATGCCGCCAGCGCGACCGAGCGATACATCGCCCCCGAGTCCAGATAAGTGAAGCCGAGCGCGTCCGCCACCCGGCGCGCCACGGTCGACTTACCCGCCCCGGCCGGGCCGTCGATGGCGATGAGCATTACGCGAGTCCCGCCACGTCGTCGGCGAACCCGGGATAGGACACCGCCGCCGCCTCCATTCCCATCACCTCGACTCCCTCGCGCGAGGCGAGGCCGGCGACGGCGCCGAGCATGGCGAGCCGGTGATCTCCGTGCGCCTCGAGGGCGCCGCCCCGCAGGCCGCCGGTGCCGCGGACCATGAGGCCGTCCTCGGTCGCCTCGATCTCCGCCCCCAGTCCTGATAGCCCGTCGACCACGGAGGTGATCCGGTCGGACTCCTTGAGCCGCAGCTCCGAGGCTCCGCGGATCACCGTCTCGCCCTCCGCGAAGCACCCGAGGAGGGCCACGAGCGGGAGCTCGTCAATGGCCAGCGGCACCTCGGCGGCCTCCACCACCGTGCCCTCGAGCGGCCCGTAACAGACGTCGAGATCGGCGATCGGCTCCTCGGGCCCGAAGGCGCCCTCGGGCTCGAGGTCGCCGACGACGATGCCCCCCATGCGCTCGAGGATGCGCAGGAACCCGGTGCGGGTCCAGTTCACCCCCACCCCCTCGATGAGCAACCGCGAGCCGCGCACGAGCACGCCGGCGGCGATCATGAAGGCTGCCGAGGACAGGTCGCCGGGAACCTCGACGACGTCGAGCTCGAGCTCGTCGGCGTTACCGATCGTCGTCCGGTAGCCCGAGCCCTCGAACTGGCCCCGCTCGAGCGGGGCGCCGGCCCGCAGCATCATCCGCTCGGTGTGGTCCCGGCTCGGTGTGCGCTCGATCACTTGCGTCTGCGAACTCGTCAGCCCCGCGATGAGCACGCAAGACTTGACCTGGGCGCTGGCCATGGGCATCTCGTATTCGATCCCGTGCAGGTGCGCGCCATGCACGGTAAAGGGGGCAAACCGCCCCTCGCGCGCTTCGATGTGCGCGCCCATCTGGCGCAGGGGCTCCGCGATGCGATCGATCGGGCGGCGGCGGATCGAGGCATCCCCATCGAGGGTGAAGCTCATGCCCGCCTGGAAGGCGAGCCACCCAGGGAGCAGGCGCATCAGGGTGCCCGCGTTGCCCACGTCGATCGCTCCCGCCGGCTCCTGCGCGTTGCGCAGACCGCCACCGCGGATCAGGACCTCCTCGCCGCCCGCCTGGACGATCGCCCCGATGGCGCGGAGCGCCTCGAGGGTCGAGTTGGTGTCCTCGGCGTCGAGGTAATTGCGAATCCGGACGGGCTCGGAGGCCATCGCCCCGATGAGCGCTGCGCGGTGCGAGATCGACTTGTCGGCGGGCGGCCTGATGCGGCCGCGGAGCGGCGGCGAGGGGTCGAAGCGGACGTTCACGGCGAGCCCGTGACCGGGAAGCCGAGCCGGGCCACGAGCGCCTGAGCCCGCCGCGCCTCCTCCTCGCCGGCGATCCACAGCGCCACCACGCCCTCCTTCATGTCGGGCGCGGGGTAGAGGGCCATGTCGGTGATGTTGACGCCCGCGCGGCCGAGCTCGAGGGCGAGCTGGGCGAGCACACCGGGGCGGTTGGGCACCGAGGCGCGGAGTTCGAAGAGCGGGCCGCCGGCGAGCTGGGCCTCGAGCAGGCGCCGGCGATCGACGGCGGCCGCGTCGTTCCAAGTAGTCACGGCGCGCTCGTCACCGGCCAGGAGCGCCTCGCGGACCGTGCCCAGGCGGTCGATGGCCTCGGCGATCTGCGCCGCCAGGGCCACCCGGTTGCTCAGGTAGATGTCCGTCCAGATCGCGCTCGAGGCGCCCGCTACCCGGGTGGCGTCGCGGAAGCTCGGACCGGTCGCGGGCATCCGTTCCTCCTCGGCCGAGAGCGCATGGGCCGCTTGGGAGACGAGCACGTTGGCAAGGACGTGAGGCAGGTGCGAGACGGTGGCGAGGATGGTGTCGTGGGTGTCGGGATCGATCGCCGTCGGGTGCGCGCCAAGCTGGCGCAGCAGGCGGTACAGGCGCTCGTAGCCGATCCCCGACGTCGTGGCCGCCGGGGTCAGGTACCAGGTCGCCCCCTCGAACAGGTCGGCGCGCGCGTGCTCGACCCCGGAGGTCTCCGCGCCGGCCAGGGGATGCCCGCCGACGAAGCGGGGATCGTCGTGCGCGGCGACCACCGCGCGCTTGGTCGAGCCGACATCCGACACCACGCAATCCGGGGGAGCGGCCGCCAGGGCAGCACCGACGGCGTCGGAGAGCCGGCCTACGGGCACGGCGACGAACACCGCGTCCGCGCCCCTGACCGCCTCGGCGATGGTGGGCGCCGTGCGGTCGACGGCTCCACGCTCGAGCGCGGCGGCCAGGGCCTGCGGTGAGCAGTCATACCCCACCACCTCGGCTCCCAGCCGCTCGCGCGCGGCCAGCGAGATCGACCCACCGATGAGCCCGACGCCGATGACGGCGAGACGCGGGGCCGTATCGCTATTCGCTCCCCCCGGGAGTTCGCCGCCCGGCGAACTCGCAATGGAACCGGCTTTAGCCGGTCCCACACTCACACCGTGGACAGCACGTTGCCGGCGACCATCGCCGCCGCCTGCACCCGCTCCACGTAGTCGGCGAACTCGTCGGCGACGAGCTGTTGGGGACCGTCGCAGATGGCCATATCCGGCTGGGGATGGACCTCGACGATGATCCCGTCCGCCCCCGCGGCGGCCGCGGCCAGCGACAGCGGAAGGACGAGGTCACGCCGCCCGGCGGCGTGGCTGGGGTCGACGATCACCGGGAGGTGGCTGAGCTCCTTGAGGATCGGGATGGCCATGAGGTCGAGGGTGGCGCGACGGTAGGCGGTCTCGAAGGTGCGGATCCCGCGCTCGCAGAGCATGACCGAGGGGTTGCCCTCCTTGAGGATGTACTCGGCGGCCATGAGGAGCTCGTCGATCGTCGCCGACAGGCCCCGCTTGAGGAGCACCGGGCAACCGGACCGTCCGATCTCCGAAAGCAGCGAGTAGTTCTGCATGTTGCGGGCGCCGACCTGGATGACATCGGCGACCTCGAGCACGGGCTCGAGGTCACGGGCGTCCATGAGCTCGGTGACCACGGGCATCCCCGTCTCCGCCTTGGCCTCGGCGAGCAGGCGCAGACCCTCCTGACCGAGGCCCTGGAAGGCGTAGGGCGAGGTACGCGGCTTGTAGGCTCCGCCGCGGAGCAGGGTGGCGCCGGCGTCGCGGACCACGCGGGCGGTCTCGAGCGTCTGTTCGCGAGACTCGACCGTGCAGGGGCCGGCGATGAGCGCGAAGTTCTGGCCCCCTACCTTGCGCCCGCAGATGTCGAGCACGGTACGTTCGCCGTGCCTGAACTGCATCGAGGCGAGCTTGTAGGGCTTGGAGATCGGCACGACACGATCGACGCCGGAGAAGCCTTCGAGCTCGAGGCGCTGGACGTGCTCGGCGTCGCCGATGGCCCCGATCACCATGACCTCTTCGCCACGGCTAGGATGCGCGCGCGCGCCGACGCTCTCGACACGTTCGATGACGGCTGCGACCTCTTTCTCGGTCGCCGTCGGTTTCATGACAATCATCATTTCTCGGTCCTTTCTACGCTCGGAACTTTACGGGAGGGGCCCGGAGGGCACCTGGAGCCCGCGGGTTAGGAAGTTCGGCGCTAGCCGAACGTCGAATGGAATCGGCAGGGATGCCGGTTCCACGGGGTTCGGCGCCCGACCTCCCGGATGCCCCGTCGCTCGGACGGGCCGGAGGCATCAACGGCCCCTGAGGACCGGTGATGGGCCGAGCGCCTAGCTAAATCGCCAGGCGTAGAAGGGCACGTAGAGACGACCGTAGTCGGCGGCCTGGGTGCTGCAGGCGATGCGATGACTGTGGTCGCTCATGTGCGCGACTGGTTTGTAGCAGAGGATGGCGTCCGCGTCGAGGGCAAGCGCGACTCACAGCACCTCGGCCAGCGCTGAGACGAAGCGCGCGTTCTCGGCCTCGGTACCGACGGTGACCCGCAGCGTCCCCGCGCGGCCGAGCGACGCGCCGGCGCGCACGAGGACGCGCCGATCGGCGAGCCCGCGGACGACCACCGCCTCGTCAGCGGCCGGATCGTCGGATTCCGGAAGCCGGATCCACACGAAGTTCGCTTCCGAGTCGGCGAGCCAGAGGCCGAGGCCGCGGATCCCCTCCTCGAGGGCCAGGCGGTGGGCAATGGTGCGGGTGACGCGATCTTCGACGGCGTCCTGACGGGCCAGTGCCGCAACCGCGGCGGCCTGGGCGGCCACGTTGAGGTGGAAGGGCTGGCGCACCTGGTCGACGGCCTCGCGGAAGCGCTCGTCGGCGCACAGACCATAGCCGACGCGCAACCCGGCCAGGCCGTAGACCTTCGAGAAGGTCCGCAGGAGCACGAGGTTCGGCCAGCGCTCGAGGAGCTCGACCGAGGCGAAGGGGTCGCCGATGGTGAGCGCGAACTCGCAGTAGGCCTCGTCGAGGATCACGCACACGTACGGGGGGATGCGCTCGAGCAAGCCTTCGATGTCCTCGAGCGCCAGCGCCGTGCTCGTCGGGTTGTTGGGATTGCAGACGAGCACCAGGCGCGTGGCCGGCGTGACCTCGGTGGCCATGGCCTCGAGATCGTGGCGGTCCTCGGCGTCGAGCGGGACCTGAATGGCACGGGCTCCCGAGGAAGCGGCGAGCTGCGGATAGACGGAGAAGGCGGGCCACGCGTAGACGACCTCGGCGCCCGGTTCGAGCAAGGCCTCGCCGGCCGCCAGGAGGATGTCGCAGGACCCGTTGCCGAGCGCGATGCGCTCGGGTGGCACCCCATAACGCTCGGCCAGCGCCCGGCGCAGCTGCGAGTACGAGGGGTCGGGGTAGCGGTGTGCCCCCGCCAGCGTCCGCTGCGCGGCCTCGACCACCTCGGGGAGCGGTCCGAACGGCGACTCGTTGCTGGCGAGCATGGCGACGTCGGTACCGAGGTCATACCCGGCGGCGACAGGATAGGCGGGGATGCGGCGGATCCGGGCTGCGAACTCGATGGCCACCGGCCTATTGTGCCGACTCGAGGTCCAGGCGCAGCGCGCGCGCCTCCCCGAGGTAGACGTGGCGAGGTTCATGGCCCTCGGCGGCGTAGTAGTGCATGAGCACCCGGATGACCTTGGGCATCGAACCCGGGACCGGTACCTCGCGCGCACACAGGAGGGGCACCTGGTCGAGCCCGAGCCGCCGTGCCGCCACCGCGGGGAACTCGGCGTCGAGGTCGTCGGTGAGCGTGAAGATGCAGCTCACCATCGCCTCCGCGCCCACGGCGTTGCGCTCCATGAGCTCGCGCATGAGTTCGTCGGTGGCGGCGAGAATGGCGTCTGCTGCGTTCGCCGCCACGCTGTTGGCGCCTCGCAGGGCGTAGAGCCGCATGGGCGGGGAGTCTGCCAGCCGCCCGGCGGGAGAGGTTTTCCCACCCGCGCCGCTCACGCCGGCTGACGGATCGCGTACACCGTCGCGCACCCGAAGCGGTGCACAGACGCGGTGATGGGCGCGAGGATGTTGGAGATGTCAGGGCCCCAGCCGCAGCCCGAGAGCACGAAGCGGGCGGTCGTCCCGAGCACGAAGGCCCGCGCGAGCTGGGGTGGCTGGGTTCCCGCGAACAGCGTCCGCGCCCCGGTCACGCGCCCCGCGCAGTTCGGTTGCGACCACTGGCACCCGCCCACGTAGGTGTTGCGTCCGGTCTCGGCGGGAACGATGACGCCGAGGTACCCGCGGGTGAGAACACCCCCCGGGCGGTGATCGTCGCTCAGGAAGTCGAGCGCCTGCTGCATCCCTGCCGAGACGAAGTTCGCGTTGGCCCGAGCGGGGGCCATGTAGTCGGGGGAGATCCGCATCTCGTAGTAGGTGGCGGGGATGGTCGCGGCGACGACGGCGAGCGCTCCGAGCACCACTCGCCCGGGAACCCGTCGCCAGCCCACCCGCTGGACACCCTCAACCGCCAGCACCCCGAGGGGGATGGTGATGCCCGCGAAGGCATGCAGCGGGGTGGCGCTCACGCTCGTTGCCGACACCAGGTAGACGACGAAGGCCGCGGGGAGCCACATACGGGTCGCCACGGCGATGAAGTCGCGCGAGCGGGTGCGGTAGGCGAACGCGGCGGCGAGGAGGAGCGGCGCGAGCGCGATGACGATGCTCGCGATCGGGAACGAGTGATGGCTAGCGTTCCGTGCCAGGCGCCAGGAGAGATCGGCGCGACCGAGGATGGCCAGGTATGCCAGCGGAAGCGCGGTGGCGATGACCGTGAGCATGGGGAGTTCGACCCGGTGGAACTCGGTCGCCCGCCGCCGGAACAGGCCAGCGGCGACGCCGGTCCCTTGCGCGCTCGCCCGCTGCGTCCCGGGTCCTCGGAGCGCGCGCGGGACCCGGGTTTGAGCCCACAGCACCGCCTCGGACCCGATGACGATGAGGATGAGCGCCTCGCCCTGCCACGGGTGCAGCGAGCTCGCGAGGGCGCCGAGCAGCGGTGGGGCCCACGCGAGCCGGCGCTCGGCACGGGCGCGGTCGTACAGGAGCAGGGCGGCGCCGAGTGCAGCGATGGCGATCAGCCCGAAGGGATAACCCCACGACCACAGCGGGAGCCAGAGGTCGCCGAGCACGCCCCACGCGCCGAAGAAGAGGCCGAGCATGAGAGCGGCGCGGCGCTCCCAGAGGCCGGTCAGGCACCGGCGCGCGTAGGCCCGGATGACGAAGAAGGCGCTGAGGACGGCCACCGGCTTCCACAGCAGGAGGACGAGCCACGGCGCCACCCCGAGGGCGGTGAAACCGCCGGAGATCGCCACCAGGGGCTGGAAGTAGTCGGCGGGCGTCCGGTGCAGCACGAAGAGATTCGAGGCGAACAGGTGCCGCGAGGCATCCTGGATCCAGGCCAGGTACTGCATCTGATCGGTGAGGAACAACCCATCGGTACCGGTCCAGTGGCGCCCGTTGGCGATGACCTGCCACAGGTCGAGCCCAAGGACCCACAACGACACGGCAGCGAACCCCGCGAGCACGGCGAGTTCGAAGAAGTCGACCCGCGGACGCCGCGGAATCACGTGCTAGTGCTCAAGCTTCTGCTGACGTACGAGCGACGCACGGCTCGCAGCGCCATTCATGGTGCTGAGCTTCAGTTGGGACATGATCAGCGAGGTAGCAGGGATGAACGTCAGTACCAGAAACACCGTGAAGGCGATGGTTGCGCGGCGCAAGCGGATGCTCGTGCCTAGCGCGGCCAGCGGCAACACCCAGACGATGTACCACGGCACTAGCCAGGAAAGGCTACACACCAGCGCCAGCGTCGACCAACCGGAGCCCGTCAACCAGTTCCCCCGGCGCCAGATGAGAGCGATGATGATGAGGACCACGGCACCGCTCGCCAGGCGCACGATGGTCGTCGAGCCGCCTCCCTGGCCGAGGATCAAGCCGACGAGATTGGGAACGCTGAAGCTGGTCAGGAGGTTGCTCTGATCGGAGAGATTGGGAATCGTGAACCCGAACGCCGCGATGCTCGCCGCCGCGAGCGGCACCGCCGCCACGGCCATCCCCGCGAGCAGGCGCACCCGCCGCGCGGCGGGAGGCGCGGCCAGTAACAAAAAGGGCAGGAGCAGGACCGCCGTGAACTTGACCGAGACGGCGAGCATGAGCGCCGCGCCCGCCCACCGGTCGCGCCCATCGAGCAGGAGCGAGATCGATGCCAGCGCCGGGATGAGCATGAACACGTCGTTGTGGAAGCCCCCGAGCTCGTAGATCAGGAAGACCGGGTTGGCGGCCACGAAGAGCACCGCCAACCGCGGGTCGCGCCCGAGCTGGCGCGCGCACCGCCACACCAGGGCGATGAACCCGAGGCTGGCGAGCAGGGTCAGGGTCTTCAAGATCCAGTACGCGGCCGACAGCGGCAGCAGCGCCAGGGGATAGCTCAGCAGCGTGAACGTCGGCCCGTACGGGCTGCGGAGGTTGTGCCAAGTGGTGAAGGCATAGACGGGGTCATGCCGCTCGTTGGCGATCACATACGTGTACGGGTTCAGGTGGTGCAAGGCCCCCAGCCGTCCGTAGCCCATGTAGTTGAAGAGGTCGGTGAGCTGCAGCGGCGGGCTCAGGAGCAGCACGAGGTGCATGGCCACCACCGCGATGACGATCGTCCGCATCGAGAGCAGGCGCACCGACGCGAGCGCGATCCCGTAGGCCGCCGTCATCGCCAGGACCACCCCGCTGAACCCGTACCCCAGGGTCCGCGGGGTCGATACCAGGTTGCCTAAGAGGCCGTGCAGCGGCCCGGACAGCCACGGTGGGAAGGCAAATCGGCTGCGCGGGACGAGGATCGTCGGCTCGGCCGTCGCGAACACGACCACGGCCAGGCACCCAGCGATGAGCACCCCGAGCGCGACGAGACCGTAGACCGGGCGAGACAGTGCCACCCGCGGGCGGCGGAGCAGGCCGGAGCGGGCGCCGGAGAGCCCGACGCGAGGAAGAACAACGGCCGTCTCCCCCTGAGCGGCGCCCATGGTCACCGCCGAGCGGAAAGGGAGCGCGGCCGACATACCGCCCTGGGTCGGGTCGTGCCGCATCGGGAGAAGTGTGCCCGGCGCGGCGCGCGTCCGCTCTCCGGCGGTGTTGGAATTTCGTTAAGCGTGCGCCGGCCCAGACCCGACTGACCCGCGCCGCGCCACTTGGCGATTCGGGGCCACGTTCTATTGCGCGAGCTTCTGCGCCCGGGCGTTCGCCGCGATGCCGGCGGCGCCGCCCATCGGGTTGATATGCAGCTGGCCGAGGATCGTGCCGGTCACGGGCAAGAACGCGAGGACGAGAAACACGGTGGCCGCGAGCGCCACCCGGCGGAGCCGGAGGCTGGCGCCGATCGCGGCCAGAGGCAGCACCCAGACGATGTACCAGGGCATGAGCCAGGCCAGGCTCGCGACCAGAGCGACGGTGCCGAAGCCGGCGGACGAGATCCAGTCACGCCGGCCACGCGCGACGACCATCACGAGGCTCGCCACCACCACCACCAGCGCCACGTTGACGACGCGCAGGAGGATCGGAGCGCCGCCGCCGAGACCGAGCAGGAGCCCGAGGAGGTTGGGGATGCTGAACGAGGTAAGGACCGAGCTCTGGTCTGAGAGGTTGGGGAGGGCGAACCCGAAGGCGGCGACGCTGGCGGCAGCCAGGGGCGCCGCCCCCAGCCCAGCACCGGTGAGGAAACGAGCGCGCCGGCGGGGCGGGCGGGCGGCCAGTAACAGGAAGGGCACGAGCAGGAGCATGGTGAACTTGACCGCGACAGCGACCATGAGGGTCGCCCCCGACCAGCGGTCGCGCCCATCCAGGAGCATCGAGATCGACGCCATCGCCGGGAGGAGCATCAACACGTCGTTGTGGAAGCCCCCGAGCTCGTAGATCAAGAAGATCGGGTTGGCCGCCACGAAGAGCACCGCGAAGCGCGGGTCGTGGCCGAGCTGGCGCGCGCACCGTCCCACGAGCGCGATGAACCCGAGGCTGGCGAGGACCATCGCGGTCTTCAGCACCCAGTACGCGATCGGGAGCGGCAGCAGCCCCAAGGGATACGTGAACAGAGTGAAGGCGGGACCGTACGGGCTGTGCAGGTGATGCCAGCTCGTCAACCCGTACACCGGGTCGTGCACCTCGCCGGCGATCACATGCGTGTAAGGATTGAGGTGGTGCAGCGCCCCCAGGCGCGCGTAACCCAGGTAATTGAACAGGTCGGTGAGCTGGAGCGGCGGACCGAGGAGGAGGACGGCGTGCACGGCCACCACGGCGATGACGATCGTGCGCATCGAGAGCAAGCGCACGGACGCGAGCGCGACGGCGTAGGCCGCGGTCATGGCCACGATCAGGGTGCTGAAGCCGTAGCTCAGGGCGGGCGGGCTGGAGATCAGGTGACCGAAGATTCCGTGCAGCGGCCCCGCCAGCCACCCGGGGAAGGCGTACGAGCTGCTCGAGACGAGCTCGGTGGGGCCAGCGGTGGCGAAGACCACGACCGCCACGCACCCGGCGAAGAGCGCGCCGAGTGCCGCCAGCCCGTAACCGGGCCGGGACACCCGAACGGCCGGGCGGGGCAGGCGCAGGCGCAGCGAGGCGCCGCGGAGCGCGACCCGCGGCAGGGCGATGGTGCCGTCGCCGTGACCGGTGGCCATGCTGACGACCGCTGCCGGGGCCGCCTTCGGATCCCCGTTGCTCAGGTCGTCCCGCATCCCGGGAATGCTGCCTTGAGCCGTATTGGAAGCGTCACCACGGCGGTTGACATTTCGTTAGGGATTGGTTCGTATCTGGGCCCGCGCGACGCGCGCGCCGCGCTGGATACATGAGGCTCGCCTACCATCGGCTCACCGTGAGCCGTGTCGCGCGTGAGACAAAGGTGCGCGGCCCGATCCGACATGCTCGGGCGCTGGGCGCCGCTCCATGGGCCGTAGTCGGCACCGCGACCGTCGCCGCCGCCGTCCTGCGCTTCGTGCGGATCGGTCACCAAGGATTCTGGTTCGACGAGGCCAACACCGCCCTCCTCGTCCACTTCTCCCCCGGCCAGATGCTCGGCGTGCTCCCCAAAACGGAGTCGACGCCACCGCTGTACTACTGCGTTGCCTGGGTGTGGGCGCGCGTCTTCGGGTTCCGGGAGACCGGCCTGCGCTCGCTCTCTGCGGTGGCCGGAGTGCTCACCGTCCCGGTCGCCTACGCCGCCGGGGCGAAGCTCATCTCCCGACGCGCGGGGCTCATCGTCGCTGCCCTGGTGGCCACCAGCCCGCTCCTCATCTGGTACTCGCAGGAAGCGCGCTCCTACGCGCTCGTCGTCCTCCTGACCGCGGGGACGCTCCTGACCTTCGCCTATGCCCTGTCGGACCCCACCGGGCGCTCGCTGGTGGCGTGGGCCATGGCCTGCGCGCTGGCCCTGGCGACTCACTACTTTGCCGTGCTCGCCGTGGCCCCCGAGGCGGCGTGGCTGCTCGTCGTGCACCGCCGCCGCCGTCCCGTCCAGGCCGCCGTCGGAGTGATCGCCCTCGCCGGACTGGCGCTCGTTCCGCTCGCGGTCAGCCAGCAGGGCACGGGAAACTCGAACTGGATCGCCCATATCCCGCTGCCGTTACGCCTCGGTCAGGTGACACCGCAGTTCCTGCTGGGTTTCGGCGCCCCCGCGGGACGGTGGCTGCGGGGTCTCGACGCCGTCGTGGTCATCGCCGCGGCGGCGCTCGTGGGTTGGCGCGGGGACCGCGCCGAGCGCCACGGAGCGCGGCTCGCGGCCGGCATCGCGGTGGCCGGCGCCGTGGTCATGCTGGTGATCCTCGCCGCCGGCGATGACGAGCTCATCACTCGCAACATCATCGTGCTGTGGCTACCCCTCGCCCTCGTGGTGGCCGCCGGGCTGAGCGTGCCCCGCGCCCGGCGCCTGGGGATGGCCGGGGTGGCCGTGCTGTGCCTCACCGGGGTCGCCGCCGCCGTCGGCGTCGCCGTCGACCGCAACCTCGAGCGGCCCGACTGGCGGCTCGTCGCCCGCGCGCTCGGGCCGGCGCCCGCGAACGCGGGCCGCGCCATCCTCATCCAGCACTACCGGACACTGCTGCCGCTGTCCCTCGACCAACCGCGCCTGAGGTTCATGCCCCGGGTAGGCGCGGTCGTCGACGAGCTCGACGTGATCGCCATTCACTCCCCCCAGGAGAACGCCTGCTGGTGGGGCGCCGCATGCAATCTCATCCCCTCCCGCCTCCAGCCCTCCTACCCGGTCCGCGGATTCTCCATCGCCGGCGAGCGCCACATCGCCCAGTTCACGCTGCTGCGCCTGCGCTCTGCGGCCCCCGTGCGCCTCACCGGCCCGATGGTCTCGCGCGCGCTCACGGGCACCGAGCTGCGCCACGATGGGCTCATCCTCCAGAGCGCTAGCTCCCCGCCGCGCGACGCAGGGCACTGACCTCCTCCGCGGTGAGCTCCCGGCACTCGCCCTCGCGCAGCGACCCGAGCTCGAGCGGGCCGAAGCGCACACGCTCGAGCCGGCGTACCCGATGCCCGACCGCCTCGCACATACGCCGGACCTGGCGCTTACGCCCCTCGCGGAGGGTGATCTCCAGCGTGTCGGCGGCCAAGCGCTCGACGCGCGCCGGCAGGCTCGGGCCGTCGTCGAGCTCGACTCCGTCACGCAGCGCCCGCAGCTCGCGCTCGCGCACCGGCGGGCGCCACACCACCGCCCGGTAAGCCTTGGGGACCTCGTAGCGCGGATGGGTGAGGCGATGCGCGAGCTCGCCGTCGTTGGTCAGGAGGATCAGCCCGGTGGTGTCGATGTCGAGCCGGCCCACCGGGTACAGACGCACCCCCTTGGGGGCCAGCGACACCACGGTCGGGCGCCGCTGCGGGTCCCGGGCCGTCGAGACCACGCCGGCCGGCTTGTTGACCGCATAGACCACGCGTCCTTGCGCTGTCTTCACAGGGGCGCCGTCGACCGCGATGGCATCGCCGGGCCCGACGTCGCGCGCCGGGTCGGTGACCACGGCGCCGGCCACGGTCACGCGACCGGCGCGGATCACCTCCTCGGCGCCGCGCCGCGAGGCCAATCCCGCCGTCGCCAGGAACTTGCCGAGTCGCACGCTGCCACCATAGGGAGGAATGGATCTCGAACTACTGCATCACGCATTGACCGAGCGAGGCGAGCCGGCCTTCCGCGCCCGTCAAATCTGGCGCTGGGCCGCCACCGGCGCGAAGTCGTTCGGCGAGATGACGAACCTGCCGCGCGGGCTGCGCGAGGATCTCGCCGCCGAGGTCCCGTTCTCGAGCCTGACCGTCGAGCAGGAGTCGCGCGCGAGCGACGGAACCATCAAGGTCCTCTTCCACACCGCCGACGGCCGGCCCGTCGAGGCGGTGCTCATGGTCTACCGCGACGGCCGGCACTCGATCTGCATCTCCTCCCAGTCCGGGTGCCCGCTCACATGCACCTTCTGCGCCACCGGTCAGATGCGTTTCGGACGCAACCTCACGCCTTCGGAGATCCTCGACCAGGCCCTCCACTTCCGCCGCCTCGGTCCCGTGGACCACGCCGTCTTCATGGGCATGGGCGAGCCGATGATGAACCTCGACGGCGTCCTCGGAGCATGCGCCCGTCTCCCCGACGTCGGCATCACCCACCGGCGCACGGCCATCTCCACCGTCGGCTGGCTCCCCGGAATCGAGCGCCTGGCCGAGCAGGCGATGCCGATTCGCCTGGCCCTGTCGCTCCACGCGGCCGATCCCGCCCTCCGCTCGCAGCTCATGCCCGTCAACGATCGCTATCCCCTCGCCGACGTCCTCGCCGCCTGCCGCGACTACTACGAGCGCAAGCACCGCCAGGTGTTCGTCGAATACGTGATGCTCGCCGGCGTCAACGACGGCTACGCCCAAGCCTTGGCGCTCGCCGATGCCCTCGATCCGCGGGTCTTCAAGGTCAACCTCATCCCCTACAACCCCACCGGGTCCGACTACCAAGGCTCCTCCCCCGCCGCCATCGCCGCCTTCAAGGCCGTTCTCGACGCGCGCGACGTGACGGCGACGGTACGGCTCACGCGAGGGCGGGACATCGACGCCGCGTGCGGGCAGTTGGCGGCGCGGGGGTAGGGGGCGGGGGGGCGGGGCGGGGGCGGGCCGGGGCGGGCGCGTGGCGGTCCCCCCGGAGGCCGGTGTGCTTAAACGTCGCAGGAGGGCGTTTAAGCACACCGCCCCCCACACCGCCCCCCACACCGCCCCCGCCCCCACACCGCCCCCCCGCGGACGCGCCGTGCGCCCCCGGCCCTACCCCGAACCCGCCCGTGCCTCTCCGGCCCTGAGCAGCCGATCCCTGAGCTCGGCCTCGAGCTCGGGCGAGGGGTCGAACTCCGACACGTCGGGGAGCTCGTCGAGGCCGCGCAGACCGAAGAGGCGCAAGAAGAGCTCGGTGGTGCGGTAGAGGATGGCGCCGAACTGTGAGCGGCCGGACTCCTCGACGAGCCCGCGCTCGAGGAGGGTGGAGGCCGCCGACTCGGCGTTGACGCCACGGATGCGCGCGATCTCGGGCCGGGACACCGGCTGCAGGTAGGCGATGATCGCCAGCGTCTCGGCCTGCGCCGGGGTGAGCGGCGGCGTGCGGGGCCGGGCGAGCAGGCGCCGCGCGGCGGGCTCGGCGTCGGGGTGGCTCGAGAGCTGCCACCCGCCGGCGAGCTCGCGCAGGACGAGGCCGCGACGCTCGAACTCGTAGTACTCGCGCAGGCGCTCGAGGGCGGTCACCACCTCGTGGAGCTCGTTCTCGGTGGCGTCGGCGAGCGACGCCGCGTCGACGGGGTCGGCCGACAGGAAGAGGAGCGCCTCGACCGTGCGCTCGAGACCGGCGGGCTCGGTCACTCAGTACTCCCACTCGCCCGGCGATGGCCCGAGGCAACGGCAAGGGTCACCGAAGGTGACACCGTGATCGACCCGAAGGGCTCGTCCTGGTTCCACGTCAGCTCGCCCTGCTTGTAGAGCTCGAGGAGCGCGAAGAGGGTCACCGCGATGGTCACCCGGTCGGCCTCCGCGACCGCGTCATCGAAGTCGAAGCGCCCGCGGCGGAGCATCGCGCGCAGGTGCGTGAGCCGCTCGGCGACCGTGACCTTGGGGGTGATCAGGTGCTCGACGTTGATCGGCTCGGGCATGAGGAGCAGGCCGCCCAGCGCCCGCCCGAGCACGCCGGGGTCGTAGACGGCGCGGGCCTCGGCCAGGGGGGCACGCCGCAGGCTCGGGGGAAGGGGAGCGGAGCGGAAGCGGTGCCCCTCTTGCTCGCGCAGGCCGTCGACGAGGTAGCCGGCGATGCCGCGGTAGCGGTGGGCGTCGAGCAGGCGGGCGAGGAGCTCTTCGGCGGCTTCGCCGGGGTCGAGCTCGACCGGTTCGATCTCCTCGCCCGGGAGCATGAGCCGCGACTTGAGCTCGAGCAGGGCGGCGATGAGGACAAGGAACTCGGTCGCCAGCTCGAGGTCGAGCTCGCCACGGCGCTCGAGATGATCGATGTAGGTGATGACGATCCCGGCGAGCTCGACTTCGAGGAGATCTATCTCCTCGCGCAGGACAAGGGTGAGCAGCAGGTCGAAGGGACCGGCGAAGACGTCAAGGTCGAGCTCGAGGTCGGCAACGCTCACTGACCTGGCAAGGCTACCGGCGGGGTCGGACCGGCCCTACTCCCATCGCCTCGCGCACGTCGGCGAGGGTGCCCGAGGCGATCGCCCGCGCCTTGCCGGCGCCGGCTTCGAGAATCTCCTCGAGCTTGCCCTCGTCGGCCCGGAGCTCGGTGAAGCGCTCGCGTACCGGGGTCAGATACTCGACGACGGCCTCGGCCACCGCCTGCTTGAAGGTGCCGTAGCCGGAGCCCGAGAACTCTCGCTCGACATCCTCCTGAGCGGTCCCGCGGACCGCGGCGAGGATGTCGATGAGGTTGGAGATCCCGGCCTTGTCGGGCGAGCGGACGATCTCGGAGCCCGAGTCGGTCACCGCGGTGCGGAACTTCTTGACGATCACTTCCGGGGGGTCGGTGACGAGGACCGTGCCCTGCACGCTCTCGGCGCTCGTGGACATCTTGCCGGTCGGGTGCTGGAGGTCCATGATCCGCGCCCCGACCTCGGGGATGACGTGGCGGGGGACCACGAGCGTGTCCCCGAAGCGGGCGTTGAAGCGCTCGGCGATGTCGCGCATGAGCTCGATGTGCTGACGCTGGTCGTCGCCCACCGGCACCTCGTCGGCGCGGTAGGCGAGGACGTCGGCGGCCTGGAGGACCGGATAGAAGAACAGGCTCGCGGACACGAGCTCGCGCTGGGACCCCGACTTCTCCTTGAACTGGGTCATCCGGTTGAGATCGCCGAACGAGGTCACGCTGCACAGAAGCCAGCACAGCTCGGTGTGCTCCTGCACATCGGACTGGCGGAAGAAGATGCAGCGCTCGGGGTCGATCCCCGCGGCCAGGAGCGTCGCGGCGGTGTCGTACACCGCCCCGCGCAGCGCCGCCGACTCGTAGGGCACGCTGGTGGCGTGGAGGTCGACGATGCAGTAGATCGCCTCGGCGCGGTCCTGGCCGGCCACCCACTGGGTGATCGCCCCGATGTAATTGCCGAGGTGCTTGCGACCGGTGGGCTGGATTCCGGAGAAGATGCGCATGGTGCGAGCGCCAGGCTAGTGCACGAGCGGGCGGTGCGCCGCGGATGCCCGGCCGCCGCTACGGGGCGGTCGGGAGCCCCGCGCCGCCGCCCGATCGGCGCTTGAGAGCACCCGCGGGCTTGCGGTCCCGGGCGAGCACCGCCGCGGCCACGACACCCCCGACGGCGCCGGCGGCGTGATCCTGCCAGGAGATGCCGTAGTGGGGGACGATGCTCGTGAGCAGCGCGCCGCCCCAGAACAGGCCCACGACGCCGCCGACCACGAGCTCGAGGAGGGAGCGGTTGAACAGGCCGCGTGCGAACAGGTACGTCGCGTAACCGAAGACGACGCCGCTGGCCCCGACCACGAGCTCGTGCCCGGACGCGATCAACCAGGTGCCGATGCCCGCCACCAGGATGATGATGAGTGTCGCCGTGGCCAGACGCCGCGCCCCCTCGAGCGCGATGATCAGCCCCATGAACACGAAGGGGACGGTGTTCGACTCCAGGTGCTGGAAGCTGACGTGGAGGAAGGGCGAGGTGAAGATCGCCCACAGGCGGCCGACGTTGTGCGGGTAGATCCCGCCGTCGCCGTCGAGAGCCTGGTTGTCGAGGCTGTTGATCGCCTCGATCACCCACATGAGGACGACGATCACCACGAGCAGCTGGATCCCCCCGATCTGGAGCTGGGCACGACGGCGGAGCGGGGCCTTGGTGGCGGTCATCGCTGTGACCATGGTGTCACACGCGCCCGCTCAGCCCAGCACCTCCGCCGCCACAGCGAGCGCGACTTGCGCCCGGTCTCTGAGCGATGCCGCGAGGACGAACTCACCGGGGGTATGGGCGCCTCCCCCGCGGGGGCCGAGTCCGTCGAAGGTGAGCGGAATGGCGGCCGCGAAATGGCTGGCGTCGCTCGCCCCGCCGCGCGACGCGCCGATGATCGCGCGCCCGAGGCGGGCGCTGGCATTGGCCAGAAGCGGCCCGGCCGCTTCGGTGGTGTCCATCCCCGGCCAGCGGCGGAGCATGACCGACTCAAGGGTGGCGCCCCCGACCTCCTCGGGGATCATGGCCACCACGGCCTCGACGGCCTCCAGGCGGTCGGCGCGCATGTCGCAGAGCAGCTCGCCTTCGGCGGGAACGACATTGAAGGCCGCGCCGGCGTGAAGCACGGTGGGCACGGCACTCATGTGCTCCGGACCGCTCGGGTCGTGGTGCGCGGCCACCGTCTCAGCGGCCGCGGTGAGCGCCAGCAGCGCGTTTCGTCCCTGGTCGGGGGCGCTTCCCGAATGCGCCGCGACGCCCGTGGCACGCACGCGCACCGTGGACGCCGCCTTGCGGCGCACCACGACCCCCTCCTCGCCCCCGGGCCCGCGCTCGCCCGCCTCGAAGCACAGGCACGCGTCATAGCCGGTGAAACGCTCGACATGGGTGAAGGGCTCGGTGCGCCACTCCTCGTCGGTGACCAGGAGCACGGCGAGCTCGGCGAACGCCTCGGGCCGGGCCGCGAGCGCTCGCGCCACCCCGAGGGAGAGGACCACGCCGCCCTTCATGTCGGCAGTGCCCGAGCCGTAGAGCCGCTCGCCGTTTCGGCGCATCGGAGCGTGGTTCTCGTGGGCGAAGACGGTGTCGACGTGCCCGAGGAGGAGGATCTGGCGGGTGCCGCTTCCCGGGAGGCGGGCCAAGAGATCGGGAGCGCAGTACGGGGTCGAGCACGGCACGCGCTCGCTCACCGCGCCCTCGGGGAGGAGCTCACGGCACAGAGCGAGTGCCTCCTCGGCGCCGTCGACGTCGCCCGAGGGCGAGGACACGCCGACGAGCGCCTCGAGCTCCGCTTCGGCGCGGCCGGCGATCTCGGCTGCATCCTCGACGATCGAATTCGGCATCCGGGCACTGTACCCGCGACCGCCCCCGGTCCACCCGGCGCGAGTAGCTACTCTGCAGCGAGTGAGTGACGACTGGCGGCTGCGCATCGACCTGCACGACGACGGCGCGGCTTTCAAGCTGACCGAGCTCCTGGAGAAGTCCGAGCACGAGCTTGAGGGCGACTTCGACGATCGCGTGGCGGTGTCGCGTGACGGCCGCGAGGTCTTCGCGTACACCGGGACCCGGGCCCTCGCCGAGGCCGTCGAGGCACTCGTCCGTTCGCTGGCCGGCGAGAACGGCTGGGAGATCGACACCGACCTCAAGCGCTGGCACCCGGTCGCCGAGGAATGGGAGGACCCTGACAAGCCCGTGCCCACCGGGGCCGGCGAGGCGGCCGAGCATGCCGAGCTCATCGAGCGCGAGCGCGAAGAGGTCGCCGAGCGCGGCTATCCCGAGTTCGAGGTACGCGTCGAGCTTCCCGCACATCGTGACGCGGTGCAGTTCGTCGAGAAGCTCCGCGAAGAGGGGCTGCCCTACGTTCAGCGCTGGAAGTACGTGCTCGTGGGCGCCACCGACGAGGACAGCGCCGCCGCGCTCGCCCAGCGGCTGCGCGTCGAGGCCCCGCCGGGCAGCACCGTCCAGGTCGAGGGGACATGGCAGGCGCTGCGGGCGGAGCTGCCGTTCAACCGCTTCGCGGTGTTCGGCGGCATGGCCGGTTAGCAGCAGGCTCGGCCGTGCGTCCCTGGTCCGAGGAGCCCGCCGGCCGGTTCGAGGAGCTCACCATCGTCAGCTCCGCGCTGCGCGGCAACCCGCTCGGCGACCCTTCCGAGCGACCGCTGTGGGTGTACCTGCCTCCGGGCTACGCCGATGAGCCCGACCGGCGCTATCCCTCGCTCTACGTGATCCAGGGACTGACGAGCCAGCTCGACATGTGGCACAACCGCTCGGCCTTCCGCCGCACCTTCCCCGAGCTCGCCGACGAGCTCTTCGCGGCGGGCGAGGCGCCACCGTGCGTGCTCGTGTGGGTGGACTGCTGGACCTCGCTGGGCGGCAGCCAGTTCCTCGACTCGCCCGCCACCGGGCGCTACCACACCTATCTGTGCGACGAGGTGGTGCCCTTCGTGGATGAGCGCTACCGGACCCTGGCCGGCGCCGAGCACCGCGGCATCATGGGTCACTCGAGCGGCGGTTACGGGGCGATGGTCACGCCCATGCTCCGCCCTGACCAGTTCGGGGGACTGGCCACCCACGCCGGGGACGCCCTCTTCGAGGCGTGCTACGAGCCCGACCTGCGCGACGCCGCCCGCGCCCTGCGCGACGAGTACGGCGGCTCCTACGAGCGCTTCTGGGAGGACTTCCGCGCCCGCCCGGCGTTCACCAAGCACAACGACGGTCTGCTCATGAACGTGTGGTGCATGGCCGCCTGCTACTCCGCCGAGGCGGACGGCACCGTGCGCCTGCCGTGCGACCCGCTCACGAGCCGGCTCGACGAGGAGGTATGGGCACGCTGGCTGCGCCACGACCCGGTGCGCATGGTGCCCGGGCACGCCGAGGCGCTGCGAGGGATGCGCGCCATCTACATCGATGCGGGCAGGCACGACGAGTGGTACCTCGACCTCGGGGCCGAGGCGTTCCGCCGCGAGCTCGAGCACATCGGGGTCACCGACCTCCAGTTCGAGCTCTTCGACGGCGGCCACACGAGGATCGAGTACCGCTATCCGCTCGCCGTCAAGTATCTGGCTGAGCGCCTCTCACCCGGCTGAGGACCTCGTCGGGCATGAGAGCGCCCGGCCGCGCACCCACGCGCAGCGCCCGCCTGGCCAGCTCGCACAGGAGCTCGTTGACCGGCGTCGGCACCCCGTGCAGGCGACCGAGGAGGACGATCTCGCCGTTGAGGTAGTCGGTCTCGATGGTCGCGGTACCGCGGGTGAAGCTCTGCCACGTCGACCCTCCGCCGCGCTCGCGGCCGGCGATGTCCCCGATGTGGAGCAAGCCGCGGCGCCGCTCGGCGTCCTCCTCCTCGAGGGCGAAGTCGATGCCGGCTACGGTCAGGCACGCCCGTGCCTCCTCCCGGGCCAGGCCGGTGAGCTCGGAGTCGTCGGCCTCCTGGCCGAACAGGGCCTGGGTCACGTTCCCCAGGTTCACGAGGAGCTTGGTGTACTTCCAGCGCATGATCTCCGGTCTCACGAGCGCGCTGAAGCGCGAGGCGCGGAGCGCGGCGGCGACGCCCTCGCACGTCGCATCGACGCCGCGCGGATACCGGCCCACGTCGATACCCCCGCTCAGGGGGGTCGAGTACGCCTGGACCACGCCCGCCTCGAGGTGCGCAGTGGGCGCCATCACCAGGGCGCCGTACACGTGCGGGAAGCTCCGCAGCGCGAGCCGCTCGTTCTCGACGCCGTTCTGGACGCACACGATCGGGACCTCGGCCGGAGCAGCGGCCGCGAGCGCCCCGAGCGCCCCGGCCGTGTCCTGCGTCTTCATGGCCAGGAGGACCACGTCGTCCTCGCTCCAGGGCACCGCCGAGGGGTGCTCGAACACCGGGATCTCAAGGATGGCGCGCTCCTCGGGCGACTCGAGGGTCAGCCCGTTCGCGGCGATGGCCCGGTAATGCTCGCCGCGCGCGATGAGGAGAACGTCGTGGCCAGACTGGTGCAGCCGCGCGCCGACCACTCCACCGATCGCGCCGGCTCCGTAGACAGCGAACCGCAACAGCCCGCTAGAAGGCCTGCCGGATCACCGGCTTGCGGGCGGCCGCGGCCTCGTCGAGGCGCCTGACCGGGGTCGTGTAGGGAGCGTTGCGCGCCACCTCGGGATCCTCGCGCGCCTCGCGGAGGATCTCGGCGACGATCTCCGCGAAGTGGTCGAGCGTCTCCTTGGTCTCGGTCTCGGTCGGTTCGATCATCAGCGCCTCGTCGACCACGAGCGGGAAGTACACGGTGGGGGGATGGACGCCGAAGTCGAGCATCCGCTTGGCCAGGTCGAGGGTGCGGATCTGCAGCTCGCGCTTCATGGGCGCCCCGGAGAGGACGAACTCGTGCATGCAGATGCGGTCGTAGGCGGCGGGGAGGTACTCCGCCACGCCCGCCGTTTTGAGCCTGGCGAGCAGATAGTTGGCGTTGAGAACCGCGACCTCTGAAACCTCTCGCAGACCGGGCGCGCCGAGTGAGCGGATATAGGCGTAGGAGCGGACGAAGACGCCGTAATTACCTTGGAAGCCGCGCAGGCGACCGATCGCCTTGGGACGGTGGTACTCGAGGTCGAAGCTGGGACGGTCGCCGTTGTTTGCCTGGCGCCGGACGACCTGGGGACGCGGCAGGTAGGGCTCGATCCGATCGGAGACGGCGATCGGCCCGGCGCCGGGGCCGCCACCGCCGTGCGGCTGGGTGAAGGTCTTGTGGAGATTGAAGTGCACGATGTCGAACCCCATGTCCCCGGGGCGGCAGATGCCCATGATCGCGTTGAGGTTGGCGCCGTCGTAGTACAGGGTGGCGCCGACGCCGTGGACGATCCGGGCGATCTCCTCGATCCCCGTCTCGAACAGGCCGAGGGTGCTGGGATTGGTGAGCATGAGGCAGGCGACATCGGAGTCGGCCTTGGCGCACAGGTCGTCGAGGTCGATGTTCCCGCTCGGGTCGGTCCCGACCTTGACGATCTCGTAGCCACCCATGGTCACCGTCGCCGGGTTGGTCCCGTGAGCGGTGTCCGGGGTCAGAACCTTGGTGCGCATCTCGCCGCGATCCTCGTGATAGGCGCGGGTGAGGAGGACGCCCGCGAGCTCGCCGTGCGATCCCGCGCTCGGCTGCAGCGAGACGTGGGGAAGTCCGGCGATGCCCGCCAGGGCCTGCTGGAGGTTCCACATGAGCTCGAGCGCGCCCTGGGCGCGCGCGGGGTGCTGGAGCGGGTGGAGCTTGGCGTGACCGGGGAGAGCGGCGACCCGCTCGTGAAGCTTGGGGTTGTGCTTCATCGTGCACGACCCCAGCGGGTAGAAGCCGGTGTCGAGGTCGAAGTTGCGCTTGGAGAGGCGGTTGTAATGACGCACGATCTCGGGCTCTGAGACCTCGGGCAGCCGCGGCGGCTCGGTGCGGCGGAACTCGGCGGGCAGGAGCTCGTCGACGCGGGCGTCGGGCACGTCGAGCGCGGGCGCCACGAAGGCGCGCCGGCCCGGCTTCGAGCGCTCGTAGATGGTCAGGCCGTCGTCGGCGGAGGTCCGGAGGACGTTGGCCGCCAGGCCAACTCCCAAGGGACGCGAAGCGTCCAAGGGGTGCGAAGCACCCCCGTTCACGCCGCCATCCCCACGTCCGCCCGCTCGGCCGCGACCGCGGCGGCGAGCACCTCGGTGAGTCGGTCGATGTCGGCACGGGTCCGGAGCTCGGTGATGGCCACGAGCAGTCCGTCCTCGTGCTCGGGGTACTCGCGTCCCAGCGCGTAGCCGGGATTCACGCCCTGGGCCAGGCAGCGCTCGATGACCCCCGCGGCGGGAGCGTCGAGGGTGATCGCGAGCTCGCGCACCACCGGCCGCTCGTGCAGGAGCGTCACCCCGGGAATGGCGGCCAGCTGGGTGCGCGCGTAGGCGGTCCGCTTGAGCATGAGCTCGGCCAGCTCGACGATCCCGCGGCGCCCGAGCCAGCTCAGGTAGATCACCCCGGCGAGCGCGTTGAGGGCCTGGGCGGTGCAGATATTCGACGTCGCCTTCTCACGCCTGATGTGCTGCTCGCGCGTCTGCAGGGTGAGCACGTATCCGCGCTTGCCCTCGACATCGCGGGTCTCGCCCGCGATGCGCCCGGGCATCCGGCGCAGGAGCGCGTCGGTGGCGGCGAAGAAGCCGAACGAGGGGCCGCCGAAGTCGAGACGGTTCCCGAGCGTCTGGCCCTCCCCCACCGCGATGTCGACGCCACACTCGCCCGGCGACTTCAGGAGCGCCAGGGGGAGCGGGTCGCAGGCGCAGATGGTCAGGGCGCCCACTTCACGGGCGGCGGAGGCGAGGGCGGTGAGGTCCTCGACGGCGCCGAGGAAGTTCGGCTGCTGGACGATCACGGCGCTGACATCGCCGTCGAGCTCGCCGAGGTCGGTGACGCCGTCGCGCAGCGGCGCCTCGACGACCTCCATCCCCCATCCCCGCGCCAGGGTCTGGAGCGTCTCGCGCGAATGCGGATGTACGCCGCGCGAGACCACGAAGCGCCGGCGCGAGTTGGTGAGCTTAGCCACGTAGCCGGCGGCTCCCACGGCGCTCGGGCCTTCGTACACCGAGGCATTGGAGACCGGCAGGCCGGTGAGCTCGGAGATCGCCGTCTGGTACTCGAACATGGCCTGGAGCCCCCCCTGGGAGATCTCCGGCTGATAGGGCGTGTACGGGGTGAGGAACTCCGAGCGCTCGATGATCGAGTCGATCAGGGCCGGGACGTAGTGGTCGTACATCCCCGCGCCGAGGAAGGAGAGCTCGTCCTCGGTGGAAACGTTGCGCGCCGCCAGGGCCCGGAGCTCCTCGTAGACCTCCTGCTCGGAGAGACCGTCGCCGAGTCCTCCGTCGTCGGCGGCGTCGAGCCTGAGTCGCGCCGGGATGTCGGCGAACAGGTCCTCGATCGAGCTCACGCCGATCTCCGCGAGCATCTCGCGGCGGTCCTCCTCGGTGGCGGAGACGTAACTGCTCATCCCAGCGAGGCCTTGTAGGCGGCGGCGTCGAGCAGCGAGCTCGTCTCGTCGGGATCGGAAAGCTTGACCTTGACCAGCCACCCCTCGTCGTAGGGCTCGTCGTTGATCGTCTCGGGATTCTCGGCAAGTGCCGTGTTCACCTCGACGATCTCCCCCGAGAGGGGGGCGACGACGTCGGACACGGCCTTGACCGACTCGACTTCGGTGTAGGTCTGGTCCTTGGTCACGGTGGTGCCGAGGCTGGGCGGCTCGAAGAACACGACCTCGCCGAGGGCGTCCTGGGCGTACCAGGTGATCCCGAAGGTCGCGACGCCGTCCTGCACCCGCGCCCAGTCATGCTCGGGGTGGTACAGGAGATCATCGGGGTAACTGGCGTCGGCCATTCCGTTCATTGTCCCTTCGCGTGGTAGAGGGGCTTGCGTTCGATTACCGCCGGGCGCGTGGTGCCGCGAACGTCGAGCTCGAGCTCGGTGCCCGGCTCCGAGCGCTCGGAGGGCACGTATCCCATGCCGATCCCTCGCTCGAGGCACGGCGAGAAGGTACCGCTGGTGACGACGCCACCACCGTGGATCGGGTTGCCGGGGCGTGGGATGCCCTGCCCCTTGACCTTGAAGGCGACGAGCTTCTCTGCGGGGCCGGCGGCGCGCGCTGCCGCCACGGCCTCAGAGCCGATGAACCCGGTCGGCTCCTTGCAACACCAACCGAGGCCAGCTTCGATGGGGTTGCGGGTCTCGTCCATGTCGTTGCCATAGAGGTGGAAGCACACCTCGAGCCGCAGCGTGTCACGCGCCCCCAGGCCGCACGGCGTCGCGCCGGCGCCCACCAGGGCATCCCACACGGCGGGCGCGCGCTCGGGACCGAGCAGGAGCTCGACCCCGTCCTCCCCCGTGTACCCGGTGCCGCACACGAGCATCGGGGCGCCCGCGACGTCGCGCTGGCAGCAATGCATGCGGAGCGGTAGGGGTCCATCAGCAAGTCCCTGCACGAGCTCCCGCGCCTTCGGTCCCTGTACCGCGAGCATCGCGAACGAGGAGGCACAATCGATCACGTCGACGTTGAAGCCGGCGGCCTGCTCCTGCATCCACGCCAGGTCGCTCTCGTGGTTGGAGGCATTGGTGACAGTGAGAAATTCGCAGTCGGCGAGCCGGTAGGTGAAGAGGTCGTCGAGGATCCCGCCGTCCTCCCGGCACAGGACGGAGTACTGGGCGCCGCCTTCGGGGATCCGCCGCACGTCGTTGGAGAGCACGCGCTGGAGGAAGGGCACGACCTCCGGGCCCCGCGACTGGACCTCGCCCATGTGGGAGACGTCGAACACGCCGACTTCGCCGCGCACGGCCAGGTGCTCATCGCGGATGCCCTGGTACTGCACCGGCATCTCCCAGCCCGCGAAGGGGACGAGCTTTGCGCCCGCAGCTGCGTGACGCTCGAAGAGCGGCGTGCGACGGAGGGCGGTCTCGGCGGTCGAGGGCACTCCTCTGCAGGCTAGTACACGAGCTGGCGGAGCCCGGCTGCGAGGGACGTCAGCGGTTCTTCAGGAACGACGGAATATCGATGTCGTCGTCGCGGATCTCGAGCGAGTTCCGCTGGCGCGAATCGAGCGTGACGTCGCGTTCGCGCGGGGCGCGCCGGATCGTCTCGCGCGCGGCGCTCGGGAGCATGTGGCCGTGGTCGAACCCGGTTGCGATGACCGTGACCCGCACGTCCTCCCCGAGGGTGTCGTCGATGACCGCCCCGAAGATGATGTTCGAGTTGCTGTCGGCCGCGCTCTGGACGATCTCAGCCGCCTCGTTCACTTCGAAGAGGCCGAGGTCGTGACCGCCGGTGATGTTGAGGAGGATCCCTGTCGCGCCCTCGACCGACTCCTCGAGGAGCGGCGAGGAGATGGCCATCTTCGCGGCCTCGCTGGCGCGGTTCTCGCCGCCGGCGGTGCCGATGCCCATCAGGGCGGTACCGGCGTCGCGCATGATCGTGCGCACGTCGGCAAAGTCGAGGTTGATCAGACCGGGGATGGTGATCAGGTCGGTGATGCCCTGCACCCCTTGGCGCAGCACGTTGTCCGCCTCGCGGAAGGCATCGATGATCGTGGTGCGGCGCTCGACGGTGGCGAGCAGCTTCTCGTTGGGGATCACGATCATCGTGTCGACGTGCTCGCGAAGGCGCTGGATGCCTTCCTCGGCCTGGCGCGCGCGCTGCGTCCCCTCGAAGGAGAACGGCCGCGTGACGACGCCGACGGTCAGCGCCCCGATCTCGTTCTTGGCGATATCGGCGATCACGGGCGCGGCGCCGGTTCCGGTCCCGCCGCCTTCACCCGCGGTTACGAACACCATGTCGGCGCCCTTCAGCGCCTCCTTGATCTCGTCGCGTGACTCGGCCGCCGCGCCCTGCCCGACGTCGGGATTGGCACCTGCGCCGAGACCCTTGGTCAGATCATGACCGATGTTGAGCTTGATGTCGGCTTCGCACATCGCGAGGGCCTGGGCATCGGTGTTCGCCGAGATGAACTCGACGCCGTGAAGACCGGCATCGACCATCCGGTTGACCGCATTCGTACCGCCGCCGCCAACACCGACGACTTTGATGACTGCCAGGTAACTGCCGCTTTCCATAATGGACCGTCCGACCCTCGAGGTAGCGTTGAACGTTTTTAGGCTCATTGCTCGTTGCGGGAGTTTCGCACGTTAGGGCCTGCAATTGAAGGAAGTCAACGCATGGGCCGAATTCGCAACGTTCGTTGCAGAACCCCCAAGTCTCGACAACGTGCCGAGAGTTGCCATTTTAGCACCCTCAAGCTCTAGTTGAGAGTTAGGGTCCTCCCGTGACCGGAGTGGTGGGCGCGACGGCGCCCGTGTTGCCGGTCGCGCCGGTAGCACCGGTGGTCCCCGTCGCGCCCGTGTTGCCGCTGGCGCCGGTGTTCCCGGTGGCCCCAGTCGCCCCTGTCGCGGGGGTGGTCGCGGTGGTCGTGGTCGAGCTCGGAGACGCGCCCAGAGATGAGGGCTGCGTCGAGGTGGCGGCGCCCACGACGCCGCCCGCGGCCGGTCGCTCGGGGACCGACACGTCGATGTAGGCGGCACCCTGGGAGCTTGCATCGGCGAGCACGGCGGCCGCCGCCGCCCACTTGGCGTGGAGCTTGCCGGCGTCGCCGAAGTAGATCTCAGGGCCGTTGCGGAGCGCGGCGACCAGCCCGTTGGCCGCGGTCGTCGAGACCTGCGTGACGCGGCCGCGGAGCCACCCCGGCGCCGCGCCCAAGAGGGCCGCCGCGCTGAGCGCGGTACCCGTAACCCGCGTGCCTCCTGGGGGCACGCTCACGGGAATCGACGCGAGCCCGGATGCGTTCACCGAGGGAAGGAGGATCCCGTTCGCGGTCACCGCGAACTTGCGGCCCCCGACCGTGACCGCCCCCACCGGCACCTGCTCGAACACTTGGATCCGCATCCCATGTGGGAACTGGGTACTCACGCTGATGCTCTTGACCACCGGAAACGCCGCCACCGCGACCCGCAGGGCGGACACGTTGACGTCGAGCGTGGTCATGTTGCGGGCCGCGCTCTCCAGGGCGGCGCGGATCCGCCGCGCGCTCGGTCCCTGCACGCCCGTAACGGTCACGTGATCGACCGACACGAGCGAGGAACCGCGAAGCCACAGCCAGCCGCCGCCGAGGGTCATCAACACAAACACGAGCGCGAGCAGCGTCCGCGGCCGGGGGCGACGGAGCCGGAAACGACCGAGCCGGCGTACGGACGGGCGAGGCAGGCGAGGCCGCGTGATCGTGCTCACCCCGTCCTCCAGTCGTCGGGCAGGGACACCGGTCCGAGCGCCTGGACCTCGGCCTCGAGGACGACCCCGAAGCGCTCCTTCACCCGTCTGCGACCCTCGGCCATGAGGGCGATCACGTCCGCGGTGCTCGCGTCCCCATGGTTCTCGACGAAGTTGGCGTGCTTGGAGGAGAAGCTGGCGCCGCCGACACGGAGTCCGCGGCATCCCGCCGCCTCGAGGAGCTGACCTGCGGTGCGGCCTTCGCCGCGGGGGTCATCAGGGTTCTTGAAGGTCGAGCCGAAGGTCTTGATCCCCGATGGCTGGGCCGCCTTGCGGCGCGCCCGCATGTCCGCGAGGGTCGCCGTGACCGTCGCGGCCTCGGCCGGCGTCAGAGCGAAAGACGCCCGCGCCACGATCTCGCCCGGACCGAGGTTCGAGCGGCGATAGGCGAAACCGAGCTCATCGGGCACCCGCCGCTCCGTCCCCGAGGCGCTGACGACATCGACCCACTCGAGCACGCTCGCAAGCTCGCCGCTGTACGCATTGGCGTTCATCCTCACCGCGCCGCCCACGGTGCCGGGAATGTTGATCCCGAACTCGATGCCCGAGAGTCCCGCCTGCGCCGCCCGGGCGGCCACCTTAGGCAGGCGTGCGCCGCCGCCGCACTTGATGCGCGTCCCATCGAGGTCGATCTCAGCAAGGTCCTTGTCTAGTTTCACGACGAGTCCGCGGACGCCCTCATCCGCCACCAACAGGTTCGACCCCGAGCCCACGACCCCTACCTGAACATCTTCGGCGCTCGCCCACCTGACCAGCTCCTCGAGCTGCCCGAGGGTGCTCGCCCGCGCGAAGAGCTCGGCGGGGCCGCCGGTGCGGACCGTGGTCAGGCGGGCCAGCGGGTAGTCGGGCTCGACCCCCGAGGGCGGCGCGGTCGAGTAGGAGCCGGGTGGCGGCGGCATCGTCCGCAGGGTAGACGTGGTGTCGGCTGGCGCCGACACACCATTGGCGCATTCGCCGGAGGCAAAGGCGCCGGAGGAACGGCTGGCGCCGACACACCATTGGCGCATTTGCCGGAGGCAAAGGCGCCGGGCGCCCGCCGGGACGAGCTTCAGGCCACCAGCGCCCGGGCCAGCGTGTCGACGTTCCCGGCCCCCATGACCAGGCATAGGTCGCCCGCCCGAAGGATCGAGCGCAACAGCTGCTCGGCCTCGCCGAAGTCGGGGGCCCACGCCACCTGGGCTCCCCCGCCCGCGTCCGCCGCGGCCGCCGCCACGAGCCGCCCGGTGATGCCCGGGAAGTCCTCGGCGCGCTCGCGCGCCGGGTAGATGTCGAGGACCACGGCGACGTCGGCTCCGGCCAGGGCCGCGCCGAAAGAGCGCGCGAGCGCTCGCGTGCGCGAGTACAAGTGGGGCTGGAACACGGCGACGACGCGGGCGGGCTCGAGCGTATGCGCGAGGGCCATCATCGCCGCCACCTCGGTGGGATGGTGCGCGTAGTCGTCGTAGACCGCTGCGCCGCTCGCCGTGTCCCCGACCCGCTCGAAGCGTCGCCGGGCGCCGCGAAAGTCGGCCAGGCTCGCGGCCGCGAGCGCGGGATCGGCCCCGGCGAGGACGGCGGCCTCGAGCGCCCCGGCGGCGTTGATCGCGTTATGGGCCCCGGGGACCCCGAGAAGGACGTCGATCCCACGCCAGCGAAACTGGGATCCGGCGGGACCCAGCACCGGTGACCGAGCGTCGTAGAGCACCGCCCCGGGCGGGCAGAGCGCGCGCAAGGCGGGTCGATCCCAGACCACGGCGTGCGCGGCGCCACTCATGAACTCGGCCAGCGTCGCTTCGAGATCGAGCCTCGAGGTGTAGGTGGCGTGATGATCGAGCTCGGCGTTGGTGAGGACGGCGACGTCGGGATCGAGCTTGAGGAGGGAGCGGTCCGACTCGTCGGCCTCGACCACCACCCACTCCCCCGTCCCCCATTCCGCGTTCACGCCCGTGTCCCCCAGCTCACCTCCGACCAGGTAGGAGGGGTCGAGCCCGCAGCCGCGGAGCGCATGGACGACCATGGCCGTGGTCGTGGTCTTCCCGTGCGTCCCGGTGATGGCGATGCAGCGCCGCAGGCGAGTGATCTCGCCGAGCAGGTCCGCCCGGTGGAGCTCGCGGCCGGCGGCCGCCTGCCGCTCGGGGTTCTCAACGGGAACGGCCGACGAATACACCACCTCCGCCCCGGCCGGCACATTGGCGGCGTCATGCCCGATGATCGGCTCGATCCCGTGCTCGCGCAGCCGCTCGGCGTAGGGAGAGTCGGCGCGATCAGAGCCCGTCACCTGGGCGCCGAGGGCCTGGGCCACGAGCGCCAGGCCGCTCATCCCGGCACCGCCGACGCCGACGAAATGAAGGTTGCGCGAGGACCAGTCGTCATTCATGACGGCTGGAAGCTAGCGTGCCGGGCGGGCTCCCCGGCCGGCGTCGCTCACGTGCGCTCGAGGACGACCACCGGAATCTCGCGATCAGTCTTGGTCTGGTACTCGTCGTAGGCAGGCCAGAGCTCGGTCATCGTCGACCACAGCTCCGGCCGCTCCTCGGCCGTCGCCGTTCGGGCGCGCGCCCGGAAGCGATCGCCCTTGACCTGAACCTCGACCTACGGGGTCTGTGTCAGGTTGAGGTACCAGGCGGGATGCTCCGGAGCTCCGCCCTTGGAGGCGACAACGACATAGTCCTCACCGTGGGTGCCGTAGATGAGCGGTGTGCTCCGCTCCTCCCCGGAGCGGCGCCCGGTGGTGGTGAGGATGAGCACAGTGGTGCCCTGCCACTCATGGCCCTCTCGACCATCGGTCTGGCGGTAACGGTCAACGTGTTCCTGGCCGAAGAGCATGCTCACAGGTTACCCAACGCCGCCGCCGCGCCAACCCCACCAGCGCTCGCACTGACCCGGCGTGCAGGTCACCGCGAAGATCGAGATCTTCCTTCGCGGGCTTGATCAGGACGGTTAGCCGACCGCCTCCTATTCGTTGCCGGCATGCAGCATCTGTCAAGAGCCGGGAGCGGGCGGGCGCAGCCCGGCGAGGGACATGACGCCGAGCGCCGCGCCTCCCGAAGCGAGGGCGCCCGTGAGGAGCCGACCCGCGAGGGGCAGCGACTCGCCGCCGGTCGCCGTGGCCACCAGGTCCGCCGTGTCGGCAACGATCCCGGCCGCGACCCAGGGCCGGAGCTGGGACTCAGCGGCAGCCAGGGCCCCCACACCCAGAGCCAGATCACGGGCACCGAGGCAGCGCGTGACGACCCGAGTGCCGGCACCACCGGCGTCGCGCCCAAGCCACCGCCCCGTCACGCGGCTGGGCGAGGACATCATCGCCAGGCCGAAGCAGATGCGCCCGGCGGCGACGAGGCGAGCAATCAGAGGAGCGTTCACAGTTTCAGGGTAACTCGCGCGGCGCCTTCGCTGTGCCACGCATGAGCGCGCCGGCCTGAGGGCGTCTCATGGTTCTGTGTGCACGACGACGTCAGCGATCTCGGGCAGCCGTTCCCGTAGCGTTTCCTCGAGTTCGCTGGCGATTCGGTGCGCCTCGGTGAGGGACGCCGTCGCGCCGATCGGGACCGTGATGAAGAGGACGCTTCCGGCCTCAGTCGGCAGTAAGCGCACGTCCCGTGACTTCTTGCCAGTCTGTTGGCGCACGATCGTTTCGATCATTTCCGCGGTTCCGCGATCGTCGCGATTCGCGGTCGGGTCGGTGGCGATCGGCCGTTCCAGGGGCTCGAGGTGCGTGCGGACATCGCTGACGTGAGGTAGTGCGCTGATCGCTGCCTCGATGCGCTCGGCGACCTCGTGGGCGTCCTTTAGAGAGCTGTCGGCGGGGAGCTTGAGGTGTAGCGAGACGCTGTTGTCCTCGCCGTGTTCGAAGATCGTTATGTCGTGCGCCTCGCTGACCGTCGGCTCGCTGAGCGCAATCGAGAGCACTTGGTCGCGTAGGCTGAGTCCGCGCTGGCGGGGTTCGACGTGGACAACGACGTCGCTGTCGGGAAGCGCCTGTTCGATGGCCCTCTCGACTTCGTTGGCCGCGGCGTGTCCTTCGATCACCGCCTGACCGGGCGGGACGGCCACCACGACATCGGCGAAATAGCGTCCGGCTGACTCACGGAGGCGAAGTCGGTCCAGCTCGATTTCGGGGCCGAGCGCGGCGATCGCGTCATGCGCGAGTGCTTGAGCTGCTTCCGGCGAGGTGTCCATGAGTACTTGGGCGTTCTCGAAGAGGAGCCGGCCCGCCGCCGCGAAGATGATCACGGCCACGACCAGCGCGGCGATCGCATCCCCGTGCTGGAAGCCTGCGCGGACGACGATCAAGCCAACGAGAACCGCGACGGCCCCGGCAACATCGCTGGCGAAGTGAAACGAGTTGGAGCGCAGCGCAGCGGAGCGATACCGGCGGGCGTTACGCCGGGAAACGACGGCTCGGCTGATGTCGATGGCGATCGCCGCGCCGATCACCACGAACACGTACCAACGCACGGCGAGCGAACCGCTGCTGGCGGAAAGCCGGACGATCGCCTCGACGGCAACGATGATCCCGCCGCCGAGGAGGATCGCCGCTTCGGCCAGCGCGGACAGGTTCTGCGCGCGACGATGGCCGTAAGGGTGCCCTGAATCGGCCGGGCGTGCGCCGAGCCGCACCGCGAAGAACGTTACGACCGCAGCAACCACGTCCCCGCTGGACTCAATGCCGGCCGATACCAACCCCAAACTTCCGGTCGCCAAGCCCGTCCCGAGCATGAGCACGATCAGAAACGTCGCTGCGAGGATGGACCCGATCGTCGTCCGGCGCTCTCCTGTCGCGCCCGCGGACGCGGACATGGCCTCGGTGATCTCATCAGCGCCGGGCATCCTGAGAGGGTAGGGCAGACCCGCCGCACGATCGGACGATGGTCGCGCGCACTCACGGGTACCAGGCGCACCACGCGTACCCTCGTGGTCGCTTGCCGCGTAACCGCGGCCGAGCCTGATAATCATCGGCGCGAGCCACACATGTCCACCGTGACGGGAAGGATCGCCGCCAACCGGCGTCCCTTCTATCTGAAGTCCACAAGCGACTGTCACTCGGGCTCCACCCGGTCGGGGGAGCGCGAGAACGCTAGAACTGGAGAGACAGACTATGAGCAGCACAACCTCACGAACAGCTCGGCGCTACGCAAGCTGGGCGCTCGTCCTCGTATCTCTCGCCGTCGCCGGGTGCGGAAGCTCGGGCTCGTCCACGACGACCGGATCCTCGTCCGCGCCGCCTGCGGCAACCACGACCACCTCCACGCCCGCTGGTTCCTCGTCCGGCTCAAGCTCCGGGATCCCCCAGGGCGCGGACGCCGGCGACAAGGACAGCGACAACAACGGTGGCCCCAGCGATGGAGACGGCAATCTCTAAGACGGCGATCCTCGGTGCCATAGCGGTGGCAATGACCGCTTCGGGATGCGGCGGCACGAGGACGACCACATCTCATCGGTCATCGCCGACGACACCCCACGCCCAGACTCGATCATTCGCGGCGGCCGGCCCCGGCAGCGCCTTCGCCTGGTTACGTCCAGCACCCGCGCCTCGGGCCTGGCAGGTCGCCCGCATCGCCGGCGGAGCGGTCCTTCGCTACCCCCCCGGATGGCGGCGCCTGACCGGTGACGCCGGAACGGTGACCGCCGTGCTGCAAAGCGCCGGACACGACTTCCTTGGTTACCTGAATCTCACGCCCCGCCAAGGCGACGAGACCCTGAGCACGTGGGCTTCCTTCCGGACACGCCACAACACTCTCGAGGGAGACCGCAGCGTCACCGAACTGGGAGCCGCTACCGGCTTGCGATTCCGCAACGGGCATGGGAGCTGCGTTCGCGATGCGTACACCACCGGCACCGGCGCGCGCTACATCGAACTCGCGTGCCTGGTCCAGGGAGCGCGAGCCGCGTTCGTGATCGTCGGAGCGGCGCCCCCCCGAATGTGGGCGAGTATCGCGCCGAAAATCGAACGGGCGATCTCGGCCTTCCCCACGTGATTCACGGGCCAGGTTGGTGGTGGGCGCGCTTGTTGACGTAGCGAAGGCGCCGATCCTGGCCACCTCCTCGGCGGTGGCGGGGGCGGCGAAGAGGTCGTAGGCGTGGCAGTACCTGCGTGAGACCTCGCCCCCCGGGATAGGGTTCTACGCTTCGGGGGCGCCCAGAGCATGCCCCCAGCTGGAGCACCTTCCCGTTGGGATCCTCGATGACCGTTTTCTTGAACAGCCCCGGTGCCGCGAGCGCGCCCCCGCGGATGTCGGCGCGTGGCGCTCGGGTAGGCTGCTGGGATCCTGTGATCGGGAAAGGTGCTGATGGGTGATCGTCCGCTGACGGTAAGACCTGTTCCCGCCGGGCCGCAGTCCGTGAGAATGCCCGCCCGGGCGCGCCTGCTCGTCGCCCTGGGACTGGGAGCGATCCTCGCCGCGCCGACCTTGGCCCTCGCGCCGCCGGCGGCCTCGGCCGCCTCCACCCTGTACGCGTCCAACTGGACTCAGGGTGCAGTGTCGATGTTCTCGATCGGAGGCGGCGGCCTCCTCACCCAGGTTGGCACCGGCATCACGAGCACGGCCTCGTTCCCCGCCGGCGTCGCCGTCTCGCCCAACGGGCACAACCTCTACGTCGCCAACGAGAACCAGGGCACGGTGTCGACGTTCTCGATCGGTGTGGGGGGAGCGCTGATCCAGGTCGGTCCCCCGGTGCTGAGCGGCAACAGCAACAGCACCACCAACTCCCAGCCCTACGGGGTGGCGGTGTCACCCAGCGGCGCAAACCTCTACGTCGCCAATTTCGCCTCGGGCACGGTCTCGACCTTCTCGATCGGATCCGGCGGAGTGCTCACCCAGCAGGGGACCGGGATCACCACGGGATCCTCGGGTCCGATCTGGGTTGCCGTGTCACCTGACGGCCACAATCTCTACGTCACCAATTACACGGCGGGGACGGTGTCGACGTTCTCGATCGGAGCAGGCGGCGCCCTGTCCCCGCAGGGCGGTGCCGTGGGCACGGGAAGCGGCAGCGGCTCAGAGCCCGAAAACGTGTCGATCTCACCCAGCGGGCAGGATCTCTACGTCACCAATCACGCGGACGGGACGGTGTCGACGTTCTCGGTCGGAGCCGGCGGCACGCTGACGATGCAAGGCGCGGCGGTGCCCACGGGAACCACGGTGGCCTCGGGTCCCGAAGGGATCGCCGTCTCTCCCAGCGGTGCCAACCTCTACGTCACCAACGAGAACGAGGGGACGGTGTCGACGTTCTCGATCGCCGCCGGCGGAGTGCTGGCCATGCAGGGAAACACGAGCCCGCTGAGCGGAACCACCACCAGCTCGCAGCCCTTCGGCGCTGCCGTGTCGCCGAGCGGGCAGAGCCTTTACGTCGCCAACTTCGCGCTCGGCTCGGTGAGCACCTTCGCGATCGGCGCGGGCGGATCGCTCGCCGCGCAGACGCCCCCCGTACTGAGCGGATCGAGTATTGCCTCGGGAGCCTACGAGCTCGTCGTCTCGCCCGACGTGGGGCCGGCGGCGGCGCTCGCGGCCACCGTCTCCCCCACCGCCCCCGCGAGCGTGTTCAGCGCCCAGCCCTCGCTTCCCGGGAGCGCGCCGATCGCCACCTACGCGTGGCAGTTCAGCGACGGCACGCGGCAGACCGGTCCGCTCGTCAGCCACACCTTCCCGCGCGCGGGGAGCTATACCGTCACCCTGACCTTGACCGGCGCCGACTTGTGCTCGACCTCCGGCCCTTACACCGGCCAGAGCGCCGCCTGCGTCACGGACGCGGCTGCCAGCAGCAGCCACGTCATAACCGTGCCCGCCCCACCGAGGGCATCCCGCGAATCGATCACCGGCGTCGCCAAGGGCAAGCCCAAGCTCGCCTTCGCCCTCACCGCGGGCACCCTCGCCCCCTCGCTCGCGACCATCGCGGTGACGCTCCCCAGGGGCCTGACCTTCTCGAGCCGACGAGCGACCCTCGCCCGCCGCATCACCGTGACAGGCGTGAGCGGGAGGCCGGTGAAGTACTCCGCCACCGTCCGGCACGGCGCCCTCACGATCACGCTGGCGAGCGCCCAGCCGAGCGCCCGGATCGCGATCACCAGCCCCGAGCTGTCGGTGAGCAAGCTCCTGCTCGCCAAGTTCAAGGCGGGCCAGCGAGGCAAGCGCCCCCAGCCGGTCAAGCTCACCTTCGCCCTCAAGCTCACCGACGTCGCCCACGACGCCATGAGCCTCCACATCAGGGCGACCGCCCGCTGAACCGTCGCTCGGGAGCTGCGGCGCCGGTAGCGGCTCGAGAGCCCCGCTACGCTGAGCGCATGTCCGGGTCGCGCCCCGCCATCGGTATCTGCGCCGGCCTCACGCAGGCCAGCTGGGACGTCTGGGATCAGGAGGCGGCGCTGCTCCCCCTCAATTACCTGACCGCGATCCAGCGCGCAGGCGGACTGCCGCTGATGATCCCGCCCGATCCGGAGCTCATCGAGGATCCCGATCAGGTGCTCGGGCGCCTCGATGCGCTCATCCTCGCCGGCGGCGTCGACATCGACCCCGCCGTCTACGGCGCCGAGGCCCACCCGGAGACCGAGCTTGGCAACCCTCGCGAGCGCGACGACACCGAGATCGTCCTCGTGCGCCGCGCCCTTGAGCTCGGGCTTCCCGTACTCGGGATCTGCCGGGGGATGCAGGTGATCAACGTCGCCCTCGGGGGGACGGTGCTCCAGCACGTGCCCGACAAGGTCGGCCATATCAATCACCGGCGTAACCCGGGCACCTTCAAGGACTCAGAGCACGACGTGCGGCTGACCCCGGGATCGCTGGTCGCGCGCGCGGCCGGCGAGGAGATCCACCGCACCAAGTCTCACCACCATCAGGCGGTCGCGGAGATCGGAGACGGGCTCGAGGTCACCGGCTGGTCGGTCCCCGACGAGCTCCCTGAGGCCATCGAGGCTCGCGGCCATCGCTTCGCCCTCGGGGTCCAATGGCACCCCGAGGTCGACGAGACGAGCCGGCTCATCACGGCGCTGGTCGACGAGGCCCGCGTCCACCGGAGCCCCCGCGTCCACTAGCGACGGCGCAGGGCACGCCCGGGCGGGCGTTGATCCGCGGCGCCCACGACTCCGTAGAACCAGCATGTCCCCTGCTGCGCGCCCCCGCCTGTCGCCCTTGGACGCCGCCTTCCTGGCGCTCGAGTCCGAGCACGCGCCCATGCACGTCGGCTGGGCCGCCCTCTTCGCCCCTCCACCCGAGGGTCCCCGCCCGAGCTTCGAGGCGATCCGCAAGCACATCGCAGGGCGCCTCGGTCGCGCGCCCCGCTACCGCCAGAAGCTCGCCGAGGTACCGCTCGGGCTCGACGATCCCGTCTGGGTCGACGATCCGGACTTCGACATCGGGCTTCATGTGCGGCGCGCCCGCGGCCGCGACTTCGGGCAACTGGTGGACGAGATCATGTCCGCCCCGCTCGACCACGATCGTGCCCTCTGGGAGCTATGGATCGCCGAGCGCCTCGACGATGACCAGATCGGCGTTGTCGGGAAGGCCCACCACTGCCTCGTCGACGGTCTCGCCGCCGTCGAGCTCATGGGTCTCCTCCTCGACGTCGGCGAGGAACCGGAGACCGACCCCCCCGATGGCTGGACGCCGGCACCGAGACCGAGCGCGATCGAGCTCGTGAGCGGCGCCGTGGGCCACCACCTCGAGCAGGCGCGCGACTTCGCCCGCCTCCCGCTCCAGCTCGCGCGCGAGCCGAGAAGGCTGCTCGAGCTTCCCGACCAGGCTCGCCGCGCCGCCCGCGCCACCGCCCACACCCTCGTGCCTCCTGCCCCCCCCAGCAGCCTCAACGGCCCGATGGCGGCGGCCCGTCACCTCGCCTGCCGTGCCCGTCCCCTCGAGGACCTCAAGATCATCCGCCAGCGCTTCGGGACCACGATCAACGACGTCCTCCTGAGCGCGAGCGCGGGCGCCCTGCGCGGGCTCCTCGAGCACCGACAGGAGCCCTTCCACGACGTCAAGGCAATGGTCCCGGTCAGCATCGACGATGGCGCGCACGCGCGCTCGCACGAGCGGTGGGGCAACGGCATCGCCTTCCTCTTCCTGGTCCTTCCCTGCCAGGAGACCGACCCGGTGTGGCGTCTGCGTGAGGTCCACGTGGCCATGCGTGAGCGCAAGCGCGCCCGCGAGCCCGAGGGCTCGGGCGCCGTGCTCGACGCCCTCGGCTACGCCCCCCGTTCGCTGCGTCGCCTGGTCTCCAAGGCCCTGGCGAGCCCTCAGCTGTCGAACCTCACGATCTCGAACATCCCCGGACCCCGGATACCCCTGTACCTGATGGGCTGCGAGGTCACGCGCGCGTATCCCGCGGTTCCTCTCACCGGCGGACACGGAATCTCGATCGGCATGACCACGGTGGGCGGCCAGGCGTGCTTCGGGATCTACGCCCAGGCGGAACTGGCCGACGACGCCGAGCTCATCGCGCAGGGAATCGACGCGGGAATCGACGAGCTCCTCGCGCGCTGTGGTTAGCGCACGACCCGCGGCTCATATCCCGACTCGCGGATCGCGCCCAGCACCTGTTCGGCGTGGGCGTTCCCGCGCGTCTCGAGCACGGTCTGAACCGCGGTTTCGCGGACGTGGAGATCGAAGCCCTCGCGCACATGTTGGACGTCGAGGAGGTTGGCGCCGGCATCTCCCATGAGCGAGAGCAGCCGCGCCAGAGCGCCAGGCCGGTCGGGGATCCGGGTCAAGAGGACGACACGCCTCCCCGCCTGCGTCTCGTGGCGACGGGCCACCTGCGCGAGCATCCCGGCATCGACGTTGCCGCCCGAGAGGATCACCGCCGTGGTCCCCGACGCCGCGCCCGCCACCCGTCCGCGCAGGAGCGCGGCGACGCCCACGGCACCGGCGCCCTCGACGACAAGCTTTGCCCGCTCGAGCAAGAACACCATCGCCTCGGCCACTTCGTCCTCGGAGACCACGACAACCTCGTCGACCCAGCGGGACATGAGCGCGAGCGTGAGCTCTCCAGGGCGCTTGACGGCGATCCCGTCGGCGATGGTGATCGCCGAAGAGACGACGACGGGGTGCCCCGCCGCCAGCGAGGCCGGATAGGGCGCATATGACTCGACCTGCACGCCTACGACGCGGATCTCGGGGCGCTCGGACTTGCAGGCGATGGCCACTCCACTGGCCAGGCCTCCCCCGCCCACGGGAACGATGATCAGGGCCAGGTCGTCGATCTGAGCCAGAAGCTCGAGCCCGAGCGTTCCCTGCCCGGCGATCACGTCGGGGTCGTCGAAGGGATGGACGAAGGCGAGCCCGCGCTCCTCGGCGCGCTCGCGCGCCGCCGCCAGGCACTCCTCGACCGACACCCCGGCGAAGCTGACCCGGGCGCCGAGCTGGGCCGCCGCCTCGATCTTGGCGATCGGTGCCGTCTCGGGCATGAAGACCTCGCAGGGCACCCCCCGGGCGCGAGCCGCGTAGGCGACGGCCTGAGCGTGATTACCCGCGCTTCCGGTGACGACGCCGGCGGCGCAGCCGTCGCCGAGGGCGGCGATCTTGGCCAGCGCTCCCCGGAGCTTGAAGGAGCCGGTGCGCTGCAGGTTCTCGGCCTTGAGCGCCACCGTCGCCCCGCACCGCTCACCGAGGGTGCGCGAACTCAACACCGGCGTTTCGCGGATCACGCCGGCCCCCTCTGCCGCGGCGCGACGGATGTCGGCCGGCGACGGTGTGGAGGGGTCAGGCTCCAAGCGCCACCACCGCATCGATCTCGACCTGGGCTCCGCGCGGCAGAGCGGCGACGCCGATCGTGACGCGCGCCGGGGGGTCGGTCTCGAAGAACGACGCATACACCTCGTTGACCTCCCCGAAGGCCCTCATGTCCGTCACGTACACGGTCACGCGGACCGCGTCTCCGAGCCGCGCGCCCGCGGCCGCGCACACCGCCGCGAGGTTTTCCAGGCACCGTCCTGTCTGCTCGGCCGGCCCGCCCATGACGAGCTCACCGGTCCGCGGATCGAGCGGGATCTGGCCCGAGCAGAAGAGCAGGCCACCCGCGCGCACTGCGTGCACGTAGGGACCGATCGCGGCGGGTGCGTCTGGGGCGGTGACTGACTCACGTTGGTCGGACAAAGTTTCTCCTTCGCGGCTGTTCTCGACCGGCTTCGAGGAGTTCGGGCTTACCGCCTTGTGCGGCGGGCCCCGGTCCCCCACCGCCGGGTAGCCTCCAGAGCATGCCAAACCGACTCGCCAACGAGACCTCCCCCTATCTGCTCCAGCACCGCAACAACCCCGTCGACTGGCACCCATGGGGCGAGGAGGCGCTCGCGAAGGCGCGCGCCGAGGACCGGCCGCTGCTCGTGTCGATCGGATATTCCGCGTGCCATTGGTGCCACGTGATGGAGCGCGAGTCATTCGAGGATCCCGAGATCGCGGCCCTCATGAACGAGCACTTCGTGTGCATCAAGGTCGACCGCGAGGAGCGCCCCGACGTCGACGCCATCTACATGGACGCCGTCCAGTCGATGACCGGCCACGGCGGCTGGCCCCTCAACGCCTTCATCACCCCCGAGCAGATTCCCTTCTACGCGGGCACCTACTTTCCGCCCGAGCCGCGACAGGGTATGCCGAGCTGGCGCATGGTTCTCCTGGGGGTCGCCGATGCTTGGGATAAGCAACGCGAGGGGATCCGCGAGCAGAGCGATCAAGTCGTCCGCGCCCTGCAGGCCACGGCCCGTTTGCAGCCCTCGAACGATCCCATCAGTGAAGCGCCCCTCGACGAGGCGGTCGTCTCCCTGAAACCTGCCTACGATCAGCGCAACGGCGGGTTCGGAGACGCCCCGAAGTTCCCCCCGGCGTCGACGATCGAGCTGCTGCTGAGCCGCGGCGAGCGGGAGATGTCGCTCGGCACGCTGCGAGCGATGGCGGCCGGTGGGATCTACGACCAGGTGGGCGGCGGCTTCGCCCGCTACACCGTCGATGCCACCTGGACCACGCCACACTTCGAGAAGATGCTCTACGACAACGCCCTGCTCGCGCGCGCCTACCTCCACGGCTGGCAGGTGTCCGGCGAGGAGCGCCTGCGCACCGTGTGCTGCGAAACGCTCGACTGGGCGCTGCGCGAGATGCGCGGTGCCGAGGGCGGCTTCTGCTCCGCCCTCGATGCCGACTCCGAAGGAGTCGAGGGCAAGTTCTACGTGTGGACGCTCGAGGAGCTTCGGGAGGCGCTGGGCAGCGACCTCGCGGAGCCGGCGATCGCCTACTTCGGCGCCAGCGAGCGGGGGAACTTCGAGGGGGCGAACATCCTCGAGGGGCGCGGCCCGGAGCCGTCGGCGCTCCCCGAGATCCGGCGGGTCCTCTACGAGGCCCGCTCCGGACGTGTGCGCCCGGGCCTCGATGACAAGCGCCTCACCGCGTGGAACGCGCTCGTGATCTCGGCACTTGCCGACGCCGGCGCCGTCCTCGATCGCGACGATTACCGGCGGGCGGCCGTCGCCGGCGCTGAGTTCATCCTCCGCGATCTGCGCGACGACGAGGGTCGTCTCCTGCGCACCTGGAAGGACGGACAGGGACGGTTGCGCGCCTACCTCGAGGACCACGCCTTTTTCCTCGAGGCGCTCCTCACCCTCTACGAGGCGACCTTCGACGCGCGCTGGTACCACGAGGCCGTGGCCCTCGCCGACGAGATGATCGGGCACTTCGCCGACAGCGCGCAGGGCGGGTTCTTCACCACCGCCGACGACCACGAGCGGCTCGCCGCGCGACGCAAGGACATCGATGACGCGCCCATCCCCTCCGGGAACTCGGCCGCGGCCTTCGGCCTCCTGCGGCTCGCGCTGCTGTCAGGGGAGCACGAGTACGAGCGCCACGCCGTTGGCGTGCTCCGCCTCCTCTATCCGATCGCGGTCAAGCATCCCCACGGGTTCGCCCACCTCCTCCGGGCCGCGGACTTCTATCTGGCGCCGGTCAAGGAGGTCGCCATCGTCGGCTCGGGCGACGGCGCCGAGGCCCTCGTGCGCGTAATCCGCGAGGGGTTCCGGCCGCACCTGGTGCTCGCCGCGGCGCCATCGGGCTCGGACGGTGTGCCGCTCCTCGACGGCCGCGATCCCGTCGACGGCGAGGCGGCCGCGTACGTGTGTGAGCACTTCACGTGCCAGGCGCCGGTGCTCACCGCGGCGGACCTGGCGGCTGCGCTTGGTTAGAGCACGGGTAGGTAGCGCTCGAGCTCCCACGGGGTGACCTGCACCCGGTAGTCGTCCCACTCCTGGCGCTTGATCTCGATGTAGCGGTTGAACATGTGCTCGCCGAGCGTGCGCAGGACGAGCTCTGACTCCGCGGTGAGCTCGATCGCCTCGCCGAGGGTCTCGGGGAGCTGTTCGATGCCCAGGCGCTTTCGCTCGTCGGGCGAGAGGTGGTAGAGGTTCTTCTCCATCGCGTCGGGCAGCTCGTAGCCGTGCTCGATGCCCTCGAGGCCGGCCTGGAGGAGCACCGCGAAGGTGAGGTAGGGGTTGCAGGCGGGGTCCGGGCAGCGGAGCTCCATCCGCGTCGCCTTCTCGCTCCCCGGGTGGTACATGGGCACGCGCACGAGCGCGGAGCGGTTGCGGCGCGACCAGGCCACGTATACGGGCGCCTCGTAGCCGGGCACGAGGCGCTTGTAGGAATTGACCCATTGGGCGAAGATCGAGGAGATCTCGCGCGCGTGGCGAAGCTGGCCGGCGATGAACGCCTTGCCGATATCGGAGAGGTAGTACGGGTCGTCAGCGTCGAAGAATGCGTTGCGCCCTCCGGTGAAGAGCGACTGATGGGTATGCATCCCCGAGCCGTTCTCGCCGAACAGGGGCTTGGGCATGAACGTCGCGTGGTAGCCGTATTTGAGGGCGAACTCCTTGACCGTGATCCGATAGGTCATGCAGTCATCGGCCATCTTCAGCGCGTCGGCGTAGCGCATGTCGATTTCGTGCTGGCTCGGCCCCACCTCGTGATGGGTGTATTCGGTATGGATGCCGAACTGCTCGAGGGCGATGACGGTCTCGCGGCGCAGGTCGGACCCGGCGTCGAGCGTGGTCAGATCGAAGTAGCCGCCTTCGTCGAGCACCTCGGTCGACTTCGAGTCGCGGAAGTAGAAGTACTCGAGCTCGGGCCCGACGTAGAAATGATCGAACCCCATTGACGATGCCCGCTCGACGGCGCGGCGGAGCACGTGGCGCGGGTCGCCCTCGTAAGGGGTGCGCTCGGGGGTGAGGATGTCGCAGAACATGCGCGCCACCCCGGATTCGCTCGGGCTCCAGGGCAGCCGGGAGAAGGTGGTGGCGTCGGGCATGGCGAGCATGTCCGACTCCTCGATGGCATTGAATCCGGTGATCGACGAGCCGTCGAAGCCCATCCCGCCCTCGAACGCGTCGGCGAGCTCGGTCGCGTTGATCGAGAACGACTTCAGCTGGCCGAGGATGTCGGTGAACCACAGCCGGATGAAGCGGATCTCGTGCTCTTTCGCGAGCGCCATGACGTCATCGGGGGTGAGCGGGGCGTCTGCCATCCTGGAGGCTCCTGATCGGTGTCAGCTGCGTGATTGCGAGCGGGGAACCTTACTGGCGCGCCGCGCCCGGGCTTGCGCCCGTACCGGCGGACCCGTACGGTGACCGGCGTCATGCCTAGCGTCGGCAAGCTCACCTTCGCCTTGATCCTCGCGGGGGCGGCGATCCTCGTGCTCGTCGTGTCCGCGTCGGGAGGAACGCCGTCACGGGGCGGGCATGCCTCGTGTCTGCCCCAAGGGGCCCACACCCTGGCGGCCGACGATGTGGCCGTGGTGTTCTCCTGGCACGGGTCGATCTACGGGTGCCCCGCCGCCACCGGGACGCGAGAGAATCTCGGAGGAGCCGGGGTGTGCAACGTGCCTGGCGGCCGCGTCGGCCCGGTGAAGCTCGCCCGCGCCACCGTCGCCTACGGGCTCGAGACCTGCGGCGTCGACACCGGTTCCTCACAGGTCGTCGTCCGCAATCTGACGAGCGCGAAGCGGCTGGCCGACCTCATCGCCGGCACCCTTCCGCGCTTGCCGGAGTCATTCGTCTCGGTCGCGGCGCTCGTTCTGCGCCGAGGCGGCGCGCTGGCATGGATCGCCCGGGACGCTTCGATTGTGGGACAGCACCCGCCGACCTACGAGGTTCACCGTTACACCGCGGGCAAGAGCTCACTCCTCGATTCCGGCCCGGCGATCGACCCGGCCTCGCTGCGCCTCGCGGGCCGGCGGATGACCTGGCGGCACGGGAGCGCCACGCGCTCGTCAACGCTGCCGTAAACGGGCCGGCGCCGCCCGGCGGGCGACGCTAGACCTGAGCGTGCCGGTGCGGGCGCAGCCAGCGCCGAGCCCACTGCTCGAGCTCGGACAGAGCCGGCTCGAGCTCGCGGCCCATAACCGAGAGCTCGTACTCGACCCGCAACGGGGGGCCGGGCTTCACCGTGCGCTCGACGATCCCCCGCGACTCGAGCTCCTTCATCCGCTCGGACAAGAGCCGGTCCGACAGCTCGGGGACCGCCTGGGCAACTTCCGAGAAACGGAGGGGACCGTCCATGAGGACACGGAGGATCGCCCCCGTCCACCGGCGCCCTACGAGCTCGATCGCCTCGTGGTAGAACGGACAGCAGCCGGAGGAGGCCGCCTCACGGTCGCCATGACCCCGCTGGCCGCGGATGCTCATACGCTCAGCTTACGCCGCTTTGAGGGCCCGCGACGCCTCACTTGAGCCGTCGACCGGAACCTCACCCGCGACATTGACCATCGCGGTGAAAGCCTCGAGCGCCAGCGCGGCGATCGCCTCGAGGATCTGCTCGTCGTCCCAACCTGCCTCACGCGCCTCCTCGTGTAGGTGCATCGGCGGCTTGCCCTCGTTCTGGACGAGCGCCTGGAGGTAGGTGAGGAGCGCCTGCTGGCTCGGGTCCTTGGAGCTGAACTGGCGCGCCAGCGCCACTTCGTCAAGGCCAAGACCGACACTGCGAGCCGTGCGCGAGTGCATCGCGATTCCGGGCTCTGAGTGGTAGTGCTCGGCCACCGCGAGCGCGATCCGCTCAAGAGTGGCGAGGTTCAGCTTGCCGTGACGCAGCTCGGACCGGAACCGCGCATAAGCGCGGAGCGTGGCCGGCGAGCCGGCGAGGACGCCGAGGAAGTTCGGAAGCTGGCCGCCCGTCGCCAAGGCGCCGCGCAACACCGGCACCGACCCTTCCGGAGCGGTCAGATCGTCGTGGATTTGAAATCTGCTCATCTGAGTCTTCATCTCGACCACCGGTAGGTATTTGGCGAATGGTCAGCGGGGAGCCGGCCACTCCTATCCTTTTGTCACTTGCTTACGGTTGATAAGTATATAGGCCGCTCATGGTTCGCACAAGCGCTCAATCGTCATTCTTCGGTGCTTCTTCGGCTCCCATCCGGGGAGCACCGAGCGCGGCGGCATGGTGAACTACTTTCCTTATACGTAGGGCGATAAACGCCCGATCAGCACCAGGCCTGATAGGCCTAAGCATCCGTGCGCAAGCGCCGGAGAGAGCCGAAGGCCCTCTCCGGCGGCCACGAGCCCGAGACCGGCGACGGCGACGTCAGCGAGTGCGAGCGGCCACGAGCACGGCGGCGTGCCGGGCGTGGGACGCAGGCAGCCGCACGGCCGCGTGCGCGCTCGTGGCGGCGGCGACGACCAGTAGCAGGCAGAGCAGGACGGCCCAAAGGGCCACCCGATCGGGCCGGCTCATAGCGCGCTCGCGCGGCCGGCGTGGCGGCCGGCGCCGGTCGATCTCGATCATCCTCGGGCTGCGCCGATCGGCCACCTGGCCCCGGATGGTCACCGTGCGTCGCGCCGGCGGCTCCGTAGTCGGTCGCCCTCCCGAGCCCTCAGGCGTGCGCCGCGGTCCCTCTGCGTATGGCATAGCCGTCCTCTTTCTCGAGCTTACGGGGTTAGCTGACGGGCTCGCACCGAAAGAGCGGCGCTACGCGCATGCACACGATTAGCCCCAACAACGTGGGTCCCCCGCCTCCCCCCGACTCGTGTCCGGCGCATGCGCGCCTCGCACTCCGTCAGTGGGAATTCAGCGGTACAGGGCGGGCATGCTACCAACGACTGCGGACGGATCGTTGCCCGCCGGTCCGAGCCCGGGAATCGACCCGCTGGGAGGGTTCGAGGCCCTACCCGGAGGGCCTATTTGCCCGCGACGGTGCTGACGAAATTGGCGACGTCGTTGGCGTCCTTGCCGACGACAAGCCCCTGCGGCATCGTTCCGGTGCCGATATTGAGTCCGTTCTTGATCGTCGAGAGAACGAGCTGCTTGGGCGGCTGCAATACGTCGAGATTGGGCCCGACCTTGCCCGTGGCGTTGGCAGCGGCCAGGGTGTGGCAGGTCGCGCAGTGCTGTCCGAAGAGGACGCGGCCCTGCTTGTCGGAGGCGTTGAGCTTGACGCCGTCGAACTGGTTGCTCGCGTTCGCATGGTTCCCGGTGAGCAGGGTGATGGGAATCGCGAGGCCAAAGCCGGCGTAGAGGATCAGCATCACCAGCGTGCCCAGGCGTGTTCCGCTGCGCGATTTGCTCTGCAGGGTGGAGCGCGCGCCCCTCAGCCCGCCATTGATGGCGATGAAGAAGGTCCCTAGTCCCAGGACGACCCAGAAGGCAATGAGCAGGGCGACGCCAAGCACGGTGCGCGGGCACCTTATCGCGCCACGGCCGGGAATGAGTAGTCCGCGCGCGCCCGAGTCGCGGGCCCGCGGCTGATCTACCGCCGGCGCCCGGACGCGAAGCTCATCACCGCCGGCGCCACGGCGCGAAAGTCCTCCGCCTCGGCGGCAGCGGCCGCCTCGGCGGCAGCAGGAGCGGCCGCGGCGGCGGCCTTCTCCTCGGCGATCCGCCGTCGCTCGCGCTCGTCGAGCATCGAGAAGTCCTTGACCTCGGCGATCGGGCGGTCGGGTGTGGAGATCGGCGCGATCCTGTGCACGAAGACGCTGATGGCCCCGCCCGCCGCCGCGAAGCGCTCGAGCTTTCCCTCGACGATCACCAGCGGCTCAGTCCTCACGGTCAGGCGATGGCGCTCGTAGATGGGCGGCGGGACGATCAGGTTGATCGTCCCGTACTCGTCTTCGAGGAGGACGAAGACGATCCCGTTGGCAGTGCCCGGACGCTGACGGGCGACGACGAGTCCCGCGGTCCTGATCCTCACTCCATGGGTGAGGGTCTCGAGGTCCCGGCTCGACACGGCATCCGCAGGGAGTCGCTCACGGAGCAGAGCCAGAGGATGGGCCTGCGTCGTCAGCCCGGTCGTCCCATAGTCGGCGAGCATCGACTCCCACTGCGAAAGCTTCCGCAGCGACGGCGGCGCCGGCAGGTCGAGCGGGAGCGCCAGCTGGGTCCCCCCGGGAACGCCGCGTCCCGGCGTCGCCACCCCAAGCTGCCACAGCGCAATCCGCCGGGCCGCGCCGGAGGCCCGCCGCTCATCATCCCCTCCCACCCCCGCGAGTTTTGCGCCAGCAAAACTCGCAATGGACTCGGTGGAGGCGGCACCAGCAGCTTCCACAGTGGCCCCACGCGATTCCACCGCCGCCCCCACCGAGTCCACGGCCCCCGACCACGCCAGCAGCTCGAGCGAGGACGCCCCGGCGCTGGCACGCGACGCGAGGTCGGCGAGGCCGCGAAAGCGGCCCCCTGCCCGGCGGGCGGCGACGATCTCCTCCACTTCGTGGCGGCGCACGCTGCGGATGTAGCCGAGGCCGATCCGGACCTGCCCGTGGGAATCGATCTCGCATTCCACCTCGCTCTCGTTCACGTCGGGGGGCAGAACGGTGATCCCCCGTCGTTGCGCCTCGTGGACGAGGGCGTCGGGGGGGTAGAAGCCCATCGGCTGCTCGTTCATCAGCGAGCACAGGAACTCGGGGCCATAGTGGACGCGCAGCCACGTCGACTGGTAGGCCAGCAGGCCGAATGCCGCCCCATGGGCCTTGGGGAAGCCGAAGCCCGAGAACCCCTTGACCATCGCGAACACCTCCTCGGCGGTTGCCTCGTCAACCCCGTGCGTGCGCTGAGCTCCTGCGATGAACCGGTCGTGATGGGCGCGGATGGCGGCATCCGAGCGCTTACGGCTCATCGCCCGCCGCAGCCCCTCCGCCTCGCCCGGGGAGAAGCCCGCGAAGGCGATTGACACCTCGAGCACCTGATCCTGGAAGATGATCGTCCCGAGCGTCTCGCGCAGCGCCGGCTCGAGCGAGGGATGGAGGTAGGGGATCTCGTAGTCGGGGTCCGCGCGCAGGCGCTGGCGACGCTCGATGTAGGGGTTGACCGCTCCCCCCTGGATCGGGCCGGGGCGAACGATCGCCACCTGGATGGTGATGTCCTCGAGGCTCTCCGGGCGGGTGCGGCGCAACGACTGCATCTGGGCGCGACTCTCGATCTGGAAGACCCCGGTCGTATCGGCGTTCTGGATGCACTCGTAGGTCGCCGGATCGTCGTAGGGAATCCTCGAGAGATCGATCCGCTCCTCCCGGTTGCGGGCGATCAGCTCGACCGCGCGCTCGACCGCCGACAGCATCCCCAGCCCGAGCAGGTCGATCTTGAGGAAGCCGGCGTCGGCACATGAGTCCTTGTCCCACTGGACGATCTGCCGGCCCTCCATCGCCGCGGGCACGATCGGGCAGCAGTCGACGAGCGGGCGGGTGGCGACGATCATCCCGCCCGAGTGCTGTGAGAGGTGGCGCGGGAGGCCCTGCGCCTCGGCCGACAGGCGCGCGAGCCAGGCCCAGCGACCGGAGGACGCGGTTCTACTGGACCGGTGGCTGGGGAAGGGACCCGGCCCCCGGCCGCCGGATCCCTTCGTCTCGGCCGCGGCCCCTCCGAATGCGTTCTCGATGTCCGCCCCCACCTCGCGCGCGTCCCACCCCTCGCTCCCGCGCGCGACCCGCTCGATCTCCCCGGGCGGGAGGCCCAGCACCTTGCCCAGCTCGCGGATCGCGCCGCGGGCGCGGTAGGTAGGGAAAGCGGCCACCAGTGCTGACCGGTCGTGCCCGTAGCGCTCATGTACACGCGGGATCAGCACCTCGCGCACATCACGCGGGAAATCGAGATCGATGTCGGGAAGCGAGGTCAGCTCCTCGTTCAGGAAGCGCCCGATCAACAGCTCGTTGGCGATCGGGTCGACGTGAGAGAGACCGGTCAGGTAGCAGACGATCGAGGACACGCTCGAGCCGCGACCCCGGCCCGGGGGCAGGAGCGCGCGGGCCGTATCGGGTCCCCTCACCTCCACCGCCACCTCCCGCGCGAGCTCGAGGAGATCGTGATGAAGGACGAAGAAACCTGGCAGCGCGAGCGCATCGATCAGGCGCAGCTCCTCCTCCAGGCGCGCGCCGGCACGTTCACGAATGCCCGCCTCGGCGTCCGCGTAGCGATCCTGGAGCTGCGCCCCGCACAGCTCGGAGAGCTTGCGCATCGTGCCCGCATCCTCCGCTCCCGGATAGCGGTAACCGAGGTCGGCCCCGAGGTCGAAGCGCAGGCGATCGGCGAGCACAGCGGACTCCGCCACCGCCTCTGGATGCTCGGCGAAACGTGCGGCCATCGCCGCCGGCGATGCGAGGACATGGCTGAAGTTGCCCCGCCGCTCCGGCTCAGAGGCGTCGAGCGTCGCGTGCACCCGCACGGCCACGAACGCGTCCTGCAGCGGCGCGCGCGAACGCGCATGCGCATGCACGTTCCCCGTCGCCACGCAGGGCACGCGGAGTCGCTCCGCCACCCGCGCGAGCTGGCGATTACGCGCCCGATCATCGCGCAGAAACGGTCGCTGGAGCTCGATCCGCAGCCGATCGCGCCCGAACACCTCGCGCAGGCGCAGAAGCGTCGGCTCGTCGTGCACGCCCCGCAGAGCACATCCGCTGAGGCACACCAGGCCGTCGGCATGCTCAAGCACCTCGGTGAGCGGCACGCTGGCCTGCGACGGAGGGCCGCGACCCTCTCGCGTGTGGGCGTGAGCGCGCGTGAGGATGCGGCACAGGCTGCTCCAGCCGGTGGCGTCCTCCACCAGCAGGGTGAGATGACGGCCATCTTCAAGGTTGACCTCCGCTCCCTGAATGGCCCGCAGCCCGAGGCCCTGAGCCGAGACGGCGAACTCCATCGACCCGGAAACGGAATTGTGGTCGGTCAGCGCGAGCGCTTCGTAGCCGAGCTCGAGGGCCGCCGATACGAGCTCATCGGGGAGCGACGCGCCGTCCAGGAAGGAGAACGCCGAATGGCAATGCAGCTCGACATACATACGAACGTATGTTCCCATACGCGGCGGCGGCGAGGAACGCGGAGCCCGGATCTCATGGGCCTGAGCGAACGCACCGTGCAAAAGCACCTCCAACGCTGCTACGTCAAGCTCAAAGTCCACACCCGCACCCAGGCAGTCGATCTAGCCTGGGCCCTCGCAGGTGACTCCTCGGGCCTGAGTCAACGCTGACATCTAAGGCTGCTGAAGCGGGCTACTCCCGCCGGCCAAGAGCGGTGAGCCCGGCGCCCCGAGGCTCGCCGCCAACACCTCCGCGATCTTCTCATACCCCGCTACGGTGGCGTGGATGTTCGCGCCGATCGGAGGCGCCGAGCACATCCACGTCAGGTCACAGGTCTCGGAGACCGCAACCGGAAGCGTCCCCATGGCCGTAGATACCGTAGTTGTGAACGGCGTGTAGACACCAAATGCCGTGTCGACCTCCCCGATGAGGAAGTTCTGCGCCGTGAAGTCGGCGGACAGGGTGTCGTTGACCGACTTGGTGAGCGATACCGACTGCGACGCTTCTCTCTGACCGGTAGTGCCCTGCAGATAGTCGGCCAGGAAGAGGTCGTAGTAGGTCATCGCGGCGATTTTGACCTTCGGCCCGGCGGCCTGCCGCAGGTCCATTGCGATTGTCGGGGCGTTTGTGGCGATCGAGCCGATACCCCTGTCGACGCACGCGGCATCGATGTCGGTGGTGGTGAAGATGAAGCCCGTGGTGATGGACCCGCAGCTGTCGATGTCGTTGGCGCCGATATCGAGCGTGATGAAGGCGATCTTGTGCTTGGCGATGAACGCGACCGCGGCCTGGAGCTGGCTCCCCGCCGGGTAGGAGCAGAAGCCACCGTTGATCATCGAGCCGGTGCTCTCCCCCGGGCAGCCGAGCTGTTCGAGCTTCAGGCCTTTGATCCTGCGCTTCTCGATCGAGTAGAGGAAGTTCGGATAACCCTGATTCGTGGGCAGCGTCGTACCCTGGGCATCGGGCTGCGCGCCGATGGAAAGCGAATCCCCGAGCGAGAGGTAGTACGAGGTCGGCGTCTTCTTCTTCGACGTGCGCTTCGCAAGCGCGGTCCCAGGCACGGAGCAGCCGAGAGCAGATAGGGCAACGCAGATGGTGAGCTTCCGTCGCATGAAGTCTCCTTGACTAGCAAGCTAAAGGTCCCTCCCAGCGACCCACACTTACTTAACGCCCAGCGCCGGCAAAAATCACGTCCTAGTTCGCGCGCGAAGCAAGGGGAGGCCATCACCACGTGCGAAATCACCACCCAGGCTCAACAAGCAGGGGGGGGCGCCGTCGGCCAATCCGCAAACCGAGCCCCTGGCCACGCGCACCCCGCCCGAATCGCACCACCTACCGCTGCGAGAACCAAGCCCCCGCCGAGAGGTCATGAAAGACGACGACATTGCGCCCACACGTTGTGACGATCTCCCAGTACCGGCGGCGAAGCGGGCGATCGGTCCACCATCGGTCCTCGAGCAGCCACGACTCTCGGACCGCGTCGACCTCGCGCCCGTCGACCGTGAGCGGGCATCCGTCGGTGGCGGCGGTGACCGAGGCCCGGGCGGGGACGGCGAGACGGCGAGGCCCGGCCACCCTCAGCCCTCGAACGGCGTCAGCACCGCGCGCCGCTCGGGCACGCGGGAGTCGGGGTCGATCTCGAGTACCCGGAGCGCGGCGTCGGGGCCGGCGGCGGCCCGCGCCTGGCGAATCGCCTCGCGCAGGCGCGCATTGCGCGCCGCGGCCGGCTCGTCGAGCAGGCCGCGCTGACCGCTCGCCGGTGGCCCGAACTGCTCCACCGCGAGCCTGAGCACCTCGGCCGGGGCGGGCACCAGGGACAGGCGCGGGGCGAGGACGAGGCGCATGCGAACCGGGTCGGCGAGCGCCTCGCGGAAGACGACGCGCTCACGCCATGTCCCGCGCTCGACGAGGACGGCAGAGAGGACGACCGCTCGCAGCGTCCTCCCCTGGCGCTCGCGGCGGGCGAGCAGGCGGTCGATCAGGAGCCCGAGCCCGCGTTCGAGCTGTGGACCGGAAGCGGCATCCGGGAGCTGGAGCGATTCGCGGAGGATCTCGGTCGGCTGGCGCGGACACAGCTCCCCATCGCCCCCGCTCGCCAACTCGTAGGCGAGCAGCCCCAACCTCCCGAAGCGATCAGCCAGCGCCGCCGGGGGTAGCGCCGCGAGCTCCCCGAGCGTCTGCACCCCGAGGCGCTCGAGAGTCTCATGCAGCCTGGCCTCGGCCAGCGCGGCACGGGCTCGTAATAGCGCCACGGGCAAGGGAGCAAGGAAGTCACGGGCCTCCGCCCGACCCCCGGACACGATCACCGGCCGGCGCACCCGTGCGCGCGTCGATGCCGCCACCGCGGCGAACCGCGACGGCGCCACCCCGAACCGCGCCGGCACGCGCAGTGCGCGCCGAGCGGCGGCCAGGACTCCGCTGATGCCGCCCTGGAGCCGCAGCAGCCCCTGCGCGTCGAAACAGGCAAGGCCGGGGCGCTCGGGCTCGACGGCCGCTCCCATCGACTCGAGTCGCACCAGCAGCCGTTCCCAGAGATCCGCCACCCCCGCCGGATCGGGCGGGACGAGCATCAGCTTGGGGCAGCGGGCGAGCGATTCGCCCAGCTGCATGCCGGGATGGACGCCGAAGGCCTCGGCGGCGAGCGATACCTCCCCCACCCGCTGCGCGCCCCCGGGCTCGGGGGCGAGCGCCGCCGGAACCTGCAGGAGCTCGGTACGGTCACCCGCGGCGACGGTGAGCTGAAAGCGGGGCAGGAGGACGCAGACAATCATACGAACGCATGTTCGCACTCGCCTCGGATGGACGCTCGAAGCTCCCCCTCGTGGTCTCAGCGGTCAAGCAGCTTCGGCCCTCCCAGCTAGTAGCCTCCGCGCGTGCAGGAGATCGTCCCCGGCCTGTGGCACTGGACCGCGCATCACGACCACATCGGCAAGCAGGTCAGCTCCTACTACCTGCAGGCGGAGCGGGTGCTCATCGATCCGATGACGCCCGCGGACGGGTTCGAGTGGTTCGAGGAGCGCGGCGCCCCCGAGCACATCCTTCTCACCAACCGCCACCATGACCGGGACTCATGGCAGCTGCGCGAGAGGTTCGGGTGCATCGTGCACTGCGTCGCCAACGGCATCTACGCGCTGGAGGGACGCGGCCCGGTCGAGCCCTTTGCGTTCGGCGACGAGCTGCCCGGCGGCGGCGTCGCCCACGAGGTCGACGCGATCTGTCCCGACGAGACCGCGCTCTACCTCCCCGCCCTCCGGGCCCTGGCCTGCGCCGACGGGGTGGTGCGCTGGACCGGCCTTGATGAGCTCGCCTTCGTCCCCGACTATCTGATGGACGACCCCGAGGAGACGAAAGCGGGGCTGAGCGACGCGTACCGCCGCCTGCTCGAGCTTGACTTCGATCACCTCCTGCTCGCGCACGGCCATCCGATCGTCGGCGAGGGCAAGGACGCCCTGCGCGCCTTCCTCGACTGAGGTTCGAGCCCTCCGGGCGCTCGACGACAGGATTCTGTGGGTTTACTGATCATCGCGTCACGCCTCGTTCACGCGACGCCGACCCACCGACACTAGCCTCGCGGCCTCTTATCGACCGATAGGAGGCGTTATGTCTCAGGGTGGCCCCGCTTTCCGCAGTGCGTTGGGTCTCAGAGCAGGCGTGGCGTCCCTCATCACCGTGACCGCGCTCGTCTGCGTCTTCAGCGCCACCGCCGTGGCGGCTTCCTCGCCGCCCACTGTCGCGCGCGGATTCACGATCCACAAGCTCGCGCCCGCGCCCAAGGGCGCGACCAACTGTGACGACCTCGCCTACCTCGACGGGCACCTGTTCATGACCTGCCAGAACCTGACCCAGAGCGTGGGCGGCGGCGGCAACAGCACCATCGTCGAATACGCCACCGACGGCTCGGTCCTCAACACCTGGTCGCTCGTCGACAAGGCGGACGGCATCGCCGGCGATCCGCTCCACCATCGCGTGATCGTGACCCTGAACGAGGATGCGCACTCGCATCTGGCGACGATCACGCCGTCGGCCCCGACCGGCCAGCAGGTGACCAACTACAAGTACTCGGCCGATCCCGCGAGCCCCTCGCTCACCGGACCGCTGCACACCGGGGGCGGTACCGATTCGGTCAGCGTCGACAGCAGGGGCGATATCTACCTGTCGGCCTCCTATGGCATCGCCAAGACGGGCACCGCGTCTTCAAGGTCGCCCTGTCACCACCGGCGGCGCCGACCGGTATGGGCACCGCCAAGCTGAATCCGACCTTCCTCGACAACGCAACGGCGGCGAACGGAACAGCGGGAGTGGGACGGTGCCGCTCAAGCTCGTCGACGTGGACTCCAACGCCATCGTTCCGAGCTCGAGCCCCCGCTTCGCCGGCCAGTTCGTGATCGATGACCAAACCGCGCTCGACCTCGTGTTCTCCTCGAACATCGACGCCGGCAAGGGCCTCACCGTGCTCCACACCCCCTACGGGCTCGACGACATCCGCTGGGCGACCACGCCTGGCGGCACCCTCTACCTCGTCGACCACGGAGCGGCCACCAACACTCCCGCCACCAGCGGCCTGTCGACCCTCTACAAGGTCACCGGCCCGTTTGTCCCCGGCGTGGCCTACGCCTCGAGTGACTCGATTCCCGACGAGGTGGTGACGGTGAACCTCGCGAGCGGGAAGATCACCCCGTTCATCCGCCATCTCCAGACCGCGAAGGGCCTCGTATATCTCGATGCCTCCGGCTCGGTGCCCGTCCTCCCCTTGAGCAGCTACGGCGCCTCGGCGACCCCGGTGAGCAACTCCTCGGGCGGGGCGACACCCACGGCATCGGTGACCAACCAGAGCACCGACGGAGACGGGCTGCCGATCGCCCTGGCCATCGTGGCCATCGTCCTCGCCGTCGGCTTCGGTGCCTACAGCCTGCGGCGGCGCTCCCCCGCCCCCTGAGCGCGATAACGTGGAAGTCCTACTTCCACCAAGGAGCACCATGAAGCTCGAGGGCATTCACCACATCACCGCGATCACGGGCGACGCCCAGCGCAACGTCGACTTCTACGCGGGCGTCCTCGGGCTCCGGCTGGTCAAGAAGACGGTCAACCAGGACGCTACCTCTGTGTACCACCTGTTCTACGCCGACGAGCGCGGCGATCCCGGGTCGGACATCACCTTCTTCGAGTTCCCGGGCGCCAAGCAGGGCCGCCCCGGCGCCGGCATGGTCCACCGTGTGGTCTGGAGGGTCGCCTCCCCCGCCGCCCTCGACTTCTGGAGCGAGCGCCTGCGCGAGGCCGGGTACGCGTCAGAGCGCGAGGGTGATTCTCTGCACTTCGAGGACCCCGAGGGGCTTGCTCACGAGCTGACGGTCGTCGAAACCGGCGACGAGCCTCTGATCGCCAACCATCCGGAGATCTCCGCCGAGCTCGCGCTCCAGGGCTTCCACGCCGTCCGCGCCTACGCCGTCGATCCCAACCGCAGCCGCCACCTGCTCGAAGACGGGCTCGGCTTCGTCGGCCATGGCGACTTCTGGGAGGCGCGCGGCGCGAGCCGCGGCGGCCTCTACTCCTACGACCCGGCGCCGGAGGAGCGCGGAGTTCCGGGGGCGGGCACCGTCCATCACGTGGCCTGGGCCTCGATCCCCGAGGAGCAGGTGGGCTGGCGCTTGCGGGTGATCGATGCCGGTGGCGATCCCACCCCGGTGATCGACCGCTTCTACTTTCAATCGATCTACTTCCGGGAGCCGTCGGGCGTCCTCTTCGAGGTTGCGACCATCGGCCCCGGGTTCACCATCGACGAGCCGCTCGAGCACCTCGGCGAGAAGCTCTCGCTGCCGCCCGACTTCGAGCACCTCCGCGATCAGGTCGAGCCCACACTGACGCCGCTCCGCAACCCGCGGGAGAGCTGGACTCAGCGCTAGCCCTCCTCGGGCGAGCAGCTATTGTCAGCGGCCGATGAGCCTGGCCATGGAGACGGTGGAGCTGAACATCGCCGGGGGCGTCGCCTGGATCACTCTGAGCCGGCCCGACGCCCTCAACGCGTGGACGCGCGAGCTCGGCGAAGATCTTCGCTCCGCCCTCGACCACGCCGCCGAGACCCCCGAGGCCCGCGCCATCGTCATCACCGGCGCGGGGCGGGCATTCTCATCCGGTGCCGATCTCAAGGCCGGAGCCCGCAGCGAGAGCGGCAAGCCCGACGTCCTCACCCCGCTGCGCGAGGTCTACAACCCCCTGATCCTGCGCGTGCGGACGATTCCCAAGCCGGTGATCGCCGCTGTCAACGGCCCCGCGGTGGGGATCGGATTCTCGCTCGCCCTGGCCGCCGACCTCATCGTCGCCGCCGAGTCGGCCTACTTCCTGCTCGCCTTCGTGAACATCGGGCTCGGGCTCGACGGCGGCGCCTCCGCCTTCCTCGCCGCCCGCGTCGGGCACACGCGGGCGTTCGAACTCGCCTACCTCGGTGAGCGCCTCCCGGCGGCGCAAGCACTGGCCTGGGGGCTGGTCAACCGCGTAGTTCCCGACGGCGAGCTCGAGAGCGCGGCCGGCGCCCTCGCGGCCCGGCTCGCGGCGGGACCTCCGGGCTCCTACGCGACGATCAAGCAGACGATCAACGATCACCTCTACCCGCGACTCGAGGAGGAGATCGACGAGGAGGCCGTGCTCCAGCAGGAGCGGGCCGACTCGGCGGACTTCATGGAGGGCGTGCTCGCCTTCATGGAGAAGCGGCCAGCGTCGTTCACCGGAGCTTGACGGCAGCGCCATGAGCTACGCATTCCATCTCGGAGGCTCGGGCGAGCCCCTCGTCCTCCTCCACGGTTTCACCGACACGTGCCGGGCGTGGACGCCGGTCCTGCCCATGCTCGAGCGCCATCACACCGTGTTCTGCCCGACCCTGCCCGGGCACTTCGGGGGCGAGCCGTTTGCCTCGGGCACGCGGATATCGATCCCCACCAGCCTCGACATGATCGAGCGCCAGCTCGACGCCCAGGGGATCGAGCGCGCGCACTTCGCCGGCAGCTCGCTCGGCGGCTGGCTCGCCCTCGAGCTCGCCGGCCGCGGGCGGGCGCTCAGCGTCACCGGCATCTGCCCCGCGGGATGCTGGGAGCGGGGGCCGGCGCCGCGCCTGATCCTCCTGTACTTCCGCCGCAACGACATCCTCTTCAAGATCGGGCTGCCCTTGGGTCTGCTTCCCCTGGTGGCGAGCAGGCGCCGCACGCGCGCCCTTGCCCTCCGCGAGCTCATCGCCCGGCCGGAGGGAGTGAACGCCCTCGCCGCCTACACCATGTTCTTCGGCGCCGCCAATTGCGAGGTGGCCCCCGACGCGATCAGGCTCGCCGCCTCGGGCGACATGTTCGGCGATCTCCCCGCCATCGACTGCCCAGTGCGCATCGCCTACGGAACCCGGGACTGGCTCATCCGCTGGCCCCAGCACTACACGATGATCCAGCGCCAGCTCCCGGATGCCGACTACGTCGCCCTCGAGGGCCTCGGGCATCTCGCGATGTGGGACAACCCCGAAGTCGTGGCGCGGACGATCCTCGAGGTCACCGCGCCGAACCGGGCCGCCGAGCCGGCGGTCGCGTAAGCGACCCGATTCACACGCCGTGCTTGCGCAGCCACAGCTCGAGCAGCGCGATGTGCCAGAGGGTCGAGCCTCCGAGCGTGGTCTGGTGCTCGTTGGGGGCGTCGAGGAGCTTCCCCACGTACTCGGGGCGCAGCAGGCCGCGATCTTCGATCGATGATCCCGAGAAGGTCTCGCGGATGAGGTCGAGCGTCGCCCCTTCGATGTTGTAGAACGCGGGCACCGGGAAGTAGGCCTTGGGGCGATCGATGATCGCATCGGGCACGACGCCGCGCGAAGCCGTTTTGAGGATGCCCTTGCCGCCGTCGGCGAGCTTGAGCTCAGGCGGGCATGCGGCGGCGAGCTCGACGAGATCGTGATCGAGGAAGGGGGTGCGGGCCTCGAGCCCCCATGCCATGCTCATGTTGTCGAGGCGCTTGACCGGGTGTTCGGGGAGCAGGACCTCGGTTTCGAAGCGCAGCACGTGGTCGAGCGGGGTGTCCGCTCCCGGCTGGCGGAAGTGCCAGTCCAGGTAGGCGCGGCTCGGGTCCTCGTCGAGCAGATACTGCGGTTGCAGGATCTCGGCCATCTCGGAGTGGGGGCGGTCGAAGAACTCGCGCACGTAGGCCTCGGCGCCGTTCCCCTCGGCCTCCAAGAGTGGCGGGTACCAGAAGTAGCCGCCGAACACCTCGTCGGCGCCCTGGCCCGATTGGACGACCTTGTGCGAGCGCGCGACCTCCTGGGAGAGCAGGTAGAAGGCCACCGCGTCGTGGGAGACCATGGGCTCGTGCATCGCCCCGATCGCCCCGTCGAGCGACTCGAGCAGGCGCGCCTCGGGGACGTGGATCTGCTGATGCTCGGTCTCGTACTTCTTGGCGATGAGGTCCGAGAACTCGAACTCGTCGCCCACGTCATCGCCGACCCCGTCGAAGCCGATGCTGAAGGTGGCCAGGCCGCTCTGCCCACTCTCGGCCAGGAGGGCGACGATGAGGCTCGAGTCGAGACCACCGGAGAGGAGGACGCCGACGGGAACGTCGGAGACCATGCGGCGCTCGACGGCGACCCGGAGCGCGTCGAGGATCGCCTCGGACCAGTCCTCGGTCTCCCAGTCCGCGAAGCGCGGGTGACGGGAGTAGTTCGGCCGCCAGTAGCTCTCGGTGAAACGCTGGCCATTGGGCGAGACGATCGTCACCGTCGCGGGCGCCACCTTGTGCACGCCGTTGAGGATGGTGCGCGGCGGCGGCACGGCCGCGTGCCAGGTCAGGTAGTGGTGCAGAGCGACGGGGTCGATGTCGGTGTCGATGCCACCGCCTGCCAGGAGCGCGGGAAGGGTCGAGGCGAAGCGGAGCCTGCTCTCCCCCTCTGCGTAGTACAGGGGCTTGATCCCGAGCCGGTCGCGAACGAGGAACAGGCGGCCCGAATAGTGCTCGTAGAGCGCGTAGGCAAACATCCCCGCGAAGTGCTCCGCGCACCGGTGGCCCCAATGATCGTGCGCCTTGAGGATCACCTCGGTGTCGCTCGTCGAGGCGAAGCGGTAACCCTCGCGTTCGAGCTCGGAACGCAGCTCCTGATGGTTGTAGATACAGCCGTTGAAGACGATCGTCGCCCCGTTCTCGTAGTCGATCATGGGCTGGTCCCCCATGCTCGAGAGGTCGATGATCTTCAGCCGGCGGTGGGCGAGGGCTATCTGCCCGTCGGCCCAGGATCCGGCACCGTCAGGCCCGCGGTCACCCATCGTGGCCGCCATCCGCTCGACCGCGTCGCGGTCAGGAGTGGCACCCGTCGTGAACTCGCCGGCAAATCCGCACATGACGGGGGTTTCTATCGAATCAGGATGAGAAGGCGTCGGCGAGGAGCTGAACCAGGCCGGGCAGACGGCCGGGTTCCCGGGCTCCTCGGCGCTGACGCTTGGCCCCCGGTTCCTCGCCCAGCATGACCAGAGCGTCGAGCATATTCGTGCATCCGAGGTCCTCGGCGTGGGGCCGCGCCGCATCCAGCAGCCGGGACAAGAGCTCGCGCGCGGGTACCCGTTCCTCGGCCACCGGATCGATCAGGCGACCGCGCATGCCATCGCGAGCGGCGATGAAGCGATTCTCCTCGAGCACCTCGGGCCGGTAGCCCTGGGGATCGACGTGGAAGCCCTCCTCGAGCTCGAGGTGGGCGATCGATTGCACGAGGGCGGCGAGCGCTGCGGTCTCCGAGGCGGTGATCTGCGCGTCCATGACCCTGACCTCCACCGTCCCGAAGCGCGGCTGGGGCCGCACGTCCCACCACAGGAACGTCGGCTCGGGGAATGCGTCGCAGCGCACGAGCAGGTCGACGGTCTCGACGTAGTCCTCGTAGGAGGAAAAGGCACGAGGAATGCCGACACGCGGGAAGGCCTGGAAGAGCGGGGTACGGGCCGAGGCCAGGCCGGTGTCGCGAGCCTGCCAGAAGGGCGAGTTGCCCGAGAGCGCGAGCAGAAGCGGCAGATGCACACGCATCCGGTTGTGCAGGAGGATGGCCGCCTCGGCGTCCGGGACCCCGACATGGACGTGGAGCGCGAAGGTCGGCTCGCGGCGCGCGAGTTCGCGCATCGCTTCGTACACGAGCTGGTAGCGCGCGCCGCTGGAGATCTCCGTCGCCGTCCACATCGCGAACGGATGCGTGCCCGCGCTCGCGACCCGGAGATCGACCTGCCCGAGCTCGGAGGCCAGCCCGGACCGCAGAGCCGCGATCTCCAGCGCCGCGCCTTCGGCATCATCGTGCGGGCGGGTGGCGAGCTCGAGCGCCGCCCCGTGGGTCTCGGCGGTCGCTCGCTCGGCCAGCTCGGGCGAAAGGCCCGGGAGGACGTCGTCGATCCGCTGCGCCAGCGACCAGTCACGCGGATCGAGCAGCATGACCTCTTCCTCGATCCCGACGCTGTAAGGCGTCGAGGAGGTCCATTCCGCCCAATCCGCGAGCGGGGAATGGGAAAGCTCTGCTCTCATCGTTGCATCGCTATGTCCGTGTCTTCCCTCAAGCAACGTGCGCAAATCGCGCCGTGGCCCCTTCGAACTGGCTCGCGGCGCCTACGAAAGCGCGGAACAGTGCCGCCTGACCGAAGCGATCGACCAAGCACTCCGCATGCCACTGTACGCCAACAACGAATTCACGGTCGACCGCCTCGATGCACTCGACCGTGCCGTCGCTCGACCGGCCCGTCACCGTCAGGCCCCCGCCGAGCTGGGCCACCGCCTGGTGGTGGAACGAGTTGACCTTGGTCCGAGTGCGATCGAGAATCTCGCCGATCCGGGTGCCCGGCGTGAGCGTGACCCAGTGCGTGGGGCGCTCCCCCACCTCGGTCTGACGGTGGGTGATGCGCTCGCCGACGATGTCCGGGAGGTGCTGGTGAAGCGTCCCCCCGCGAGCCACGTTGAGCAGCTGCATGCCCCGGCACACCGCGAGGATCGGGAGCCGGCGAGCGTCGGCGGCCTGCGCGAGCGCGAGCTCGAAGGTGTCGAGCTGGCGCTCGGTGGGGCCGGTGCGCGAGTGCCGGCGCTCGCCGTAGGCCTCCGGGTCGAGGTCGGGACCGCCCGACAGGCACACCCCGGCCACGCGCGAGAGCAACGAGTCGAGGCAGTCGATCTGCAGGGGAGGCAGGACCACGGGGATGCCGCCGGCGGCCTCGATGGCGTGGAGGTACTTGAGTCCGAGCGCCATCTCGAGCTGCGGAGGCTCTCCGTGCCGGGTCGGAGTCACCGCCGTGCCCTCACGGACCTCGGAAGTGGTGACGGCAATGAGCGGCCGCGGCCTCACCGGCTCGCTGGGGAAGTGCTGCTCGATGGGCTCGACCGTCAACGACACTCATGCCTTATACCCGGGCATGCGGACACTGGCTTTGGCCTCAGGGCCAAATTCAGTTCGTCGGCAGCGCCACCCCGGCGATTCGCACGACGCGAAGCTCCGTCCTGTGGATCTCCCGAACCGCCGTGGCCATCGCGCGCTGGAGGGTGGGGGCCTTGCGGTAGAACTGCGCGAACGGCTCGCCCTCGTCGGAGACCCTGAACAGGGCGTCGCCACAGCCCGCGGCGAGGAGGTCGTCGAGGAAGGGCTCGGGATCCTGGTCGAGGATGAGCGTGAACTTGTGCCGGACCATCGCCATGGGCGGAATTCTCTCTCATCTCGGGCCCTGGGGGTAATTACCAGTCCAGCGTTCCCGGCGGCCCCTTGAAGGGACCGACGAGCTCGGCGGTGATCCACCCGCCGTAGAAGTCGCTCTCCTGCGCGGCGACGCGCTCCTCTCCCATCCACGCCGCCTCCACCCGCCCGGGATAGAAGGCGATGTGGTCGCGTAGGGTCTCGTATCCCGGCGAGGGCTCGGGGTAGGTCCAGCCCACGGCGACGATGCGTTTCTCGTCCACGGTGGCGTCGAGGTAGCGCGCCGCACCCTTGAACTCACACCAGGAACCTCGCGCCCGGCTCGGCGCGAGCAGGTCCGAGCGCACGTCGGCGCGCGGGATGTAGACCGTCGGCGGATGGCTGGTCTCGAGCACCCGCAGCGCCCGCGTCGAATCGGCCAGCACGTGTTCGCCGATTTCCAAGCGCACGCGTTGCCGGCACGGCGACACCGCGGGAGGGCGGGGGTATTCCCACACGTTCTCCATGCGCGTAGTTTGTCCGGTGTGAACATCCGCCACGACCTCCTCGACAGCCGCGACGGCCCCCTGCCGGTGCTCATGCTCGCGCTCACCCTGGTCACCGGATTCGTCGATGCCACCAGCTACCTGCGTATCGGCCATGTCTTCGTCGCCAACATGACCGGGAACGTCGTCTTCCTCGGGTTCGCGATCGCGGGCGCGCACGGCCTGTCGATCTGGGAGTCGCTCGTCGCCGTCGCCGCCTTCCTCCTCGGCGGCCTCATCGGCGGCCGGCTCGGCGGCGGACTCGGACACCACCGGGGCCTCCTGCTCCGCGCCGCCCTGTCCGCCCAGCTCGTGTTCCTCGCGGGCGCAGCGGTGGTCGCGGGCGCCACCGGCGCCGGAGCTGTGGTGGCGACCGGGACGAGCTATGTCCTCGTCGTCCTCCTCGCCGTGGGGATGGGAATCCAGAACGCGGCGGTGCGCCGGCTCGGCGTTCGCGACATGACGACCACTGTGCTCACCATGACGCTCACCGGGATCGCCGCCGACGCCCGCGTGGTCGGAGGGCCGGGCTCCGCGCTCGGTCGCCGCGCCCTCTCGATCGCCGCGATGGTCCTCGGGGCACTCGTCGGCGCCCTGCTTACCCTACGGGTCAATGACTTCGCGCCCCTCGCCGCCGCGACGGGCCTGGTCGCGCTTACCGCGATCGCCGCCCACCTCGTCTCGCGCCGGGGTGGGGCGTGGACGAAGGCGGGCTGAGCGCGGCGAGGTCTTCGACCTCGTCGACGTCGGTGGGGACGGCGATGTCCTCGCAGGCGATCAGGTGGGTGCCCGCGGACTTGAACACTCCCCGCGCCCCTTCGTCGCCGCTCAGCGCCAGCAGGGCGTCGAACAGCGATCCTTCGAGCAGGGCGGGATGGCCGGGCACGCCGGCGTAGCTGCCGCGCACGGCGCGGCTGGCGCCGTCGGGACCGCCGCGCGCCGCGAGCACGCGCCCGATCGCCTCCGCTCCCACCCGTGGCTGATCGCCCAGGGTGACGAGGATCGCATCAGCGCCCGCGGCGCGTGCCGCTTCGACGCCCGCCCGCAGTGAAGCGGCCATGCCCTCCTGCCAGTCCGGGCACACCACGACCTCGTGTCCGTGCAGCTCGACGCTCGCGAGGATGCCCTCGGCGTTGGCCCCGAGGACCACGAAGCGGGGCTCGAGGCCACCCTCCGCCGAGGCCGCCAGCGCGTGCTCGAGGAGCGGGCGCCCTTCCAGCTCGGCGAGCTGCTTGCCGCCGCCGAAGCGCCGTCCCTCGCCCGCGGCGAGGACCACGCCCGCGATCACAGGTCCTCCCGCTCAATGAGGTCCGCCAGCACTCCCAGCGAGCGTAGGCTGTTGCCGGGGAGGATGCGGTCGAGATGCGGGGAGGCAGCGACCATCCCGCGCGTAAGCGGCTCCCAGCGGGCGTCCGCGGCGAGAGGGTTGAGCCAGATCAGGCGCCAGGCGCAGCGCCGCAGCCGCGCCAGCTCGTCGCCGAGGAGCTCGGGATCGCCCCGGTCCCAGCCGTCGGAGAGGAGGATGACCACGCTTCCGCGGCCGATCACGCGGCCGTACTCGCGATTGAGCGTGCTCATCGCCTCGCCGATGCGGGTTCCGCCCCGAGCGTCGTGCAGCGCCGCGTCGGCGCGCCGGAGCGCCGCCTCGGGGTCGCGGCCCCGGAGCTCGTGGGTGATCCGGGTCAGGCGGGTGGCGAACGCGAAGGCCTCGACGCGGCGCCGGGCGCTCACGGTGGCCTGCATGTAGGCGAGGAGCATGACCGCGTAGGGCGCCATCGAGCCCGAGACGTCGGCGACGAGCACGAGCGGGCGCGGTTCGAGGCGATGCCACGAGCGGCGCAGCACGAAGGGCTCACCGCCCGTCCGCCACGAGGCTCGCATCGTCGCCCGCAGGTCGATCCGCCGGCCCCGGCGGGCCGGGATGACCCGCCGCGTGAGCCGCTGTGGGCCGCGCGCCGCCGAACGCCGCAGGAGCGCCAGGGCGGCCGCGCGGTCGCGCTCGTCATAACCGGCGAAGTCACGCTCGAGGAGCACCTCGGCATCGCTCCAGGCCGCCGGGAGCGCATCGGTCTCCTCCACCTGGGGCGCCAAGGTGGCCGAGGGCACGTGCGTGCGTGGGAGCACCGAGCGCATCGTTTCGTCGAGCTCGGGAGGAGCCGTGCCGTCCACGAACTCCGCCGCGGCGCCGTGCTGCCATTCCTGCCAGGCGTCGTCGAAGGCCTGGAAATGCTCACGCGCCGAGCACAGGGTCGCGCGCAGCGCCACCCACGCCAGCGCCGCATCCCCCGGGTCGGGAAGGGCGCGGAGGGCGCGGTGGGCGGCCAGAAGCTCGCCGGTCCCGACGCGAACATCGCGCTCACGCAGGAGCGCGCAGAGGGCGCCGAGCCGCTCGGTGAGGGCGGCGCCCGTTCCCGGTGGGGAAACCCGCGTGGCGGCGCCCGCGCCCGCTCGCTCGTCCTCAGACACCTTCCAGTACGCCCTGCTCACGGACGCGCTCGATGTCCTCGCGAACCTTGAGCGCGGCGCCGAGGGTCTCCTGCAGCGCTTCGGGCCCGAGCGCGCGCAGGGCCCGCGCCCACGTCACCGTCTCCCCCACCCCCGGCACCTTGTACAGGCCCGCCTCGCGCAGGCGGCCGACGGCGGCGACCACGCGACTGGCGATCTCGTCGCTCACCCCGGGCAGGCGAGTGAGGACGATCTCGCGCTCGCGCTCGGCGTCCGGGTAGTCGATCCAGTGGTACAGGCAGCGGCGCTTGAGGGCATCGTGGAGCTCGCGGGTGCGGTTCGAGGTCAGCACCACCAGCGGCCGGCCCACGGCGGTGATCGTCCCGAGCTCGGGGATGGTGACCTGGAAGTCCGAGAGGAGCTCGAGGAGAAAGGCCTCGAAGGCGTCGTCGGCACGATCGACCTCATCGATCAGGAGCACGACCGGGCCATGATGCTCGAGGGCCTCGAGCAGGGGACGCCGGACGAGGAACTCGCGCGAGTACAGGTCGGCGGCGCTGGCGCCGATCTCAGCGGCGCGCAGCGAGAGCAGCTGCCGGGCGTGGTCCCAGTCGTAGAGCGCCTGATGGACGTCGATCCCCTCGTGACACTGCAGGCGGACGAGACGAGCGCCGGTGGCCGACGCCCAGGCGCGCGCCAGCTCGGTCTTGCCCACCCCCGCCTCTCCCTCGAGGAGCAGCGGCTGCTCGAGCGCTACCGCCAGATGCAGGACGGTCGCGACCTCGCGGCCGGCGAGGTACCCCTCACCGGCCAGCGCGGTCGCTACCGCCTCGACGTCGTCGCCGGGTGGGTGGGAGCCGCTTTCGACGCTCACCCCTCGATCCCGGCCGCTCGCGTGAGCGCGCGCCGGGTGAGCACGCGCGCGAGGTGGCGCTTGTAGTCGGAGGTGGCGTTGAGGTCCCCGGAGGGGTTCGTGCCCTCGTCGGCGTGCTCGGCGGCGGCGGCGATCGACTCCGCCGTGAGCGGCTGCCCCTTCAGGGCCTCCTCGACGGCGGTTGCGCGCAGCGGCGTCGAGGCCATGTGGGTCAACCCGACACGCACGTCGCTGACCACGCCGTCGCTCTCCATGACCACGGCGAGGACTCCGACCATGGCCCAGTCCTCGGCCCGCCGGGTGAACTTCTCATAGGCGCCGCCGAAGCCCTCGAGCGCCGGGAGGTGTACCTCCGTGACGATCTCGCCCTGCCTGACCGATGTCGTCAGGTAGCCCTTGAACAGGTCGGCGGCCTCGATCACCCGCTGCCCGCCGGGTCCCTGCGCCGTCACGCTCCCGTCCAGCGTCAGGAGCACCGTCGGCCAGTCCGAGGCCGAATCACCGTGGGCCAATGACCCGCCGATCGTGCCCCGGTTGCGCACCTGCTGATCGGCGATCTTGTGGGCGGTCTCGCTGATCACCCCGAGTCCCGCTGCCTGGAGCTCGGCGTGGCGGGTTAGCGCCCCCACCCGCAACGACCCGTTCTCGCGCTGAATCCCCGAAAGCCCGGGCAGGCCCTGGAGATCGACGAGGAGGGAGGGCGCCGCGAAGCGGAGCTTCATGAGCGGGAGCAGCGAATGCCCGCCGGCGAGCGGCCTGGCGTCCGCCCCGCCGTCGGCCAGAGCACCGATCGCCGCCTCCAGTGACGACGGCCGGACGTAGTCGAACCCTGCGGGGATCATCGCTGTGCCTCCTGGATCGCCGTCCACACTCTCAGTGGGGTACACGGCATGTCGATGTAGTCGACGCCGAGCGGCCGCAGCGCGTCGATGACCGCGTTGACCACAGCCGCCGAGCTGGCGATCGTGCCCGCCTCGCCGATGCCCTTGACGCCGAGCGAGTTGACCGGCGACGGTGTCACCGTCCGGTCGGTCACGAACGACGGTATCTCCGCCGCGGTGGGCAGCGCGTAGTCGACGAGGGTGCCGGTGATGAGCTGACCGGCGTCGTCGTACTTGATCTGCTCGTACAGCGCCTGTCCGATCCCTTGGGTGATGCCACCGTGGACCTGGCCGTCGATGAGCATCGGGTTGAGCGGGTTCCCGCAGTCGTCGACGGCGAGGTACCGCCTGACCGTGACCTTGCCCGTCTCGACGTCGACCTCGACCTCGCACGCGTGAGCGCCGAAGGGGAAGACGAAGTTCTCCGGGTCATAGAAGGCGTGCTCCTCGAGCGCGGGCTCCATGCCCTCGGGCAGCAGCTCCGGGCGAACGTGGGCGATCCCTGAGATCTCGGCCAGCGCCATGCCCTTCTCGGTTCCCCGGACCCGGAACATGCCCTCGGCCACCTCGATGTCCTCTGGCGCCGCTTCGAGCTGATGGGCGACGATCTGCTTCGCCTTCTCGGCCACCCGCCCCGCGGCCTTGGCGATCGATTCCCCGCCTACCGCCATCGACCGCGACCCGTAGGTGCCGAGGCCCATCGGCCCCGTGCC